>JANMWI010000021.1:0-203981 GCA_031393955.1 Acidobacteriota bacterium
CGACCCGGCGACGTTCGGCATCTACGGCGGGATCAAGGGATTCGCAGGCTACGGAACCAATCCCACTCAAAACGTCGCCGGTAACTACAACCGGACCTGGTCGCCGTCGCTCGTCCAGGAAGTCCGCGTCGGCATGAGCTATTACCACAATCAGGCGGTGTCCGAGGCGGACGGGCTGAACACGTCCGAGGAACTGGGCATCCGCGGCGTCAACCTCAACAAGTTCTCGAGCGGCATCACGACCATCGATGTCGCCGGCTACGACAGCGCGCTGGTCGGCTATTCGGCGTCGCTGCCGTGGGATCGCTCCGAGCGCACCTGGACCACGGCGACGACGATCACCAAGCTCCACGCCAATCACACCATCAAGATCGGCGGCGACCTGCGCTACAACCGCGACTACCTGCTGCAGGTGCAGGACAACGGCGGCCCGCGCGGCGTCTTCCGCTTCCGCGGCTCAACCACCGCCACGCCCGCCGACACCGCCGCCCAGAACGGCTTCGCGAACGCCTTCGCGTCCTTCCTCCTCGACGCGCCGCAGAGCGTCGGCCGGGATCTGATTACCGACATCGCGCCGGGCACGCGGCACTGGGGTGTGTTCTCGTACGTCCAGGACAAGTGGCAGGTGCGGCCCCAGGTCACGGTGGACCTCGGCCTGCGCCACGAGTACTACACGCCGCTCGTCGGGCTCAGCGACCGCGGCGGCCTGGCGAACTACGACGAAACCAACAACACGCTCCGCGTCGCCGGCTACAGTCAGGTGCCGGCGAACCTGGGGGTCAAGAGCTACTGGAAGAACTTCAACCCGCGCACCGGCATCTCGTGGCGCCTCAACGATCGGAACGTGCTCCGCGCCGGCTACGGCGTCAGCACCACCCCCTGGCCGGACAACTCGTACGCCTTCAACTATCCGGTCAAGCAGAACAACCAGATCAACCCGGCCAACAGCTTCGCCACCGCCGGGTCGCTGGCTGCCGGGCTCCCGGCGCCCAACTTCGCCGCCATTCCCGATACCGGGATCGTCCCGGCCGATGCGTTCAAACAGCAGGGCTTCTTCTCGGTGCCGACCAATCTGCACGAGGGGCGCCTGCACGCCTGGAACGTCGCCTACCAGCGCGAGCTGCCCGGCGGGTTCACCGGTGAAGTGGCCTACGTCGGCAACCGCGGCCAGGACATCATCGCGCGCATCGACCTGAATGCGGGCTACACGCTCGGCGCCGACAATGCCGGACGGCCGCTGTTCGCCAAGTACGGCCGTACCGCGAGCACGACGACGACGATTCCGGTGAAGTCGCAGTACAACTCGATGCAGGTCAAGGTCGACCGCCGCATGAAGAACGGGCTGCTCATCACCAACTCGTACACGCTCGGCCGCGGCTACAACTACTTCAACGGCGACAGCAACGGGTCGATCGACACGCCGGCCGACTTCGAGCGCAGCTGGGGCCGCAGCAGCTTCGACTCGCTGCACAACTATTCCGCCAGTTTCGTCTACCTGCTGCCGTTCGGGCCGCAGAGCAAGTGGATGCACGACGGCATCGTCGGCCGGGTGCTCGGCGACTGGCAGGTGTCGGGGCTGTTTTCCGCGACCTCCGGCACGCCGATCAACTTCACCGCGAGCGCCGCGGGGCTTCGGGCGCCGGGGAACACACAACGGCCCGACGCCAGCGGTACGCCGAAGGTGATCGGCGGGATCGGATCGCAGGCGCTGTGGTTCGACACCGCCGTCTTCTCGGCACCGGAGGCGGGCAGGTTCGGCAACGTCAGGAGAAACGGGCTGCTGACCGGCCCGGCCTACGTCAACCTCGATGCCTCGCTGGTCAAGATCCTGCGGATGGGAGCGCGCCACGCTGAGCTCAGGGCGGACTTCTTCAACCTGCCGAACACGGCGCACTACAACAACCCGAGCGGGTCGTTCGGCAGCGGCAACTTCGGCCGGGTGACGAGCGTCATCGGCCAGAGCAACCGGCTGATTCGCTTCGGCGTCCGGGTGATTTTCTGATCGAGTGACGCGCCAGCCGGTCGGAGCAACCTCCGACCGGCCGACGCATGGGATGGCGCCGGGGCTGACCGCCCCGGCGCCGTTTTTCTTTATGTGACCGTTGCGGCGGTGCGCGACGATCGGTACCACGCGATCGTCTGGGCGAGGCCGTCCTCGAAGGAGACGATGGGTGCGTAGCCGAGCAGGGCCTTGGCCTTGCTGATGTCGGCCTGCGAATCGCGGACGTCCCCCTGGCGCCCCGGCTGATAAGTCGGCTCCAGCGTCCCGCCGATGATCTCGCGCATCGAGCGGTAGAGCGTGTTGAGCGACACCCGGCCGCCGGTCGCGACGTTGATGATTTCGCCGCTCGCCTTGGGCGCCTCGCACGCCCGCAGCACGCCGTCCACCACATTGGCGACGTAGGTGAAGTCGCGCGTCTGCTCGCCATCGCCGTAGATATTTGGCGGCCGGTTCTCGAGCAGCGCGGTCGCAAAGACCGAGATCACCCCCGAATACGGAGACGACGGGTCCTGGCGGGGCCCGAAGACGTTGAAGTAGCGGATGCTGACGGTCTCGAGCCCGTAGAGCCGCGTGAACATCTGCAGGTACTGCTCGCCGACGACCTTCTGCAGGGCATACGGCGACAGCGGTCCGGTCGGCATCCCCTCGTGCTTCGGCAGCGTTGGCGTATCGCCGTAGGCCGATGACGACGCCGCGAAGACCAGGCGCTTGACGCCGGCATCCCGCGCCGCGACCAGCGTGTTGAGCGTGCCGTCGACATTGGCCCGGTTCGAGGCGATCGGATCCTTGACCGATCGCGGCACCGACGGAATGGCCGCCTGGTGCAGCACGTAGTCGCAGCCGTTCACGGCTCGGGTCGCGAAGGCCAGATCCGCCAGGTCCCCGTCCAGAAACTCGACGTCAGGAATGTGATCGAGGTTGCTGCGTTTCCCGGTGATCAGCGAGTCGGCGACGCGGACCCGGTGGCCGCGACGACGAAGTTCGGTGGCGAGGTGCGAGCCGATGAACCCGGCTCCGCCGGTGACGAGGTAATGAGCCATACGGTGTTGAACCTAAGCAATAAGCGTGCGCGGCGCGCGCCGTCGCGGCCGCCGTGCGTTCGAGAAACGAAAAAGGCCGCCGCAGCCGGCCGTAAGCCGAATTCTGTCCCCGCCGTCGCCGTTGCGGGCTCGAGCGGGTGACGATCATTCCTCTAGCCCCGCCATTACTGGCGGGATCAAGCAGCCTACCCGGAAGCTTCGGACGGGCCGTCCTGTAACGCTTCCCTATTTGGCCTTGCTCCGTGCGGGGTTTTGCCTGCCACCGATGTTGCCACCGGCGCGGTGCGCTCTTACCGCACCTTTTCACCCTTACCTTCATCCGCGAAGCGCGAAGTCGGGCGGTATATTTTCTGTGCCACTTTCCTTCAGGTTGCCCTGACCGGGCGTTACCCGGCGCACTGCCCTTCGGAGTTCGGACTTTCCTCTCGCCTTCGCGCCGGTAAGGACGCTCACGCGGGCGATCGTCTGGCCTGCTGCGGCGGTGAGTCTACGACTCGCTGCTCCGCCCTCCGCTATCCTCCATCATTCTCCTGCGAAATCGCGTATTGCTCGAGCTTCTTGTAGAGATTGCTCCGCGGTGTGCCGATCACCTCCGCGGTCTTCGAGATGTTCCAGTTGTTCTCGCGCAGCTTGCCGACCAGGAACGTCCGCTCGGCCGATTCCTTGAACTCGCGCAGCGTGCCGGGCCGGTCGCGCTCCGCTTCGCCGGCCGCCGGCCTGGTCTCGAGCCGGACGACGTCGCGGAGGTCGTCGACGTCGATGGCCTCGCCGGGCGCCATGATGATCAGCCGCTCGACCGTGTTCTTGAGCTCGCGGACGTTGCCCTTCCAGCGCGCCCGCTGCAGGAACTCGAGCGCCGCCGGCGTGAACCGCTGCGGCCGGCGGTTGTTGTCGCGGCTGAACAGGTCGCCGAAATGCCGGACCAGCGCGGGGATGTCCTCGCGCCGGTCGCGCAGCGGCGGGACCCGAATCGGGATGACGCTGAGGCGGAAGTAGAGATCCTCGCGGAATGTGCCCTTCTCGATCTCCTGCTCGAGGTCCTTGTTGGTCGCGGCAATCACCCGGACGTCGACCTTGATGGTGCGGGCCGAGCCGAGCCGCTCGACCTCCCCCTCCTGCAGCACCCGCAGCACCTTGGCCTGGGTCTTCGGACTCATGTCGCCGACTTCGTCGAGGAAGATCGTGCCGCGATCCGCCTGCTCGAACTTGCCGATCTGCTTCTCGGTCGCGCCGGTGAACGACCCCTTCTCGTGGCCGAACAGCTCCGATTCGATCAGCTCCTCCGGAATCGCCGCGCAGTTGACCTGCACGAAGCGCTCGCGGCTGCGCAGGCTGTTGCGGTGAATCGAGCGGGCGACCAGTTCCTTGCCGGAGCCGCTCTCGCCGAGAATCAGCACGGTCGCGTTGGTCGGGGCGGCACGTTTGATCGCGTCCCAGACCTGCCGCAGCGTCGGCGACTCGCCGACCATCTGGTGGCGCACTTCGACGGCGCGCTTGAGCGACGTGTTCTCGTCGCGCAGCCGCTCGTGCTCGAGCGCGTTCTTGACGGTGACGAGCACGCGATCGCTGCCGAGCGGCTTCTCGATGAAGTCGAGCGCGCCGCGCTTGATCGAGTTGGCGACCTCTTCCTTGCTGGCATGGCCGGAGATGACCACCACCGGCAGCGTCTCGCGGAGCGTCTGCAGCCGCTGCAGCACCTCGAGGCCGTCCATGCCGGGCATCTTGACGTCGAGGAAGACGAGGTCCGGCGTCTCGCGTTCGGCGGCGCTCAGTCCCTCGGCGCCGCTCGACGCCTCGATCACGTCGTAGCCTTCGTACTCGAGGATCATCCGGAGCGATTTCCGGATCTCCCCCTCATCGTCGATGATCAGGATGCGTGATTTCATTGGAGGTGGAAGCGCCGGCTCATTCCATGGTCACCGTGACGAGCGCGCGCTGCGACAGGGTGGGATCGAAACAGTACAGGGCGAGCACGTCGCCGGGACGCGCCGCCGCCAGCAGCCGCTGGTAGTCGGCCACCGTCCGGACCGGCCGGCGGTTGATTTCCATGATCACGAAGCCGCGGCGGACCGACGCCGAGAACGCCGTGCCGGTCGGATCGACCCGCGACACCACGACCCCGGCGACGCCATCGGGGATCGCCAGCCGGCTGGCAAACGTCCGGTCGAGCTCGCGGACGGCGAGGCCGAGCGGCAGCTCCGGGGTCAGCTCGGCCAGGCGCGGGACCGCCGGCGCGCCGGCCGGGTCGCTCTCCCCGTCGTCACGCGGCGGACGCTCCGCCAGCTTGATCGGCAGCGTGAAGCGGCGGGCGTCGCGGGCGACGCCGAGCCGGGCGATCGTCCCCGGCTGCCGCGCCGAGATATTGCGAATCAGCTCCTCGTTGGTGGCGACGTCCGTGCCCTCGACATCGAGGATGACGTCGTAGACGTGCAGCCCGGCGCGCTCCGCCGGCGAATTGGCGGTGACGTCCTGGACCAGCGCGCCGCGCGACGTCGCCAAAGCGAGCGACCGCTGCAGCGCCGGCGTGACGTCGGTCAGCAGCACGCCCATGTAGCCGCGCGACACCCGCCCCCTGGCCTTGAGCTGCGGCAGGATGGCGATCGCCTGGTTGATCGGCACCGCGAAGCCGATGTTGCTGGCGCGCGAGCTGATCGCCGAGTTGATGCCGACGACCTCGCCGCGGGCGTTGATCAGCGGCCCGCCGCTGTTGCCGAAGTTGATCGCCGCATCGGTCTGGATGTAGTCGTCCAGGCTGGCGTCGAACAACTTGCGGCCGATGAAGCTGACGACCCCGACGGTGACGGAGTGGACGTAGCCGAGCGGGTTGCCGATCGCGCAGACCCACTCCCCGACCCGCAGATCGTCAGAGTTACCGAGCGGCGCCTCTGGCAGGTCATGGCTGCCGGGGATCTTCAGCAGCGCGACGTCGATCGCCGGGTCCCGCCCGATCACTTCGGCGCGAAAGCTGCGGCCATCGGCCAGCGTCACGGTGATGCGCTGCGCCGCCTCGATCATGTGATGGTTCGTGAGGATGAAGCCCTCGCGGTCGATTAGGAAGCCACTGCCGGAGCCCTGCCGGGGGGCATCCGGGTCGCGCGGCACCGCGGCGTCGCCGGCGCTGTCGCCGCGGCGGAAGAGACTCAACGGATCGCGATCACCGCCGCGCGACGTCGCGTCGATGTTCACCACCGCGCCGTTCATCCGCTCCGCGACGTCGGCGAAGCTGACGACCCCCGGCGCCTCGGTCAGCGACGCCGGACGCGCCGCCGGTCCCGCCGACAGCGCGCGCGGCGCGGTCGAGACAATCGGCGCGGGGGTGAACTCGCCGGCCAGAATCAGCCCGACCAGGAACGCCACCAGCGCGCTGAGCGCGACGGTCAAAAACGTGAAGCGCCTCGACACTTACTCGATTATAAGCGTCTTCAGCTCATCTTCGCTGAGCAGCGGCACGCCCAGCTGGCGCGCCTTCTCGAGCTTTCTGCCGGCCTCGGCCCCGACGACGACCGCCGTGGTCTTGCGGCTGACCGATCCCGTCACCTTCGCGCCGAGCCGTTCCAGCGCCGCCACCGCCGCTTCCCGGGTCATCGTCTCGAGGGTGCCGGTCAGGACGTAGACACGGCCGGCGAGCGGGCCGGGCGTCTCGTCGCCGAGAGGGGGCTGCAGCGACTCCATGTTCACGCCGGCCGCCGCCAGCTTCGCGACCAGCGCGCGATTGTGCGGCTCGTCGGCGAACGCCCGCCACGAGGCGGCGACGACCGGGCCAATCTCCGGCACCGTCTGCAGCGCCTCGACCGGCGCCTCGAGCAGCGCCGCCATCGTCCGGAAGGCGCGTGCCAGCGTGCCGGCCGCCTTCTCGCCGACGTGCCGGACGCCGAGCGCGTAGACCAGCCGGGACAGGTCGTTGGCCTTGCTCCGGGTCAGCTGATCGACGACGTTCCGCCCCACCTTGCCGAGCTTGCGTGGCACCGCCCGCTCCGACCGCGGCTCGCGCGGCGCGACCACCAGCGACTCGAGCGTCGCCGCCTCGAGGTGGTAGAGGTCGCCGAAGTCCTTGACCAGGCCCTGCTCGATCAGCTGATCGACCAGCGACTCCCCCAGTCCTTCGATGTTCATCGCGCTGCGCGACGCGAAGTGCTCGAGGCTGCGCCGCAGCCGCGCCGGACAGGAGGTGTTCTCGCAGCGCCAGACGACCTCGTCTTCGTCGCGGTGCAGCAGGCTGCCGCACGCGGCGCAGGCGGTCGGCATCACCCACGGCACCGCCGCGGCGGGCCGCAGGCTCAGCACCGGCGCGACGACGCGCGGGATGACGTCGCCGGCCTTCTCGACGATCACGGTGTCCCCCTCGCGCAAGTCCTTGCGGGCGAGGTCCTCGGCGTTATGCAGCGTCGCCAGCGACACGGTGGAACCGGCCAGCAGCACCGGCTCGAGGACGGCAAACGGGGTGTTGGCGCCGGTCCGCCCGACATTGACGTCGATCCGCAGCAGCCGGGTGTGGGCCTGCTGGGCCGGAAACTTGAAGGCAATCGCCCAGCGCGGGAACTTGGCGGTGGCGCCAAGGCGCTCGCGGATCCCGAGATCGTCGACCTTGATGACCACGCCGTCGGTGTCGAATTCGAGATCGTGCCGGCCGTTCGCCCAGGTCCGGCAGAACGCCACGACCGCGTCGAGGTCCGCGCACGGCGCGTGGTGCGGTTCGACCGGCAGCCCCCAGCGGCGGAGGGTCGCCAGCGCCGCGGCGTGCGACCGCTGGCCGACCGGTCCGTCGGCCGCTCCCGGCACGGCCGTGACGATCTGGTAGGTGAAGGCGCCGAGGCGGCGGCTGGCGACGAGTGCCGGGTCCAAGTTTCTCATCGTCCCGGCGGCGGCGTTGCGCGGGTTCGCGAACAGCGGCTCGCCGGCATCCTCACGCTCGCGGTTGATGCGCGCGAACGTCGATCGCGACAGGAAGAGCTCGCCGCGGACCTCGAGGCGTCCGGGCGGCCCGCCGCGGAGCGACAGCGGAATGGCGCGGACGGTGCGGACGTTGGAGGTCACGTCTTCGCCGCGGACGCCGTCGCCGCGGGTGGTGCCGCGGACGAGCCGCCCGCTCTCATAGCTCAGCGCGATGCTGAGGCCGTCGATCTTCAGTTCGGCGACATAGGCGACCGGTCCGTCGCCGAGCCCCGCCCCCTTGCGGACGCGCTCGTCGAACGCGCGCAGCTCCTCTTCACTGTAGGCATTGTCGAGGCTGAGCATCGGCACGAGGTGCTCGGCCGTAGCGAAGCCCTCGACCGGCCGGCCAGCGACGCGCTGGGTCGGCGAGTCGGCGGTGACGAGGTCGGGGTGCTCGCGTTCGAGCGCCTCGAGCTCCTTCAGCAGCGCGTCGAAACGGTCGTCGGCGATCTCGGGAGCGTTGTCGACGTAGTACCGCTCTTCGTGATGGCGGATCTCGTCGCGGAGGCGGGTCAGGCGGGCGGCGGCGTCCATGGGATGTTCCTGCATGTCGGCGTGGCGCCGGGGGCCGCTCACCGGCCGCGGGCGCGCTAGCGGTCGCGGGCGAGCACGTAGTCGGGCAGCGCCATCAGCGCGTCGCGCTCGCGGCCAGGCGAGAAGCTCCCCAGGCAGCTCTTGGCGCGGTTCGCGTACTCGACCGCCCGCTCGTAGGCGCTGTCGGTGGCGCGGTGCTGGCGCAGCAGCGCCAGGATGTCGCGCCACTGCTCGGGGCTGACCGCCCGCTCCTGGACGACGCCGCGGATCAGGCCGTCGGCGTCGGCGCCGGCGCGCTGCAGCAGCAGGATGATCGGCAGCGTCACCTTGCCTTCGCGGAGGTCGCCGCCGATCGGCTTGCCGAGTGCGGCCTGGTCGGCCGTGTAGTCGAGCAGATCGTCGACGAGCTGGAACGCGACCCCGAGGTTGAAGCCGTAGTCGCGCAGCGCCGTTTCCTGCTCCGGCGTCACGCCGCCGAGCATCCCGCCGATCTGGGCGCAGCCGCCGAACAGGAACGCCGTCTTCCGGCGGATGATCTCGAAATGGTCCTCTTCCGAGATGTCGACGTCGCCGGTCTTGGTCAGCTGGTAGAGCTCACCTTCAATCATCCGCAGCGTGACGTCGCAGAGCAGCCGGATGATCTCGAGCGAATCCTGCGTCAGCGCCATCGCCATCGACTTGATGTAGAGGTAGTCGCCGAGGAGGACGGTGATGTCGTTGCCCCACCGTGAATGGACCGCGAGGCGGCCGCGGCGGAGGTCGGCGCCGTCGATGATGTCGTCGTGGACGAGGGTCGCGGTGTGGATGAACTCGACGACCGAGGCGTAGAGAACGGAGCGGTCACCGGTGTAGCCGGCGAGGCGCGCGGCCATCAGCAGGACGGCCGGCCGGACGCGCTTGCCGCCGCTCTTCTGGATGTAGCGGCCCATTTCGGGAATCAGCGCGACGCGCGACTGGATGTGCCGGACGAATTCCTGTTCGACGGCCTCGAGGTCTTCGCGGATCGGCTCGAAGATCTGCGCCAGGTCGGCAGCGGCGGGCGGGTTCTGCGCTGTATCGCTCAATGTAATCGTTCTAGAAAACCGCGTCTCGGATGCTCCACAATACTGAACTTGCGCGCGGGGTGTCAACGCGCTAAGCCCTTACAGCGACGTTATTTGTCTGCCGTCCCGGGCCGCCGCGCGGCGAACAGCGCGTCGAAATTACGCGTCACCTGAACGGCCAGTTCGCCGACCGCCTCTCCCCTGAGCTCGGCCAGCGTGCGGTAGACCTCCGCGACGTAGGCCGGTTCGTTCCGCCTGCCCCGAAACGGTACCGGTGCCAGAAACGGGGAATCGGTCTCGACCAGCAGACGGTCGGCCGGCGTTAGCCGGGCCGCCTCGCGCAGCGCCGCGGACTTCGGGAACGTCACAATCCCCGCGAACGACAAGTGGAACCCGAGGTCGAGCGCGCGCCGCGCCATCACCTCGTCGCCCGTGAAACAGTGGAACACGCCGCCGATCTGCGCCGGCGCCTCGGCCAGCAGCCGGAAGGTGTCGTCCGCCGCCTCACGGGTGTGAATGACCAGCGGCAGCCCGAGCTCGGCCGCCACCGCAATCTGCGCCCGGAAGACCTCCTGCTGGACATCGCGGGGCGACACGTCGTAGTGGTAGTCGAGTCCGACCTCCCCGATGGCGCAGGCCTGCTCGCGGCGCACGCTGTCGCGCACGGTTGCGGCCGCGTCCGCGACACAGCCGGCGTAGGCGCTGGCATGATGCGGATGGATGCCGGTCGACACCCGGACCTCGGGCCAGGCCCCGCGGACCGTCACCGCCCGGGCCGACTCGGCGGCATTGCCGGCCTCGAGAATGCACAGCGCGCCGCGCAGGCCGGCGGCGCGGGCCCGCGCGACCACCGCGGGAAGGTCGGCAGCGAACTCCTCCCCGGCGAGGTGGCAGTGGGAATCGATCACCGGAGCTCAGCGCACCCGCGAGCCCGGCGGCACCGGCTGGTCGAAGCTCACCAGCGTCGGCGCGCCGCCGTCTGGGCTGGCCGCGAGCACCATGCCATTCGATTCGATGCCCATCAGCTTCGCCGGCTTCAGATTGAAGACCACGACGATGGTGCGGCCAACGAGCGCTTCCGGCTCGTAGGCCTCGGCGATGCCGGCGACGAGCGTCCGCTGCTCCGTGCCGGCATCGATCGTCAGCTTGACCAGCTTGCGGGAGTTCGGCACTCTTTCGGCCGTCAGCACCTTAGCGGTCCGCAGATCGACCTTCATGAAATCGTCGATGGTGATCTTCGACGCCTCGGCGGCCGGCGCGGCAGCCGAAGGTGCGGCCGGCGGCGCGGGCGCAGCCGGTGCGCCGGCGAGACCGGCCGCCGGAACGGTCTGGCCGGCGGCCGGGGGATTGGTATCGTCCACGTCTGTACTCCTCTTCGATCCGGCGCTCGGTCCGGCAGGTTTCCGTCCGGCCGGTCGGCCGGTCTCACTATGACTGTCAGAGCGCGGCCACAGCGGATCGGCGCGCGCCATGACGCGTTCGCCCGACGTCCGCCAGTCCGCATCTTCGATGCGAAGCCGCTCGACCGCCGTCGTGTCGCCGACGCGCCGCAGGATCTCGGCGGCAGAGCGCGGCATGATCGGCAGCAGCAGCACGGCCGCGACCCGCACCGCTTCGGCGACATCGAACAACACCTGGGTCAGCTCGTCGGCCCGCGCCGGGTCGCGGGCGATCGCCCAGGGCTCGGTACTGGCGATGTATTCGTTGGCGGCATCGACGATGCGAAAGGCCGCCGCGGCGCCGCCTTCGAGGGCAAACGCGTCCATGCGTGCGCGGTAGTCGGCGACGCTCGCCCGCGCCAGGTCGGCGAGCCGTCCGGGCGTCCCGGCGGCGCGCAGCCGGCCGGCCCGGTACTTCTCCGCCATCGCGGCGATCCGGCTGACCAGATTGCCGAGGTTGTTGGCGAGGTCGACGTTGTAGCGATCCTCGAACCGCTCCCAGGTGAAGTCGCCGTCGCTGCCGAAGGCGATTTCCTTGACGAGGTACAAGCGCAGCGGATCGGCGCCGAACTTCTGCGCCGCCTCGAGCGGCTCGACCGCGGTGCCGAGCGACTTGCTCATCTTCTCGCCGCGGAAGTTCACCCAGCCGTGCCCGAAAATCCGCCGCGGCACCGGCAGCCCGGCGCTCATCAGCATCGCCGGCCAGATGACGGCGTGAAACCGCGTGATGTCCTTGCCGATGACGTGGAGATCCGCCGGCCACCACCGCGCCATCATCAAGTCGTCCTGGCCGAAGCCGACCGCCGAGATGTAGTTGATGAGTGCGTCGACCCAGACGTAGATGACGCTCGACGGGTCGTCCGGCATCGGGATGCCCCACGCCTGGCCGGCGCGGCTGACCGAAATGTCCTCGAGCCCCCCCTCGATCAGCCGAACGATCTCGTTGCGGCGGACGTCCGGGATCAGAAAATCGGGGTGGTCGGTGAAATGCTGCAGCAGCCGATCGCGATAGTTCGAGAGCCGGAAGAAATAGTTCTTCTCCCGGATCCAGTCCGGCCTGGTCCGGTGGATCGGACAGGTGCCGTCGACGAGATCCTTTTCCTGCTTGAAGGCCTCGCACGACACGCAATACCAGCCTTCGTAGTGCCCCTCGAAGAGGTCGCCGGCCTCGGTCATGCGACGGACCAGCGCCTGCACCGCCGTCCGGTGGCGGGGCTCGGTGGTCCGGATGAAATCGTCGAAGGAAATATCGAGCCGCTTCCAGACGTCGAGAAACTCCCCGGCCATGCGGTCGCAGTAGGCGAGCGGATCCTCGCCGAGCTCGCGCGCCTTGCGGAAGACGTTCTGGGAATGCTCGTCGTTGCCCATCACGAACCGGGTCTCGACGCCGCACAGGCGGTGGTAGCGGGCGATGACGTCGGCGGCGATCTTCTCGTAGGCGGTACCGAGGTGCGGACGGCTGTTGACGTAGTCGATCGCGGTCGTAATGTAGAAGCGCGTCATCGCTCGAGCCACGCCTTGATCGCCACCGCCTGGACATCCTTGATGGGCAGCCGCTGCTCGGCGCCGACCCGGACGCAGTCGTCGAACTCCGGCGCCGCGTTGACGACCCGGCCGCCGCGGCGGGCGACCTTGAAGCGGATCGCCCCGAGCGGAGTCTCGACCGTCACGATCTCGCGGTCGAGCCGGTCGCGCAGCATCTCCTGGTAGCGGATGCCGATGGTCGTGGTGTGGGCGAACATCACGCCGGCGAGCCGCTCGCGATCGTCGGGACGCGCCAGGACCGTGACCAGCGTGCCCGGCCGGTTCTTCTTCATCTGGACGGCGGCATAGAACACGTCGAGCGCACCCGCCTCGTTGAGGCGGTCCATCAACGGCCCGAACAGCTGGGGATTCATGTCGTCGATCTCGCACTCGAGCGTGACGATCCGCTCGGCGCCGCCGCCGCCGTCGTCGCCGACCAGCAGGCGCAGGACGTTCGGATGCCCCTTGAAGTCGCGCGACCCGGCACCGTAGCCGATCGCGTCGAGCCGCATCGGCGGCAGCGGTCCGAACGCGGTGGCATAGCCGGTCACAATCAGCGCTCCGGTCGGCGTCACCAGTTCGGCCTGGACCTCGCCGGCGTAGATCGGCGCGCCGCGCAGGATTCGCGCGGTCGCCGGCGCCGGCACCGGGAAGGTGCCGTGCGCGCAGACCACGACGCCGCTGCCGACGTTCAGCGGCGACGACAGCACCCGATCGGCGCCGAGCCACTCGAGGCCATAGACGGCGCCGACGATGTCAATGATCGAGTCGAGCGCGCCGACCTCGTGGAGGTGGACGCGCTCGACCGGCATGGCGTGAATCGCCGCCTCGGCCTCAGCCAGACGCTCGAACAGCTGCCGGGCCTGCTGCTTGCCGGCGGCCGAGAGCGCCGACCGGTCGATGTAGCCGCCGATCTCCTTCAGGCTGTGATGCGCGTGGTGATGGCCGGCCGCGCCGACCTGATGCGTGTGCGGATGCTCGTGCGTGCCGGCGTCGAGGCCACCCTCGCTGCCGTGGGCATGACTATGCGCATGGGTGTGCGAGTGTGGATGCTGGTGCGCCGCCGCGGGGTCGTGCGGATGTGAGTGCGCGTCCGGCGCCGTGTGCTCGTGATCGTGCGAAGGGGAATGGGAATGCGCAGCGTCCTCCTGCCCGGGCTCCTCGGCGAGGGCGCGGAACTTGGTCGCCGAGACGCCGGCCCTGAGGACGCGGTCGGCGGCGACGCCGCCGTACTCAATCGCCAAGCTGCCGAGCGCTGCCCGCAGGCCGTCGATCGGCAGACCGAGATCGAGCAGCGCCCCGAGCACCATGTCGCCCGAGGCGCCCGAGAAACAGTCGAAGTACAGCGTCTTCGCCAACTAGAACGTTCCCTCTTCCTTGAAGCTGAAGTACCTGACGTCAGCGAGGATGACGTGGTCGATCACCTCGATCCCCATCAGCGTGCCGGCCGCGGCCAGCCGTCTCGTCAGCGCCACGTCGTCCGGGCTCGGCTTCGGATCGCCCGACGGGTGGTTGTGGAACAGCACCAGCGCCGCGGCACCGGCGGCGGCCGCCGCGCCGAACACCTCGCGCGGATGGACGATGCTGGCGTCGAGCGTGCCGATCGACAGCACCAGCGTGCGCAGGACGCGGTGCCGGGTGTCGAGCAGCACCACGCCGAACTGCTCCACCGCCCGGTTACCGTACTGCGGAAGCAGGAATTCGGCGGCCGACCTCGGGCTGACGATCTGCACCCGCTCCGCCGCCGTGCGGGTCAGCGTCCGGCGGCCAAGCTCCACTGCCGCGAGGATCCGCGCACCGCGCGCCGCGCCGATCCCCGGGATCCCGCGCAGCTCCTCGTAGCGCGACCGCACCAGCCCATGCACTCCGCCGGCGACAGCCAGTACGGCATTGGCGATGTCGAGCGCGCTGGCGCGCGGCCGGCCGTGCCCGAGAACAATCGCCAGCAGCTCGTTGTCGCCGAGCCCGGAGGCGCCCAGCCGCAGCAGCTTCTCACGCGGCCGATCGTGCGGCGCCAGCGTCTTCATCGTACACCATACCCTGCTATACTTCCGGTCGATGCGTGGTCTGCCCGGTCTGCTTTTACTAATCCTGCTCGCCGCCGCCTGCTCGGAACCCCCCAACAAGGAAATGAACCGCGCGCAGGGTGCGGTCGACGGCGCCCGCGCCGCCGGTGCCGAGCAGTACGCCGCCGAATCGTTCACGGCCGCGACGTCGGCGCTGCAGCAGTCGCGCGAGGCGGTCGACCAGCGCGATTACCGGCTGGCGCTGTCGCGGGCCATCGATGCCTACGAACGCGCACAGGATGCCGCGAAACTGGCGGCCGACGGCAAGGCCAAGGCGCGCAGCGATGCCGAGGCCGCGGTCAGCGCGGCCAACGCCGCCGCCCTGCAGCTCGATTCGCGCATCACGGCCGCCGAGGCCGCGCATCTCTCCCACCGCGCGCTCGGCGGGCCGAAGCGCACCGCCAAGGACGCGGCCGCGACGCTGCAAAAAGCGCGCGCGAGCATCGCGGCCGGCACCTATGTCGAGGCGATTGCTGACGTGAAGGGACTGGAAAAGCGGATTCGCGGCGCGATCGCCGAGCTCGACGCGGCCGCGCCGGCGCGCACGCCGCGGCGGCCGGCGCGCGGACGCTGATCGCGGTGGCAGCAATGCCACACGGCCGGCCGCGGCACCGGCGCAGAAACTGAGCGCGGCCTCAGCCGCCGAGCCAGCTGACCTCGGCGACCAGCTCGGCCCATCCGGTCAGGAAGATGCCGTCGCCGGTCCACTCGACCCGCTGCGCGCCCCCCGGCGACACGATCTGGACATCGCGGCCGGCGCCGCCGTAGCGGATCGCCGCAACCGCCGCCGCACACGCCCCCGTCCCTGACGCCTCGGTCGGGCCGACCCCGCGCTCCCAGATCAGGATCCGCACCCGGTCCGGGGCCTCGACCGCCGCCAGCTCGACGTTCGTCCCCTCAGGAAAATGCGGATGCACCGCCAGCGCGGCGCCGAGCCGCTGCAGCCGCTCCGCGGTCACCTCGCCGAGGACGACGCATTGCGGGTTGCCGACCCTGAGCGTGACGGCCTCGACGGCGGTGCCGCCGACGTCGAGCCGCGCCAGCGCGATCGCCTCGGGCTGGCCCATCGCGGCGCGGAACGTGAAGCGCGCGCCGGCGCGGTCGAGCAGGTCCAGGCGCTTCATCCCGGCGTCAGTACCAATCTCGATGGCCGCCGGCCGGCTCCCGGTCAGGCCGCGCTGCCAGGCGATCCACGCCGCCAGACAGCGCACGCCGTTCCCCGACACCTCGGAACGGCTGCCGTCGGCGTTCAGCAGGCGCATCGACGCGCCAGCCGCGGTCGCCTCGTAGCTGATCAGGCCGTCGGCGCCGAGACCGCGGTGGCGGTCGCAGATCGCGCGGGCCAGCGCCGCACGGTCGCCGACCGCCGCGACGTCCGGCTCGCGCACGAGCACGAAGTCGTTGCCGAAGGCGTGCGACTTGACGAGCGGCAGCGGCGGGGTCATTTCCGGCAGAAGGCGAGCAGGTGCCAGCCGAACCGCCGGACCAGCGGCCGCGGCAGCGCGTTGAAGGTACCGACGAAAAACGTGTTGAACAGCGTGCCCTTCCAGCCGCGGTGCAGCCGCGACGTCACCGGAAAGCGCTCCTCGACGATGCGGACGTCGGTGAAACCGCGCAGCAGCGCGCGGAATTCGCCGGCGCTGTACTTCAGCAGGACCGGCGCGTCCTCATGCTCGAGCGGCACCTTCATCAGCTTCGACAGCGCGTTCAGCCAGGAGAGCCGGTTGTAAACCTGGAACACCGCCGCGCCGCCCGGCTTCAGCACGCGGCGGCATTCCGCGACCAGCGCAACGGGGTTGCTGGTGTACTGCACGACCCCATGCGCGTAGACGAGATCGAAGGCGTTGTCTTCGAATGGGAGATACTCGCCGTCCGCTTCTTTGAGGTCGGCGGTCAGCCCCTGCTGCTCGAAGTTGCTGCGCGCCAGCGCGATCGCGGAGGGCGCCAGGTCGACACCGGAGACGACCGCGCCGCCTTTGGCAAATCGCGCCAGATCGGTGCCGGCGCCGCAGCCGACTTCGAGGACGCGGCGGCCGCGGAAACCGTCGAAGTCGATCAGCCGCAGCAGGTGATGCAGCTTCTCGAAATGATACTGGTCGAGATCGGCGAAGAAGCCCGGCGAACCGACCGGGTGTGTCGTGATCTCGAGATCGTGAATGTGCCGGTTCCAGTACTCGCGGACGTCGGCTGTGGTGGGAGCGACCGGGTGTGACACGCCGCTCTACTATAAGATAAAAATCGCAGCATGCGCGCGCGTGATCTCTCTCGCCTCGAGGCCGACCCCTTCGATCTGCTGATCGTCGGCGGCGGCATCTATGGCCTGGCGTGCGCCTATGAAGGCGCCAGCCGCGGTCTGCGCGTCGCGCTGGTCGAGGCCGGCGACTTCGGGTCCGGAGCGTCGTTCAACCATCAGAAGACCGCGCACGGCGGGCTGCGGTCACTCGGCTCCGGCAATCTGCGCCGCGCCCGGGAGAGCATCCGCGAGCGGCGCGCGCTCGCCCGGATCGCCCCCTGGCTCCTCCGCCCGCTGCCCTTCCTGGTGGGGACCTACCGTTCGTTCGCCAAAAGCCGGCTGGCGCTCGGCGCCGCGTTCCGGCTCGACGCCTGGCTCGCTCGCGATCGCAACGACGGCGTTGCCGCCGAACTCCACCTGCCGGCGCCGCGGCTCCTCTCCCGCGCCGCGACACTCCGGTTCGCCGGCGGCATCAATCCGGCCGGGCTGACCGGCGGCGCGCAGTGGTACGACTATCAGATGGTCGAGAGCGACCGGCTGACGGTCGCGTTCGCCGAGGCGGCGGTGCAGAGCGGCGCCGAGCTGGCCAACCACGCGGCGGCAATCGGCGCCCTGAAAGCAGGCGGACGCATCGCCGGCATGCGGGTGCGCGACGCCCTGTCGGAGAGGACCGTCGAGATCCGCGCGCGGCTGACGATCAATGCCGCCGGGTCGCATGCCGGCGCAATCATGGCAATGATCGGCGTCAATCGCCCCCTGCCTTTGCTCAAGGCGATGAACCTGGTGACATCGCGCCCCGCCGGCGAGATCGCACTCGCGGCGCCGGGGCCGGCCGGCCGGATGCTGACGCTCGTGCCGTGGCGCGGCCGCTCGATCGTCGGCACCAGTCAGTCGCGCGGGTTCGTCGAGCCCGGCGAGACAAGTGTCTCAACGTCGGAAGTGGAGGCGTTCATCGGCGAGGCGAATCATGCCTTCCCCGCACTGGCGCTCGGCCTCGCGGATGTCACGCTGGTGCATCGCGGCATCGTCCCGGCGGTGGCGGGCGGGCACAGGACGGCTGAATTAAAACCGGTGCCGGTCATTCTCGATCATGCCGGGGACGGCGCGGACGGCGCGATGACTGTCGTTGGGGTGAAGTACACGACCGCGCGCGGCGTCGCCGAGCGAGTCATCGATCGGGCGGGGGCTCTACTCGATCGGCGGCTGACGCCGTCGCACTCGGGACAGCGTCCGCTGCCGGGCGCCGCCATGGCGGATCATGAAGGGGTGGCGCTCGAGGCGGCACGCGGCGCGGCCGTCAACCTCCCGCAGGGGACGCTGCGGCATCTGGCTGCCCTCTACGCCGAGGCGGCGCCGGCAATCATCGCGCTCATCGCTGCCCGTCCCGAGCTCGGCTCGCCGGTCGCACCGGGCGTCGAGACCCTCGGTGCCGAAGTCATCCACACGATCCGGACCGAAATGGCACTCCGCCTCAGCGACATCGTCCTCCGCCGCACCGGCCTGGGTGCTGCCGGCCGCCCGCCGGCCGAGGCGCTGACCGCGTGCGCCCGCCTCGCCGCGGCCGAACTCGGCTGGTCCGCCTCACGAACCGCCGCGGAACTCGACCTCACCAGCCGCGCCTACGCCCTGACGCCCTGACGCCCCTGTTTGCCGGAACCCCGAACCCGGAATCCTCTTATGGGACCGAGAACCCCTTGAACACCCAGGTCAGGCCGGCGGTGAAGCCGATGCTCGGGTCGAGCGAAGTGACGCCGACGATGAGCCCGGCGTCGACGCGGACGGTCGAGCGGGTAAAGCGGCCGCCGAGACGCGCCACGCCGCGGCTTTCGGTGCCCACCGGTGCCGCGCCGGCGCGGGTGTCGAGCCGGCCGTTCACTTCACCGACGACTTCGAGACCCTGGCGGACGGCGCGGGCGACTGACACGCCGTAGGTGAGGACGTCGTTCTGCCGATCGCCGCGCACCGGGTCGCTGAGGATCGCCAGTCCTCCGTTGCCGACGATGCGAACCGACTGCACCGTCTTGCCGAACAGCGCCGAGATGAAGAAGTCGGTGGTGTCGAGGCCGAGCCCGCTTTCGTTGCCGGCGTTGGGCAGCCGCGTCCCGAAGCGGACGCCGACGGCCGGACGGCCCGGCGTCTCCGACAGCAGGCGGATCTTCGTGGCGACGACGAGATCCTCGACGTCGTGGGTGCGGTTCCCAGTAAACGACAGCTGATACGCGAGCGGCGCGGGATTGCGCGCCGACACCTGCAGACGGTTGTAGAGCCCGCCGTCGATCTGGACCTCGGCAATCGAGCTGATGCCGACGCTGACGCCGAGCGTCGGCACCCGCAGCAGGTTGCCCTCCAGCCCTGACACCGGATAGGTGACCTGACGCTGTACGTCGAAGCCCCCTTCGAGTAGCACCAGCCCGGCGCCAATCGTTTCGGGGTCCTCGGTGACGAGGGGACGCTGCTGGGCGGCGGCGGTGGCGGCCGTGCCGGCAAGGCTCGCCGCGACCAGCGCGGCGCAAATCACATACTTCATCGATACCTCACGAACAGTGAACAAGGGCGAGCCGCCGACGGCTCATCGGCGAAGGAGGAGCGGCACCGCACCGTCCGGCAGCGCCGCCTCCGGGAGATCCGGCAGCGGGTGGAGACGGGTGTCGAGGAGGTGGCGCCCGGCGACGTTGCGCAGGGCGCGGATCATCGAGTTCTTGACGTCGGGATGCTCGACCTCGAGCTGCGCGATCATGCGCTTCACGCGCTGGCGCTGGAGGCTGAGATCGCCGCAGGCCGGGCAGCAGCAGCCGATGATCGGCAGCGCCTCGTCCCTGGCATAGCTGCGCGCCTCGGCTTCGGTCACGTAGACCAGCGGACGGATGACGACGTGCGCGCCGTTGTCGGAGACGAGCCGGGCCGGCATCGCCTTGAGGCTGCCCGAGAAGAACACGTTCAGCAGCAGCGTCTCGACGAAGTCGTCGAGGTGATGGCCGAGGGCGATCTTGGTGGCGCCGACCTCGTCGGCGATCCGGTAGAGGACGCCGCGGCGGAACCGGGCGCACAGCGAGCAGGGCGTCTCGCTGGCGTCGAGCAGTTCTTCGATCGTGCTGCCGATGCCGGTGTGCTGGATGCGGTATTCCCAGCCGCGCGCCTCGCAGGTTTTTGCGATCAGGTCGTGGCGGAAGCCGTCATAGCCCGAGTCCACCGTCACGGCGACGATCGAGAACGAGATCGGCGCGCGCTTCCGCAGGACGTCGAGGATGCTGATCAGCGCCCAGCTGTCCTTGCCGCCGGACAGACCGACCATCACGCGGTCGCCCTCTTCGATCAGGCGGTACTCGGTGATCGCCTTGGTGACCTTCTTGGCGAGGCGGGCTTCAAGCGGCGTTCGGTACGACATGGCGTGCGAACAATTCTACGACGTCAAGGCGCGGACGGTGTCGGGCCAGTTGAGGCGCGCGCCGGCGGCGTGCGCCGCCTCCCCCATCCGCTCGGCGCAGCCCGGCTCGGCCATCATCCGCTCGAGCGCCGCCGCCAGCGCGGCTGGCGTCGGCTCGCAGATCGCCCCGGTGACGCCGTCGTCGACGAGCTCGGCCGGGCCGCCGCTGTCGCGGCAGGTGACGACCGCCTTGCGCGACGCGAACGCCTCGGCCGTCACGAAGCCGTAGTCTTCATCGAGCGGTGGAAAACAGACGACCCGGCAGCGCGCCAGGTGGTCGAGCAGCCCGGCGTCGCTGAGCCGTCCGGTGAGCGTGACCCGGTCGCCCAGACCGAGCGCGGCAATCAGCCCGGCCAGGCGCTCGCGCTCTTCCCCGTCTCCGGCGATGACCGCCTTGATGCCCGCGGCGGCCGGCTGAGCCAGGGCGTCAATCAGCAGGTCGGCGCGCTTGAGCGGCGTCAGCCGCGACACCATGAAGACGTAGTCGCCCCAGCCGTCCGATCGGTAAGCGCGCGGCGGCGGCGGCGGATACAGCACCGTCGACCGGATCTCCGGCCACATCGCCAGCCGCTGCTGCACGGTGCGCGACTGGACGAACAGCCGGCGGACGTTGCGGCCGAGCAGATAGCGATCCGCGGTCCGAAGCAGCGCGCGGCGGCCCTCCTCCTTCAGCCGCGACAGGTCGCCGAGCCCGGCGCTGAAGCGCGGCCACAGGTCGTAGTACTCGCGCATCGTGTGGTTCAGCCAGCAGACGTGATTGGGATGCCGCACCGCGTAGCTCGGGTAGCGCAGGCTGATGACCTGGTCGATCGGCCGCCCTTCGGCGGACCCGACATCGGTCAGCCAGGTCGCGAGATAGGCGGACGCCTGCCGTCCGAAGCGGTTCTGCGGCGTGACGATGACGTCGGCGTCGTGCCCGGCGTCGCGCAGCGCCTCGACCAGCGACCGGGCGATCACCATGTGGCCGCCCTCGGCCATCGGCGGGCTCGATGTGATGACGGCAATGCGGCTCATGGGACCAGCGTCGGCTTGACGCGCACGCCGAGGTAGCGGGTGTCGTGGTCGGCACCGCTGAAAATCGGCACGAAGCCGGTACTGCTCGAGACCGAGACGACCCAGACATACGCCCGGGCCTGGTACCAGAAGCCGCGATCGAGCGTGAACGTCAGATGTTGGGACTCGCTCAGATTGATGTCCCGGCTCCGGCCGTTGACCGTCGCGCGGACGACTGTGTCGAGCGGTCCCGGGCTGAGCGTCAGCACCAGCTGCTTGAGTGGCCTGGCGGGGTCGACGGCGTCCGGCGACGCGGGTGCGTACTTGATCAGGAATTCCGCCTTCGACTGTCCCTTGACCCAGAAACTCTTGTCGGGCTCGCGCCCGTAGGCGTTGTCGTCGAGAAAGTAGATCTGGAAGCCGGGATCCCCTTCGCCGGGGTTGTCGCCGAACCAGACCAGCACCTTGGCCGCCCCTTCGGTGTTGACCGGCAGGTCGTTGACCATGGTCAGTTCGACCGGCAGCCAGCGCAGCGGCCCGTGCTTGGCGGGATCGCCGGGATGGAACGACGTCGCAAACGGGTTGAGGACGAGCGGCGCGGTGAACAGCCCTCCCACCAGCCAGGGGATCACCGCCACCGACGGCCGCGTCAGCGGCGGCAGCAGGAACAGGAAGATGCCGTAGGCCCCCATGAAGTAGCGGTTGCCGACCGAGCCGCCGCCGCCGAGCCAGGTATAGGGCAGGTTGACGATAAAGAACAGCATCTGCGCCGCGCCGGCCGCCAGCACCAGGTACTGCCAGCCCGGGCGCCGCCGCGGAGCGCTCAGGAAGGCGGCGATCGCAAACACCGCCGGAAAAAAATACGGGACGATGCCGGCGTAGCGGCCGACGAAGTAATAGCGCAGGTTATGGGTCAGATTGGTCCAGAAGACGCGCCGGTCGAGAATGACGCCGGCGAGCGACTCGTCGCGCCCCATCGGATGTCCGACTTCAAATGCCGAGGCCGCGGTCTGGAACGGAAATTCCCAGACGAAGGTTCGCCGGTCGCCTCCCTGGAAGTTCCATTCGCCCGAGATCGCCATGTTGGCCGCGAAGGGCCCGGCCGCGCACGCGGCAAAGACGATGCCCGCCGCCACGCCGCGCCCCCAGCGCCGCCGCCAGAGGAGCCACGCCAGCACGGGCAGAAACAGCAGCGCGTTCGAGACTTTCGAGAAGGTCGCCAGGCCGAGCAGCGCCGCGGCGGCGAGGTCGCCGCCGGAGCCGAACAGCCAGCGCGTGCCGAACGGCGCCCGGGCGCGATCTTCAACCTCCTTGTACAGCCAGCAGAAGTAGGCGACCATGCCGAGCGCGAAGTTGAACAGCTCGGGCGTCACCCAGACGAAGTAGACCGGCACGACGGACACCATGATGAAGGCGCCGGCGAGCGAGGCGGCCAGCGCCGCCGGCATCCGCGCGTGCAGGAACAGATAGCCGCACCACGCCACCAGCGCCAGCAGCAGCGCGTGCAGCACCAGGAAGCCGTTGGTCCCGAACAGCTTGACGAACGGCGCCGCGCAGAGCGGGTAGATGAACGCCTTGCCGTAGAACAGCCGCTTCTGATCCGGATCGGGCAGCGTCCGCGTCCACACGAACGGGGGCCGCCACATCATCCCGGCCTGAGCGATGCGCCGGCCGCGCTTCAGGAACAGACCCGCCGGTCCGGACGGAAACTCGCGCCAGACGCGCACCAGGTCCTGGCGCCGATAGGTCAGGTCGCCGTCGAGGGCGAGGCTGTGCCCCATCATGTAATAGGTCGCCTCGTCGCTCTGGATGCCCATCGCCGCGCGCGGGAAGTCGACCGTCAGCGCAAGTCCACCGTAGACCGCCACCAGCATCGTCACCAGCAGCAGGCCGGGAGCGAGCCGCCGGGGCGGGCGCGATGGCGCGAGATCGGTGTCATGCCGGCGGCCTGGAGGTCAGGAACGACAGGTCTTCCTGCAGAATGCCGCGGCGGTGCGTCGGCCGTGACACCTTGTACAGCAAGTCGTAGAGCCGCTCCATCTTGCGGACGAACGCGGCGATGTCGTACTCCGCGCCGCTGTGGCGGGCGCCAGACGCAAGGCGCGCGCGCGTCTCCGGCTCGTCGATCGCCCTGACGATCGCGGCGGCCAGCACCGCGGCGTCGCGGCGCGGGACGATCAGGGCATCGCGCTCGGCGGTGAGCACGTCGAGCAGGCCGTCGGCATCGGTCGCGACGATCGCCTTGCCCATCGCCAGCGCCTCGAACACGGTCAGCGGCGTGCCTTCCCAGAGCGACGGAAAGACGCTCAGATCGAACGCCGAGACGACTCGGGGAATGTCGCGCGCGAACCCGGTGAACACGAAGCGATCGCCGAGGCCGAGGGCGCGGGCCTGCTCCTCGAGCGGCTGCCGCAGCGGGCCCTCGCCGACGATGAAGAACTTCGCGTCGGGACGCGCGTTCAGGACCAGGCGGGCGGCGTCAACCAGGTACGAGTTGCCTTTCGACTCGTGGAGGCGGGTCACGGTGCCGACGGCGAAGTCCCACGGCGCGATGCCGAGTTCGGCGCGGGCCGCCGCCACCTCGGCGGCCGGTCGCGGCCGGCTGAACTCCTCGAGCGGCACGCCAAGGTAGACCACCTTGGTCTTCTCCGCCGGGATCCGCCGCGCCCGGACGACGAAGTCGGCGGTGCTGCGCGACACCGCCAGCGCGATGTCGGTCACCGGCTCGAGCGCCGCGTCGGCGACTTTCTGGAACCACGGCGTGTCGGTGAGGTTGGCGTGCTCGTGCAGAATCGCCGGCAGCCGCCGCATCGCGCCGGCGAGGCGGCCGAAGGTGGTCGCGCCGTAGCCGTGCAGGTGCAGGATGTCGATCTGCTGGCGGTCGATGACCTTAAGCAGCGCCGGCAGCGTCGCCGGGTCGAATTTCGACTTGTGCAGGTAGGTGATGTCGACGCCGAACGACTCCAGCGTTTCCTCGGACAGATCCTTGCGGCGCAGGCTGACGAGCGAGACGTTGTAGCGCGCCGGATCGAAGCGCGGGATCATCCACGAGAAGAGCCGCTTGACGCCGTGCATGCGCGACCCCTCCCAACCGAGGTGGTCGCAGACCTGCAGCACGTTGAGCTTCACTGCGGCGACGCTCCGCGCTGCCCGACGATCCGCGCCGGAATGCCGACCGCGACGGCCCCGGCCGGCACGTCCGCCGTGACGACCGCGCCGGCGCCGACGATGGCGCGATCGCCGATCGTCACGCCGTCGAGGAGCTTCGCGCCGGCACCCAGCCAGGCGCCCTGGCCGACCGTCACGCCTTCGGATCGCCGCGGCTGCGCGAGCACCGGTTGCGTCGGATCCGACATGTCGTGGTCGCCGCCGATCAGGTAGCAGTACGCCGCGATCAGCGTGTCGGCGCCGACCGTGACGCGGCTGGCCGAGAAGATCTCGCAGTTGAAGCCGACGTTGACGCCGTCGGCGAGGGCAATATCGCCGTTCTTGCAGGACAGGATGGTATTGCGGCCGATGAACACGCCGCTGCCGATCGCGATCCCCTGGTTGTCCTCTCCTTTGGCGTCGACCAGGCAGTTGTCGTCGATGACCACGTCGTCGCCGATCCGGATCTTGTGCGGATGGCGCAGGACGACGTTCTGTCCGAAGACGACGTTGCGGCCGCAGGCGCCGAGCAGGAGCGGGTAGAGCTGCTGCCGCAAGACCAGGCCGAGGGCGCCGGGAACGTGCTGCGAGAGCAGCGTCACCGCCTCGTGCGCGAGGAGCGCCACCCAGCCGGGGCGGCCGACGACGAGGGCGGCGTACTTCTCGCGCGCCGAGCGGCGGGCGTCGAACAGCTGGTCCTGGGCGCGGGGAATCGACGTCATGCAGCGCTCACCGTGTCGCAGCGAAGGGCATCGTGTCTGCGTAGCATATGCCATCCCCCCCACCCGATGGGGACACTCACCTTTAGGCTAAGTTGTTGATTCAAATGGGACGATTTCAAAAACAGGCTCGATCGAACCAGCCAGGCGCCTGATCAGGGGGGGTATTTCGCCATACCCTCCAGGATCAGCGACTTAGCGTAAAGGTGAGTGTCCCCGTTTGAGAGGGTCAGAGCCAACGCTCGGCGCGGTACCACGCCAGGGTCCGCGCGACGCCGTCGCGCAGGCCGACCGCCGGGGCATAGCCCAGTTCGGCGCGCGCCCGGGCGATGTCGAAGGCGCGGCTCTTCGTGAAGAAATCCACTCGCCGGCGATAGAGCGGCGGCTCGATGCCAAGCGGCGCGCAGGCGGCCTCGCAGAGCGCCCCGGCGATCCAGAACGGCCAGACCGGCAGATGCCACCGCGGCGGCGGCACCGCGGCCGCCTCCGCGACGATCGCCACGAGCTCGTTCAGTGTCGTCACCTCGGGACCCGCCAGGATGTAGGTCCGGCCGGCGGCGGCCGGCACCGTTGCACACAGACGGAAGCCAGCAATCAGATCGTCGATGTACGTCAGGTGATAAAAGATCCGGCCGTCGCCGAGGATCGGGAACCGTCCGCGCGCCACGCCGCGAAACAGCTTCAGCAACCGCCGATCGCCCGGACCGTAGATCCCGGTGGGGCGGACGATGACGACTTCCACGCCGGTCTCTTCCGCCGCCGTCCTGGCGATCGCCTCCCCTTCGAGCTTGGTCACCTGATAGATGTCGCCGGGCTTGAGCGGCGCCGATTCGGACGCCGGCGGCCGCGCGATGTCGCCGTGGACGCCGACCGTGCTGCAGTGGACGACGCGGCGCGCCCCGGCCGACGCCGCGGCTTCGATGACCGTCCGGACTGCGGCGGCATTGACGGCGCGGTACTGCTCGTCGCGGAGCCCGGCCTGCCGGTAGATCGCGGCGATGTGATAGATGACCTCGACCCCCGCCGCCGCCCGCCGCAGCGCCGCCGGATCGCGCAGATCGCCGCTGACCATCTCGATGCCGGCCGCGGCCAGCCCCGGATCGGGGGTGCGCACCAGCGCCCGCACCTCGTCGCCGCCGGCCGCCAGCGCGCGCGCCAGATGACCACCGGTGAAGCCGGTCGCGCCGGTGACTAGGACTCGCACCGCTCGGCCAGCACCGTCACCGGCGACCCAACCAGGCGCGTCAGCCCGGCGCGGCTCAGCGCTCCTTCGAGGCGGCCGGTCAGCGCCGCCGAGTTGACCCGCTTGTGGAAGGCAATCGGCAGCACGAACTGCCGGTGGGACTCGCGGACGCGGAAGCCGCTGGCGGCGAGCGCCGCGCGGACGGCGCGATCGGAGAAAACGCGATAAGCCTCGACGCGCGCGCCCAGCGCGTGCGCGACGTGGCGCGTCACGGCCTGCAGCGCGGCGGCACTGGCGAGCGCCGGGTAATCGAACACCACGTGGCGCCCGGCGACGCGACAGAGCTCGGCCAGCGAGCGCCGCCAGTCAGGCGTGTGCATCAGCACGCGCAGGCAGGTCACGGTGTCGAACGCCCGATCGGGAAAGGCGAGGCCGTGGGCATCGCCGCCGAGAAAGGTGACCGACAGCCCGGCCGCGGCCGCCCCGCGCCGGGCGACCTCGAGCATTTCGACGGACGCGTCCACGCCCGTGACGTGCGCCCCACGCGCCGCCAGCGCGAGCGCCGCGCGGCCCGTGCCGGTGCCGACATCGAGCACCATCCGCCCCTCGATCGGGGCCAGGAACCGGGCAATCACCCGCTCCTGCGATTCGGCGACCAGCCGGCCGATCGGCCCGCCGAAGCGCATCGCATCGAACGCCTCGGCCATCGCGGGATCGGCGTAGACCGAATAGCTGTAATGATCCGCGCGCCGCGGCGGAACGGCGGTCACGCGACGCCGCCCGCGACCTGCGGCCGGGCTTCCCCGGTCAGGTGCGCGCAGGCCTGCCGCGTGCGCGTCAGATACGCCTCGTAGCTGTACTTGGTGTCGGCCAGCGTCCGGGCGCTGTCGCCGACCGCCTTGGCGCGGACCCCATCGGTCAGCGCCGCCAGAATCCCGGCGCCAAAGCCTTCCGCCGTCGCGGCGGTCAGAATCGCCACCTCATCGTTCAGCACCTGGGTGTGGGTCAGCAACCGCGTCGCCACGATCGGACGCCCCGACCGCAAGTACTGGTAAATCTTGAGCGGCGTGTTGGTGCCGGTGCTGCGCGGCGAGACCAGCACATTGGCGGCGTCGAGAAACAGCGGAATTTCCTCCGCGGCGCGCTGGCCGGCGAAGACGACCGCCGAGGCGAGGCCAGCACGCTCAGCCATCGCCCGTGCCGCGATCACCTGATCCGGCCGGCCGCCGGCCAGCACGAACCGGACGTCGGGACGCCGCTCGACGACATGGCGCGCGGCGGCGAAGAGCAGGTCCAGCCCCTGATAGGCTTCGAACGTTCCCGTGTAGAGCACGACCGGCGCCGCGGCGGACAGGCCGAGCTCCTCGCGGATGCG
The DNA here is from genome assembly GCA_031393955.1 of Acidobacteriota bacterium. Classification (GTDB taxonomy): domain Bacteria; phylum Acidobacteriota; class Vicinamibacteria; order Vicinamibacterales; family 2-12-FULL-66-21; genus JALZOC01. The sequence continues at coordinate 27,655 of JANMWI010000021.1, forward strand.
CGCGCCCGATCCAGCCACCGGCGTATCGCCCGAGCCCGGCGCGTTCTCGATCAGCACCGCCGGCACATCCGGCTCGATCGCGCGGACGACCTCCTGCAGATGCGGACAGATGACGACCACGACCCGCGAGCGGCGGACGACGAACCGCTCCAACCAGGTGAAGAACCGCGTCAGCATCCGTGACTGGCTGAATGCGAAGTTGGTCAACTGCTGCGGCAGGCTCGAATGCATGTCGTAGAGGTGCGGGACCCCGAGGACGGCGGCAATCAGCACGCCAATCAGGCTGCCCTCTTCGTGCGAGTGGACGGCATCGTAGGAGCCGACGGCAGCGCGCCGCAGCGCCGTCACCGCCAGCGCCAAATCGAGCGGGATCTTGGCGAGTGACGGCCCGATGCGGACCTCGTGAATGAACGGCGGTCGGAGACAGCGGAACACCCGCAGCCCCTCCATCTCGACATCGCTGCCGAACGGGTAGGTCACCAGATCGACGGTGTGCCCGAGGGCGAGAAGCGCTTTGATCCGGTGATATTCGCTGAACGGTGTTCCCCGGGGCTCGAAGAACGGCTCCGGGGCAATCATGAGGATTCTCACAGGTACAGTCTTCAGATTCTAGGAAACGGCAGCGCAAAGGTCAACGTAACTCTCGTTGTTTGCGAGGGTTAGGTGGCGATTCCGCGGCGTCGTGGTATGATCAATATTTCTGCCTTGAGCCATTTTGACCACCCCAACAGACGCCCTGTCACCGCGCGCCGGCATTCGCGCGGTCCTCATTCCCCTGCTCAAGGCGACCGTCAGCATCGGCCTGCTGTGGGTGCTGTTCGCGCGCGTCGATGTGGCGCGGCTATGGACGGTCGCCCGCACCGCGGCGCCCGGCTGGCTGGCTGGAGCGCTGGCGCTCTATCTGCTGATGATCCTGACCAGCGCCTGGCGGTGGGGGCTGCTGCTCAGGGCGCAGGGGCTGCGCTTCGGATTCGGCACCCTGACCTCATCGTTTCTGGTCGCCACCTTCTTCAATAATTTCCTGCCGAGCAATATCGGCGGCGATGTCGTGCGGATTGCCGATACTGCCCCGGCCGCCGGCTCCAAGACGCTGGCGACGACGGTGGTATTGATCGACCGCGGCATCGGGCTCCTCGGCCTGGTCCTGATGGCGGCGCTCGGCGCGACGGCCGGACCGGCCGCCTTCAGCACCTCCGCCGGCGGGGTCGGACCCGGCATGCTGTGGGCGGGCTTCGGGGTGGCGGCGATGATCGCCACGCCCGCGCTGCTCATGCCGGAGGGGCTCGCGCGGCTGCTGCAGCCGCTGCGCGTCTTCCATCCGGAATGGATCGACGAGCGCATCGAACGTTTCACCGGCGCGCTCGCGCGGTTTCGCGAGGCGCCGGCCTCGCTGGCCGGTTGCTTCCTGGGCGCGGTCGTCGTCCAGAGCCTCCTGGTCGCTTTTTATCTGGCCATTGCCCACAGCATGCGTATTCCGGTCGGCTTTGCCGAGCTCGCCGTCATCGTCCCGATCACGTTCATCGTCCAGATGCTGCCGGTCTCGATGAACGGCTTCGGCATCCGCGAAGCCACCTTTGGCTTCTACTTCGGCCGGCTGGGGCTACCGCTGGAATCGGCGCTGCTCGTCTCCTTCATGGGGGCGGCGCTGATCATGCTGTTTTCGCTGTCGGGCGGCGTCGTCTACGCGGTCCGGACCGCCCGCGCCAGGCGCTGACGGGACCCCGGCAGACACTTCTTGACCTTCGGAACCCAATCCCTTACTGTGAATCCTCCCAGCACGGCTCCCTCTGTAGAACAACTCTTCCCGACCCGATAGGGTGGCTGCACCGGCGGCGCGCCGCGGTGCACACCCTGCACGGATAGCTTCGTTTGAGGACACGACCATGAGACGCACCCGATCCGCGGCAGCCCTGCCGGCCCTTCTGCTCCTGACGCTGGGAGCCTGCGAGGCACAGAAGAGCTCGAGCCCGCTCAGCCCCTCGTTGGCCGGCCCGATACCCGGGGTGTCGATCACCGCGCCCAAGCTGCTCGAGCCGGCGCAGGGCTTCAAATACAAGGAATCCGAGCAGCCGATCAAGCTGTTGATCGAGAACGCCAGTTCGACGGGGGTGCGGCCGGTCACCTACAGCTTCGAGGTGGCCACCGATACGGAATTCGCGACCAAGGTCTATGCCCGGAGCGGCGTGCCGGCGGGCGAGGGGGGACGGACCAGCGTCCAGATTGATCGGCTCGACCTGGGACGTGCCTACTACTGGCGCGCCCGCGCAGACGACGGCGCGAATTCGAGCCAGTTTGCGACCGCCCAGTTCGAGGTCCTGCCCAAGCCCCAGCTGAACGCCCCGGCGCTGGTCTCGCCGATTAACGCGGAACGGACCGCCTCGCGCCGGCCGACGCTGACGATCCGCAATGCCGACCGTAATGCCGCCGTCGGCGACGTCAGCTACGAGTTCCAGGTCGGCAACGACCAGAGCTTCGCGACGCTGGCGACCGCCGGCGTGGTCCTTGAGGGTGCCGGCCAGACGACATTCACGCCGGCCGGCGACCTCGGCAGCGATCGCATCTACTACTGGCGCGCCCGTGGAAGCGCCCGCGAGACGACCGGCGGCTGGGCGGCGGCGCAGACATTCCGGACCCCGGTCGCGGTCGCCGCGCCGGCACCCGGTCCAGCGCCCGGCCCCGGCCCCGGCGGGGCCTGCGTGTCGAGCAATCCGGAAGCGATCGTCCAGTGCGAGCGCAGCAAGTACGGGCACATGTCCCACGACCAGATGGCAGCTTTCATGCGGGCCGTCGCACATTCGCTGAATGTGAACGGCATCGGCGGGGGCCCCTTCGGGATTCTCAGGAAGGCCGGCGGGACGAGTTGCGGCGGATATTCCTGCGACGTGCTGTGCGCCGGCTCCGGCAACGGCCAACGCCAGTACGACATTCTCGGGGACATCGACGGCGCGCAGAGTCCCGGGTGGTACGGACCGAACACGGTGCCGAACATCCGCGTCGACGTGTGCGAGGTGCAATAGAAGGTCGCCAGCTTCCCGCTGCCAGCTTCCCGCTTCAAGCTTCCAGCTGACAGGCGGGCACTGGCCGGAGCGGGGAGCGGGGAGCGGGGAGCGGGCCGCTGGAAGCCGGCAGCTGGGAGCTCTACCTCAACGCGCTGCCGAGCGAATCGGGGCGCGGGCGGTTGCTCAGCCAGACGTTGCGGTAAATCGTCCCGGCAATCGACGCCGCTTCCCCGCCGCTCCGTCCGACCGGCGCGCCGAGGTAGGCGTAGTGCGGGTTCGGCGCATAGCTGCCGCGCGGCGTCGGCAGCCCGAAGTCGTAAAGCGTGGTGCCGGCGGTACCGCCCTCGCGCACGACAACCCGAAACTCGCTGCCCCAGGTCGCTTTCCAGTGATAGACCGTTGACGGATTGAGCGGTATCACCGAGGCGAAGCGCTTCGCCGTGTCGGGCTCGTACCGCAGCTTGAGGTCGGTTGACGATCCGTACAACGCCCGCCACTGAATCGAATTCGGCGGCACGCCGGTCAGGCCGCGGTACTGAATGTCGACGCGGTAGCGGTTGGTGATGAAGTCGTCCTGCCCCTCCTGCATCCCGAACACCTTGGCCTTGTCGCCGGGCCCGTTGGCCCTCAGCCCCTCGACATCCATCGAGAATTCCCCGTTCGTAATCGTCTGCGGCAGCAGGTATTTCACGTAACTCTGGCCGTTGTTCAGCTGAATCCCCTTGCCCTTGATGAACGTGGTCGAGCCGACCCGTTCGCCAACGGTCTCTTCGTGAATCAGCGGATCGTAGAGCTCGCCGGCACGCAGGAACCCGACCAGCTTCGAGCGAAAGGTCCCGGTCTCCGACCATGCCGAGGTCGAGGTCCCCTGAACCGCGCGCGCCCGCCAGTAGAACACCGTCGTCGGCTGCAGATCGGTGTCGGGGGTGAAGGAGGTCTTGCCGCTCGGGTTCTCCGCCACTCCTGCCTTGGAGGTCGTCGCCGCGAATCCCGCGACGTTGGAGGTCGTCGCGGCGGTGAAGCCGGTGTTGTCGGACACCTGGAACTCATAGGTCCTCGCCCCGGCCTGGCTGGCGGTGGCGTTGCGGACGGTCAGCACCGGCCGCAGCGTGTCGAGCTGCTCGTCCCTGGCCGGCGAGTCGAGGGCCGGCGCGGTCAGGGTGGCGGCGACCGGCGTCGGCGCGCTCGGGCTGGACGAACCGCCGCATGCTACGGCCGCCAGAGCTACTGAGAGTGACAGGCGTGGAATGAATGAGGTCATGGTCTCCATGGTTCATGAAGCGCGGGCGGCTTTGCTGCCCCCCTTCGCGCGGGATGCTGAACGAGCGGGGTGAACGGTCTCGAACACGATGATGTTGCGACGCTGGACGCTGACGGTGGGCGACCGGCGCCCGGCGCGGAGGAAGCCGGCAATCTGCTCGAAGATCCGCCGATCCGCGGCCGACAGCGCAGGGTCGTCGAGCAGATCCTGGAGCTGCAGCTCGAGCTCGGGAATGGTGTGCGGCTCCTCGAACGAAATCAGCGCCCGGCCGTCGGGCAGCGGCACCAGCAGCACCCCGGCGCGGCGCTCGAACGTGCGGCTCGGTTTGACGACGATGACGGCGTGGCGTCCGAAGGTCGCGATCTCGGCGGACGGGCGCGGGCGCTTGCCGAGCTCCGACTGGACGACGCGGGCGACAGCGCGGCTCAGGTCGGTGTCGATGCCGCCTAGCGCCTCCAGCACCGCCTCCGGCAGCGTCAGCGTGACGGCCCGCGACGGGCCGGCGAACTTACGCGGCCGGCCGCGGCGCGGCGCGGCGGCGCCACCTGGCGGCTGGTTGTTGCCGGCGAGCGCCAGGCGGAGGGATCGTCGGGCTGCCAATTTCCATGAATAATGTCAGAACAACCTGCCTTATTCAATAGAAAAGCCTCCGTCACCGTCACGCTGTGGACTCAGACCTCGCCGCCGTCGGTCCAGGTCGAGCGTACGAACGGACACGGCACGAACGAGATGACCCGTACAAGCAGCGAGCCGGGCATTCTGCCCGGCTCGTGCCTCAGCGACAGGTCGTCTCAGAAGCGCAGCCGCAGGCCGCCGCCGATCTGGAACCCGCCGACGGTCAGCTTCGCGGAGGCGCCGGCGAGATCCGCCGAGCCCCACGTGTAGCGCGCCAGACCGCCGACGCCGATCCGCTTGGTGACCAGATACGTGACGTCGACGCCGGCGTTGAGGCCGACCGTCGTTTTCTTGACGTCGCTTGTCGCTACGCTTGAGACCGTCGGGCCCGGCTCGACGATCGAGACATTGGTCGGCAGTCCCTGGCTGACGCTGAAGATCGACGGCCCCGCCGAGACGCCGACGTCGATCTTGTCGGTGACCGGGACCATCCACACGCCCATCAGATTGACGACATTCTCGGAGTGCTTCAATCCGGTCGCCGCCGCCGAGATCGACCGCGGCCGGTCGTAGATGCGCGGATCGGGAATGCTCGCGGTGATGGTCGCGTCGGCGGTGCTGCCGCTGTGGGAGTAGCCAATCGCGGCGGCGAGGTTGCGCCACACCTTGTAGCCGGCGGTGATGTCGAAGAACCCGCCGCCCTTCACCTGCTGGCCGCTCGCCACGGTCGCCTTCTCGCCGTACAGATCGAACGTCGTCGCGGTGTCGAGCGTGTGGGTGCCGGCCTGCGCACCGCCGGTCACGTTGACGAAACCCTGGTCGGTCCACGTCATCTGCGCCTGCGCCTGCGAGGCGGCGACGACACCCATGGCCAGGCACAGTACAACGGCTTTCATCATCTTCAAATCACTAGTCTCCTGGGGTGGATTGACGCCGAGCGGCCGCGTTCACGACGTTCCGGCGAGAACGTCCAATGTTAACACGCCGGGTGGGGGACTGACCGCTTCCTCGAGTGGTGACACTCGCCCTTTCCTGTAGTACTATCTGGCTTCATTCCGCTGTTCCCGGCGGGCTCCAGAAACACTCGAGGTTCCACCTGATGCACCAGAAAAGGTTTGCTCTCTGCTCGGCGGCGGCTATCGTCGCCCTCGCCGTTGCCTGCTCCAAGTCCGCTCCCACCCCGGTGGCCCCAGGCGCAACGCCCGAGACTTCCAGCGCGGCGGCGGCGGACGGCAGTACGCTTAAGGTCCCCGCACCGACGCCCGTCTCCCCCGTCAACGGCGCGCAGCCGAATACGCTCGAGCTCGTCGCCAACGCCGTCGCCGGCACCTACGACAGCACGCTCCGGCCCTCGTACGAGTTCCGCATCAAGACCAGCGGCGGCGCGGTCGTCAGTGCCTGCACCTCGGCCCCCATCGGCTCGAGCGGCGCCACGGTGACCTTCGCGCCGACCTGCAGCCTCGATCTGGATGCTCCCTACTCGTGGAGCGTCCGCGGGGTGTTCGGCGGGGCTGCTGGTCCGTGGTCAGCCGACACCGCGTTCAAGACGCCACTCGGCGGATACGTCACCAGCACCGAGATTTACGATCCGCTCTACAGCGGCAAGACGGTGGGCACCGTCGTCGGCCCCGTGACGTTCCTCCCCGAAGGGGCCAGGCTGGAGACGAACCAGAGCTATATCCGCTATCAGCTCCCGACGCCGATCACCTCCGGCGAGTTCTCCGTGATGATCAAAGGGGCAGACGAGGGGTCCCCCGGTGACAAGAGCAAGGTGTTCTCCATGCAACAGGGAGACGACGGAGACATCACCACCAATTCGTATCGGTTCACCGCGGAACTGCGCGGAAAGAACTACGCGATCCCGGGCTCGATCACCTGCCGGCTGATTGCGGGCGACGGGGTCTCGCGCGACTGCGACCGCTCCACGAAGAGCTTTGACAGCAGCCGCTGGTACTTCTGGAAGTTCTCGTGGAACTCCGGGTCGAACTTCACGCTGGAAGTGCACGTGGACGGGCCGCGGGGGGCGACCATCTACTCCAACACCAAGGGGCTGAGCGGCCGCACGTATCGTCCGACACCGCACAACTTTTATCTCGGGGCCCCGACCGGTCGCGGTGGTCCGCTGGACGCCACGCTGCCCGGCGGCGTCTACAAGAACCTCTGGGTCTCGAGCCGGCCCCGGCCGCCCTTCCCCGGCGAATAGCGCCCGACCCCGCGCGCAGAAGGCAAAGGGCCGAAGCCCTTTGCCTTCTGTCTTTTACGTTGCCTTCAAGGACCATCCGGGATACCATCGGAGAACCGTCTGATGGCCACCAATACGTTCCGCCTGCAGTACCTCGCCAAAGCCGCCGCAGGTGTCCCCCGCGATCTGGTCAACACCTTCGTCAGCGCGAAGATCCACCCGATCCGCCCGACCGTCCTGATCTACAACTGCACCTGGGTCTGCGACGCCAAGTGCACGATGTGCAGCAACTGGAAGTGGGGCGATCGCAAGTCGGACATGACGCTCGCCCAGCTCGAGCCGGTGCTCGCCAACCCGTTCTGGGGGGCGGTCGAGAACCTCAATATCTCCGGCGGCGAGCCGACGACGCGCCTCGACCTGCCCGAGATGGTCGAGCTCTTTCACCGTCATCTGCCGCGGCTGCGCAAGATCGGCATCAACACCACCGGCCTGACGCCGAAGCGCGCGATCCCGATGCTGACGCGGATCGTCGAGTTCTGCGCCGCCAACGGCATCCTGATCAGCATCCGCGTCTCGCTCGACGGCATCGGCGATGTCCACGACCAGGTCCGCGCCGTCAAGAAGGGCTTCGACAAGGCGTCGCAGACGATTGAAGCGATGCACGCGCTGGCCAAGACGCACGACAACTTCCAGTTCGGCATCGCCTCGACGATCTTCGCCACCAACCTGAACGACGCCGAGAACATCCTCGCCTGGTCCCGCACCAAGCGGCTCGACGTCGTCTTCAACATGCTGCGCTTCACCGACGCGATGCTCCACAACAAGGAGCTCGAGGAGACGATCGGCTTCAAGCAGCGTGAAGAAGAGTTCATGCGCAAGTTCTTCCTCGACCGCGTCGAGGAAGAATCGGTCCTCAGCGGCCAGGCGTTCCTCTACCTGCACTACGCCGACATGATCGCCAACGGCTATCACCGGACGATGCCGTGCCCGTTCCAGTCGCAGGGCCTGCTGCTCAACCCGAACGGCGACCTGCACTATTGCGAGAACTCCGAGAAGCTCGGCAACGTCCAGGACGACACCGCCGAGGCACTCTATTTCAAGGCCGAGAACCTGATGCACCGCGAGCAGCTCAAGGCCAAGGTCTGCCCGACCTGCCTCAGCCCGTGCCAGGTCAACGTCGGCGCGATGAAGCAGTTCGTTCCGTACGCCCGCTTCCTGAAGCGCGCCTACGCCGTGAAGCGTGACCCGGCGCGGCACCTCGAAACACTGCCCGTGCCGGAAACGGTGCGCTAGCCACTCGCCTGCGTGGCTGCTCCGTCTCCCGCGTCGCCCCCTTCCCTCTCCCGCATCCTTCGTCTCGTCGTCGCCGTCGTGCTGACCACGTACCTGCTGTGGAAGGCCCATCCCGGCGACGTGCTGCGCATCACCGCCGCCGCCGACTGGCGCTGGATCGGCGCCGCGGTGGCGCTGCTGTTCGTCGACCGGACGCTGATGGCCTACCGGTGGATGATCCTGCTGCGCGCGCTGACCCCCGGGTCGCGCCCGCCGTTCGCCGCGGTGCTGCGGATCTTCTTCGTGAGCACGTTCGTCGGCACGTTCCTGCCGAGCATCGGCGGCGACCTCTACCGCGCCTACAGCCTGTCGAGGCTCGGGGTCCGCGGCGTCGAGTCCGCCGCCTCGGTGCTGATGGACCGCGTCCTCGGCGTGATGTCGATTGTCCTGGTCGGGATCGCGGCGCTGCTGCCGGGGCCGGACGCGGCAAGGAACCGCTGGATCCTGCTGACGCTGGCGCTGGCGTCGGCCGGCTGCCTGGTGGCCGCGGTCGCGGTCTTCAGCAGCCGCGCGGCCGCCGCCAGTCAGCAGATCGCATCACGGCTGCCGGGCGCGCGCGCGCGCCGGCTCGCCGGCGGGCTGGTCGATGCGGTCCGGCGCTACGCGCATCACCACGCCGAGCTGGTGCACGTCCTGGGGCTGTCGGTGGGCGTGCAGGCGGTCCGCATCATCCAGGCGTGGTGCCTCGGGCGGGCGCTCGGGATTGAGGCCGGGCTGGTGATGTACTTCATCTTCATCCCAATCGTCCTGCTGATCATGCTGCTGCCGGTCACGGTCAGCGGACTCGGCACCAGCCAGGGAGCGTTCGGCTGGCTGTTCGGGACGATCGGCGTGCCGGCGGCGGCCGCGATTGCGCTGTCGATCCTGTTCGTCGCGCTCGGCGTGTTCGGCAACCTGCCGGGCGGCCTGCTCTACGTGCTCGGTGACCGCCGGACGCGGCAGACGGTATGAACGCCGCCGCCGCGCTCCTCGCGTGCAGCATCCTGGCAATGACGTGGATCTGCGCCGGCGGCGCCGCCGGATGGCTGTACCTCCTCGTCTACCTGCTGGCGGTCGCGCCCGGGGTGCCGCTCGGACTCGCGCTCTTCGGCCGCCGCCATGCGGCGGGCTGGATCTGCGGCGCGCTGATCGGCTACGGACTGACCCAGCTCGCGCTGTGGGCCGTGCTGGCGGCCGGAACCGCCTCGCCGCTCGCGTTCCTCGGCGCGTGGCTGGTGCTCGGAGCCGCGGCCTGGGTCTCGGCGCGGACCGTCGCCGGTGCCGGGCCGGCGCTGCCGATTCATCCATGGTCACGGGCCGATACCCGCGCGCTGATGCTGGTGCTGCTGCTCGTGCCGGCCCTGATGGGGCCGCCGTACCGCAACATCGGCCGGACCGATGCCGCCGGGAACAAGTATTACCGCGCCTATTTCACCGCCGATTTCCTCTGGCATACGGCGCTCGCCGCCGAGCTCGGCAAGTTGACGCTGCCGCCGCGCAATCCCTATCTCGCGCCGCGGACGATGAATTATTACTGGACCTACTTCCTGCTGCCCGCCACGGTCGCGTCAGCCGGCCCGGCGGCGCTGCACGATGTCGAGGCCTCCCTGAAGACCAATGCCTTCCTGAGCGCGCTGCTGATGGTCGGCGTCCTGTTCGCCCTGGTCCGCACCGCGGTGCCGTCAGCGGGGCCTGCCGCCGCGGCGGTAGTGCTGGCAATCCTGGCGGCGAGCGCCGAGGGCTTCTATGCCGTTGTCGATCTGCTGACGCGCGGCCGGCCGCGGGTGGCGCTGACCGACATGAACATCGACGCCGTCACGGCGTGGCGCTACGGCGGCTTGCGGATCGACGACATCCCGCGCTCGCTGTGGTACACGCCGCAGCACACCATGTCGATGGCGCTTGGTCTGGCCGGCCTGGTGATCGCGTCAGCGGCGGGTGCGACCGCCAGCCTGCCGGCCATTGCCGGGTCCGGCCTGGCTCTCGGACTGGCGACGACCATGAACCCGCTGCTCGGCGGCGTGTGCTCGCTGATCTATGGGGCGGCGGTGACGTTCGACGCCGTGCGCACGCCGGGAGGCTGGCGGCTGCTGCCGCGCCATGCGCTGGCTGCGGTCCCGGTCGCGGCGGCGGTGGCCTGGGGCGCCGCCAGCAAGGTCATGGAGGGGGCGGGGTCGGCGCTCGACTTCGGGTTCGCCGGCTACGCCCGGAACCACCCGGTCCTGACGCTGCTGCTGTCAGTCGGCCCGCTGCTGCTGCCGGCGCTCGCTGGCATCTGGCCGGCGCGCGCCGCGAATCGCCGGGCGTGGGCGATCGGCACCGCCGGGCTCGCGATCGGCCTGCTGATGCTCTACCTGGTGCGCATCTCCGACGCGTCGTGGGTCGGCTTCCGCGCCGGGCAGGTCATCCTCGTCTCGCTGCCGGTGTTGCTGGCGCCGGTCATCGCCAGGCTCAGGGGCGCGGCGCGCGCCGCGTTGATTGGCGTCATTCTGATAGTCGGCCTGCCGACCACCGTCATCGATGCGTGGAACGCCCAGGACATCGGCAACCGCCGGCCGGGCCCCGGGTTCCGCTGGACGATCTGGATCACGCCTGACCAGCAAGCCGCGTTCGACTGGATCCGGGGCAACACCGACGCCACCGCGCTGGTGCAGATGGAACCGGTCGTGCGCGGCCGCGACCAGTGGACGCTGATTCCCTCGTTTGCCGGGCGCCGCATGGCGGCCGGGATGCCGATTTCGCTGCTGCCGATGCCCGAGTATCAGGAGCGCTCGGATCGGGTGAAGGGCCTCTTTGCGACATCGAGCGCCGCTGATGCCGCGGCGGCGGCGCGCCGGCTGCGCATCGACTATCTCTACGTCGACGACACCGACACCGCTGCGTATCCGGACGGCACACACAAGTTCGACGTCCACCCTGAGCTCTTCGAGCCGGTCTTCCGCAACCGCACCGTCGGCGTCTACCGCGTCCGCTGAGCGCCCCGGCGGCGTCAACCGTTGCGGAACCTGAACAGTGTCCGGGTCGCGATGAACCAGTCGCGCATCCCGATCTTCTTCCCCTCTTCGCGGCTGCGCGGGTTGTAGCTGACCGGCACCTCGGCGATCCTGAGGCCGCGCGCGAGGACCTTGGCGGTCAGCTCATGATCGAGCTCGAAGCCGCTCGTCTCGAGCGCCAGCCCGGTCACCACCGCCCGCGGAAAGAGCTTCAGCGCCGTGACTGTGTCGGTGATCCACGCGCCGGTGAACAGCCGCGCGACCAGCGTCAGGCTCCGGCCGCCCAGATACGCCGTCACGGTCTGGTTCGGATGCCGCCCGCCGCGCATGTAGCGGCTGCCATAGACGATGTCGGCGCGGCCGGCGAGCAGCACTTCGAGCATCGGCACGTAGTCGCGCGGATCGTATTCGAGGTCCGCGTCCTGGATGATCAGGAACTCGCCGGTGGCGAGGCCGATCCCCTCGCGCACCGCGCGCCCCTTGCCCGAATTCTTCTCCAGCCGTCTCAGGTTCACGCCGTCGAAACCAGCGGCAATCTCGGACGTCCGGTCGGCCGAGTGGTCGTCGACGACGATCACTTCCTTGCGGACGCCAAGCGGTGAGAGGTCGACCGCGGCAATCTGCGCCAGCAGCGTACCGATGAAGCGCTCCTCGTTGTAGGCCGGGATGACGATCGAGAGGACGCGGGCCGGCGTCATTGGGCCTCCGCGGCGCGACGCCGCAGCGTGCGCTCGGTCGCGGCCAGGTCCTCGGGGGTATTGACGCCCACCGCCTCGGCCGGCTCGAGGCACGGGAACGTCAGCACGGCGCCGCGCCGCGTCACCCATGGAATGAACGGCAGGAAGTTGCGCTCGCCGGTCGACCGCCCGGTCACCGGTTCGGCGGCAAACCGCGGCAGCAGGTCGAGATACGCCTCGCGCGACAGCGAAAACACGCCGGCGTCGCTCTCGCCGGCCTCCGGCATCGGATCGCCTTCGCGCCGATGCAGGATCCGCGCGATGTGCCCGCCGGCGTCGCGTGCCAGGTGAACATAGGGAGCCGCCGATTCGCAGGTCGGCATCGCCAGCAGCGGATCGCCGGCGTCCGCCTCGGCCAGACGCGCCACCGTCCGCGGGTGGATGGCAACTTGATCGCACCACGTGATCCACACCCGGCGGCATCCGGCCGCCTCGACCGCCTGGCGCGCCAGCAGGATCGCGTCGAGCATGCCGGTCGGTTCGGTCTGGACGAGGACGTCGACCGGCAGCGACGCCGGCCGGATGGCGCGGTCCACGGCGGCGCGCGCCGAAGGGTGGACAACGAGCGCGACCCGCGACACGACCGGGGCGTACAGTGCCAGCAGGTGGTCGAGCATCGGACGGCCATTGACGGGCGCCAGCAGCTTGGGAGTGTGGACCCCGAGCCGCGAGCCCAGACCCGCCGCCGGGATGATCAGCAGACGATCGGCAGCAGCGATCACGGCAGGCCCGCCTCCCCCGCCCGGGCCGCCCGCACCGCCGCCACGGGCGGCGCCGGCACCGGACGCAGCCGCGCCTTTACGGCTGTCGCGATCGCCCGCAGGCCGTCGAGCGGGGTCGTCCGCCGGACCTGCGCCGGCGAGATCGAGAAGAACTGCACCGGCACCTCGAACATCTCCGCCCGCCGCCGCAGCAGCGCCGACAGCAGATGCTGGTTGGCCAGCTTGTGGGTCAGCGGCACCGGAATGCCGAGCGCGTCGGCGACCCTGACGGCCCGCGCCGCCGACAGCGTATCCGACACGTAGCGGCCGAACAGGAAGAGATACAGCAGGCTGAGGACGTGGCTGCCGGCGTAGCTGACCGCCCCGAGGAGGCTGCGATGACGGTACTTCAAGCGGTAGGACTCGTGGATATCCCGCACCGACAGACGCCGGCTGCCCCAGACCGCGTCGAGGCGACCGAGATTGAGGTGCGAGGCAAGCGCCGCGATGTCTTCGCCGTTGTACATGCCAGACGACTCGAACAGCAGGACGTAATCGAACGCTTCGTCCCGCAGAACCGCTCGCAACTCACGATCCCGTTCAGCCTCGGTCCCATGAAGCCGCCGCACCGGAAAACCCGGCGACACCACGAACCCGGGCTCGACGTCCGCCGGCCCGTCATGGAAGACCGTCAGGTCGACCGGCAGATCGCGGATGCCGCCGCGCACCATCTCGAGAATGGTCTGCACCACCTTGTTCGTCGTCCCCGCCTCATGCAGCAGCACCGCCACCTTCTGCGTCGTCGTCCATCGGGCGACGAACGAGTCGACGAACGGCCCGAGGATCTTCGCCGCGTCGTGACGACCGGTGCGGGCCTCCTCGAAGTTGGCGACCCGGACCAGCCGCGGGTCCTCAATCGATTCGAGGCGGCCGAGCGGCACGTACGGCACGGAGCCGGCCGCCTGACCCGGATCGTTCAGCACGTAGTGGGTGATCAGGCACGGCGTAGCGAGCCGAAGGCACCCGCGGTTCTGCAGGTAGAACGTCGCGCGATCGACAATGTCGATGGCGCTGCTGCCGGTGATCTCGGCGTCGGACTGGATGTTGGTGACGAGCAGCTTGATGGCGGTGAGGTTGCCGGCGATCGCGTCACTCAACCCGGGGGTGAGATACGACGGGAAGAGGCTCGAGTGCTGGGTGCCCGGGGCGTAGACGATCAGGTCGGCGTCGCGGACCACCGCGGCGACGCGCTCGTTGAGCGCCGGCGATGCGGCCCGCGCCGCGAGCGCCGCCTTGACCGCGGCTGGCGGCTCCTCCGCCCACCGCGCCACGTCGGCCGAAGTTGGCGGCGCGGCCAGGAGGTAGATGTCATCGATCCGGTTGTGGCGGGTGGCGTCGACGATGGCCTCCTCGCTGCCGAGCACCGCGCCGTCGGCGTCAATCGCGACCAGGAAAGCGTTGGTGCCGTCGGTGACGTTGTCGATCAGCCCGGGCGGCAGTCCCACCAGCGCGCAGTAGTCGTCGACCGCGCGGTTGAAGGATCGGCCGGCGAGCAGGAACGCTCCGGCGAAAACCAGGTTGCCGAGGCTGCAGTCGGCGAAGTTGAAGGAACGGTCGCAGGCAGCCAGCTCGGCCGCGAACCGGTCGAGGGCGGCGGCGACGCGGGCGCGCACATCGGCGGGTAGCGCTTCGGCCGCCCGATGGATCGGCGCAAGCGCGGGATCGCCGGCCGAAGAGCGGTCCGCAGCCGGTGACACCACCGCCGCGAGGCGGCCGGCGGTGCCGCGGTCCGACAACGCCGGGTCGAGGCGGGCGTCGAGCAGCTCGAGCAGGGCCGGCGGGCTGCTGTGAAGGGCGCGCGCCAGCCGCGAGGCGTTCTTCCTGAAATCGGAGGGGCCGAGGGCGTCGCCAAGAAAGCGCCGCACCTCGCCGGTCGACGCGCCGTCGTCATAGCCGTTGATCACGACCGACAGGGCGATGTGCGGATTGGCGACGAGCTGTTCGGCGAGGGCGCCGGATCCCCGGCCGCCGGAGAACAGCACGACCCGGAGCCGTGACCGCTCGGTTGGCGTGGGGGGCACAGCACATTATAATTGTCGACTCCTGCATGCACCAGCCAGCGCCCTGTCCCAGAGCATTGCCCCGACGACGGCTGCGCGCAGCGCTGGCGCTCGGCGGGCTGTGGCTCGCCGTCGGCCTGGCCGGATGCGGCGGCGGCGGCACGAGCCCCAGCCCGATCGTCCAGCCGCCGGCGCCGACGCCGGATCCGCCGGCACCGCCGCCCGCTCCGCCGCCGACGCTGCGGATCAGGAAAATCCTCGCCTTTGGCGACAGCCTCACGGCCGGGACGACGTCACCGCCGGTCGCGGCGGCGTTGACCGCCGGCCCACCGCAGTCCTATCCCTTCAAGCTGCAGGACCTGCTGGGCGCTCGCTACACCACGCAGACGCTGATTGTGTCGAACGCCGGCAAGCCCGGGGAGTTCGTCGCCACGTCGGCGGCGCTGAAGCGATTCGGGGAGACGCTCTCCGAGGCCACGCCGGATCTGGTGCTGCTCCTCGAGGGGGCGAACGACCTCAATAACGCCGGCGACATGGTCAACGCGACGATCACGGCGGGCGTCTCGTCGCTCGAGGAGATGGTCAAGGAATCGGTGCGCCGCAACATGCCGATCATGGTGGCGACGCTGCCGCCGCAGCGGCCGCCAAAGGGAGCGGCGGCCGCCTCGGTGCAGCGATTCAACGACGCGGTCAAGGTGATGGCGGGCAAGAAAGGGGCGATGCTGGTCGACGTCAATGCCCAGATGCCGGAGGCGCTGATCGGCCAGGACGGCCTTCATCCCACCGAGGCGGGGTATCAGCGGCTGGCTGAGATCTTCCGCGACGCCATCAAGGCGCAGTACGAAGCCGCGCCGCCGACGGCGCGCTAGCCGCTAGGGAACGATCCCCCGCAGCGCCGCCGCGGCGCGCCCCTCGAAGGAACTGTCGCACAGGCCCCAGCGCTTCGTGGCAGGAACGTAGAACGACGCGATCCAGTCGGTTCCCCTGACGGCTTCGGGGGCGTTGCGATCGAGATCGATCGACTTCCAGTAGACCGGCACCGCGGTGCAGGCGTCCCCCTTCTTGGCGTCGTACGGGCAGACGCCGCCAAAATTGATGGTGGTCTTCGCGTCGCCGACACTCGACTCGATGATTTTGAAGCGGCGCCGGTTCTCGGTGACCTGCGCGGTCTCGTCCTTGGTGCCGTAGCAGCCGGGGATGAAGTTGCGCATGATCGCGCTGATATCGCGCAGGTTCGAGTCGGAGAAGTCGAGCAGGAACTGCCGCGCCATCTCGCCGATCTCCTTCGCCGAGTCGTGGACCGAGACGTCAACGGTGCCGGAGACGTTCTGCGAATACACTTTCGCGCCGCCCGGATAGCCGAACCGCTCCGTCACCGTCAGCGACAGCGTCACGTCGGTGGGCGCGGCCAGGACGACCGGCGCACGCCACGTCACTTTCGCGCCAGTCCCCTCGAACGTGCCGACGGTGGCGGTCCAGACGTATTCCAGGTCGGCGGGCGCCGTCTCGTCGTCTTTGACAGTGGCCGTCACGTCAATCGTTTCGCCGAGGTCGGCGAAACTAGCGGGCTCTTTGGAGCGGCGGCCCTGCGCGCTGATCGCCGAGATCACCGGCAGAGCGTTGGCGGGCGCCGGCGGGGTGACGACCGGCGGCGGGGTCACGGATCCGGGACTGCTCGGCGAACCACCGCAGCCGGCGATCGCCAGGGCCATCATCACGGCGGCCAGCCACGCCGCACGCCTGCCGCAGATCATCCCGCCGCGGTCGGCGCGGCAGCCAGCGCCGTCTCGCGGATCTCCCGGATGACGTAGACCGGTTTGTTCTGCGACTCGTGGTAGGTGCGCGCCTGCATCTCCGCGAGCAGGCCGAGGGTGACCAGCTGGACGCCGGTGAAGACCAGCAGAATCCCGAACAGCAGCAGCGGGCGGTTGCCGATCGACTCGTAGCCGAACAGCCGCATCCAGGCGAGCCAGCCGCACACCGCGGTGCCGACCAGCCCCATGATGAAGCCCATCAGCCCGAAGATATGCAGCGGCCGGGTCGAATAGCTGATCAGGAACTTGACCGTCAGCAGGTCGAGGATCACCCGAATCGTCCTCGAGATGCCGTACTTCGAGGTGCCGTGGCGGCGCGCCCGGTGATTGACGACGCGCTCCTCAATCGTCACCCCCATCTCGCTGGCGATGGCCGGCAGGAAGCGGTGCATCTCGCCGTAGAGCTTCATCGGCTTGACGACCTCGGCGCGGAACACCTTCAGCGAGCAGCCATAATCGTGCAGCTTGACGCCGGTCGCGACCGAGATGACGGCATTGGCAATCATCGATGGCAGACGCCGGTTGATGAACGGGTCTTTCCGGTCCTTCCGCCAGCCGGCGACGATATCGGGGCCGCGCTCGGCCGCCTCGACCATGGCGGGGATGTCCCGGGGATCGTTCTGCAGGTCGCCGTCGGACGTGACGATGAAGCGGCCCCGGGCGTGCGCAAAGCCGGCGGCGAACGCCGCGGTCTGACCGAAGTTCCGCCGGAACCGGATGACACGCAGTCGCGGGTCGGCAGCCTGTATCGCGGCGAGCAGCTCGAAGGTATCGTCCGTGCTGCCGTCGTCTATCGCAATCACCTCGTAGGGGCGGCCGAACGCCTCGAGCACGGTGGTCAGCTCCCGATAGAGCTCCGCCACGCTCTGCGATTCGTTGCGCATCGGGATGACGACGGAGATATCCGGGACCATCTTATACAGGGCTAAACGACTGATTGTAATGGGGCTTCCTGGCCCCCGTCAACGAACACCGGCGGCCCCTCGCCGGTGAAACCAGATCCAGGCAGCGCCGCCCACCAGGACGATCCCGGCTAGACCGAGCGAGACCGGACCGGCGTTGTCGCGGAGGAACTGGGCGGCACGCTCGCCATACCAGTAGGCGAGCATCGCCTCTCCGAAGTAGCGCACGCCCCGGCCGACCGTGACCGCGAGCAGAAAGTCCAGCGGGCGGACGCCCGCCACCCCGGCCGCCAGCACGAAGGGTTTGAACGGAAACGGCGGCGGCAGCAGCGACGGGACCGCCACGGCGAGCAGACCGTAGCGCCGGAACACGCCGAGCGCGCGGGCGACGTTGGCCTCGCTGAAGCGCCGCTTCAGGAACGCTTCGCCTCCCTTCCGGCCGAGCATGTAGAGCGTGAAGCACCCGGCCACCGACCCCAATGTCGGCAGCAGCGCGTAGTACAGCACCCGCTGTTTGTGCGCGGTGACGAGGACGATGATCAAGAGATCGACGACTTCCGGGAAGGAGAGGAACGACGAATCCAGGAAGGCAATGAGGAACAGACCGGGACCGCCGAGCGCGACGGCGGAGGCCTGCACCCAGGCAACCAGACGATGCATTCCGCTGAGTGTAGACTAAGAATCGCCTGACGAGTCCACCCCCCGACGCCGCGCCTTCCCCGGCCGCAGGGCCGCCCGCCCGATCCGGTGCCGCCGCGCTGGCGCTGGCGGCGGCGCTGGCGGCGGCGCTGGCGGGTCTCGCCGGAGCCGTCTTCTACGCGCATGCTGGGCTGTCGCTCAGCCACTACGACGCCCGCGCCCACCTCGTCGTGGCGCGGCGGGTGTTCGACAGCCTGACGCCGGGCTGGCAGCAGGTCGGCGCCGTCTGGCTGCCGCTCCCCCACCTCCTGAACATGCTTCCCGTCCAGGTCGACTGGCTGTACCGCACTGGGGCCTCGGCGATCGCGATCTCGGTCGCGAGCACGGCCGTCGCGGCCTGGGCGCTCGCCTCGCTGATCCTCCGCGGCTCCGGCTCGCGCAGCGGCGCCGCCGCGGCGGTGGCGCTGTTCGTGCTGAACCCCGACGTGCTCTATCTGCAGAGCACGCCGATGACCGAGCCGCTGCTGTTTGCGACCTCCGCAGCCGCGCTGGCGCTGACGGCGGCGTGGATTGACGCGGGCGCGGCGCGCTGGCCGCACGCGGCCGGCGGCGCACTGGCGGCGGCCTGCCTGACGCGCTACGAGGCGTGGCCGATTACCGCCGCGGCGGTGGCGCTGACCGGCGCCGTGCTGCTGCGGCGCGGGCACGGCCCTGGGCGGACGGCGCGGGCCTGCGCCGCGCTCTCCCTGTGGCCGGCGGTGGCGGTGACCCTGTTCCTGATCAACAGCCGGTGGACGGTCGGCGCCTGGTTCGTCAGCAGCGGGTTCTTCCTGGCCGAGAACACCGCCGCGATGGGCCATCCCGGCGTCGCGCTCGATCAGATCAGAGAGGGGCTCTACGTCGTCTCCGGGACGGCGCTTGTCTGGTCGGCATACGCCGGCGCGCTGCTGGCGGCGGCAGCGTTCGGCCGGTCCCGCGAGCGCGCGGTGCTCGTGCTCGCCCTGGCCCTGGCGGGCGCCGGGGTCCTGCCGTGGGCGGCGTATCTGCAGGGCCATCCCTTCCGCATCCGCTACGACGTGCCGCTGGTGGCGGCCTCGGCGGCGCTGGCCGGGGTCGGCATTTCACTCCTCTGGCGACGCCTCCGCCCCTACGCCGCGGCGGCGCTGGTCGCGGCCGCGCTGGTGCAGTCCCCGCCGCTCGATCGCACCGCGCCGATGGTCGTCGAGGCGCAGCGCGAAGCCCCCGCCCAGGCCGGCCGCAGCCCGGTGACGGCCTACCTGGCCGCGCATCGCGACAACGGGACGATCATGATGAGCATGGGCTCGCTCGGCCATTACATGCAGGATCTGTCGGCGGCGGGCTTCGCGATCCGCGATTTCCTGCACGAGGGCAACGGCGACCTGTGGAATTACGCGGTCGAGGATCCGCTCGGGCTGGCGGCGTGGATTGTCATCGAGGAGCGCGCGGAGGGGGGCGACGCCCTGTACCGCGAGGCACGGCAGCGGCCCGACTTCCTGCACGGCTACGCCCGTGTCGCCGAGGGGGGCGGTGTGGCGCTCTATCGGCGGCAGTGATTCAGCTGTCAGCTCTCAGCACGAAACTGGGAGCTGACAGCTGATCGATGCTAGAAGCGGAAGTGCAGCGTGACGGCGGCGTTCCAGCCGCCGAGGTCGATCTTGTCGCCAAGCAGCCGCGACTGCGCGGGCTTGGTGTCCCCTTCGGCGCGCTGGTAGCGGACCTCGCCGCCAAAATCCATCATTTCGCCGAACGGGAAGCGCACGCCGCCGAGAACCACCGGCCCGTAAGCGGTGCCGTCCGCCAGATAGCGGTCGTTGAAGATCGACCGGTCCCGGTCGTCGACGAACTGACCGATCTCGCTGTAGTGCCAGCGGAACGCGCCGACGCCGGCGCCGACGTAGGGCTCGACGCTGCCGCGACCGGCGGGCAGAAAGCGCACGGTGGCGGTCAGCGGCACGACCCGCAGCTTCAGATCCTGTGCGATCTCGGAGCCGTTGGCGTTCACGAGCGAGCGATCGACGCTCGGCACCGAGCGCTGGTAGAACCCGGCGCTGATGCCGGCCTCCAGATAGTTGCCAAAGCCAGCGAGATACTCGCCGCTGAAGGTGCCCCCCTTGAAGTCCCCGATGTTGAACGCCAGGGTGTCGAGGTCCACGTTGAGCACGTCGCCGGCGACGCGGCCGCTTTCCCCTTTTGGAGCGAACACGCCGGCGGTCACGCCGAACGCCTGGTGCAGATCCGAGGCGCTGCTGCTGACGCGGCTGATCTGCGCCTGGGCGGGAGCCGACGCGCCGAGCAGCACCACCGCGACCGCCGCGGGGCCACCGACCCATCGCACACTTTGCCGCCACATCCGTTTCATCATCACCATCTCCGTTTCGGACCGCCACCTCGTGCAGGGCCGTCCATTCAGCCTCATCCAGAGCATGAACGGTGCCATGCCTGCGCCGGCGGAGTGGGTGAAAAGCAGGCCGCAACGACGCGGCGCTGTCTTACGCGGGGGTCACCCCGTCCACTGGAGTGGATGACGGGGCGCGCCGGTGGGCTGGCGGGGAGCTCAGGCCTGCTTGCGGTCGAACGCCTCGATCACGCCGAGCATCGGGGCGTGCACCCGGCCATTGGTGGCCAGGATGCTGTGGCCGCGAGAGCTGTACGGCGCGCCGCGCAGGTTGGTGACGGTGCCGCCGGCCTCCCGCACGATCAGCGCGCCGGCGGCCATGTCCCAGGGATGGAGCGACTGCTCCCAGAAGCCGTCGAGGCGTCCGGCGGCGACATAGCAGAGGTCGAGCGCCGCCGACCCGAGACGGCGTACGGCGCGCGCCACGGCGAGGAACTCGCCGAACATGCCGAGCAGCGCGCGCGACTCCTGCTGGACGCTGTACGGAAAACCGGTGCAGAGCAGCGCATCGATCAGCGTGTCGGCCTGCGACACCCGCAGCGGCGCGCCGTTCAGCCACGCGCCCTGGCCGCGCTCGGCGGTGAACAGCTCGCGCCGGGTCGGGTCGTAGATGGCGGCGACGGCCGGCTCCCCGTCGATCTCGAGCGCCAGCGACGAGCAGAAGATCGGCAGCCCGTGCGCGTAGTTGGTCGTGCCGTCGACCGGATCGAACACCCAGCAATAGGGCGGCGTCGCCTCGAGCTCCGCCGCGCCCGAGTATTCCTCGCCGAGGACGACGTGCTCCGGGAACCGCTCGGCGACGAGCGCGCGGAAACCGCGCTCGACTTCCAGATCGATCTCGGTGACGAGATCGATCGCCCCCTTCTTGTCGACCCGCATGGCGCCGCCGAACCGGGCGAGCTGAATCTGCCCGGCGCGGATCACGGACTCGATCGCGGTGGCGAGGAAGATCGGCGGCAGGGCGTCAGCCATCCGGCACCAGCCGCTTGATCATCCGCACTTCCATGCCGCCGTCGGCGCCGCGCTGCAGCACGACGTCGTCCATGAAGCTGCGCATGAAGAAGATGCCGCGGCCGCTCGACTTGAGGATGTTCTCCGGCGCGAGCGGGTCGGCGACCGCCTGCGGCTCGAAGCCCTCGCCCTCGTCGACGACCCGGACGACGAGCTCGCGCGGCGCATCCGCCGGCGTCAGATCGAACTCGACGGTGACGAGCTTCGCCTGGTCCTCGCGGTTGCCGTGCTTGATCGCGTTGATCACCGACTCGCGCACGGCCACGCCGATCCAGTGAACGCTGTCCTCGTCCATGCCGGTCAGCTGGGCGATGCGGTCGCTGACGGCCTCGACGAGATCGACCATCTCGAAATTACTGTGGATCTGCAGCCGGACCGTGCCGC
Organism: Acidobacteriota bacterium; assembly: GCA_031393955.1. Taxonomy (GTDB): domain Bacteria; phylum Acidobacteriota; class Vicinamibacteria; order Vicinamibacterales; family 2-12-FULL-66-21; genus JALZOC01. The sequence continues at coordinate 49,680 of JANMWI010000021.1, forward strand.
CTCGACTCAGCATGGAGACACGCAATCACCGGCGCCACGAGAGCCGGATGCGCACGAGCAGCGGAATGCACACGATGAAGGCACGCGGGTCCGCTACATACTAAACCGGATCCCGCCAGGAGTGCGAATGCTATAGTGCGGACATGCTCCGCGCGCCCGCCGACACTCACACCGTCCAGCCCTCCGCCCGCGCCGCCGGCCGGGTTCGCGTCCCCGGCGACAAGTCGATTTCACACCGCTACGCGATGCTGGCGGCGCTTGCCGACGGCGAGTCGACGATCGACGGCTATTCGTCGGGCGCGGACTGCGCCGCGACGCTGGCGTGCCTGCGCGCGCTCGGCGTCGCGATCCGCTCGACCGGCCCGGGCGCGCTGGTCGTCGCCGGCCGCGGCGTCGGCGGCTTGCAGCCGCCGCGCGGCGCGCTCGACGCCGCCAATTCGGGGACGACGCTGCGGCTGATGTCCGGCATTCTCGCCGGCCATCCGTTCACGACAACGATCGGCGGCGACGAGTCGCTGGCGCGCCGGCCGATGCGGCGGATCATCGAGCCGCTGACCCGGATGGGCGCCCGCATCGACGCCGTCAACGACCGCGCGCCGATGACGATCGCCGGCGGCGAGCTGCACGGCATCGTCTACGAGCCGGCGGTGCCGAGCGCGCAGGTCAAGAGCGGCGTCCTGCTCGCCGGCCTGCACGCGTCGGGCACCACCCGCGTGATCGAGCCGGTGCCGACCCGCGATCACACCGAACGCGCCTTCGCCGAGTTCGGCGTGCGCGTCGTCCATGACGGCCCGGCGATTGAGATCGCCGGCGGCCAGCGGCTCGAGCCGCGCCGACTGGCGGTGCCGGGGGACATTTCCGGCTCGGCCTTCTGGGCGGCGCTGGCCGGCGGCACGCCCGGCTCGGACATCCGGATCGAGGGTGTCGGGCTGAACCCGTCGCGGACCGCGGTGCTCGGCATCTTCGAGCGCGCCGGCGTGGCGGTGTCGCGATCGATCGAGGTCGAACGCGCCGGCGAGCCGGTCGGCACGCTACGCTTCTCCGCCGCGGCCGGCCGCAGCTTCGACGTCACCCCGGCCGACGTGCCGGCGGTGATCGACGAGATCCCGGCGCTGGCGGCGCTTGCCGCGATGATGACCGAAGGGCAGACGCTGACGGTCCGCGGCGCCGCCGAGCTGCGCGTCAAGGAGAGTGACCGCATCGCCGCGCTGGCCGCCGGCTTCCGGGCGCTGGGGGCGGGCGTCGAGGAGTACGAGGACGGCTTCACGCTGGAGGCGCGGCCGCTGACCGGCGGCACGGTCGATGCCGCCGGCGACCATCGTCTCGCGATGGCCTTTGCGATCGCCGCCACCCGCGCCGCAGCGCCGACCACCATTCTCGGCGCGTCGTCGGTCGACGTGTCCTATCCCGGTTTCTTCGACGAGCTCGCCCGCCTGACCGGTGACGGCCGATAAGATTTACCTCGTCGGGTTCATGGCAGCGGGCAAGACCACCGTGGCACGCGCTGTCGCGGCACGGCTTGGCTGGCGCGCCGACGATCTCGACGAGCTCATCGAGGCGCGCGAGCGCCGGACCGTGGCGGAGATTTTCGCGCGCCACGGCGAGCCCTACTTCCGCGCGCTCGAGCGCGATATCCTCCGCCAGCTGCTGCCGCTGCGCCACCTCGTCGTGGCGACCGGCGGCGGCACGTACATGGATCCGGACAACCAGGCGGCGATCAACCTCGATGGCGTCGCCATCTGGCTGGACGTCCCGTTCGAGGAGATCCTGGCGCGGATCCCGGGGGATGGACGACGGCCCCTCGCCGCCGACCGCGCGCAGCTCGAGCGGCTTTATGCAGTCCGCCGCGCCGCCTACTCCGGCGCGCAGCTGCGCATCGACGCGCGCGGCGCACGCCCAGACGAAGTCGCGGAACGTATCATCGAGGCCCTCGGCTAAGCGAGACCCCTGTCCAGCTCCGTCATGCGGTATCTGATTCTCTCCGACGTCCACGCCAACATCGACGCGCTCGACGCCGTCCTGGCCGCGGCACCCCGCGCCAGCTTTGATCGTGCGGTCGTTCTCGGCGATCTGGTCGGCTACGGCGCCGAGCCGAATGCCGTCATCGACCGGCTGCGCGCCCTCGACCCGCTGATTGTGATCCGCGGCAACCACGACAAGGCGGCCTGCGGCATCGACGACGGCAGCTCGTTCAATTTGGTGGCGCTGACGGCGGCGCGATGGACGATGGCGGCGCTGACGCCGGCCAATCTCGAATACCTGCGCCAGCTGCCGGCCGGGCCGGCGCCACTCGACGACCTGGTGCAGATTTGCCACGGCGCGCCGTTCGACGAGGACCATTACATCTTCGACGAAGGGGACGCGCTGCGGGCGCTCGAGGTCTCGGACCGGCCGGTCTGCCTGTTCGGTCACACGCACCTGCCGGCGGTGTTCAAGGAGGACGCGCGCGGGGTGACCGGGTTCGCGCCGGACGGCGCGGCCGACAGCGAGGTGCTGCTCGAGCACGGCGTGCGCTATCTGGTCAATGCCGGCTCGGTCGGGCAGCCGCGCGACGGCGACCCGCGCGCCGCCTTCGGACTGTACGACGCCGGGCGGCGCCGGCTGCTGCTGCGGCGCGTCGTCTATCCGGTGCGCGAGGCGCAGCGCCGGATCGTGGAAGCGGGCATGCCGCCGAGCCTGGCGGCCCGGCTGGCTATCGGTCGGTAGGGGTCCTGCCGCCCTTCCGTAGCGCCCGCTCCTCGCGGCGCTTCAACTCGGCCGCAAACGCATCCTGGGCGGCGCGCGAACCGAGAATCCATCCAATCACCACCCCGACGAGCAGCACCGAGGGGATGAAGATGAAGTGCGCCGACGTCATGTTCGAGAAGTTCACCGCCGTCCGCCCGCCTCAATCCGGCGGCTGACCTCCGCGAGCTCGCGCTCGACCCGTCCCAGCCGCTGCCAGATCGACCACAGGTACCCGAACACCAGCAGCCACGCGACCGCGTAGGCGCCGATGACGAGCGGCGCGGCGGGCAGCTGCTCGCGGGCCGGCAGATCGCCCGCCGGCACGAATCCGGCCGGCGGCTCGGGCGGCTGCTGGCTGGCGGAGGCGATTGGCGCCAGGGCGAGCGCCGCGACCAGTGCCACCGTCGCACGCCACCCACCGCGGCGGCGCGGCGGCAGCACCGCGTCGATCTCTTGCTTGGATGTCATCCTCAATCCTCGATGGCCAGGAACAGCGTTTCGAGCTCGGCGCGGCGGCGCTCGAGGCGGACCCGTGCGGCCAGCAGGAGCCCGTAGAGGCCCATGAAGGCCAGCGCGCACAGCAGGAACGGCCGTCCCATCTCGGGCTGCAGGGTCATCACGACCGTTGTCTTCGGGTGGACCGTCCGCCACATGTTGACCGACCAGTAGACGAACGGGACGTTGGCCATCCCGAACAGCGCCACCACCGCCGACAGCTTCTCCGAGCCGGCGCCGCCGTACTTCCGGAGCAGCAGGTAGGCGACGAATATCAGCCACATCACCAGCGCCGAGGTCAGCCGCGCGTCCCACTGCCACCAGACGCCCCAGGCCTTGCGTCCCCACAGCGGCCCGGTGATTAGGCCGATCGTACCGAACAGCACGGTCAGCTCGGCCGCCGCCTGCGCGACCCGATCCGCCGTCGGCCGTCCGGCAAACAGGTAGACGGCGCTCGCCGAGCCGCAGACCAGCGCCGAGGTGAACATCACCATCCACGACGGGACGTGGAAGTAAAAGATTTTTTGAACCAGCCCCATCGTCGATTCGTAGGGCGCATGGTCGATCGCGTACGGCGCGTAGGCGAACATCACCGCGAGCAGCGCTGCCGCCGGCAGGAACAGTTTCTTCATCGTCACTCGGTCATCGAAGGCTCGAACGTCCACAGCGCCAGGGTGATGAACACGACGTCGAAAAACGCCAGCATCGACAGCCACACCGTCGCCATCGGCAGGTCGACGTCGGCCTGCAGCAGCGCCGCGGTGCCGCGCACGCCGCCGATGATCACAGGGATTGTAATCGGATACAGCAGAATCGGCAGCAGCACGTCGCGGCTGCGCGCCCGCACCAGCATCGCCGCGAACAGCGTGCCGACCGCGGCGAACCCGGTCGTGCCGGTGACGAGCAGGCCGGCCATCAGCACCGGGTGGGCGAACATCGGCGCCTGGAACATCAGCGCCACGAGCGGCACGACCATCGCCTCGACGACGGCGAGCAGCAGCAGCACGCCGGCGAGCTTGCCGACATACAGCGCCGGACGGTCGACCGGCGCCATCATCAGCGCGCGCAGGGTCTCGCTCTGGCGCTCGCGCTCGAATGCCCGGCCGAGCGCCAGCGTCCCCGAGAAGGCGATCGCGATCCAGAGGATGCCGGCGGCCGCGTCCTCGACCGGCCGTCCGTCGCGGACGAACCCGAAGGCGAACACCAGCACGCAGGAGACGGCAAAGAACAGCGTCGTATACAGGATCTCGCGGCTGCGCAGCTCGATCAGCAGGTCCTTGCGGACGACCAGCCAGACGGTCCTCAGGAACATGGCGCCGCCCCTGTCTCGCACGCGGCGCGGTAGCGGTCGCGCAGAGAGCCGGGACCGGCTGCGACCGCCGCCAGCGACGCGCCGCGCAGCACCACCGCCCGGTCGACGAGCCCGTCGATGGTATCGAGATCGTGTGTCGTCAGCAGGACGATGCAGCCGGCGGCGCGCAATTCGCCGAGACGCTGACGCAGCAGGTTGGTCGAGGCGTCGTCCAGGCCGGTGAACGGCTCGTCGAGCAGGACGAGGCGGGGGTCGTGCAGCAGGGCGCGTTCGAGCGCCAGCCGCTGGCGCATGCCGCGCGAAAAGTTACCGACCGCGTCGTCGCGATGCGACAGGGCGGCGCGGTCGAGCGCCGCCTTGACCCGGGCATCGAGATCGCGCAGGCCGTACAGCCGTCCGAAAAACACCAGGTTCTCGGCGGCGGTGAGTTCCGGGTAGACGTACAAATCGTGGCCGAGCACCCCGATGCGGCCGCGCAGCGCCGGCCCGGCCGAGCCCACGGTCTCGTCGCCGTAGCGAATCTCCCCTGCCGACGGCGTCAACAGCGTCGCCGCCAGCGACAGCAGCGTCGACTTGCCGGCGCCGTTCGGGCCAAGCAGCGCCACCACGTCCCCCGCCGCGCAGCGCAGCGAAACCTTGTGCAGGACGCGGCGGCGGCCGAAGTGGCGCGAAACGTCGATGAAGGCGAGGGTGGTGAAGTCGGCGGTGTGGGAACGGGGCATCGGCGCTACGCGGCCGCTTCCCCGTCGAGCTCTGCGTACAGACGCTCGAGCGCGGTCACGAGCTCGCGGCGCATCGCCGCGTACCGATCGTTGGCGATCGTTCCGGCCCGATACTGCTCTTCGAGGAGGGAGAGCTCGGCGAATGTGCGATCGCGCCGCGCTTCGAGCCGCCGGCGGCGGCCCGCTTCGTCGGCCGTCATCCGCCGCCCACGCACCCCCACCCAGGCGCCGATCGCCAGGATCGAGCCGGCCAGCGCCAGCGCAAGGTTGCGCGGCCAGACGGGTTGATGCGGCAGCCCCGAGAACGTCAGCGTGATGACGCCGCCCTGAGGCACCGCCGGCCCCTTGGCGACGATGAAGGTCTGGCCCTGGACCGGCATGTCGCGGTGCTCGGCGATCTGCGGAGAGGCGACGGTCAGCGGCCCGACCTTCTGCGCCATCAGGCTGAACTGGCTGAGCGCCACCGGCAGCTTTTCTTCGAACGTCAGCGACGCTCCCGAGATCGGTACGGAATAACCGAACTGCAGCAGTGTCGACCCCGGGGCGAACGGCCCGGCCGCGGTGACGCGCGTGCCGGCGATGACGAGCTGGGCCTTGGATCCCTCGAGCGCACCCGCCCCCTGCGCGATGGCCGGCAGTTCGAAGACGAGCGGCTGCGCCGGCTGCACCGCGGCGGCGCCGGGATTTACGACTTCGAGCAGGTTGAACACGCTCAACGCCTCGTCGCCCATCTCGACGACGAACCGGGTCTGGCTGCCGAGCGTCACGGACCCGCGCTCGACCGGCCCGGCGGCGAACGGAGTGCCGGCCGCTCCGGCCGGGCCGAGGCCCGCGACCAGCGCGACGCGGACGCCGCCGGAGGACGGCACGGCGAACGGCTGGGAATCCAGGCGCTCGCCGTCCACGGTCGTCGACGCCATCACCGTGGTGCCTGGGGTCAGGCCTGGGAACTCGGCCCGCCCTTGCGCATCGGTCACCGCGCTGAGCGGCCGTCCGGCGCCCGAGAGTTCGACCGTCTGTCCGGCGATCACGTTGGTCATCGAACCGCGGACGACGCGGACCGTGACGGTGCCGACCGGCAAATCGCCGACCGGCAGCGGCCGGCCCGCCATCTGGCGCGGGTCGGGCATCTGTGCGCGGGTGACCGCCGACCCGGCCACCAGCGCGAACGCGATGATGCCGAGCACGGCGCGGAAGCGGCCGGTGCTCATGCGCCGGCCTCCAGCCGCTCGCCGCACCGCTTGCAGAACGCGGCGTCGGGATCGTTGGCGGTAGCGCAGCCGGCACAGTGCCGCACCGACGGCGATTCAGTGCGGCTGGCGGGGGCGGGAGCACCGACTAGCTCCGCCACCGACTCGCGCTCGCTCTCCGCCGCAGCCTGCGCTCCGCCGCCCGCACGGCTGCGTGTCACCATCCTGGCGCTGAGCTCGCGTTCGATCAATTCGCGGTAGCCCGAACCGTCCTCGTCTGCCTGCCGGATCAGCATCATCGCGCGCGCGCGCAGCCGCGCCGACATCTCGTCGAAGTCGCGCGGCGACACCTTACCCATCGCCCGGTCGAACTCGAGCTCCTTGATCGACCGGAGGACCAGGCCCTTTTCCCGCTCGAGCGCCGTCCGCGCGCGCTCGGACTGGCGCTGGCCGACGAGCGTCGCGTCGCGCACGGCCAGCGGCGCGAGCATGCGGTAGAGCGCCGCCGCGGCGGCGCCGGATGCGCCGATCATCAGGCTGACCAGGATGAGGTGCTCGGGAGCCGCCTGGCGCGACATCAGCACCGCGACGGTGGCGGCGGCCAGCGAGGCGAGGATGAAAAAGTGCCACGGCCTGAACCCTTCGTCGGCGGACGCGGGCGGGCGGGGACCTGACGCGTCGGCGAGGCCGCGCTTAGTCGAGATCGCGGAGCTCATCATCCAATCGCCCCGAGAGGTCGGGATCGGCGCCGGTCGCGGCGGACGCCGTCGGCTCGTCGTCACCATCGCGGCGCGACCAGCGGAAGGCGACCAGCGCCACACTGGCGGCGCCGGTGGCGCCGATCAGGTACGGCAGGAACCACGCCAGGCGATTGAACCCCTGATCGAGCGGCGCAGCCAGAATGTCCTGGCCGCCGAAATCCTGGATGAAGGCGGCGACGACCGCGTCGTGGTCCTTGCCCTCCGCGACGTACTGCCGCAGCTTGGCGGTCTGGCTGGCGTGCCCCTGGCAGTTCGGCATGCCGCAGTTGCTGAGCGAGCGCCGGCAGCCGCAGGTGCAGAGAATCTCCCCCTCGAGACGGCGCTCGAGGGCGGTCCGCACCATCACCGGCACCGTCTCGGCGCCCTGCGCGAGGAGCGACACCGGCCACAGCAGCGCCAGCAGCAGCAGCGAGGTGGTCGCGGCCCCGCCCGGCACCTTCGCGGCAACGAAAGCAAACGCCGTCTCCGGCAGCAGCGCCAGGCCGGTGCCGAGCGCCATCACCACAAATCCGAACCAGATCCAGTTGACCAGCGGGTTGACGGTAATCGCGTAGGTCGCGCTCTGGGTCGCGACGTCGTAGCCGCCGAGCACCAGGTACAGGTCCTCGCCGGGCGCCCTGCGGATGGCGACCTCGGTCGTCGGCTCCTCCTCGTGCTTGTTGAAGAACCAGCGCGCCGGCTCCATCTCGCCGAGCACCTTGCCGTTGCGCGTCACGGTGACGTGGCCGGTCACCATCTGCTTCTGCTGGTCGCTCGTCACCCGCAGCGCGTCGTGGCGAACGGTGAAGCCGCCGACGGTCGCCTGCTGCCCGACCTTGAGCAGCACCTGCTCTTCCTGCTTGAAGCCCTGGCCGGCGAAGCCGAGGAAGATCAGGACGATGCCGACATGGACGATGTAGCCGCCGTAGCGGCGGCGCGATCGGCTGACCAGGCCGATCATCGACGTCAGCAGATCCGCGCCAGTCGTCTCGCGGCGGACCTGGGCGCCGCGGATGAATTCCTGGCCGATCGTCGTCGTCACGAACGCGCAGAACGCGAAGCACACGCCCGAGCTCCAGATCCGGACGCCGAGCGCGTAGACCGCCGTGCCGGTGGCCAGCGCCGCGACCGTCGGCCAGAGGAACTGCTGAATCAGGTTGCTGACGGTCGACTTCCGCCACGCCAGCAGCGGCCCGATGCCGGTCAGCAGCAGCAGGATCAGGCCGATCGGCAGCATCCACTTGTTGAAGAACGCCGGACCGACCGTCAGCCGCTCGTGCATCACCGCTTCACTGAGCGTCGGGAACATCGTCGCGAACAGGACGAAGAACGCCGAGAACAGCAGGATCCAGTTGTTGGCGAGGAACGCCGCCTCGCGCGACACCCAGGAATCGAGATCGTGGCGGGCGCGGAGCAGCGGCAGGCGGTAGATGACGAGCGCAAAGCTGAAGATCAGGATCGCGACCATGAAGATCGTGAACAGCAGCGCCAGGGCGCGGTCCTCGCCGAACGCGTGCACCGACTGGACGATCCCCGAGCGCGTCATGAACGTGCCGAAGATCGTCAGGAAGAAGGTGACGATGACGAGCGTGACGTTCCAGACCCGCAGCATGCCGCGGCGCTCCTGGACCATCACCGAATGGAGGAAGGCGGTGGCGGTGAACCACGGCAGCGCGGCGGCGTTCTCGACCGGATCCCAGCCCCAGAAGCCGCCCCAGCCGAGCTCCTCGTACGCCCACAGCATCCCGAGAATCAACCCGAACGAGAGGATCAGCCAGCCGACCATCGTCCAGCGCCGGACCGCGCGCAGCCACGAGTCGTCCAGATGACCGGTGATGAGCGCTGCCATCCCGAACGCGTACGGGATCGTCATCGAGACGAAGCCGATGTACAGCGACGGCGGGTGGATCGCCATGTAGAAATTCTGGAGGAGCGGATTCAGCCCCTTGCCGTCGGCCGGCGCCTGCCCGAGGTAGGTCGTGAACGGATTGTTGTGCACGACCATCAGGAACAGGAAGAACATCTCGACGGTAGCGATGACCGCGACGACGTAGGGAATCAGCTCGCGGTGGCGCTCGCGGTTGTTGTGCACCGCGATGCTGCCGAAGATGCCGAGCAGGAAGACCCAGAACATGATCGAGCCGTCGAGGCCGCCCCAATACGAGGCGATCTTGTAGAACAGCGGCTGCGCTGTATCGGAGTAGCGCTGGACGTACTTGACGGCGTAGTTGTTGGTGACGAAGGCGTGGACCATGACGACCGAGGCGACCGTCATCAGCGCGGTGATCAGGTGGAAGGCGCCAAGGCCGCTGTCGACGAGGCGCCGCGAGCGGCGCCGCGCCCCGGCCACCGAGGCGGCAATCGCGTAGGCGCAGACGACGAAGCTGGCGAGCAGCAGGAAATTGCCGAGACTGGGCATGATCAGGTGCCGGGAACTGTCGCCTTGCCCGCCTCGTACTTGGACGGGCATTTCGCCATCACGCCGTTCGACTCGACCGCAAAGCCGTCAGGTCCGAGATGCCCCTTGAGGACGACTTCCGACCCGTCCTTGAAGGTGTCGGGCACGATGCCGGTGTAGCTGGCCGCCATCACCGCCCCCTTGCTCTGCACCTGGAAGCGGTATTCGAGCGTGTCGGGCTTGACGAAGATCGACTTGTCGACGACGTAGCCGTGGAGCTGGAGCTTCTTGCCGTGCCACGCGTCGGGATTGCTGGCCACTTCCTCGACGTGCTTGTAGTACTCGGTCCCGTCGCGAAGCGTCGAGTAGAGGAGCGCGCCGAAGGCCATCACGAGGATGGCCACCGTTGCGGCAATCTGGAGAGTTTTGGCTTTCATAGGATCCCGGGGGATAGACTCCGTAAGAATACCGTGTCGCGGCGAGGGGGGTCAATCATTCCGGCCGGTCGAGCAGACGGTAAACGGCCGCAATCGGCAGGCCGACGACGTTGGACCAGGAACCCTCGATCCATTCGATGAAGCGGGCGCCAAGGCCCTGGATGGCATAGCCCCCAGCCTTCCCCGCCGGCTCGCCCGAGGCGACGTACCAGGCCACCTCGGCGTCGCTGAGCGCCTGAAATCGCACCCGCGTCGTCACCAGGTCGGTCCGCTCGAGCGAGCCGCGGCGGAGCACGACGGCGGTGTGGACCTCGTGGACCCGGCCGGACAGCAGCCCCAGCATCCGGGCGGCATCGGCCGCGTCGGCCGGTTTGCCGAGAATCAGGCCATCGATGGCGACGACGGTGTCGGCCGCCAGGACCGTCCGGCCCGGATGCGCGGCGGCTCCCGCCCGCCCTTTGTCACCGGCGACCCGGAGGGCGTAGCTGGCGGGCCCTTCGCCCGGGCGCGGCGTCTCGTCCACCTCCGCCGGCGCGACCTCGAACGTGAAGCCGGCGCTGGTCAGAAGCTCGGCGCGGCGGGGCGAGGCTGACGCGAGGATCAGGGGCACTGGGTGCTGATACTATCGAATGAGGGGAACCGGCAACCAGCTTCGCGCTCCCAGCTTCCCGCTGATCCCGTTCAGTGGGCGGTCGTCAGTCAGCGGGGGCGGTTGCCAGTGGAATGACGCCGCAGCCCCAAGCGGTCGTCTGGACACTGCAAGCGCCACGAGCTTCAATTGAGAGCGGGCAATCGTCAGCGGGAAGCGGGAAGCGGGCAACAGCATGATCCCATTGCAGAAGTTCAGCTCGGGCGTGCTGGCGGAGATTGTCCGGCGGCAGCTGCCCTCGAAGCAGCGGACCGCGTTCGCGTGGCAGCTGGCGGTCGGTCCGGCGCTGGCCCGAGCCACGACCGTCGAGCTCGACGAGCGCGGCCTGCTGAGCGTCCGGGCGACCGATCCCCGCTGGACCGAAGAACTCAACCGCGCCCGGGACGCCGTCCTCGCCAAGATGCAAAGCCTCCTCGGCGCCGACCAGATCCGCCGCATCAAAACCGACAGCTACTGACAGCACCCCGGCATCTTGGCACCCCAGCACTCTGGCACCTTGGCACCCCAGCACTCTGGCACCCTGGCACCCCAGCACTCTGGCACCCCAGCACTCTGGCACCCTGGCACCCTGGCACCCCAGCACTCTGGCACCCTGGCACTCCGGCACTCTGGCACTTTGATCAATGTCCATAATCATCGCCTCAGCCACCCGCACCCCCACCGGCAAGTTTCTCGGCGCCCTGAAGGATCTCAAGGCCACCGAGCTCGGCGCCATCGTCGTCCGCGAGGCGGTGGCGCGGGCGGGCATCGACCCGGCGCTCGTCGATGAGTGCATCATGGGCAACGTCCTGCAGGCCGGCAACGGGCAGAACCCGGCGCGCCAGGCCGCGCTCCGCGGCGGGCTCAGCGACCGCGTCGCCGCGCTGACGATCAACAAGGTCTGCGGCTCGGGGCTGAAAGCCGTGATGCTGGCCGCGCAGGGCATCGCCACCGGCGACATCGAGATTGCGGTGGCCGGCGGCATGGAGTCGATGAGCAACGCGCCCTATCTGCTGCCGCGCGTCCGCGAAGGACTGCGGATGGGCAACGCGACGGTCGTCGACGCGATGATCAACGACGGGCTGTGGTGCTCGTTCGAGAACTGCCACATGGGCATGTCGGGCGAGGTCGTCGCCGAGACGTATCACGTCTCGCGCGGCGCCCAGGATGCCTACGCGGCGGCGAGCCACCAGAAGGCTGCCGAAGCGACGCGGCAGGGCTGGTTCCGCGACGAGATCGTCCCGGTGTCGGTGCCGGCGAAGAAGGGTCCTCCGGTCGTCGTCGATCGCGACGAGGCGATTCGCGAGGACACCACCGCGGAGGCGCTGGCGAAGCTGCAGCCGGCGTTCGCCGCCGACGGCAGCGTCACCGCCGGCAACGCCCCGGGCGTCAACGACGGCGCCTCGGCGGTCGTCGTCATGTCGGCCGAGCGGGCGCAGGCGCTCGGCGTGACGCCGCTCGCCCGCATCGTCGGCCAGGCGACGACCGGCCTGGCGCCGAAGATGGTGCTGATGACGCCGGTCGAGTCGGTGCGGAAGGTCGCGGCGCGCGTCGGCTGGCGGCTGGACGAGGTCGACCTGTTCGAGATCAACGAGGCCTTCTCGGTACAGGCGGTCGCGGTGATGGCGGAGCTCGGCATCGATCCGGCGCGCGTCAACGTCCACGGCGGCGCCGTCGCGCTCGGCCACCCGATCGGCGCCTGCGGCTCGCGGGTGCTGACAACGCTGCTATATGCGCTCAAGCGCCGCAACCTCCGCCGCGGCATCGCGGCACTGTGCCTCGGCGGCGGCAACGGCGTCGCCCTGGCGGTCGAGCGCAGCTGACAGCTGACAGCTGATAGCCGAGAGCTACATGATCAGATCAATAGCCATCGTCGGCGCAGGGACCATGGGCAACGGCATTGCCCAGACCTTCGCGCAATCGGGATTCGAGGTACGCCTCGTCGATGCATCGCCGCCGGCGATCGAGCGCGCGCGTCAGACCATCGACAGGAGCCTCGGCAAGTTCGTCGAGAAGGGCAAGCTGACCGCCGCCGACCGCGATGCCGCGCTCGCCCGGCTCTCGACCGGCAACGACCTGGCGGCGCTGGCCGACGCCGACTTCGTCGTCGAGGCGATCGTCGAGGACCCGGCCGCGAAGCGCGAGCTGTTCGCGGCGCTCGACCGCATCACCCGGCCGGACGTGATCCTGTCGTCCAACACCTCCTCGATCTCGATTACGACGCTCGGCGCCGCGACCGGACGGCCGGCGCAGGTGCTCGGCATGCACTTCATGAACCCGGTGCCGCTGATGGTCCTGGTCGAGCTGATTCGCGGCCAGGCGACATCGACCGAATCGATGGCGACCGCCGCGACGCTGTGCGCGCGCCTCGGCAAGACCGCGGTCGAGGCGGCGGATTATCCCGGCTTCATCGCCAACCGGATCCTGATGCCGATGATCAACGAGGCGATCTTCGCGCTGATGGAGGGGGTCGGGACCGCCGAGGCGATCGACAGCGTCATGAAGCTCGGCATGAACCACCCGATGGGACCGCTGACGCTGGCCGACTTCATCGGTCTCGACGTCTGCCTGGCGATCATGAATGTCCTCCACGACGGCCTCGGCGAGCCCAAATACCGCCCGTGCCCGCTCCTCAAGCGGATGGTCGCGGCCGGCCAGCTCGGACGGAAGAGCGGCCAGGGCTTCTACGCTTACTGAGCGTGCCGCACCGGCACACAATTCTGGTCAGAGTGTGCCGAACCGGAACAACACGTGCCGGCAGCTCGCGCGAGCTTCGATGAATCCCTAGGAAATCTGCAGATTCAGGCGGGGCACGGCGCTTGCGCTTGCTGGCCCCATGCTGACATCGACGGCGGAATTGTCTCTCGACACCCCACCGGCCGCGGCGCCCGGCGCCCCTGCCCCGATATCCATGCCTCAGGCGGCTGCGCCGGCGATGCCGGCGGCGGCGGCGGTGCGCGAGCCGGCGATCAACGCCATGTTTCGCCGGATGTTCGAGCTGAAATCATCGGACCTCCACCTGAGCGCGACGATGCCGCCGATGGTGCGGAAAGATGGCGAGATGCGGCGGCTGCACGACGCCGCCGGGCCGCTGTCCTCGGAGATGATCATGCATCTCCTCACCGAGATCATGCCGCAGATCAACCGGGCGGAGTTCGAAGCGCGGCACGATACCGACTTCGCCTACGAGATCACCGGACTGGCGCGCTTCCGCGCCAACGTCTTCAAGGACCGCCAGGGCGCCGGCGCGGTGTTCCGGGTCATCCCGGCCGAGATCCTGACTGCCGAGCAGCTCGGGCTGTCGCCGCACGTGCTGGCGCTCTGCCAGTTGAAGAAGGGGCTCGTCCTCGTCACCGGGCCGACCGGCTCCGGCAAGTCGACGACGCTCTGCGCGATGATCGACCACATCAACAAGACGCGCGCCGATCACATCATCACGATTGAGGATCCGATCGAGTTCGTCCACCAGAACCAGAAATGCCTGCTGAACCAGCGCGAGGTGCACACCCACACGCGGTCGTTCAAGGATGCCCTGCGCGCGGCGCTGCGCGAGGACCCGGACGTCATCTTGGTCGGCGAGCTGCGCGACCTCGAGACGATCGCGATTGCGATCGAGACCGCCGAGACCGGCCATCTGGTGTTCGGCACGCTGCACACCAGCACGGCCGCCTCGACCGTCGACCGCGTCATCGACCAGTTCCCGTCCGATCGCCAGGCGCAAATTCGCGTCATGCTGTCGGAGTCGCTGCGCGGCGTCATCGCGCAGACGCTGTGCAAGAAGGTCGGCGGCGGCCGCATTGCGGCGCTCGAGGTGCTGCTCACCAACGGCGCGATCAGCAACCTGATTCGTGAGGGCAAGACCTTCCAGATTCCGTCGATGATGCAGGTCGGTCGCGCCCAGGGCATGGTGGCGCTCAACGACGCGCTCGGCGACCTCGTCAAGAAGGGGCTCATCACCGCCGATGAAGCGCTCGCGCGCGCGGTCGACAAGAACGGCATGTCGACGCTGCTCAAGCGGTAACGCGTTCAATCCCGTCACGGGGCGGCGGCAGGCCGCCCCGTGCGTTCTAGCGCTCGGCGCGTCGCCCCCCGTCCCCGCCTCTCGTTCTACTGACCCTCCGCCGCACCGTCCAGATCCAGACCATTGCCGCCACCGGGACCAGGATGAGGGCTTCCCGCGCGACCGCGTGGAGGTTCGACGGCCAGAAATCCGGGCGGCCGTAGCGCCGGGAGATGGCCAGGAACAGGTCCAGGTGCGACGCGTAATAGTCGCGGCTGAACGGCCACAGCGCCATCAGGCCCACCGGCGGCGACGAATCCGCGCCGAGCCAGTCGAGCAGCGTGTGCGTGGCGACCGCGGCCGCGACCGCCGCCGCCATCCGGTGTGCGTCCCGGCGGAGCGGCGCACCGTCATGTCCCGCCCGCCGGCGGCCGTACCAGAGCCAGGCGACGATGCCGGCGAGGACCGCCGCCGCGAGGCTGTGCGTCGGCCCCCTGTGCATCCCGACCAGCAGATCGAGGTCGGCCGCGGTCGCGGCGACGACAAACACGACCCCGCGCGCGACTCGGACGGGGCGGTCCGTCGAGGCGGGGGCGACCACCCATCCGGCCGCCAGGCCGGCCAGCGCGTGTCCGATTGGCGAGGGCATCCCGCCGCTACAGTACCGCGAGGCGGCAGATTCTCCGTACCGGCCGGAATCCGCGGCGGCTGAATCCGCCACCGGCGAGGCCTTGAGGCGAAAGTCCGTGCTGCCTGTAAGCTATTGATGTGCATCGACCTAGCTGACCGATCTTTACAGATTTTCGCTTGACTTTCTCCCCGGCACATTCCTAGAATGCAGCTGCTCCATGTTTCCCGTCGGCGCGCCATGACCTTCCCTGTCATTCGGCTGCGGCATGATGGAGCGGACGTCGACGAACACCCACGCACGAGTTATTTACCAGGAGCGTTATGCCGCCAGTTGAAGACCGCAATGACCGTGAGCGCAGCAAGGCCATCGAGATGGCCGTCGGGCAGATCGAGAAGCAGTTCGGCAAGGGCTCGATCATGCGGCTGGGCCAGAAGGACGCCGGTTACACGATTCCCGCGATTTCGACCGGGTCGGTCAGCCTCGATTACGCGCTCGGGATTGGCGGCGTGCCGCGGGGCCGCGTCATCGAGATTTTCGGGCCCGAATCGTCGGGCAAAACGACCCTCGCGCTGCAGGTGATCGCCCAGGCGCAGAAGCTCGGCGGAATGGCGGCGTTCGTCGACGCCGAGCACGCGCTCGACTCGCAGTATGCCGTCAAGCTGGGGGTCGATCTCGAGAACCTGCTGGTCTCGCAGCCCGACAACGGCGAGCAGGCGCTCGAAATCGTCGAAGTCCTGGTCCGTTCCGGGGCCGTCGACGTCGTCGTCGTCGACTCGGTCGCGGCGCTCGTGCCGCGCGCCGAGATTGAAGGCGAGATGGGCGAGGCGCAGATGGGCCTGCAGGCGCGGCTGATGTCCCAGGCGCTGCGCAAGCTGACCGGCATCGTCTCGAAGTCGAAGACGTCGCTGATCTTCATCAACCAGCTGCGCGAGAAGATTGGCGTGATGTTCGGCAATCCCGAAACCACGACCGGCGGCCGGGCGTTGAAGTTCTATGCGTCGGTGCGCATCGACATCCGCCGCATCGGCGCCATCAAGGACGGCGACCAGGTCGTCGGCGGCCGGACCCGGGTCAAGGTCGTCAAGAACAAGGTCGCGCCGCCGTTCCGCGAGGCGGAGTTCGACGTGATGTACGGGGAAGGCATCTCGAAGGAAGGGGACCTGCTCGATCTCGCGGTCGAACGGAAGATCGTCGACAAGAGCGGCACCTGGTTCGCCTTCGCCGGCGAACGTCTCGGTCAGGGGCGCGAGAACGTCAAGCAGTTCATGAAGGAGAACCCGGCGATCACGCAGACGATTGAAGAGAAGGTCCGCCGCGAGCTCGGCCTGCTGCGCGACGAAGTCGCGGCCGTCTGAGGGTCGTTACTTCAGGTCTTTGACGACCACCAGGATCTCGCCGGGCCTGATCAGCCCGAGATCCTGGCGCGCGATCTGCTCGATCATCGCGGGATCCTGCTGGAGGCGCCGGGCCTGTTCGCGCAGCCCGGCGTTCTCCATCGTCAGCCGGGCGAGTCCGGCGGTCAGCTCGCAATACTCGGTCCGCGCTCTGACGAGCCCGACCAGGCCGCGATCGCCGAGAAACGCGTCCATCAGCAGCGCGCACGCGGCAAACAGCAGCGCGCGCCCGAGCCAGCGCCCGCGACGGCGGCCCGACGGCAGCTGGCGTGGTGTCTCGAGTGTGGCGTGCGGCGGCATGTTGACGGGACGGTACCAAATCG
Source organism: Acidobacteriota bacterium (assembly GCA_031393955.1). Taxonomy (GTDB): domain Bacteria; phylum Acidobacteriota; class Vicinamibacteria; order Vicinamibacterales; family 2-12-FULL-66-21; genus JALZOC01. The sequence continues at coordinate 66,677 of JANMWI010000021.1, forward strand.
CGATCCGAAGTACAAGTGCAAAACGTACACGGTCGCTTGTCGATTCACGGCTGCGGCTGCTATGATGAGGGTTCTGTTCGAGGCGGCGCGCCGCACGGACGGAGCGTTTGCCGCCCACGGCGTGCCGAGGTAGCTCAGTCGGTAGAGCACAGCACTGAAAATGCTGGTGTCCCTGGTTCGATTCCAGGCCTCGGCACCACATCCGCCATCCCCGGCGGGTTCGCCTACTTCCCGACCGCTTGCCAGTAATAGGCCCGGCCCTGGCTCCAATTGATCGCGAACAGCAGATTGCCGTTGCGGGCACGATAGCCGCGGATCCCCGTGGCGGCCAGCCGCTCGCCGTCGAGCGAGCCGCGCAGCAGCATCGGCCACCATTCAATCCGGCCCGGCATGTCGCAGTGCTCGCCGGTCAGCGACACCTCCCCCGGCTGCAGCAGCGCCTCGAGCGCCGCCTGCTCGGCGCGCGGAAAGTTGATGATGCCCCAGTGCTGGGTCGAGCCCGGGAGCTGCGCCACGCGGATGTCGTGCGCGCTCGGCGGCAGCCCGTCCGGCACCCAGCCCTTGGCGATCGCCCCGGCGCGGCGGGCCTCGTCGAGGGTGGCGAAGGCGTAGGTCTGCGAGTTCATGCCGGCGCAGCCCTGGAGCAGTACCACCGCCAGGAAGGCGAACTCGAGATACAGGCGCGGCGAGCGGCGGTCAAGCGGATGCGTGGTCATGACGCGGCGGAGGGTGTGCTCGCGAGTATAGCCCTACCGCACCGCCGCGGGCGGCGCCGGCGCCGCCCCCGTGTCCGCATGACCGGACGGGCGCGACGGCGGCGACGCCAGGACGATCCATGCCGCGCGCTGCACCCCGCCGCTCTCCCGGTAGCGCACCTTGACGCGCTCCCCCTTGTGCGACAGCAGCTCGGACAGCTTCACCGTCTTCGAGCCCTGCCGGATCGTGACGCCGCTCTGCAGACGGAACGTCCGGCGGCCGGCCGCGGACCCGACCACGATCTGCATGCCGGCGACATTCACCTCGTCGAGGGTGCCGATGACGGAACGCTCCGGCGGCTGGGCGGCGGCGGCCGGGGCGGGCGCCGGCGGCGGCACGGCTGGACGCGCCTGTTCGGCAGACGGGGTCGCCAGCGCCAAAGCAATCAGCGCGCTGCCGAGCACACACATCATCAATCGCATCGCGCTCCAGGGTGCGCCGGCGGCCGGCGACTAGCCTTCACATGAAATGCCCACTGTATCGTCCCGCCGCGCCCGACCGGCGGCACCGGCGACAGGCACCGATCCTGAACACAATCCCGGTGCCAGCCGCCGGGCGGGCCGATAGAATGGTACAAAGCATCCCTCTGCAATGACTTCGGCCCTCACCACGCCCGCGCCTGACGCTGCCCTGGCGGCACAGCCGCGCCCCACCGGGGCGAAAATGCGCCGGGCGCTTTCGCTCCGGCTTCGGCTGGCGCTGCTCGTCGCGCTCAGCACCGCCGCGGTGATTGGCATTGAAGCGTTCCTCGAAATCGGCGTCTTCGAGCGGGCCGTCGAACAGGATCTGATGGAAACGGCGCGGCTGACGGCGCTGGCGGTCGCGGACGACTACGAGCTCCGGGTCGAGCCGGTCGATCGCGCCGCGCTCGCCGCCGACCTGCACGACGTCGTCCTGACCGCGCCGGCGCTGCGGACCCTCTCGATCATCGAGGTCGTGGACGGTGCGACCGGCGTCGTCGCCAGCACCTCATCCGAGGAGCGCGACGAAGCGCTGGTGCTGGCCAGGGAGGCGATCGCCGCGGCCCAGCCGATGTCCGGCAGGGCGGCCCCGAGCAACGCCATCGTTGCCGTTCCGGTATCGAGGCCGGGCGACGTCCGGGCGGCCGCGGTCGCGACGGTGTCGCTCGGTTCCCTGGAGCAGTTCCGCAAGAAGGGGCGGCAGGTCACTCTCGTCTTCACGCCTGCCGCCATCCTCATCCTCACGCTGCTCGTCGACCTGCTGAGCCGCCGCCTGATTCACGATCCGATCGATCGGATCCGCCGAACCATGGCACGGGCCGGCGAGGGGGATTTCACGGCGCGGGCGGCCATGGTCCGGCCCGATGAACTCGGCTCCGTCGCGGTCGGGCTCAACGACATGCTGCACCGGCTGCAGAATTTCAACGAGGCGCTGCAGGAGCGCGTCGCCGAGGCGACAACCGAGCTGCGGCTGCGCAACGAGGAGCTGGTCGAGAGCTACCAGCGGGTGTTCGCGCTGCGCGAAGCGGTTGCCCGGAACGAGCAGCTCGCCGCGGTCGGGCAGATGGCGGCCAGCGTCGCGCACCAGGTCGGCACGCCGCTCAACCTCATTTCCGGCTACGTGCAGATGCTCCAGGAAGAAGCCGCCGCCGATCCGCGCACCGCCCGGCGCCTCGAGATCGTCCAGGAGCAGATCGCCAAGGTCGCCTCGGTGGTCCGGACGCTGCTCGATCACTCGCGCAAGCCTGCCGACCGCGCCGCCGTCGATCTCCGCGGACTGCTGCTGCGCGTCGCCGACGTCGCGCGGCCGAAGCTCGACGCCTCGGGCGTCTCACTGGATCTCGACATCCCCGGCGACCTCCCCTCGATCTGGGCCGATGCCGGCGAGCTGGAACTGGCTGTGCTCAACCTCATCACCAACAGTCTCGACGCCATGCCGGACGGCGGCGCACTCAGAATCGCGGCGGCGGCCGCCGGCGACAGCCTCCGCATCGCCATCAGCGACACCGGCAGCGGCATCGATGCCGACCTGCTGCCGCGCATCTTCCAGCCGTGGGTGACGACCAAACCGACCGGCCGCGGCACCGGACTCGGCCTCAGCATCACCCACGACGTCGTCTCGCGCCACGGCGGCGCCATCCGCGCCGAAAGCCATCCGGGCGACACCACCTTCACGATTGAACTGCCGCTCACCCAGGCGGCGGAAAGAGACCATGCCCAGGATTCTGATCGTTGACGACGACGGCGAGACGTGCCGGTTCATGGCGGAGCTGCTCGAGCGCCCGGACCGCGAGCTCAGGACCACCCAGAGCGTCGACGAAGCGCTGACGCTCGCCGGCCAGCCGTTCGACCTGCTGATTTCCGACATCAACCTCGACGCGCAGCAAACCGGCATGGACGTGTTGCGGGCCTTCAAGACCGGCAACCCGCGCGGCCACGTCGTTCTGATCAGCGGCTTCGGCACGCTTCAGACTGCCATCGACGCGGTGCGGGCGGGCGCGTTCGACTACATCAGCAAGCCGTTCAACATCACCGAGGTCAAGGCGACCGTCGACCGGGCGCTGGCGGATGTTGCCGCGCCGGCGGCCGGCCGGCCCTCGGCCGAGGTCCCGCCGCCCGGCCTGATCGGACGGACCGGCGGGATGCTGGCGGTCTACAAGCAGATTGCCCACGCCGCCAACGCCGCCGCGCCCGTCCTGATCATCGGCGAGAGCGGCACCGGCAAGGAGCTCGTCGCCCGGGCGATCCACGCCCACGGCCGGCGCGCGCAGCGGCCGTTCGTGCCGATCAACTGCGGCGCGCTGACCGAAACCGTTCTCGAGTCGGAGCTGTTCGGCCACGCCCGGGGCGCCTTCACCGGCGCGATTGCCGACACCAAGGGGATCTTCGAGCAGGCGCACGGCGGGACGGTGTTTCTCGATGAAATCGGCGAGACCTCCCCCGGCCTGCAGGTGAAGCTGCTGCGCGTGCTCCAGGAGGGTGAGGTCCGACCGGTCGGCGGCAGCCGGGTCACCAAGGTCGACGTCCGGGTCGTCGCGGCGACCAACATCGATCTGGAGCGCGAGGTCTCGGCGCAGAGCTTCCGGCAGGACCTCTTCTACAGGCTGAGCGTCATCATCATCCGTGTGCCGGCGCTGCGCGAGCGCCGTGAAGACATCCCGCTGCTGATCGAGGCCTTCCTGCTCAACGCGTGTGCCCGCGCCGGCCGGCGGATCGAGCTCGCGCCGGCGGCGGTCCAGGCGCTGACCGGATATCGCTGGCCGGGCAACGTCCGCGAGCTCGAAAATACGATCGAGCGTCTGGTCGTCTTCAGCCGCGGCTCGGTCGTCGAGGTCTCCGACCTGCCGTTCAAGGGCAGCGTGCCCGACCTCACCGCTCGGCTGTTCGCGGATCTGCCGCCGCTCGAGGAAGTCGAGCGGCGCTACCTGCTCCACGTCATCGAGCAGGTCGGCGGCAACCGGACGCGCGCCGCCGAAGTGCTCGGTATCGATCGCCGCACGCTCTACCGCATGGCGGAGCGCTTCGGCATCGATCTCAAGGAGGATCTCCCCGGTAGCGGCGCCGCCTGACGGTCACGCCGACTCCCAGCGACGGCCGAGCGCACGGGCGCCGGCGAGGAAGACCAGCGTCAGCCCGCAGAGGACCGCCACCTGCGGCCAGAGCTGCCACAGCGGGGCGTTCCGCCAGAACACTTTCAGGTAACCGTCGATCGCCCAGGCGTTGAACGTCACCAGCCCGATCTTCTGCATCGTTTCGCTCATCAGGAACCGCGGGAACATGCTGCCGCCGAGCGCCGACATCGTCAGCACCAGGATGGTCGAGAAACCGGACAGCTGTTCGCGGCTGCGCGCCAGCGTCGCCAGCGCCATTCCGAGCGCCGACGCGGCGGCGGCGGTGACGGCCGTCATCACGATGAAGCCGGGCAGGTGCGACCACAACGGCAGCTTGAAGACCAGGCTGCCCCACAGGAACATGATGGCCAGCTGGACGATGCCGCCGAGGGTGAGGAAGATCCACTTGCCGGCAATCAGCCTCGTCAGGCCCATGTTGGTCGACAGCAGCCGCTCGAGCGTTCCAGCCTCCGCCTCCTCGAGCAGCGCGCCGCCGGCCCCCGCCACCGACGAGAACAGCAGGAACATGACGCCGATGCCCGCGGCGTAGAACGAGATCAGCGACTGGCGGTTGCCCTGGCTGCGCATCACGTCCTCGATCTGGACGCCAATCAGCATGCCGGCAGTGCCCGCCGCCTCCCCGCCCGCGGCGGTAGAACCGTCGGTGGACGCGCCCATGCCCTGGCTGCGCAGCCGCGGCAGCCAGTCGTCCACCGCCGCTTTCTGCTGCGGCGTCATCGTGCCGGCGTAGCGCTCGAATTGGCGAAGGCCCCCCTCCATCATCAGGTCCGGCGCGGCCGTCATCGCGACTTTCTGGAGCAGGCCGAGCACCATCTGCGGCGCTATCGGATCGGACACATCCGAGAGCAACCGGATCTTCGGGCCGCCGCCGGAGACCAACCCGAACTGCTGGAACGCCACCCCCATGCCCGGCGGAATGACGACGGCAATCGGGACGTCGCCGGCCCGCACGGTCTGTTGGGCGGCCGCGACGTCGAGCGCCGGTCCCGGCTTGCCGTCGGCGGTCGTCCGCACCCGGAGGCCCGTCTCCCTCTGGAGACCGGCGACCAGCCGGGCGCTGAAGTCCGAGTGATCTTCATCGACCACCGCCACCTCGATGCGGCGGGTCTGCGCATCCCCCTGGCCGCCGAAGACGCTCGCGAAGATCGAAAAGAAGACGATCGGCAGGAGAAACTTGAGGCTGAGCGCGACGCGGTCTCGGCTCAGGTTCAGGAATCCAATCCGCAGCAGCGTCCCGATCATTCGCGGAGATCCTTTCCGGTCAGGTGGATGAAGACCGACTGCAGACTGGGACCTCGGACGTCGACGTCCTCGACCGTCCCGCCGGCGCTGCGGACCGCCGCGAGCAGCGGCGGCAACTCGACGGCGAGGTCCGTGAGGCGCGCTTTGACGAGGCGGGCGTCGGCCGGATCGATCTGGATGCCCGATGCCGGCGGCCATCCTTCCCGGCCAGGTGCGAGCGGGCTGGTCAGCCGCACCGACACCAGCTTGGATCGGCCGACCGTCCGGTCGACCAGCTCCGAGGTCGTCCCCGCCGCGATCACCTGGCCGTGGTCGATGATCACGGTCCGGTCGCAGCGCGCTTCGGCTTCTTCCAGATGATGGGTGGTCAGCAGCATCGACACGCCCGAAGCGGCGAGCGATGCGAGCAGGTCGTAGATCCGATCGCGGCTTTGCGGGTCGACGCCGACCGTCGGCTCGTCGAGCAGCACGATCTTCGGCCGGTGCAGCAGGCCGCAGGCGATGTTCAGGCGGCGGCGCATGCCCCCCGAAAACTGGCGGACCGATTCCTTCGCGCGGTCGGCCAGCCCGACTCCCTCGAGCGCCCACGCCACCTGCGTCGCCAGGGCCGTGCCCGACAACCCGTGCAGCCCGCCGAAGATCTCGAGATTCTCCCGCGCCGTCAGCAGCGGATAGACGGCGATCTCCTGCGGGACGATCCCGAGCTCGCGAGGGGTGTGCCGGCCGTCAAGCAGCGCCCCGAAGAGCCTGACCTCTCCGGCGTCGAGGCGGACGCGGCCGGAGATCGCCCGAATGAGCGTCGTCTTGCCGGCGCCGTTCGGGCCGAGCAGCGCCAGCAGCTCTCCCCGTCGCAACTCGAAGGATGCGCCGTCGAGCGCCTTGACCGCCCCGAAACTCTTGCGCGCCCCGGTGACCGTCAGTACGTCTGCCATGTCGGGGATAGCTTACGTCGCCTGCGTGCCGGCGGTTCCGGATTTCACGTCTCAGTCCTGGGGCTGGTCGTTGAGACGCTTCCGGTGCGCTTTCATGATCGTCTTCGTCTTGCGCTTCTCGTCAATCTGGGCGCGCTGGTCCATCTGCCGGGACTGGTGGGCCTGCTCGGCGAGCAGCTTGTGGTAGCTCTCGAGACGCCCGGTGGAGAGCATGCCCGACAGGATCCCGGCCTGCACCCGGCAGCCCGGTTCCTGTCGATGCCGGCAGTCACGGAACCGGCACTCCGCGGCGAGCGCCTCGATATCGGCAAATGTCCCCGCCCTGTCGGCCGATTCCCAGAGCTGCAGCTCCCGCATCCCCGGGGTGTCGATGAGGACGCCGCCGCCCGGAAGACTGACGAGCTGACGCGCGGTGCTGGTGTGGCGGCCGCGGCTGTCGGACTCGCGGACGTCACGGGTGCGCAGCAGATCCTCCCCCAGCAGCTTGTTCACAATGGTGGACTTCCCGACGCCGGAAGAACCGAGGAGTGCGGCGGTCTGACCGTGGCCGAGATAGGCGCGCAGTGCGTCGAGCGTCTCCGGTTCGCGGCACGAGACGACGTGAACGGGGACCGAACCCGCGAGCGCCCGGACTTCGGCGGCGAGTGAGGCGGGGTCTGCCGCTGCATCTGCCTTGTTGAGCACGATGACCGGAGCGGCGCCGCTCTCCGCCGCCACGACCAGGTAGCGCTCGATGCGCCGCGGGTTGAAATCGCCGTCGAGGCCCGCTACCAGGAAAACGGTGTCGATGTTTGCCGCGACGACCTGCTCCTCGGTTGGATCCCCTGCCGCGCGGCGCGAGAAGCGGCTGTGCCGCGGCAGCACGGCGAGTATCCGGGCGTCACCGTCGTGCTCGGCGGGCGCGATCGCGACCCAGTCGCCGACGGTGGGGAATTCCGCCCGGTTGGCGGCGCGGTGCCTGAGTCGTCCCGAGACGCGGGCGAGCAACTCCCCGTCTGCCGTCGCGACCCGGTAGATGTGCGTGTGCTCGAGGATGACGCGGCCGGGACGCAGCCCAACCACCAAATGCGCGGCGAAGGCCTCCGCGAGACGCGGGTTCCAGCCGAGGCTGGCGAGGTCAGGGGTCGGGAGCATCCGAGGCTACGGCCCGGAGAATCCGATCGGGACGCCCCCGGGCGCGCGAACGATCGCGACGGTGACCCCTTCCATCACCCGGGTTGGCGGCATCATCTCTTCAGCACCTGCCTTCAGCGCGCTGGCAAAGGCCGCCGCGGCGTCGGCGACGTGGACGTAAGGAATGCTCCCGGGAACTTCCGGCGGGTTGGCGGGACGGACCGCGCCGCCCCCCTTCTCGGAATAGGCGAAGAGATGGATTTCACCGCCGGGAATGGGGAACGGTGGGCGGAACGTCCAGCCCAGCACCTCGGCGCACCACGCCTTCGTCGCCGCCGGATCATTACTGGCGAGATCCGTGTGGGTGATCCAGCCGTACAGCCCCTGTGTGAAGTCGTGCTTCTCCGCCGCGAGGGACCGCTCCTCCGGCGGGGAGTCCTTCGCCGTCTCGGGCGCTGGCTTGGTCACGCTTGATCCCTTCCTCGGGCGCCCGCTGGGGCAATGTCGAAATGGAGGACATCTTCACGCGTGCCCAGCTCTGTGTAAAGCGCGATTGCCGGCGCATCACCGGGATCGGCCTGAACGAAGATGACGTAGGCGCCGCGCGCCGTCGCAATTTCCCGGAGCCGCTGAATCAGGGCCGTCGCGATGCCCTGGCGACGGTGCTCGACCGCCACCGCCAGATCATAGATGTAAATCTCACGACGTTCCTGCTCGAACTTGTGGAGCTCGTAGGCGGCGATGCCGCCGACGACCGAGTTGTCGATCAGTGCCGCAATCGCGATGAACTCATCGCCGGCCAACAGTCGCCTGAGGTAGGCCTCGCCGGGCTGGGCCGACGTGTAGGTCTCAATCTCCTCGAACGCCGTGCCGAACATCGCCAGCATACCGCGCATCTCGGCATCGTCTCCCGCAGCAAGCTGCCGGATGGTGAAGTCATCTGTGGACGCCATTCTCCGCATTTTCTAACACACCGTCGTCGCCGGCAATCCCCAGCCCTTCACGGACTCGATCGGCTGACATTTGGATTTCGTCACCTTACAGGTGCTGCCGCTCGGCGGGAAGTCCGATTGCGGCGCCGGCTGCCCGGCTCAGGAGGACGAGGTGGAACCGGGATGTCACACCCGCGCGAAGATGGACGGCGCGGCGTCGAGGCCCCAGGTCGAAGCGTGAGGACGGTCACCTCCGGCAGCGCGCCGATGCGAAGCGGCAGGCCCCAGTAGTTGGTCCCCGGGCTGATATAGAGCAGGGACCTTCCGAGCCGATGGGCGCCCATCGCCAGGTCGAGAAAGGCCGAGGCCAGGCTCCAGCCGAGTGCCGGAATGGAGAATTGTCCGTAGTGGGTGTGTCCGCTCAGCGTGAGTGGCCCGCCGCGCGTTGCCAGGTCCGGCCAGAGCGCGGGATTGTGGGCGAGCGCAATTGTGAACGCACCGGCCGGAATGCGCGACAGCGTGCGGTCGATATCAGGTGCGGCTTCGCCGCCGGCGCCGTACGGCCTCCCGACGCCCGCCGGATCACCGGTGCCGGCAATCCAGAAGGCCTCCCCTGCCCGCTCGAGCGGCCGGGCGTCGTTGACCAGCAGCAGGCTCCCCATCACCTGGAGCCCGGCGCGCACCTCGCGCCAGCCCGCGTAGACGTCATGATTGCCGGGGATCGCGAACACGCCGAGCGGCGCGGCCAGCGTCGAGAACGCACGTGAGAAGGGCTCGATGTCACCAGCGCAGTCGTCCACCTGATCACCGGTGATCGCGATCAGGTCCGGCGCCGCCCGCTGCACCGCCTCGACGACCCGTCGCAGATCAGGTCAGGGCGCGATGATCTGCAGCCGGGGAAAATAGGTGCTGAACCGACGGGCGTCGCGCGTCAGCAGGGTGTAGCCGGCGACGGCGGCGTGCGCACCGATGAAAAAGTCCGGCAGCGGCACGCTGCGCACGCCGCCGCTCCGCCGGTATTGAAGGAAGATCTTGCCGGCCAGAAAGGCCGCCGCCCACGGCAGCGGCTCGCGGACGAAATATTCAAGCGGCAGGGCCTCGTCCAGCGCTTCGATCCTGTCGAACCCGCACGACACCTCGGCGTAGACCAGCGGGTTGATGACCAGGCGTCCGCTCTCCGCGGCCCTGGCGAGCATCGACGCCGACCAGTCCACCCAGTCGGCGTCTTCGGTGACCACGTCGAGGATGACATTGCTGTCAACGAGCGTCGTCACGCATCCGCCCGGGTGAGTGCGAGGATCTCTTCGGTTGTCAGCCCGGTCGTGGCGCTTCCGCGCATTCGCGCGAGCAGGGCGCTGCCCCTGGCCGTGCTGGCTTCAGCCTTCCTGATCCTGACCGCATCGCCGTCGATTTCGAAGACGACCTCGGAATGCGGCAGCAGGCCCAGATGCTCGCGGATGGCCTGCGGGATAGTGACTTGGCCTTTGGATGTCAGGCGCATTCATTACTCCTATTAGTAAGAGTAATACCAAACCAGCCGGTAATCAACCTAAGATGGCTGGGCGACCTGCGCGATTACCGAGAATGGGTTCGTCCGGGTGCCTCGCGACGAAGATGCGCGGCGTGCTGGCGACGTTCGACCGCTCCATCCCGCTGAGGGCCGTCAGACAGCGCCGGCCGATGCGCTGGTGATCGGCTCAGCCCAGTGAGCATCCGCGACGTCCCGTCAGCGAACGCACGCTCAGGCCTAACCCGTCGCGGTCTTACGGCGTCGAACGGCGCCGCGCGCTGCCGTCCGCCTTGCGCATTCTCGCGATGTTCAGGCTCTGGAAGTGTTCCGACTTCGAGCGCACGGCGCTCATCGGCATCGCGTAAACCGCGTCCCGCTCCTCAAGCCGCTCGACGATTTTTCGCAGCGCGGCATCATCCCCGGCGTACTGACCGATTCGCCGCCGCGTCGCTTCGAGCCGGGCCTTGGCGGCGGTGAAATTCCCCGCCCGGTTCAGCACCAGCGCCTCGGCATGGGCCTGGGCGGCATACAGCGCTGCGACCGCGCGATCGACGACGAGGTTGCGGGGCTGTGTGCCGTTGGCGGGAGGATCGGCAAAGGTCCAGAGAATATCGGTGTTTCGTTCGTCGAGCGCCCCGCGCGCATCCGACACGCCGAACACCGCGCGTGCGGTCCTGCCGTCTGCTCCGGCCGGGAATTCCAGGCGCACAACCAGCGACAGCTCCTGACGAGAGACCAGATCGCCGACGCGCACCGAGAAGCGGCCGGCACCATCCTCCTGAACGTGGAACCGATTGAGCGTGGTCACCTTCAGTCCGTCGCTCGCCTGAATCGACACGGTGGCGTCGTGCGCGACCACCTCGAGCGCCTCGCCGAGCTCTCCGGTGAGGCAGTCGGCGATCTGCACGGGTGCGTCGATGTAGTAGAAGTGCCCGGCACCGGCCGTCGACAGGCCCTCGAGCATGTGCTCGTCGAAATCCGCACCCAGCCCCATCGTCGAGGTCGTAATCCCGCGCTCGCGCAGTTCCGCCGCATGACGCGCGAGCTCCGCCCGGCTGGTGATGCCGTGGTTGGCGAGGCCGTCGCTGAGCAACAGGCAGCGCGCGGTCTGGCCAGGCTGATGCCAGGTGGCGAGCTGTTCGCAGCCCTGCAGCCATCCCGCGCCGAGATCCGTGTTGCCTCTCGCCTGAAGGCCTTCGACCTGCGAGACGGCGTTGCGTAATGCTTCGCTGCCGGCGAGCGTCGAGGGCACGAGCACGTCGACTTCATGGTCGTAAGCGATGACGGAGAAGCGGTCGGTCGCTTTGAGCATGCGCAGCGCCTGTACCACCGCTTCCCGCGCCAGCCTGATCTTCGAACCGCCCATCGAGCCGGAGCGGTCGATCACGAACGTCACGTTGATGGGGTCGCGCACCGAGGCGTGCCGTGCCTCGGGGGCGGCGAACGAGAGGAGCACGTAGCGGACGCTCCGGCCGGCCGTGCGAACGAGTGTGCGATCGGTCTGGACGTGCAGGGTCATTGCCTCGCCTCTTCTTCCGACTCTGTGAAAATCTTTCGCGCCGCCAGCATCAGCTTTTCGAGCTGACGCTGCTCTTCCCTGGAGCAGGCCTCCCACGAGCCCGTAGCAAGGCAGGCTGGGGGGGTCATCGGCGTTCGGCCTTGATCCGTGCCGGCGTCCAGTGCGCGACCACCGCATCCATCAGCGCCGCGTCGAACTCCAGCTCCATCTGTAGCTCGGTGGCGCCGTCGACGTCGTCTCGCGCGAGACCCGCGGCCTTATCCATGTCGGCGTACATTTTTCGTGCCGGCGGTCCGTCATTACTCAGTTTCTTCCGCGTCCGGCCGCAGGCGGGTCAACGAGAGCGCGCCGGGGAGGCGGCTTTCCTACCTTTTCGACCTTTGACCGGCCGCTCGGCGGCGGCGCGCACGAAGCGCTTCACCTCGCCAAGCGGACCGGAGACCACCAGCCGGCACAGACACATATCGGGCAATGTTTCCTCCTTCGCGTTCCATACGATTGTACGAAGGAGTAGTGACAGAGCTGGTCATACGCGGTGCCTTCGCCCAGATCCCGGCTGCGGATAGACGAGGACGGCGTCAGCAGGCGGCGGTGTCAATAGCCGCTCAATGGACGACTTCGTCGTCGAACTCCTCAATCTCGAGGTGGGGGATGTCGAGGTCCTGCACGGCTCGAATTGCCTCTTCGACGACGCTGCGCTCCCGGTCGCTGCCAGCCGCGCGCAGGCGGCGGCGCAGCTTGCGAAGCGCCCGGAGCACCCGTGACCTGTCGAAACGCTGCCCTTCACAATGCTCACAGAACCCCATGATGCCTCAGCATCTCACAGAGCGGCCGCCGCGGTACCTCCGTACCAAGCGCGCAAGTTCCCACGATTCCGGCGCTGCGCCGCTTGTATTTCTACACGGACGTCTTCACCCTGTCGGCCGACGGCAAGACCCTGGTCGATGACGGGCTGCCGGTTGCCGCGAACGAACCGAGCAAGGCGGTCTACGAACGCCAGTAACCACCACACCGGAGGGGCTCGTCCGTCGACGATGCGCGTCGCGCCACGCGACGTGGCGAGCCTCTGATTCCCCGTGGCCGAGACCCGCCTCGGCCATCGAGCACCGCATCAGCTGAGGCTGAAACCGACATGCCTCGCCGGCGGAAAGGTGGCGGTATCCGCAACCACATCTACCCTCCCGCTCAGACTCTTCGTGGACGTCACACCAGAACAGACGGTAACTCCAGCAAGTCGCTGCCGCGATGGCCTTGAACCGCCCAGGCCGCGCGGTGGCCGAATCCTGGCATCGGCGAGCGACGATGCTAGGATGGAGGCGCCATGACGATTGACGAACTGAACGACAACACCAAGGCTGGCTTCATGGCTGTGCAGCAAGAATTTGCGGCTGTGCAGCAAGAATTTGCGGCTGTGCAGCAAGAATTTGCGACTGTGCAGCAAGAATTTGCGTCGGTGCAGCAAGAATTTGCGGCGGTGCAGCGAGAGTTTACGGCCGTGCGGACCGAGATGAAAACGGAGGCGGCCGCTGTTCGGTCCGAATTGCGCGCGGAGATCGTCGCCAGCGCCGCCAACGTCACGGACACACTGCGGGCGGAGATCAGGGCCGAAGGTGAGACGACCCGCCGGCACTTCGACATCGTCGCCGAACAGTTCAGGGAATGGACGACGCTGGTCGCCGACGGCACCGTGCGCAATACGGACCGCCTCGACGATCACGAGAGGCGCATCAGCGCGATCGAAACGCAACGACCTTCACGATAGCGCCTGCCGGTTAGGCCGTCTTCAGCAGGCAGCGTAGTACTTCGGCGACGCTCCACGCCTGCGCGACGCAGCCGCGCGGAATGTACGGGGCCTCGGCATCGTAGATCTCGCTGATCGAGCCGATGCAGGCGTCGCCGAGGTGGCCGTCGAAGTCGTGCAAGAGCCGGCGCGCCCCGCCGCGGTCCTCGGGGTAGACCCTCAGCCACGCGTCGACGAACGGACCGATCAGCCACGCCCACACCGTCCCCTGGTGGTAGGCGGCATCGCGCGAGCGCAGGTCGCCGTAATACTTCGCCTTGAAGTCGGGATGGCCCGGCGAGAGCGAGCGAAGGCCGACCGGCGTCAGCAATCGATCGCGAACGACCTCCATGACCGCCGGCCACCGCGCGGCGTCGAGCACCGGATGGTCGAGCGAAATGGCGAACACCTGGTTGGGCCGGCAGGCCGGGTCGTCTCCCTGTTCACCGTCGACCACGTCATACAGATGGCCGCCGGCCTCGAACCAGAAGCGCCGGTTGAAGGACTGGCGGGCTCGTTCGGCGTGCTCGGCGAGGTTCAGCTCCCGCGCCTCCGTCCCGAGATCCTCGGTCCAGCGGCGGAGCAGACACAGCGCGTTGTACCAAAGGGCATTGATCTCGACCGCCTTGCCGCGCCGTGGCGTCACCACCCAGTCGTCGACCTTGGCGTCCATCCAGGTCAGCTGATAACCCGCCTCGCCCTGGCGGAGCAGGCCGTCCAACGGATCGACGCCGATCCCGAAGCGGGTGCCGGCGAGGTGATGACGGACAATGTCGAGGAAGGCCGGCAGCAGCGCGCGCAGGGTATCGACGTCGCCGGTGACCTGGACGTAGCGCTCGACCGCGTGGAAGAACCACAACGTCGCGTCGGCGGTGTGATACAGCCCCTCGCGCGCGCCGTCGGGAAACATGTTGGGGATCAGCCCGTCGCGGACGTAGTGGCCGAACGTCCGCAGGATGTGGCCGGCCTCGCGGTAGCGGCCGGTTGCGAGCGTCAGCCCTTCGAGGCTGATCATCGTGTCGCGGCCCCAGTCGGTAAACCAGTGGTAGCCGGCAATGACGGTCCGGACTTCCTCCCCGGCGGCGCGCGCCCGGGCCGCCTCGTCGGCGCGGCCGGCCGGCGTGATGATGAATTGATCGGCGGCGAGGACGAGCTGCGCCGCCAGCCGATCGGTCGCCGCCGAACCGGAGCGGTCGATCAGCCGGCGGCGCCGGTCGGCCTCGGCCGACGCCGCCGCCGCGGGGGCGAGCGCCTCGACGACCTCCCACGATTCGGTCGAGGCGACCAGGGTCGCCGGCGCGTCCACCCGCAGGTCGGCGCGGAAGTAGCCCGGACTCCACAGCGTTCCGACCGATTCGTAGCCGCGGATCTTCTCCATCCGGTACGACACGTCGGACGTTCGCGCTTCGAGCGTCAGCGCGCCGCGCTCGGAGTGCAGCCACAGCTTGAGGCTCGGCAGGTCATGGCCGGCGCACACCTCGTAGCGCCGGCCGACCGCCGTCACCGTGAACGACTGGCCGGGGGCGGCATTCACCGGCGCTTCGTAGCCGCGGAAGTGCATCGACGGGCGAAGCGACAGCCGCACCGGCCCTTCGCCCTCGAGCAACCGGTAGGTCACGTGCACGGTGTTCTGGCCGTGCGGCATCAGCACCCGCTTCTCGATGGCGACGTCGCCGATCCGGTACGTCCAGACCGGCAACCCGGTCTCGAGCCGGAATTCCTGGAGGTGCTCGGTCCGGTCGGTGGCGTTCGGCCCGGAGATTTCGTCCTCGTCGCCCAGCCACAGCACCCGGCGGTCGGCGAGCCGGACACGCTCGAGAAGGTGGTTGAACATCACCATCCGGCCGAGCGGCGCCGGCAGCGACGCCACCAGCAGGCCGTGATAGCGGCGCGTGACGACCCCCGCGACGGTGCCGGAGGCGTAGCCGCCGAGGCCATTGGTCACGAGCCATTCGCGGCGCGGCATCGGATCGTCGGCGGCGGCGTCCCGCGGATACGGGATGGTGCGGTGCAGGTTACTGGTCGGCGTCATCATCTGGTTGTCGGAACACGGGAGTGAACAGCATCGCGGCCTCGCCGGGCAGGTGCCACTCGCCGTCTTCACGCAGCGGCGCCGTGCCCTGGCCACCGTAGCGCACGCTCTCGCTGCTGAAGGCGACCGCCCAGCGGTGGCCGGCCGGGGGGCCGAGGAGCGGCTCAGGTGCCGGGCTGAGATCGAGATCGCAGCCCAGATTGACGATCAGCAGCGCGTCGCCGAGGGGCGAGAAGAAACGCAGCGCCAGCGCCTGCGCCGAAATCACCGCCCCGTCGACCTTGACCGGATTCCTGATCGCTGTCGTCGAGCGGCGGATCTGGAGCAGGTCGCGGTGCAGCGCGTAGGCAGCGGCATGCGTCGTGCGCTGGGAGAGATCGAGCTTGCAGCGGTCGAAGGTCTGCCGGTCGACCGGCGATGGCAGCGCCGGCGGCACTTCGGGGTCGGAGATGCTGGGGAACTGGATCAGGAACTCCTTGCGCCCGGCGCGGATCGGATCGCGCAGCTCCTCGCGGTGGTCGGCAAAGTAGAGGAACGGCCGGTCGGAGGCGAACTCCTGCCCCTGGAAGAGCAGCGGCGTCGCCGGGCCGAGCAGCGTCAGGGCGGTCAGCGCGCGGTAGCGCGAGGGGGCCGAGAGCTGGTGCAGCCGCCGGCCGAACGCGGAGTTGGCGACCTGATCGTGGTTCTCCAGGTAGGCGACGAACGCATGCTTCGGCAGGTCGAGGCCCGGGGAGCCGCGGCGCTTCTTCTGCCACTTGTACCACTGCCCCTGATACAGGTAGCCGTACTTGGCGCACGAGATGAACTCCTGGACCGCGCCCTTGTAGTCGGTGTAGTACGCCTCGCGCCGGCCGGTTAGCGCCACCACCGCGCTGTGGTGGTAATCGTCGTTCCAGAGCGCGTCGAGCCCGAGGCCCCCGGCGGCGGGCTCGCGCACCAGGCTGGCCTGCTGCGGCTCGTTCTCCGCGATGATGTAGACCTGACGGCCGGGCGCCGCGGCGCGCGCGCGCCGGCCGATCGCGGCGAGGACGTGCTCGGCCGAGGCATCGTTGACGTCCTGGGTCGCGTCGAGGCGGAGACCGTCGAAATGATATTCGTCGATCCAGTAGCCGGCATTCTCGACGAAGAATGCCCGCGCCGCCGCCGGGCCCTCGAAATTGATCGCCCGGCCCCAGTCGTTCTTGTAGCGGTCGGTGAAGTAGTCGGCGGAGAACTCGCTGAGGTAATTGCCGTCAGGACCGAGGTGGTTGTAGACGACATCGAGGATCACGCCGAGCCCGAGGGCGTGTGCCCGATCGACGAAGGCGCGCAGATCGTCAGGGCGGCCGTAGAGGTGGGTCGGCGCGTACAGATCGACGCCGTCATACCCCCAGCCGAAGGTGCCGGCAAATTCGCCGATCGGCATCATCTCGATGACGGTGACGCCGAGCTCCGCCAGCGCCGGCAGCTGCGCCATCGCGGACGCCCAGGTGCCCTCCGGCGTGAAGGTCCCGATGTGCATCTCGTACAACACCTGACCCTGCGGGCCGACGCCGCGCCACGATGCGTCGGTCCACAGGAACAGATCCGGGTCGACGACCTCGGATGGACCGTGCGGTCCATCGGGCTGAAAGCGGGACACCGGGTCCGGGCGGCGCTCCCCGCCATCGAGCCGGTACCAGTAGCGCGTTCCGGCGACGACGCCCGGCAGCTCACCGGCGAAAACGCCGTCTTCCTCCCGCTCCAACGGGTGCGAGCCGCCGCCGTCGACGACGAAGTCGACGTGCCGCGAGTCGGGCGCCCAGACCCGCACCGACGCGGTGCCGCCGGGCCGCAGCTCCACGCCTGCCGACAGCCGGCGAGTCCGGATGTCGGTCTCGATCGCGCGCATTTCTGTCATGTCGTCGCCTGCCTCACCGCTGGGCCCGCCGCCGCTCCCGTCCGGCGAGGCGGGCGATTTCAGCCGCCAACTGCGCCGGTTCGAACGGCTTGGGAAGATTGCGCTGCACTCCCTGGAGCAGGCGTCCGAGCCGGGTGTCGGTCCTGCCGAAGGCGGTCAGTGCCACGGCAGGAATCCGTCCGCCACGCTCGGCGTCGAGTGACTCGATCTTCCCGATGATCGAGTAGGAGTCGCTGTCGGGCGACGCGCTGTCGCTGATCAGGACGTCCGGCCGCCACGCTTCGAGTGCCTCGAGGGCTTCGGCGACCGACTCGGCGGTACGGACGGCGGCGCCGCGCTGCTGCAGGATCGCCGTCAGCAGCTCGCGGGCCTCGCGATCGCGGTCGAGCACGAGCACGCGCAAGCCGTCGATCGGCGCAGATGCCACGACGTGCGCCGCCGCGGGGCTCACCGGCACGATCCGATCGAGAAGGTCGGCCGCCTGCATCGGGAACTGCACCGTGAAAACCGCGCCGTGCCCGCCGTCGGCATTTCTCGCCTCGATTTCGCCGCCGTGCATCTCGACCAGCTCGCGGACCAGCGCCAGCCCGACGCCAAGCCCGCCCGCCGGGCGCGTCACCGATCCGTCCGCCTGGCTGAACCGATCGAAGATCCGCGGCAGGAACTGCGGTTCGATGCCGCGGCCGCTGTCCGTCACGATCAGGCGGATCAGCGGTCCGGCGGCTTCGACGACGACGCTGACGGCGCCGCCACGGGGCGTGAACTTGATGGCGTTGGCGAGCAGATGCCAGGCGATCTGGCGCAGCCGGGTCTTGTCGCCGAGCACGACGAGCGGGGCCGGCGGCAGCACGACCTCGAGCCGCACCCCCTTCGCGCGCGCCGCGGACTCGACCGCGGCGAACGCCTGCTGCACGGCCTCACCGAGCGCGGTCGGATGCGGATGCAGATGAAGCTCGCCGGTGAGGGCCTTCGAGACATCGAGTAGATCGCCGGTCAGCTGGGCCTGCAGGCGGACGTTCCGTTCGATCGATTCCAGTCCGCGCGACGCGGTGGCGGCGTCGAGCTTGCCGGTCCGCAGCAGGTGGACCCAGCCGAGCACGGCATTGAGCGGCGTCCGCAGCTCGTGCGAGACCGTCGCGAGGAACTCATCCTTCATGCGGTTGGCGGCTTCCCCTTCGCGACGGGCGGCCTGGGCTTCCCTGGCCTGCTGCTCGGCGCTGCGCCGCGCCGAGCGCAGCTCGGAGACGACCCCGGTGAGGAGCAATCCCTGGATGGCGAAGAGCGCAAGGTGCGTCGGCGCCGCGGCATCGGCCACCGGCGCGCGGCTTGCTTCGAACGCGCCAAGGAGGGCACCGGTCACGGTCGCGGCCAGCGCCGGACCGGTGCCGGCGAACCAGGCCGAGGCCATCACCGCCGTCCCGAGCAGCAGGAATTCGCTGCCGTCGTCGATCGTGTCCCCCGCTACCCAGCAGATCGCGAACACCAGGCCAACGGCAACCAGCGCGATCAGGAACCGCAGCGGCGGGTTCAGCGCCGGAAAGGGAAACGCATCCGCCGTGCCCTTCATCGTGCGAGCGACCCCGGGCAACCGCGAGGAGACAGCATCACAGCACCGCCACTCGAAACCGCCATGCCACGGTCACTCGTCACGAGGTCGCTCCGGTGGCCGTTCCGCGGCCGCCATGTCCGGAGCGTTGAGCTCCGCGTCGATCGAACGGGCATCCGCGACGGTACTGGCAGGGCCCGCCTGCGTCGCGCCAAGGACGTCGTCGATCAATCCATATTCGAGCGCCCGCGAGGCATCGAGATAGAAGTCGGTGCGCTTGGTGTCGCGGATGATCTGGCGCAGCGGCTTGCCCGAGCGATCGGCGAGGATGCGATAGATCTGTCCCTGCATCTGCTTGAGGCGGTCGAGGTGCTGCGCGGCGGCGGTCGTCGACTGCCAGCCGGCCCACTTTGCCGGCTCATGAATCATGATCCACGAGTGCGGGAACGAGAGCCGCCGGCCGGAGCTGGCGGCCTGGAGCACGACCGATCCCATCGAGTAGGCCATCCCCTGGACGACGATCGTGATCTCGACACCGCGGGCGACGAGATGGCGGATGGCGTCGTGGAGGGCCAGCCCGTCGGTGACGTTACCGCCGGCGCTGTTGATGAAGATCGTGATCGGCTTACCGCTGTCGTTGGCCAGTTCACGAAGCCGCTCGATCGCGGTTCGGGCGGTATCCTTTTCAATGTCGCCGATGAGGTAGATGTCCCTGAGGCGGTCCGACTGCTCCTTGCGGACCATCTCCTTGACCGCCTCGACCAGTTCCGCCAGCAGCTGGGTGTTGATTTCGGTCATCGGGTAGAGCGGACGCACGCCGCGTGCCGCTTTTCGAAGCTCGGCCGTCCGCGGCGGTCAGCGCCGCGATTCCGGGTCACCGAAAGGCCCTCGGAGCGGTCGACACTCCCACCGGGACGCGGCGGGCTGCAACAGATAAATGCAGATTGTTCTAAACCGAACACACCGTTTTCTCGTCCAATTGCTCCGACGGGCCAGCCGGCGCCCCGGCGGCCAGGCCGCCGTGACCGGGGCGGGATTGGGCACCCGGCAGGTTCTATGACTATCGGCGTTCAGGCACGTTACACGACCCGCCGGACGCCCGACTGAGAGCGCTCCGGCCAAGGAGTCCATGGATATCGCTCGTCCTTCCCAGGCACGCAAGAAAAAGGTCCGCCGGATGCTCATCGGCGCGGGCACCCTGGCGGCCGTCGTCGCCGTCACGGTGGGCATCTCCCGCCTCAAACCGGCCGCTCCCTCGGTCGATCGGGCCCAGGTGTGGATCGACACCGTCAAGCGGGGACCCATGCTGCGGCAGGTGCGAGGCTCGGGGACGCTGGTGCCCGAGGAAATCCGGTGGATTCCGGCGACCACGCAGGGTCGCGTCGAGAACATCCTGCTCCGGCCGGGGGCCAGCGTGACACCGGGGACGGTCATCCTCGAGCTCAGCAATCCCGAGCTCCAGCAGTCGGTGCGGGAGGCCCAGCTGGCGTACCAATCCGCTCAGGCGAACTTCGTCAACCGCAAGCAGGAGCTGGAAAGCGCGCTCCTCAATCAGCAGGGAGATGTGGCCGGCATCGAGGCCGCCTACAAGAACGCCGCGCTCAATCTGGAGGCGCAGGAAACGCTCTACAAGGACGGCCTGGTGTCGGAAATTCAGCTGAAGCAGTCGCGCAGCGCCGCCGAGGAGCTCAAGAACCGGCTCGAGATCGGACGCAAGCGGCTCGACATGCAGACCCGCGGCATCGGCTCGCAGCTCGCGCCGCAGCAGGCGGATGTGGATCAGAAGCGCGCCGCCGCCGAGCTGCGCGTGCGGCAGCTGGACGACCTCAAGGTCAAGGCCGGCATGACGGGCGTCCTGCAGCTGGTCCCGGTCGAGCGCGGCCAGCAGGTCGGCCCGGGCACGAACCTGGCGCGCGTCGCCGATCCGACGAACCTCAAGGCGGAGCTGCGGATCGCGGAGACGCAGACCAAGGACATCCGCGTCGGGCAGGTGGCCGAAGTCGATACCCGCAACGGCATCGTGAAGGGCCGCGTGTCCCGGATGGACCCGGCCTCGTCTGGCGGGACCGTCGGCGTCGACGTCATCCTCGAGGGAGCGCTGCCGCCGGGGGCCCGTCCCGACCTCAGCGTCGACGGCACCATTCAGCTCGAGCGGCTCGACAACGTGCTGTATGTCGGGCGGCCGGCGTTCGGCCAGGAGAACAGCACCGTCGGGCTCTTCAAGCTCAACGCCGACGGCGACGCCATCCGCACCAACGTCAAGCTCGGACGCAGCTCCGTCAATCAAATCGAGATCGTCGACGGGCTGAAGCCCGGCGATCAGGTCATTCTCTCCGACATGTCCGCCCAGGATTCATTCGACCGTATCCGGATCGCCGGGTAACGTCCGGTAACGCACGACCCAAGGAGTCCAGATGACCACATCCTCGAGCCCCGCCGCGCTGATCCAGCTGGACGGCGTCACCAAGGTCTTCCTCACGGATGAAGTCGAAACTCATGCGCTCGCCGGGATTCACCTCGAGATCAAGAGCGGCGAGTACATCGCGATTGCCGGTCCGTCGGGCTGCGGGAAGTCGACGCTGCTGTCGATCCTCGGCCTGCTCGACTCCCCCACCGACGGCCGCTACATCCTCAACGGCGCGTCGGTCGCGGACCTGCCGCTCTCCGAGCGCGCCCGGGTCCGCAACCGGGAGATCGGCTTCATCTTCCAGAGCTTCAATCTGATTGGCGACCTCACCGTCTACGAGAACGTCGAGCTGCCACTGACCTACCGCGGGATGAAGTCGCCCGAGCGGAAGGAACGGGTGCTCGCCGCGCTCGAGAAGGTCGGGATGGCGCATCGCGCGAAGCACCTGCCCAGCCAGCTCTCGGGCGGCCAGCAGCAGCGCGTCGCGGTGGCGCGCGCCGTCGCCGGCACGCCGTCGATCCTGCTCGCCGACGAGCCGACCGGCAATCTCGATTCGAAGAACGGCGAGGCGGTGATGGACCTGCTCCGCGATCTGCACCGCGAAGGGGCGACCATCTGCATGGTCACGCACGACCCGCGCTACGCCCGCCACGCCGACCGCTCGATTCACCTCTTCGACTGCCGCATCGTCGAGGACAACGGCAACCAGCATCACGGCGAGCGCGAGCTCGAGGAAAGCGGCTTCGACATGGCACGGTGAGCGAAGCGCGCCGAGCCGTGCCATCATGTCCGGCATGGTGATTGCGGCATGATGGCGGCGGCATCGAACAATACCCGGGGGCACGACGAACCGGGCGCGCCTGGCGGGCAATGACCGGCAGGCTCTTCCAGGGAGCGGTTGAAGCCAGGTCGCTGCTGCTCGCGCTGCTGCCGACGCTGGTGGCGGCGTGGCTGGCGGGACGCTTCGCTCGCCGGACCGCCGCCGGCTGGCTGCGCGAACTGACCGGCGATGCCTCGCTGCTGCTGTCGAGCCCGAGCGTCCGCGGCCTGCTCCGCCTCGTCGGCGCCGGCACCTTCCTGATCGCGTTCGCGGTCCTGATCTTCCCGGCCTGCGAAATGGTCGGTCTCCGGCCCAGAGCCGGCGTCCGGCTCCGCACCCTGGCCAATTGGACGTTCGAGTCCGGCCTCCGCATCCTGCTCATCACGGTCCTCGCCTACGCGCTGGTGTGGACGATTGCCCTGCTCGTCCGCCGCTTCGAGCACCGGATGAACCTGGTGACCGACCTCGATGCCCTCGAGCGCGCGAAGCGCGCGCGGACACTGGGATCGGTCGTGCAGAAGGGCACCACCGTCCTGATCATCGGCGTCGCGATCCTGATGGTGCTGCGAGTACTGGATTTCGACATCGCGCCGGTCCTGACCGGCGCCGGGGTCGCCGGCCTGGCGGTCGGCTTCGGCGCGCAGACGCTCGTCCGCGACATCATCAGCGGCTTCTTCCTGATTCTGGAGAATCAGGTGCGCGTCGGCGACATCGCCGCCATCAACGGCACCGGCGGCGCGGTCGAGTCGATCAATCTCCGGACGATCGTGCTGCGCGACATCGAGGGCACCGTCCACGTCTTCCCGAACGGCGCGATCACGACCCTCGCCAACAAGAGCAAGGACTTCTCCTACTACGTGCTCGACCTCTCGGTGTCGTACTTCGACGACACCGATGCCGTGACGGCGGTGCTCCATGAGATTGGGGCGGCGCTCCAGGCCGACCCGGTCTTCGGACCGGCGATTATCGAGCCGATCGAAGTCCTTGGCGTCGATGCGTTCACGGACTGGTCGGTAAAGCTCAAGGCGCGCATCCGGACCGTGCCGTCGAAGCAATGGTTCGTCGGCCGCGAACTGCGGCGGCGCATCATCGTGGCGTTCGAGCAGCACGGCTTCACCGTGCCGTTCCCGGTGCCGGCGACGGCGCGAAGGAACTGAAGCCGGGCGACGGGGCTACTCGTCAGTAGCCTGACGCGGCGGCGGTGGGTTTCTGGCCTCGGGATTCCTGCACGATCTTCACCCCGGCGCTGGCGCCGACCCGGGTCGCGCCAGCCGCCACCATCGCCTTGAGGCCGTCGAGATCGCGGACGCCGCCGGCCGCCTTGACGCCCATCTCGGCGCCGACCACGCGGCGCATCAGCGCGACGTCGGCGGCGGTCGCGCCGCCGGAGGCGAAGCCGGTCGAGGTCTTCACGAAGTCCGCCCCGGCGGCCTTCGACAGCGTGCACGCGGTCACTTTTTCCTCATCGGTCAGCAGCGCCGCCTCGATGATCACCTTGCTGACGACGCCGCAGGGCTGGCACGCCTCGACGACCGCGGCGATGTCACGCTCGACGGTGCGGAGGTCGCCCGACTTGAGCGCGCCGATGTTGATCACCATGTCGATTTCGGTGGCGCCGTCGAAGATGGCGCGGCGGGTCTCGAATCCCTTGACGTCGGCAGTCGTCGCCCCGAGCGGGAACCCGACCACCGAGCACACCCCGACGCCGCTGCCGCGGAGCAGCGCGGCGGCAGTGGCGACCCACGCCGGATTGACGCAGACGGTTGCGAAATGGAACTCCGCCGCCTCGCGGCACAGCTTCTCGATCTCCGGCCGAGACGCATCGGGCTTGAGGAGGGTGTGGTCGATCATCCCGGAGACGCCGCCGGTCGCGCCCGCGGTCGCGTGCATGCCGAGCCGGGAGGCGCCGGCATCGATCACGCCGCGCAGCCGATCGGGGCAGCAGTCCGACATCGCCGCGTGGCACGCGCACCGCCCCGCCGCCGGCGGACGCGCCCCCTGCGCAACCAGCACTTCGTCGGTGATGATGTCGATGAGCCGTCGGAGGTCGTCCGGATTCAGCACGGCGTAATGGGTCCCTGTGCCCGCCGGCCGCGATCGCGGCGGAGCGACGAGGTCAGAACCGTTCCTCCATCCGCCGGATCTTTAGCAGGCGGCGGATATAGCGCGCCTCGCGCATCGGCGTCGCGATCCAGGTCTCGACGATGGCAATCGCCGCCGGCGCGGCGACGAGGGTCGCTCCGAGCGTCATGACATTGGCGCCGTTGTGCTGGCGCGAATATCGCGCGATGGTTTCGTCCGGGCACATCACGGCGCGGATCCCGCGCACTTTATTGGCCGCGATTGCCGACCCGATCCCGGCGCCGTCGATGACGATGCCGGCGTCGGATTCGCCGCGCGCGACATTCAGCGCGACCCGGCCGGCGATGTCCGGATAGTCCACGGGATCGGGCGAGTTGGTGCCCAGGTCCGTCACCGCCAGGCCGCGGCCCCGCAGATGGGCGACGAGCGCCGCCTTGAGCTCCAGCCCCGAGTGATCGGTGCCGATCGCGAGGCGGCGGATGTCGGCCGGCGGCGCCAGGTCCGGCGGCAGCGACCCGTCGAACGCGCCGGCGGCGACGACCGAGACGCGGCGCGACGCCAGCGTATCGCGCGCCAGCGGCGTGACGTGTCCGCCCTCGGCGAGCTCGACGGTGGCGCCGATGTCCAGCCGTCTGGCGTCGGCCTCGGTGATGATGTCGAATCGCTGCATCTCAGAGAGTCTTTCGTCGTGCTCAGGCCCCGGCCGGCTCGTCGAGCTCCGCGATGTACGGCAGGTTCCGGTATTTCTCGGCGAAGTCGAGGCCATATCCTACGACGAAGCGGTCCTCGATCGTGAATCCGACGTAGTCGACCGCAACATTGACGGCGCGCCGCGACGGCTTGCTCAGCAGGCAGGCGGTGCGCAGCGATCGCGGCGACCGCGCGCGCAGGATATCCTGCAGATAGGTCAGCGTCAGGCCGGTGTCGACGATGTCCTCGACGATGATGACGTGCCGCCCCTCGAGGCCGGAGTCGAGATCCTTGAGCATCCGGACCTCGCCGGACGACTTCGTGCTCTTCGCATAGCTCGACACGGCGATGAAGTCGAGCGTCACTCGCGGCCCCATCGCCCGCACCAGGTCGGCCATGAAGACAAAGCCGCCCTTGAGCACCCCGACCAGGTGGATCTCCTCCCCGGCCGGATACGCCCCCTCGATCTCGGCGGCGATCTCCCCGACCCGCGCCTGAATCACCGCCGCCTCGAGCAGTATCTTCATTCACTCACCTTGGCACCCCGGCACCCTGGCACCCCGGCACCCTATTTGATCGCCTTCCGTACCTCGCCCGCCCTCGCCCTCGCCTCCTCGAGCACGGCCGGTTCGTCGAGCGTCAGCATCCGGCGATCCCGCATCAGGACCCGGCCGTTGACGATCGTCGTCCGGACGTCGTCGCCGCGCGTGACGTAGACCAGGTGCGACAGCGGCTCGTAGAATGGCGTCTGGCGCGCGGCCGACATCGACACGACGATGAGGTCGGCGCGCTTGCCGGCCTCGAGCGAGCCGATCTCGCGATCCAGTCCCAGCGCGCGGGCGCCGTCGATGGTCGCCATCTCGATCGCGGTGCGCGCCGGGATCGCGCGGGGATCGCTGCTGCGCAGCTTGGCGAGGAATGCCGCCTGGCGCATCGCCTCGAACATGTCGAGGTCGTTGTTGCTCGCCGCGCCGTCGGTGCCGAGCGCGACGGTGACGCCGGCGGCGCGCAGCTCGACGACCGGCGCCGCGCCGCTGGCGAGCTTCATGTTGCTCTCCGGGTTGTGCGAGACGGCGACGTGGCGGCGCGCGAGGATGGCGATGTCGGCCGGCGACAGCCAGACGCCGTGCGCGGCGATGGTACGGGGGCCCCAGAATCCGAGCCCGTCCAGATAGGCGGTCGGCGTCGCGCCGTGATCTTTGGTCGAGGTCGCCACCTCGCTCGACGTTTCGGCGAGGTGGATGAGGACCGGCACGTGCTCGCGGTCGGCGAGCGCGCGGACCGCCTGCAGCGTCGGCTCGTCGAGCGTATACATCGAATGCGGCGCGATCGCCGGCACGATCAGGTCGTCGTTGGCGAATTTCCGGATGAACGCCGCGGCCCGCACCAGGCCGTCCGCGGGCGTCTTCGCGTCCGGCACCGGGAAGGCGATGATCGTCTGGCCGAGGACACCGCGCAGGCCAGCCGCCTTGGTGACGGCGGCAATCTCCTCCTCGAAGTAATACATGTCCGCGTAGGTGGTCGTACCGGACTGAATCATCTCCAGCGCGGCGAGTCGGGCGCCGGCGCGCACGAACGCCGGGCTGACGGTCTTCGCTTCGGCCGGGAAGATGTACTGCTGGAGCCAGTCCATCAGCGCCAGATCGTCCGCCAGGCCGCGGTAGAGGACCATCGGGGCGTGCGTGTGGGTGTTGACGAGGCCCGGCATGACCACCTGGCCGGCGGCATCGATCGTGTCCGACGCCGTGAAGCGGGCGGCAATCGCCGCCGGACTGTCGACCGCAACAATTTCGCGGCCGTCGATCGCGACCGCCCCGGGCGTCAGGACCCGCCCCGATCCGTCGACGGTGACGACCGTCCCGCCGCTGACAATCAGTGAGACCGGCCGCCGGCTGGTCTGGCCGGCGGCGACGGCGCCAAGCGCCAGGAGCACAGCGAGCAGCCGCGGCATCATCGCGCCGATCTTATCCCGTTTCTCTTTTCCCTTTTGGCGGCCCGCTTTTGTATAGTGGGCCGGTGCCGCTCCACCTGGTCCAGCATCCGCTCGTGCACGACGCGCTCGCGACGCTCCGCGACGCGGCGACGCCGCCCGAGCTGTTCCGGCGCATGGCGGTGCGGATCAGCCTGCTGCTCGCCGCCGAGGCGACGCGCGATCTGCCGAGCACCGCTGCCGAGGTCGTCACGCCGCTCGGCCCGGCGCCCGCCCGCCGCATCGCCGGCGACGTCGTCGTCGTCCCGGTGCTGCGCGCCGGCCTCGGGATGCTCGACGCGATCCTCGCGCTGGTGCCGTCGGCGCGGGTCGGCCACATCGGCCTGCAGCGCGACGAGCTGACCGCGGTCGCGTCGCAGTACTACGCCAAGCTGCCCGGCGACCTGGCGCGGAGCTTCGTGCTGATGATCGATCCGATGCTCGCCACCGGCGGCAGCGCCGTCTCCGCGCTGGATCTCCTGCGCAAGGCCGGCGCCTCGCGGGTGCGGCTGATCTGCATCGTCGCGGCCCCGGAAGGCATCGCACTGGTCGAGCGCCATCACCCGGACGTCGAGATCTTCACCCCGGCGGTGGACCGCGGGCTGAACGCGCACAAGTTCATCGTGCCCGGGCTCGGGGACTTCGGCGACCGCTTGTACGGAACCCCATGAGGCGAGTGACACCATGAAGCAGCCCGGCCACAAGCCGGCGGCCCGCAAGCCGCCCGCGGATACGCAGCCGCTCGAGCCGACCAGCCGGCGCTTGAGTGAACGGCGCAACCAGGAGCGCGTGCCCGACTCGAAGTGGCGCACCTCGCTGACCGGGATCGAGCCGAACAAGATCCTCGTCCGCGGCTACCCGCTCGACGAGCTGATGGGCCGGCTGACGTTTGGCGAAGCGATCTACCTGCTGCTGATGGGCGAGTGCCCGACGCCCGGCATCGGCCGGCTGATGGAAGCGATGCTGGTCTCGTTCATCGATCACGGCGCGACGCCGCCGTCGACGCTGGCGGCGCGGAACACGGCGACGGCCGGCGCGCCGCTGCGCGCCTGCGTCGCGGCCGGTGTGCTTGGTTTCGGCCGCTATCACGGCGGTGACATCGAGAGCTGCATGGGGTTTCTCGACGCCGGGCTGGCGCTGGTCCGTGAGGGGCAGAGCTACCGCGCCGCCGCGGAAGCGATCGTCGCGCGCTGGGAGCAGACCGGCGAGCAGGTCCCCGGCTTCGGCCACCGCTTCCATACCCGCGACCCGCGAGCGGCGCGGCTGTTCCAGATGGCGCTGGAGCTGGAAATCGAAGGGGGCCACATCCAGATGATCCGCGCCGTCGAAATGCTGCTCGGCACTGGCCACGGCGGCCACCCGCCGGTGCCGGTCAACATCGACGGCGCGATCGCCGCGGTCTGCGGCGACCTGGGGATGCCGCCCGATGTCGCCAACGCGCTGTTCATCATCTCGCGCGTGCCGGGCATTGCCGCCCAGGCCCAGGAAGAGCGCGAGCGGCAGCACCCGATGCGCCAGATCGATCCGAAGGACCACATTTACGATGGCCCGTCGGAACGCCGGCTGCCCGAGCGCCGGAAGTAGCGCGAACCCCCGGCGGCGGACTCAGTACTTCGACTGGGTCGGATCGACGTTGTCGATCCAGGACAGGATGCCGCCCTTCAGATTCCGCACCCGCGTGAAGCCGCGCTCCTGCAGCAGCGCGACCGCCTTGGCGCTGCGCCCGCCCATCTTGCAGTGCACGACCATCTCGCGGCTGCGGTCGAGCTCAGCCGACCGGGCGGCGACCTCGCCGAGCGGAATCAGCGTCGAGCCCTCGATGCGGCAGATCTGATACTCGTTCGGCTCGCGGACGTCGAGGATGAACGGCGCCGCGCCGCTGTCGATCTGCGCCTTCAGTTCGTCGGCGGTGATCTCCGGAACCGACGGTCCGGCTGACGCGGCCGCCGCCGGCGTGACGCCGCAGAACGCGTCGTAGTCGATCAGCTCGCGGATCGTCGGATGGTCGCCGCACACCGGGCACTCGACGTCGCGGCGCAGCTTCAGCTCCCGGAAGCGCATCTGCAGGGCGTCATACAGCAGCAGCCGGCCGACCAGCGGCTGGCCGACGCCGAGAATCAGCTTGATCGCCTCGGTTGCCTGGATGATGCCGATCACTCCGGGCAGCACTCCGAGGACGCCGCCTTCGGCGCAGCTCGGCACCAGCCCCGGCGGCGGCGGCTCGGGATAGAGGCAGCGGTAGCACGGCCCGCCCTTGACCGCGAACACCGACGCCTGGCCGTCGAAGCGGAAGATGCTGCCGTAGGCGTTGGGCTTGCCGAGGATGACGCAGGCGTCGTTGACCAGGTAGCGGGTCTGAAAGTTGTCGGTGCCGTCCAGAATCACGTCGTAGTCGCGGAGCACGTCGAGCGCGTTCTTCGAGGTCAGCGCCACTTCGTGCTCGACGACCTTGACCGACGGATTCATCGACGCAATCCGCTGGCGCGACGCCTCGAGCTTGCGCTTGCCGACGTCCGCGGTGCCGTAGATGATCTGCCGGTGCAGGTTGCTGGCGTCGACGGTATCGAAGTCGACGATGCCGAGGGTGCCGACGCCGGCCGCCGCCAGGTACATCGAGGCGGGCGCGCCCAGCCCGCCGGCGCCGATGCACAGCACGCGCGCCGCCTTGAGCTTCTGCTGCCCCTCGATGCCGACCTCCGGCATGATCAGGTGCCGGCTGTAGCGCTGCACTTCGTCGCGGGTCAACTCCTCCCCCTGACGCGGCACGACCGCGCCGACGCCGCCCGCCACCGACGGGACGATGCTGACGACGTCGCCGGCCTTGAGCGGGGTCTTCTCGCGCTCGAGGTGGCGGATGTCCTCGTCATTGACGTAGATATTGACGAAGCTGCGCAGCTTGCCGTCTTCGTTGTAGAGATGCTTGCGGAGATCGCCGTAGCGGGCGATCAACCCCTGCAAGGCCTCGCCGACGGTGCTGCCGTCGATCTCGACGGCCTCCTGCTTGCCGGCAAACGGCCGGAGTGGCGTGGGGATCAGGATGCGGTGGGCCATGTGATGTCCTCGCGGTCGAAACCGGAACGGTCCTCGCGCAGCCGCCAGCAGGAAATGTCCTCCGGCTGGCCGCGCACGACAGAGACAATGATGTAATCGAGGTTCGGCCAGGCGTGCGCGAGATCCTCGAGCGACGGACGCGCCGGGGCGTCCGGATGCGAGTGGTAGAACCCGACGAGCGTGCTGCCGGAGGCCGCGGCGCGGGCTTCGGCGCGCCGGTAGTCCTCCGGCGCGACCGTAAACCGGCGCTCCGGCGTCGCGGCCGCCGCATTGGTCAGCGGCCAGGCCTCGCCAACGTGCCGATCGCCGCCGTCGCCGACGCGGCCGATCAGCGCGCCGCAGCACTCGAGCGGGTAGCCGGCGCCGCCGTGCCGGCGGATCGCCGCCACCGCCTCCCCGCTCAACTCGATCATACGGTCAGACGTTCGGCAGCGCCGGCGCGGCGCTGGTCGCCGACTCGAGATAGGTCTCGAAGTCGGCCAGCGCCCGGCCGATCTCGATCCGCGCCGGCAGGCGCGGGCCAATCGTCTCGGCGGCGGTCTTGTAGCCGTTGCCGGTGATGCAGACGACCACCGACTCGTCCTTGGGAATCACGCCGCGGCGGACCAGCGAGATCGCGCCGGCGAGCGTCGCGCCGCCGGCCGGCTCGGTGAAGATACCCTCGGTCTCGGCGAGCAGCTCCATCGCCAGCAGGATGTCCTCGTCGCTCGACGCGACGCCGGTGCCGCCGGTCGCCTTGACGGTCCGGACGACCTGGAACCCGTCGGCCGGATTGCCGATCGCGATCGACTTCGCGATCGTGTTCGGCTTGACCGGGTCGGGGAACTCGAGGCCCTCATCGAGGGCGCGGACGACCGGCGCGCAGCCGGCCGCCTGCGCGGCGTGGATGCGCGGCAGCTCCCCCTCGACCAGCCCGAGCTCGCGCAGCTCGCGGAAGCCGCGGGCGATTCTCGGCAGCAGCGTGCCGCCGGCCACCGGCGAGACGAGATGCTGCGGAAAGCGCCAACCGAGCTGCTCGACCACTTCGAAGCCGAGCGTCTTGGCGCCCTCGGCGTAGTAGCTGCGGAGGTTGATGTTGGCGAAGCCCCAGCCGTGCTTCTCGGCAATCTGCGTGCACAGCCGGTTGACGTCATCGTAATTGCCGCGGACGCCGATGACGTGCGGTTTGAAGACCGCCGAGCCGAGCACCTTGCCGAGCTCGAGATCGTAGGGGATGAACACGTAGCACTCGAGGCCAAGCCGTGCCGCGTGCGCCGAGACGCTGTTGGCGAGGTTGCCGGTCGAGGCGCAGCCGAACGTCGTGAAGCCGAGCTCCACGGCGCGCGTCGCCGCCATCGAGACGACGCGGTCCTTGTAGGAGAGCGTCGGATGGTTGACCGAGTCGTCTTTGATGTACAGCTCGCGGAGCCCGAGCTCGCGGGCGAGCCGATCGGCGCGGACCAGCGGCGTGTAGCCGGAGTGGAAGCCGGTGCGCGGCTCGCCGGCAATCGGCAGCAGCTCGCGGAAGCGCCAGACATTGCGCGGCCGGCTCTCGATGACGTCGCGGGTCATCGCCTCGCGGGCGCCGGCGTAGTCGTAGACGACCTCGAGCGGCCCCAGACACTCGCTGCAGACCCAGAGCGCCTCGGCCGGATATTTCGCTCCACACAGATGGCATTGCAGCCCGGTCATGAACGTCATGCTTCACCTTCCCGATGAACCCGTACGGTCCTCACACGGCAGGGCACCCGCTCGCGCGTGTAGCACTGCTGCACCAGCCGTTCAACCGCCGCGGCATTGCGCGCCGCAAACACCGCCACGGTCGGCCCCGCCCCACTGAGACACGCCCCGATCACGTCCGGATGCCGCAGCGCGAGCAGCCGGGCCAGTCCCGGCACGAGCGGCGCCCGATAGGGCTGATGCGCACGGTCGCGGAGCCCCTCACGCAGGTCGGCCGCCCGTCCGCTGTGCAGCGCCCCGAGCACCATCGCGAGATGCTGCAGGTTGAAGATCGCGTCGCCGAGCGGCAGCCGCCGCGGCAGCGCCCGCCGCGACACCGACGTCTTGAGCTCGAGCTGCGGCGTCGCGACGATCACCCGCCACGCCCGCGGCCAGGGCCACGACGCCACCGCGATCGTCCCATCCTCCCGGATCGCGCAGCTGGCGACGCCGCCGATGAGGGCGGCGGCGGCGTTGTCCGGATGGCCCTCGATCTTCGACGCCGCGGCCAGGATTTGGTCCCGGGAGCGTCGGCCGTCGACCAGTTCCCGGAGCTTGAGCCCGGCAATCGTCGCCGCCGCGCTGCTGCCGAGCCCGCCGCGCAGCGGGATGTCGCTCCGGACCTCGACCTCGAGGGACGGCGCCCGCCGCCCCATCGGACCGAGCGCCGCAAAGCCCGCCGCGATCCGGTTGGGACCGCCAATCGGCCCGTCCGCGAAGCGGCAGGTCAGCCGCCCGCGGCCGTCCTCTGTCACGCGCGTGACGGTCGCCCGCAGATAGAGCGCGACCGCCAGGCCGAGCGTGTCGAGGCCGGGGCCGAGGTTGGCGATCGACCCCGGGACGATCACCTCGTGCGGCGGGCTCAGGCGCTGCATTCGCCGTCCATCACCTCCGGATTGAACGCATGATCCTCGCCTGGGTCGATGAAATCCGTCGGGAGCGCCTCGTCGGCCGCCATCTTCTCGAGGTCGGACACCGCGGCGCGGGCCCGGGCGGGATCGACGCGCAGGAAGAACGCCGTCGCCGTCTCCCCCGCGGTGCGGTCCTCCTTGTAGAGCTCCAGCATGCGCGTGACCGCTTCCGGAATCCGGCGCGCCGGAATCTTCGCCGTCAACCGCCCGAAGCTGGCGCCGTCCGGACCGGCGCCGCCGCCAAGCATCATGAAATACTGCGGCACGGCCCGGTCGCCGATCTTGCGGATGCTGCCCTGGAAGCCGATCGCCGCGACGTGATGCTGGCCGCAGCCGTTCGGGCAGCCGCTGATCTTGATGCGCACGTCCGACGCGAGCCGGGTCAGCGCCGTCTGCTGCAGCAGATCGTCGCCGATGAGACGCGCCAGTCCGCGCGACTGTGTGACCGCCAGGCGGCAGGACTCCGCGCCGGGGCAGCTCGTCACGTCGGTAATCGTCCCGGCGCCGGGCTGCGCGAGGCCGGCGGCCGCCAGCCGCCGGTAGAGGCCGGGCACCTGGCCGCTCTTCACCCACCGCATCACGAGATTCTGGTCGACCGTCACCCGCACGGTGCCGTCGGCATACGCCCGGCTGAGCGCCGCCAGCGCGCGCATCTGTCCGCCGCTCAAATCGCCGAGCACCAGCGACACCGTGACCTGGGTGTATTCGGCCTGCTTCTGCGGCTGCAGATTGGTCCGCAGCCACTCGGTCCGCTCCTTGCCGGGGCCGCCGTCCCGGACCTCGACCACCGGGACGATGCCGGGGCCGCGCACCGGCGTCGCGGTGACGAGCGCGGCAATCTCACCGACCGCGGGCGCCTCGGCGCGCTCGTCCGGCGCGGTCTCGACCGGGGGGTCCTCCGGGTCGAACGGCAGCCGCGCGCCGCCGCCGGCGCGCAGCGCCTCCAACTCGACGTGGAACGCCGCCTGCCACGCCTCCCAGCCCATCGTCTTGACGAGGAACTTCAGCCGGTTGCGCTGCTTGTGCTCGTAGTCGCCGTAGCGCTGAAACACCCGCAGCACCGCCTCCGCGACATTGAGGATGTCGCCGGCCGGCAGGAATGGATAGAGCGAGACGCCGGTGCGGCACATGATCGCCGTGCCGCCGGCCACCGTGACGCGGAAGCCGCGCGTCCCCGACCCGTCCGGCGCGAGCATCGCGCGGTAGCCGAGGTCGTTGATCGAGACCGCCGCGTGGTCCTCGGAGGCGCACCCCTCGAACGCGATCTTGAACTTGCGCGGCAGCGCCGAACTGAGCGGATGGCGCAGCAGGTAGCGCGTCAGCGCCTCGGCGTAGGGCGTGACGTCGAAGACCTCGTCGCGCGACACCCCGGCATGCGGGCAGGTCGTGATGTTGCGCACCGAATTGCCGCACGCTTCACGGGTTGTCACCCCGGCCTCCGCGAGCAGGCGCATCGCCGGCTCGGCGTCGTGGAGCGCCACGAAGTGGAACTGCACGTTCTGACGGGTCGAGATGTGCCCGAAGCCGCGCGAATAGCGGTCCGCGACATCGGCCAGCGCCTCGAGGTGCGCCGCCTCCAGCACGCCCTGGGGGATCTTGACGCGCAGCATCTGGGCGTCGGCATCCTGCCGCTGGCCATAGGTGCCGCGCAGCAGGCGGAAGCGCCGCCACTCCTCCGGCGTGATGTCGCCGCGCTCGAAGCGGTCGAGCATGACGACGAACTCGTCGATGTCGGCGGTGTTGGCGAACGACAACCGCGTGCGGCCGTAGGTGCGGGAATCTTCGGAGACAGTCATGATTGTTCCTATGTCGTCGCGGACGCGACGCGCCCGTCGGAGAAAGCCGCAGCCGGCATCCGGGTGGTCGACAGCAGCCCGGCGAGGCCCGCCACCGCGCCGACGACGATGACGCCGGGCAGGTCGGCGGCGTTGGCACAGCGGTCGTCGTCGAGCGTCTCGAGCGTGCCGTGCCATTCCTCCGCGCCCGGCCGCGACGCGCCCGTGAGGACGGCCGCCGGCGTCGACGGCGCCCAGCCGCGGGCGAGCAGCTGCGCGCGGATGGCCTGCCGGTTGCCGAGGCCCATCAGCACCACCACTGTGGCGCTGCCGGGGGCGAGCGACCCGAGCACGGGACCGTAGGCGGTGTCGGCGTGTCCGGAGACAACGACGAAGGCGGAGGCGAGCCCGCGATGCGTGACCGGGATGCCGCCGAGCAGCGGCGCGGCCAGCGCGCTGGTCACGCCGGGAATGATCTCGCACGGGACGCCGGCTGCGGCCAGCGCCAGCGCCTCTTCCCCGCCGCGGCCGAACACGAACGGGTCGCCGCACTTCAGCCGGACGACCCGGCGGCCGCGCCGGGCCTCGCGGATCATCATGCGGTTGATGGCGTCCTGGCGGATGGCGGGACGGCCGGCCCGCTTGCCGACGAAGAACCGCTGTGCCGCGGCGGCGAGCTCGAGGGCATCGGACTCGATCAGCGCGTCGTAGAGCACGAGGTCCGCCTCGGCCAGCCGCCGCGCGGCCTTCAGCGTCAGGAGTTCGGGATCGCCCGGGCCGGCGCCGACCAGCGAGACCAGCCCGGTCACTTGGCCACCTCCACCCGGTCAGCCGCCGGGGCGGGCGATGACCGGCGGCCGTCGTACAGAGCGTTCAGGGCGTCGAGCAGTTCCGGACGCCGCCCCTCCATCGGCACGCCGCGCTCGCGCCAGCCGGCGCGCATGGCCGCGGCGCACTGCATCCAGGCATCGAGGTCGTCCGGGAGCATGGCGTCGATCGCCTCGCGCAGCAGGCCGGCGATCGCCGGCGCGGCGCCGTCGGTCGAGATGCCAATCGTCACGCCGGCGCGTCGGACCACGCCGCCGAGGTAGACGGTCGCATTCGGCGGATCGTCGACGGCGTTGACGAACAGCTGCCGCCGTTCGGCGGCCTGCGAGACCTGCCGGTTCACGTCGGGCGGCGCCGCCGCGACCACGAACCAGGCTTCGTCCAGATCCGACGGCTCGAACGGCCGATACACGATCGGCACCCCCGCGGCGCGCACCGCCGCGCACGCCTCCGGCGACACCACGACCACCTCGGCCCCGGCGGCCTGGAGCGCCGCGAGCTTGGCGGCCGCGACCGGCCCGCCGCCGACCACCAGCACGCGGCGGCCCTGCAGCTTGAGATAGACGGGAAAGAGCGCTATCGGAAATCTCCTCAAATGAAAAAAGCCCGGAAGGCTTGGCCTCCCGGGCTTCGTGTCGTTCGCGATGGGTGTGAACTGTGTTCAGCGCATCAACGCGTGGCTCGAAGGCAGGGATGCCCATGGCGCTGCATACAGCAGCAACAGTTACACGCGCACAGGCCCCCAGCGAACATCCCGCCTGTTATAGCCCCCCGGGTGCCGCCAAGTCAAGCGGCCCGGGCCGGACGGGCCAGCCGGGGTCACGATGCCGCCCCGCCGCCCGGCACGAGCGACGACAGCACCGGCAGCGCCACCGGCGCCACCTCGTGGAAGTCGAAGGCCGCGATCTCGCGCATCGCCCGGTCGATCGCCGAAGACGACGCCGGGTCGAGGCTGACGACGAACGGCCGGCGCCCTTCAGGAAAGCCGGGGCGCTGGAGGACGGCGTCGATGTTGATGGCGTGCCTGGCGAACACCGCGGCGAGCGTCGCGATGATGCCGGGACGGTCCGCGACGGTGAAGCGGATGTAGAACGGGCTCTCGAACTCCGACGTCACCTCGGCGCGCACCGCCGCGGCTCTCGTGACGTGCGGACCGGCCTCGCGCGCGATCGCCAGCAGGTCGGACATCACCGCCACGGCGGTCGGCTCGCCGCCCGCGCCGAGGCCGCCGAAGGTGGTCTCGCCGCCGTACTGGCCGCGCAGCATCACCAGGTTCTCGCTGCCGCAGACGCTCGCCAGCGGCGAGCCGAGCGGCACCAGCGCCGGGCCGACCGCCGCCCGGATCGTCCCCGGGTCGTCGGTCCGCTCGGCCCAGGCAATCTGCCGGATCGTGCAGCCGATCTGCCCGGCGTACTGAAAGTCGACCGCGTCGATGGTGTCGATGCGGCGCGACTGGATGCCGGCGGCGGCGACGTGGGCGTGAAGCGCGACGTGGGCGAGGATCGCCAGCTTCGCCTGGGCATCGAAGCCCTCGATGTCCTGCGACGGATCGGCCTCGGCGAAGCCGAGCGCCTGCGCCTCGGCGAGGGCGTTCCGGAAGCCGACGCCGTCGCGCTCCATCCGGCTGAGGATGTAGTTGCAGGTGCCGTTCAGGATCCCGGCGACCCGGGTCAGCCGGTCGCCGGCGAGGCCGTGTTCGATCGCGCGCACCACCGGCACGCCGCCGGCGACCGCGGCCTCGAACCGGACCCGGCTGCCGGCGCGGGCGGCGGCCTCGAGCAGCGCCGGCCCGGCATGGGCGATGACCTGCTTGTTGGCGGTGACGACGGATTTCCCGGCCTCGAGCGCCCGCCGGATCCACTCCTCGGCGGGGGTACGCCCGCCGATGAGCTCGACGACAACGTCGACGTTCTCGCCGAGGAGGTCGGCGATGTCGTCGGTCCAGCGGACCGAGGCGGGGACCCAGTCGACGCGCTTCCGGTCGATGCCGCGGTTGCAGATCGCCACCAGCTCGAGCTCGCCGGGCGCGAGATCGAGCATCAGCCGGGCCACCGACTGGCCGACGGTGCCGAACCCGGCAATCGCGACCCGCAGCCGCCGGACGGGACTGGCGGCCGGGGGGGAGGGGGCGGCGGATCGATCCGAGCTCTTCATGTGCGCCTCGAGTGTAGACAGCGGCTCGAGCGGGCGTCAAGGAAAAGCCGTTTAATATCAGTACTGCTTATGAAGTCGAAAACATTATAAATTGGACTTTCAGTCGTCCAGACCGCACCATAACGACATCCCCGCCCGGCGGCCGCGCCGCCGGTCGAGCCGGCGGGAGCCTTCAGCGCGCGGCCGGTCGGTCCCGGCGGCAAGAGAAATGAGCCACACCGTGCGAGTCGCGTATCAGGGAGAACCCGGGGCCTTCAGCGAGGCGGCCGTCATGCGGCTGCTGCCGGACGCCGAGCCGCGCCCCTACCCGACCTTCGACGAAGTCTTCGACGCCGTCACCTCGGGGGCGGTCGGCCTCGGCGTCGTCCCGATCGAGAATTCGATTGGCGGCTCGATCCACCGCAACTACGACCTGCTGGTCGAGCGCGACCTGTCGATTGTCGGCGAGGTCCAGGTGCCGGTCGTCCACAACCTGCTGGCGCTGCCGGGCGTCGAGCTCGGTGAGGTGAAGCGGGTGCTGTCGCATCCGCAGGCACTCGCCCAGTGCGCGCGCTTCCTCCGCTCGCTGGCCGGGGTCGAAGCGATTGCCACCTACGATACCGCCGGCAGCGCGAAGATGGTCCGCGACGAGCAGCGCCGCGACACTGCGGCGATCGCCTCCGGCCGCGCCGGCACGCTGTTCGGCCTCGACGCGCTGCGCAGCGGCGTCCAGGACTTCGACGACAACATCACGCGGTTCCTCGCCGTCGGCCGCCAGCGCGTGTCGCTCGGCACGCCCGACAAGACCTCGCTGGTGTTCACGCTGCGCAGCGAGCCGGGGGCGCTGTTCAAGGCGCTCAGCGTCTTCGCGCTGCGCGGCATCGACCTCTCCAAGCTCGAGTCGCGGCCGGTGCCGGGCCGGCCGTGGGAGTACCTGTTCTACGCCGACGTCGCGGCGGCGCGGGAGGACCTGCCGTGCGCCCGGGCGATGATCCATCTCGCCGAGTTCGCCGCCTCGCTTCGTACGCTCGGATCGTATGCGCGGTGGCGCGAGCCCGAGACCGCGCCGGCGCTGTCCCTGGTGACGAAAGAAGGTTCCGAGCGTGGCTGACAGCAAGCCTCTCAAGTGGCAGAGCGGCGGCATTACCGACGGCCCGAGCCGCGCCGCGGCGCGGGCGATGCTGTTCGCCTCGGGCTTCACCCGGGACGATCTCAAGCAGCCGCTGATCGGCGTCGCCAACACCTGGATCGAGATCGGCCCGTGCAACTACCATCTGCGCGATCTCGCGGTCTCGGTCAAGGCCGGCATCCGCACCGCCGGCGGCACGCCGATGGAGTTCAACACCGTCTCGATCTCGGACGGCATCACGATGGGCTCGGCCGGGATGCGCTCGTCGCTCGTCAGCCGCGAGGTCATCGCCGACTCAATCGAGCTGGTGGCGCGCGGCAACCTGTTCGACGCCCTGGTCATCCTGGTCGGCTGCGACAAGACGATCCCGGGCGCCGCGATGGCGCTGGCGCGGCTCAACATTCCCGGCCTGATCCTCTACGGCGGGTCGATCGCGCCGGGGCGGTTCGAGGGCCGCGACGTCACCATCCAGGACGTCTTCGAGGCGGTCGGCGCCCATGCCGCCGGCCGGATGTCGGACGCCGCGCTCTGTGAAGTGGAAGACCGCGCCTGCCCCGGCGCCGGCGCCTGCGGCGGCCAGTTCACCGCCAACACGATGGCGACCGCCTGCGAGTTCCTCGGCCTGGCGCCGATGGGCAGCGGCGACGTCCCGGCAACCGATCCCGACAAGCCGGCGGTCGCCGAGCGGGTCGGCGCGCTGGTGATGGACGTGCTCAAGCGCGGCGTCCGGCCGGCGCAGCTGGTGACGCGCGACGCGCTCGAAAACGCGATTGCCTCGGTCGCCGCGACCGGCGGATCGACCAACGCGGTCCTGCATCTGATGGCGATCGCCCGCGAGGCCGGCGTCGCGCTCAACCTCGAGGACTTCGACCGGATCAGCGCGCGCACCCCGCTCGTCGCCGATTTGAAGCCGGGCGGCCGCTTCGTGGCGACGGACCTGCACCGCGCCGGCGGGACGCGGCTGGTCGCCAGCCGCCTCAAGGACGCCGGCGTTCTCCACGCCAACGCGCCGACCGTCAGCGGCCGGACGATCGGCGAGGAAGCCGACGCCGCGGTCGAGACCGCCGGCCAGGAGGTCGTGCGCCCGGCGGGCAATCCGCTCAAGGCGAGCGGCGGCCTCGTCATCCTCCGCGGCAACCTCGCCCCCGACGGCTGCGTCGTCAAGGTCGCGGGACACGACTTCGGCACGTTCCGCGGGCCGGCCCGGGTGTTCGAGTCCGAAGAGGACGCCTTTGCGGCGGTCCAGGCCGGCCGCGTCACCGCCGGCGACGTCGTCGTCATCCGCCAGGAGGGGCCGAAGGGCGGCCCCGGCATGCGTGAGATGCTCGGCGTCACGGCGGCGATTGTCGGCGCCGGCCTCGGCGACTCGGTCGCGCTGGTCACCGACGGCCGGTTCTCCGGCGCGACGCACGGCCTGATGGCCGGGCACGTCGCCCCCGAGGCGGCCGCCGGCGGGCCGATTGCCGCCGTCCACGACGGCGACATCATCATCTTCGACCTGCCGGCGCGGACGCTGCGGGTCGAGCTCGACGCGGCGACGATCGCCGAACGGCTGGCGGCGTTCAAGCCGCTGCCGCCGCGCTTCACGACCGGCGTGATGGCGAAATACGCGCGGCTGGTGTCCTCGGCGGCGCTCGGCGCCACCACCGGCTGACCGGCGGCACTCACGGGACGCGGCGATCGATTCCGTTATTCGGCAGAGAGACAGAGACGACTATGAAACTAACAGGTGCGCAGATTCTGTGGGATTGCCTGGTGCGCGAGGGCGTCACCGACGTGTTCGGCTACCCGGGCGGGGCGATCCTGCCGGCGTATGATGCGATGCTCGACTATCCGATCCGGCACATCCTGGTCCGCCACGAGCAGGGCGCGACCCACATGGCCGACGGCTACGCCCGCGCCAGCGGCAAGGTCGGCGTCGCGATTGCGACCTCCGGCCCCGGCGCGACCAACATGGTGACCGGCATCGCCACCGCGATGCTCGACTCCTCGCCGATCGTCTGCATCACCGGCCAGGTCGGCAGCCGGCTGATCGGCAGCGACGCGTTCCAGGAGATCGACATCACCGGCATCACGCTGCCGGTCACCAAGCACAACTACCTGGTGACCCGCGCCGAGGACGTCGCCGCCGCCGTCCGCGAGGCCTTCCTGATCGCGAAGTCAGGCCGGCCGGGACCGGTCCTGATCGACATCACCAAGGACGCGCAGCAGTCGTCGTGCGAGTTCGACTGGGAGGCGGCCGCGCCGGCGACGCCGGGCTGGCGCGCCGTGCCGGAGGCGCCGGCGACCTCGCTGGCCGCGGCGGCCGCGCTCCTCAACAGCGCGCAGCGCCCGGTCATCCTCGCCGGCCACGGCGTCACCATTTCGGGCGCGACCGCCCAGCTGCTCGAGCTCGCCGAGCGGGCGCAGATTCCGGTCGCCCAGACGCTGCTCGGCATCGGCGGCCTGCCGGCCTCGCATCCGCTCAACATCGGCATGATGGGGATGCACGGCGAGGCCTGGGTCAACCACGCCATCCAGGAGGCCGACCTGCTGATTGCCGCCGGGATGCGCTTCGACGACCGCGTCACCGGCAACCTCAAGACCTACGCCCCGAACGCCCGCAAGATCCACATCGAGATCGACCCCTCGGAGATCAACAAGAACGTCCCGGTCGACGTCGCGCTGATCGGCGACCTGCTCGACATCCTCAACCGGCTGCTGCCGTCGGTCGCCAAGGGCAATCGCGACGCCTGGCTGCAGCACATCGACAGCATCAAGGGGGATGCGGCGGTTCGCGACATCCAGGCGCTGCCGGACGACGGCCACCTCTATGCGGCGCACGTCATTAACGACCTGTGGCGCGCGACCCGCGGCAGCGACACGATCGTCGTCACCGACGTCGGCCAGCACCAGATGTGGGAAGCGCAGTATTACCACCACGAGACGCCGCGCTCGCTGATCACCTCGGGCGGGCTCGGCACGATGGGCTTCGCGGTGCCGGCGGCGATTGGCGCGAAGCGCGCCCGTCCCGAGGCCGAGGTCTGGGCGATCGTCGGCGACGGCGGCTTCCAGATGACGATGTGCGAGCTGGCGACGGCGGTCCAGGACGGCATCGAGATCAAGGTGGCAATCATCAACAACGGCTACCTCGGGATGGTCCGGCAGTGGCAGGAGTTCTTCTACGAGCGCCGCTACGCCGCGACGCCGCTGACCGGTCCGGACTTCGTCAAGCTCGCCGAGGCGTTCGGCATCAAGGGGATCGGCGTCACCAACCGCGCCGGGGTGCTGCCGGCGGTCGCCGACGCCCGCGGCCACGGCGGGCCGGTGGTCGTCGACTTCCGCGTCGAACAGGAAGACACCGTCTACCCGATGGTCCCGGCCGGAGCCGATCTTCACGCGATGATCCGCCGGCCGAGCCCGATCGTCGAAACCGGCGCGGATCGCTAAGTCAGCGGCAGGACAAGATGCATACATTTACCGTCTACGTCGAAGATCGGCCGGGCGTGCTGAACCGCGTGTCGTCGCTGTTCCGCCGCCGTAACTTCAACATCATCTCGCTCGCCGTCGGCCACAGCGAGACGCCCGGCGTCTCGCGGATGACGGTCGTCGTGCAGACCGACCCTGGCGGGGCGCAGCGGATCCAGGCGCACCTCTACAAGCTGATTCACGTCATCAGCGTCGAGGACATCACCCACCGCCCGGCGGTGTTCCGCGATCTCGCGCTCATCAAGGTGGCGGCGGCGCGCGACAGCCGGCCGGAGATCCTGCAGCTCGCCGAGGTCTTCGGCGCCCGCGTCGTCGATGTCGCGCCGGCGTCGGTGGTGCTCGAGATGGCCGGATCCGAAGCCAAGATCGAAGGTCTGCTCGACGTGCTGCGGCCGTACGGCGTCCTCGAGATGGTGCGGACCGGGCGCGTCGCGATGGCCCGCGGCCAGGGCAGCGAGACCGCTCGCGCCGGCGCTGGTCCGGCGGCGGCGCTGCCGGAAGCCGAAGGCGTCTCCTACTCCGTCTAGAACCGGCGGCCCGGCGCCGGCGCGGCGCGGGCCCCTTTGCCCCCAGAGAGAAGAGGTTGTTTGGTGCTGAAGATTTATCACGACGGCGACGCCGACCTGGCGCTGCTCAACGGCCGCAAGGTCGCGGTGCTCGGCTACGGCTCCCAGGGCCACGCCCACGCGCTCAACCTGCGCGACAGCGGCGTCGATGTCCGGGTCGGTCTCCACGCCGGCAGCAAGTCGCGTGCGAAGGCCGAGGCCGATGGCCTGGTCGTCAACGATCCCGGCGCGGCGACCGCGTGGGCCGACATCATCATGGTGCTGGTCCCCGACACCGTCCAGGCCTCGCTCTACCGCGACGCCATCAAGCCGAACCTCAAGGCCGGCAAGACGCTGATGTTCGCGCATGGCTTCAACGTCCGCTTCGGGACGCTCGACCTGCCGAAGGACATCGACGTCTCGATGATCGCCCCGAAGTCGCCTGGCCACCGCGTCCGCGAGCTCTATCAGGAAGGGGCCGGCACGCCGGCGCTGCTCGCCGTCCACCAGGACGCCAGCGGCCGCGCCAAGGACGTCGCGCTCGCCTACGGCAAGGGGATCGGCGTGACCCGCGCCGGCGTCATCGAGACGACTTTCGCGGAAGAGACCGAGACCGACCTGTTCGGCGAGCAGGCGGTGCTCTGCGGCGGCGTCAGCGCGCTGGTCAAGGCCGGGTTCGACACACTGGTCGACGCCGGCTACCAGCCCGAGGTTGCCTACTTCGAGTGCCTCCACGAGCTCAAGCTGATCGTCGACCTGATGTATCAGGGCGGCCTGAACTACATGCGCTACTCGATCAGCGACACCGCCGAGCACGGCGACTACACCGGCGGCCCGCGGCTGGTGACGGAGGAGACGCGCAAGGAAATGCGCAAGATGCTCGCCGAGATCCAGGACGGCACCTATGCCCGGAACTGGATCGAGGAGGACCGCAAGGGCCGTCCCTGGTTCAACGCGACCCGCAAGAGCGAATCGGAGCACCGCATCGAGACCGTCGGCGAGAAGCTGCGGGCGATGATGCCGTTCCTGAAGCCGGTCAAGCACAAGCAGCCGGCCGGCGTGTAATGCCGATGGGGGCATCCGGACGCCGGATGC
Organism: Acidobacteriota bacterium; assembly: GCA_031393955.1. Classification (GTDB taxonomy): domain Bacteria; phylum Acidobacteriota; class Vicinamibacteria; order Vicinamibacterales; family 2-12-FULL-66-21; genus JALZOC01. The sequence continues at coordinate 110,111 of JANMWI010000021.1, forward strand.
CCCCGTCGCCCGCGGCGCTACAATAACCGCCGATGGACCTGAGACAGCTCGAAATCCTCCGGGCAATCGCCGACACCGGCTCCTTCACCGCCGCCGGCGCGCGCCTGCACGTCTCGCAGTCGGCGATCAGCCGTCAGGTCCTGCTCCTCGAGGAGGAATTCAAGGAGCCGCTGTTCATCCGCTTCGGCCGGCGGATTCAGATCACGCCGATCGGCGAGACGCTGCTGCAGCTGAGCCATCGCGTCTTCGAGGACATCCGCGACACCACCGCCGGGATCCTCGACACCAAGAAAAAATTGAGCGGAACGCTGCGGCTGGTCGGCGGCATGACCGTCTGCCTCTACGTCTTCCCGCCGCTGCTCAAGGAATTCCGCCGCCGGCACCCCGACGTCGACATCAAGGTCATCACCGGCGGGACACCGCGGCTGCTCCGCAAGCTGCGCTCGGGCACCGCCGACCTCGGACTGATCACCCTGCCGATCGACGACCAGGCGCTCGCCACCGTCCCGGTGATCCGGGAAGAGCTGCTGCTCATCACCCCCGGCGGCCACCGGCTGGGAGGCGGCACCAAGCCGATCGCCCCGGCATCGCTGGTCGGCCAGCCGTTCATCCTCTTCGAAGGGGGCTCGAACACGCGCCGGGTGATCGACGAGTTCTTCGTCCGCGCCGACATCAAGCCGCGCGTCGTCGCCGAGACCGAGAACGTCGAAATCATCAAGTCGATGGTCGCCTCCGGCCTCGGCATCAGCATCGTGCCGTTCCAGTCGGTGGCGCGCGAGCTTCGCGGCGGCTCGCTGCGGGTGGCGCGCATCGCCGGCCAGACGCTCGTCCGGGAGACCGGCTGGGTGCACCTGCGGTCCGACCGCGTGCCGCGGATGGTCCGCGAAATGATGGACACGCTGGCGCGGATCCTGCCCCGGCTCAAGCTCGTGCCGGCCGCCGGCCGCAAGCCCACGTCGCCGAAGTCCCAGCCGGTATCAGCGGCCTGATCGCAATCGTCCGGCAGCGGGCGGCAGGTACGGTAATAATCACGGGATGCAGCTCCTCTACGCCTACCTCCGGAACTACTGGCGGCTGGTCGCCGTCGCGCTCGTCCTCGCCACCATCAACCAGACGTTCTCGCTGCTCGATCCGCTGATCTTCCGGCACGTCATCGACAACTACGCGACGAAGTTCCAGGACTATACGACGCAGGAATTTTTCAAAGGCGTCAGCCTGCTGCTCGGCGCCGCGGTCGGCGTCGCGTTCGTCTCGCGGGTCGCCAAGAACTTCCAGGACTATTACATCAACGTCATCACCCAGCGGCTCGGCGCCCAGCTCTATTCGGACGGCATCCGCCACTCGCTGCAGCTCCCCTACTCGGTCTTCGAGGATCAGCGCAGCGGCGAGACCCTCGGCCGGCTTCAGAAGGTGCGGACCGATGTCGAGAAGCTGATCTCGACGTCGATCAACGTCCTGTTCACGTCGCTGGTCGGGATCATCTTCGTGATGATCTACGCCTTCTCGGTGCACTGGCTGATTGCGCCGGTCTACTTCCTGACCGTGCCGATTCTCGGCATCATCAGCTCGGTGCTGAGCCGCCGCATCAAGCAGATCCAGAAAGTGATCGTCGCCGAGACCACCGCGCTGGCCGGGTCGACGACCGAATCGCTGCGCAACATCGAGCTCGTCAAGAGCCTCGGCCTCGGTCAGCAGGAGATCGACCGGCTCAACGCGACGACCGGCAAGATCCTGACGCTCGAGCTGAAGAAGGTGAAGTACCTGCGCAGCCTCAGCTTCATCCAGGGCACGGCGGTGAACCTGCTGCGGACCAGCATCATGTTCCTGATGCTCTACCTGATCTTCACGCGCGCCATCACCGTCGGCCAGTTCTTCTCGCTGTTCATCTATTCGTTCTTCATCTTCGGGCCGCTCCAGGAGCTCGGCAACATCATCAACATCTACCGCGAGACCGAGGCGTCGCTGAACGTCTACCAGGACATCCTGCGGATCCCGAAAGAGCCGCGGCCGATCAATCCGGTCCCGCTCACCGACCTGACCAGCCTGGCGTTCGAGCACGTCACCTTCCAGCACCAGTCAGCGGCGTCCCCGGCCATCAACGACATCTCGTTCGCCGCCAGCCGCGGCGAGACAATCGCCCTGGTCGGACCGTCCGGCGCCGGCAAGACGACGCTCGTCAAGCTGCTGGTCGGGCTGTATCCGCCGCAGGCGGGGCGGATTCTCTACAACGGCATTGCCGGCAGCGCCGTCGACCTCGATGGTCTCCGCGAGCGGATCGGCTTCGTGACCCAGGACACGCAGCTGTTCTCCGGGACGATTCGCGAGAACCTGCTGTTTGTCAGCCCGGGCGCGTCCGACGCCGACTGCCTCGACGCGCTCCGCCGCGCCGCCTGCGACAGCCTGCTCGCCCGCGCCGACCGCGGCCTCGATACGGTCATCGGCGAAGGGGGCGTCAAGGTCTCGGGCGGCGAGAAGCAGCGGCTGTCGATTGCGCGGGCGCTGCTGCGCCGTCCGCACCTGCTGGTCTTCGACGAGGCGACCTCGTCGCTGGACTCGATCACCGAGGAAGGCATTGTCGACACCATCCGCGACGTCGCCTCGACCGGGGAGACCATCACGGTCTTGATCGCCCACCGACTGTCCACGATCCTGCACGCCGACCGGATCTACGTCCTGGAGCGGGGACACATCGTCGAGACCGGCGGTCACGAAGAGCTGGTCGCGCAGAAGGGGCTGTACTACGCGATGTGGCGGCAGCAGATCGGTGAGCGCCGCGCTGCCGCGACAGCCAGGCCGGTGGCGGTGCAGCGGGCGGCTGGGGTGCCTGCGTAACGCGTCGGAAGAGGTGGATGATCCCGGCGACGGCCGGATTACTTCGCGGTCGACAGCTCGGCAATCAGACCGACGTGGTCCGAGGGGGAATCCGCGCCGGGGGCGGCACGGGCAAAGCGATCGGTCGACAGCGTGCGCAGCCCGACCGAATATACGTAATCGATGCGCTTGAACAGGTTGCCGGCCGGCGTCCCGCAGCCGGGACGACTCGCCATTCCAGTCCAGCCCTCCGAGCTCTGGGTCGCCTTCCACGCGTCGGTATAGCCGGCCCCCTCGATCAGGCTGATCGTGCGCATCCGACCGGAGTTGTCGTCTCCGGTACAGGGCACGCGCGGATTCCAGGCGTCCGACTGGTAGACGTTGAGATCCCCCATGAAGATCCGCGCCGTCCCCTGCCCCGCCAGAAAGTCGATCGTCTGCTGCGCCTGGGTGGGAATCTCGTCATCCGGGGCCGAGCCGAAATGGCCGGAGTAAATCGGGAGTGTCGCGGAGCAGGACGGGTCGAGGCAGACGTCCCCGCCGACCACCCACGCCTGGGCCTTGTGATCGATCTCCTGATACCTGATCGCCCCGGAGAAGCCATAGCGGGCGAGCAGGGCGGTGCCATTCCGCTCCCCGCTGGCCGTCTTGAATCCCATCACGCCGTTGACATTGTTCGGGTTGCCGCAGTTCCAGGCCTCCTGAAGCGCCAGGGCGATGACCGCGGGATCGTCCTTGAGCCGGCTGAGCTCGGCCTGCGGCAAACCAATGCCCCAGGCATTCACCGGCTTCGACCGATCCGTGCAGTTGATGGTCTCGTGGCTCCACGAGGTGGTGGTGAATCCGCGGATCCCCATGCCCGAGCGGATGTTCCATGTGGCGACCTTGAAGGGTCGCGGCGCGGTAACGGCCGGCGTGCCGGCTGCCAGGGGCGAGGGAGCCGCCGGGGAGCTGGCATCGGAGCCGTGGCAGGCGCCGGCGAGCGCCGCAAACCCCAGCGCGATGGCGCTGCGTCGGAGCGAAGGGCGAAGGAACATCACGACCCGCAGTAGCAAGAATGTGTCCACCGTCGAGGTTGTACCGGCGTAATGGCTCAGCGGACTTCGAAGCCCATCCGTTGAACCGCGGTGGCTGCCGGCCCCTTGGCACGAGGGTCGCGCCGCACGGCGGTGATCTCCAGAACGTAAGAGCCGGGCGGCAGCTTCTCCCCGAGCCGGATGCCGCCTGCGGCGGCGAAGCGGCGAGTTTCACCGGCAGGCGGGACCAGCGTATCGGGAGCGGCGGCCAGGATGCGCTCCGGACCGCGCCAGATGCTGGTCGCCGACTGCACGCCGCCGTCCGCATTGTAGATTTCGTACGCGTACGACAGCTTCGTGCCGGGCCGGTAGATTCGCAACGCCTGCGCCGGCGTGAGGGCCATGTCGTCCGCCGGGGCGGCCGTGCCAGACGTCGCGTCGGACTCGGCGCGAAGGACGATGCCCGAGAGGGCGAAGGCGCCGCCGGCGATGTTGTCGACATCGACGAACTCCCCCGCCGAACCGAGCGCGCCGGACTGCTGGTCGCGGACCGCGAACCGGACCTGGTACGCGCCCGGACGGGGAATCGGGATCCGCAGCATGTAGGCGAGGCCGTCACCGAGTGCGGCATCCTTCGCCTCGCGGCTGAGGCCCATCGCAAAACCGGTCGTGAGGTGCGCGACCTCGGTCCCATCCTGGTCGAAGACCATCCCCAGGACATCGACCGACGCCGTCTTCTTGCCATCCGGCGTGTCGACGAAGGTCAGCGGCTTCGCGTCGATATGAAGCAGCGCCCGGATGAACGTGCCCTTCTCCGGAGAGAAGCCGGGCAGCGTGGTGGCGTGCAGCGCAATTTCGGTCGCTCCAAAGGGGGACGTCGCGGCGTGGATCAGCGCCTGCGCCGGCGTCGCCGGGCCGGTGGCGTCCGGCGGATCGGTGACGCCGAGGAACTCCTTCCGCGTCTTGACCTTCAGTCCCGGGCGGGTCGCGGTGATCGAGATTTTGTGCAGCGCAGGCTTTTCGCCGGGATGCGCGAACGTGCCCGCCGCCGGCTCGTAGCCGATGACGTAGTAGTCGCGGACATCGTTGGCGATCCGTCCCAGCCCCCAGCCGAGGTCATTCGTGTTGAGGACTGCGAAGCCGCCGGTCTGTTCCGCCAGGTAGGCCATGCCTTCCTGAGTGTCGCGATTGAACTTCGTGCGTGCGAGACTGAAGTCCTGGATGCCGCTCGAGCCCATGTTCTTGAGGTTGTCCGACGCGAGCAGGCCGCCGGTTTGCAGCCCGCGCGGATCGAGCGTATAGATGACGACCCCTGCCCGCGTCGCCTGGTCGGTCACGCGGTCGAGCGCCGATCTGGTGCGCGTCTCCGCCAGGCCGCCGTCCACGTTGTCGAGCAGCTGAAATCCCTCAGTCACGAGAATGACGGCCTTTCTGCCAGGCAATTCCCGTGTACCGCGGATCACGAGGTTGAGCGCGCCGAGCGTTCCCGCCGCCGACATGGAGCCGCGCAGCTGGTTCAGCGCCCGGAAATCGTCCGGATCGATTTTGGTCGCGTCCCCGCCCGCGGGTCCGCCGCCGCTGAAGGTCTTCCAGCTGTTCACCGCTAAAAAGGGCTCGACGCCGACGCGGGACTGCCCGTTCCAGCGAAGCTCGTCGATTGCCGCGTGCAGCACGCGGCGATCGGTCGTAAACGGCTGGAGGCCACCCCCGGTCCCACCGGTCCGGACGACGGCGACGAGGTCGGATGGTGCGAGGTCCTTATCGATGAATGCGTGCAGCGCGCGCGTCATCCCTTGAAAGCTCTCGACCGAGAGACCGAGATCGTCCACCACGATCGCCAGGGTGCGCTGGATCTCTTCAGCCTTGACCTCGGACAGCGCGCTCGGCGCGGCAGGGGCGGGAGCCGCGGGGCTGCCAGGAGCCGCGGCCGCGGCGGCCGGGGCCGGCGCCGACGACACCGGCATGTACTGCGCGTAGGTCACGCGCTGCAGTTTGCCGTCCTGACGCACCTGGAAATCCGCCGTCGTCAGGTCCGGCACCGTGCGGCCGTCGCGATCGGTCACGACCGCGTCGATGCGGACGATGTCGACGCCGACCCGGAACTTGACGGCTGGAGAGGTTTGCGACGTGTCGGGAGCCTGTCCGCCGTGAAGCGCGGCGGTGGCGGCGAGCAGTGCGGACGCGAGCGTGCAGGCACGGAAGGCGCGTCGGGACATGAAGCGGGCCCCTGGTCTGGCGCGATCGGCGGCAGGCACCACGATCGCGCTACCTTCAGGATACGCCGGTCATCTCCCGGACGAGCGCGAAAAACGCCTGCTTCCGCGGCGTATTGATGGCCCAGTTGACCGGCGGGCATTGATAGCCGTCGCGGTAGTTGCTTTCCCCGGGATCAAAGTACCCCCACGAGGCGTAGCGGCTGATCGCCTGCTCGAAGTTGTTGACCGGCGCCTCGAACCCGAAATGGTCATCCTCGTTGAAGACGATCGGCATCGGGCGGTAGGCCGGCACGTCGCGCGCCTTGTCGACCATAACGGCGATTCTCGCCGACTCGGCGACACCGTTGCCGTGCATCAGCAGGAAGTCGGACGCCGCCACGACCGACGACGCCGGAATGGCGCCGCCGCCGAAGCTCGTGCCCGCCAGCAGCCGCCGGCCGCCGCGGCGCGTCGTCCGGACGAGCTCGATCAGCTCGTGGATGCGCGTCGGGGTCAGGATCGCGTGGTCGTAGCGCGGCACATCGCATTCGTTCGCCACTTCGACGAGGACGTTGGTGTAGCCCTGCGCCAGAATCCAGTCGGTGGCGGCGCGGGTGCCGCGGATCACCTCCGCCTCGTCGGCCAGCCGCTCGTCCTGGCCGAAGTAGAAGTAGCCGAGGATCACCACCATGCCGAGCGTGTCGGCGCGGTCGAGGACCCTGCCCAGCCGCGCCATATACGCAGGGCGCAGCGACCCGTCAGCGGCAAAGGCGGAGTTGTCCCATGGCTGATCCTTGGAATAGCCCTGCGGGCTGCCCCCCTGGAGGTTGAGGGTGACGGCGTCGAGCCCATGGCGCCGCCATTCCACCATCGCGGCGATGAACTCCTTCGTGTTGCGCTCCGCATCCCATCGCCCGGTGTCGGGATAGACCCAGCGCGCCCGCGTCTCGGGATTCAGGTCGTCGAACGTCGCCTGCACCATCCGCGAGTTGAGCAGCAGGCCCTCGATCCGGTGGCCGCGCCAGCTGCGGCCCTCGTGGGTCGGCCGGCCGTTGACGAAGAACCGATCGCCGTCAATCGAGATCGCCGTCCGGCGCCGCGGCGCCGCCCGGAGCCCGTCGCTGCCGCCAGCGACCATCGCGGCGGCACACGCACCGGCGCAGCTCAAAAAGGCGCGGCGTCGCACGCGTCACTTCCCTCGCGACAGGTAATCGAGAATCACCAGACTCATCGTCCTGACGCCAACCGGGATCGAGGTGTCATCGGCGAGAAACGTCGGCGTGTGGTGATCGCCGGAGGTCGTGCCCGGCTTGACCTGTCCCAGGCGGAAGAAGAATCCCGGCACCTCGTTGGCGAAATACGAGAAGTCCTCGGAGCCCATCGCCGGAGGAATCTGGCTGACGTGCGCCTTGCCGACCGCGCGCTCGAGCGACGGCACCGTCGCGCGGGTCAGTTCCGGCTGATTGATCGTCGCCGGCGCGCCGCGCTCGTAGCGCAGCACTTCGCCGGTCGCCCCGGCGGCCTCGGTCACCCCCTTGAGGATGGCGCGCAGCCGCGCCTCCGCGATGGTGCTCGTCTCGGGGCGAAACGTCCGGATCGTCCCGCTCAGCGTGACCTCGGCGGGAATGATGTTGTGCCGCTGACCGCCATGGATGGTCCCGATCGTGACGACGCCCGGTTCGTGGCCCGAGAACGTCCGCGACCTGATCGTCTGCAGTGCCTCGACGAACTGCGCCGCGGTGACGATTGGATCGATCGACAGCTCCGGCCGGGCGCCGTGCGCCTGGCGGCCGAGAATCTTCACTTCCCAAGTATCCGCCGCCGACAGCGCCGGCCCCTCGGAGTAACCGATGTCGCCGACCGCCATTTCTGAGAAGGCATGCAGGCCGAAGATCGCCTGCGGCCGCGGATTCTGGAGCACGCCCTCCTTGACCATCAGCGATGCCCCGCCCGCCTCGCCGGGGGGCGGCCCCTCCTCCGCCGGCTGGAAGATGAATTTCACGGTCCCGGGAAGTTCGGCCTTCAGGGCCGTCAGCACCGACGCGACGCCGAGCTGTACGGCGGTGTGAATGTCGTGTCCGCAGGCGTGCATGACGCCGACATCCTGGCCGAGATACGTCGTCCTCACCTTCGAGGCGAACGGCAGGTTCGTCTCCTCGGTCACCGGGAGAGCGTCGATGTCAGCCCGCACCGCCACCACCGGGCCGGGACGACCGCCTTTGAGGAGCGCAACCACGCCGTGCTTCGCGACCCCGGTCTGAACCTCGAGGCCGAGTTTGCGGAGGTAGTCGGCGACGAGCGCCGCCGTCTGCTCCTCGCGGTTCGACAGTTCAGGATGCTGATGCAGGGTATGCCTGATCTCGACGAGCGCCGGCGTCACGGTGGCGGTCTCCCGCTCGACGCGGGTCAGGAGATCCTGGGCAGTCGCCGCTGTGACGGTCGTCAGCAGGATCGCGGTGGAGAGCGCGAGGAGCGTCTGGGCTTTTGGCATGAACGCCCGAATGCTAGCACGCTGGCGGTCGCCCCTCGTCTCGTCGGACTAGCGGCCGACAGGATAGTCGGTCCCGACCGCGTCCTTCGCGATCCACACCGTGCCGTTCCGGACCGCCGGGCAGTCTCGCGGCGGGGCCCAGCGCCAGTGGACGTCGAGCATGGCGACCTGGGCCATGTCGCCATCGGTCGCGACGATATTGACGGGGGTGCCGGCCGGCGCGGCCTCGCCGGCGGCGCACGCCACCAGGGACCGGTCCGCGCTGGCATAGACAACGGTGTCGGGCCGGACGATCACGGGACGGTAGAACGCGGCATCGGCGATGGCGGCGTAGAACGCGTCGAGATGGCGCCGCGCGAGGTCCCGGCCGCGCGCGTCGAGCTCCGCCTGCGCCAGCGTGTTGTAGGCGTGGTCCCGGCGGCTCAGGAAGTGTGCCCGCGCCTCATCGAGGACGGCACGCGAGAAGAGCGATCTCGTCCGCTGGACCTGGCTGAGGACTTCCGTGCCAACTGACGATCCCGACTCGGCGAACCGGTTGCCGTAGACGGTGCCAAACCAGTTGTGGCTGCCGACGACCATGCCGGCGAGATCGAAGTCGGTCAGGACCGGCGTGGCCGGCCCCTCTGCATGTTCGAGGGCGATGATGTTCCAGAGCGGCAGCTTGGCGTCGCAGCGGTAGCTGTCGTCGGAAAACATGCGGAGGCACCAGTCGAAGTTCCCGACCATCGCCTCGGCGAGCGCCAGGCGGGCGGTCGCGGCGGGTTGAAAGCGGTCGCGCGCGCTGGTGAACTCGCCCGGGGAGATGACCGCGGTCGCCTTCAGGCGTTGCTGCAGCGCCTCTTCATCTTCGAGCAGCAAGGCGTTGCGCGTCAGCGGCGTCGCCCCCGGGCGCGTGTCGACGTAGGTGATGCGCGCCGGCCGCGCCTTCAGCGCCGGGACCTCGACGGCGTCGAGCAGGCGGTAGACGAACGCCTCGCGGATCGGCGACTTCTCGTTCGCCAGCCGGCCGAACTCCTTTGTCGGGTTGTCGTCCGCCTGTTCGCCGCAGTGGGTGCCGAGCCGCAGGCTGCCGACGTCCTCGAACATCGTGGCGTGCCCGTCGCCGCCGAACTTCAGTTTCAATTTCGGAAACGAGCACTCGCTGTCGCGCCGGCTGGTATGGCCGCGGACCGAGACCTTGACCTCGAGCGCGGCGGACTTGCTGGTCTCGGAATCCGGATACTCGAGCGTGCCGCCGACGGTGAACTTGTCGTCGCGCCTGGCGCTCTCGAACAGCGCCTCGAGCGGCGCCCTGAGCGTCAGCTCGAGCGGCCGATAGGACGCAAACAGCCCGTCCCCGCTGGCCGCGACTGCCGTCGCCATCGCGAGGGTCGTCAGTGCCGCCAGCGCACGCGCGGGAGTCATCGTCCCCATACCCCGCCCGCATGCCATCCCCCTGCCAACCACCCCCCACCACGGGGACACTCACCTTTAGGCTAAGTCGTTGATTCTGCTGAGCAAGTCGGGAAAAGAGGCGCGATCAACTGAGCAGGGGCAGCAACGTCTCGCACGATCCGGGGGCTTTTTCGATTCGCCCCTGTATTTTCAATCACTTAGCCTAAAGGTGAGTGTCCCCGTTTGGGCGGTGAGAGCGGGGGGGCGGCGGCTAGGCAGGAACAAGGCGGCTGGCCAGGTGGTCGGCGAAGCGCTCGAACGGATCGAACCCGACGATGCGCACGGCGTCGGTGACGAAGTTGGACAGCGCATTGATGTCGTACACGTACGGCTGTCCATCGCGCTCGTCAACGAGGTATTCGATGCCACAGACATCGAGCCCGGCGGCACGCGCGATCCGACGGCCCGCCTCGACCGCGGCCGGCAGCGGCGTGGCGGCCGCAATCGTCATCGCCGGCTTGGTGACGCAGAGCTCGAAGCCCGACGGCGCCGGTGCGTCCCCGGTCTGGCAGATATCCGCCGGGCAGAGGTTGAAGCCGTGACCGGCCGGCGGTGTGATGTCGATCGCGTAGATCAGCTCACCGGCGAGCAGCTCGAGGCGCGTGATCGTCCCGTTCCGCGCCGGCAGGAACTCCTGGACGAGCGCGGTCGAGTCGACGCCCAGGTCCAAGCTTTCCTGCTGCGCTGCCTCGGCGAGCGCGGCCGGCGTGTCGAAGCGCAGGATGCCGGCGCCGCTGCCGCCGATGTTCGGCTTGACGACGACGGGAAAGCGCAGCCCTTCGGCTGCCGCCGGCGCCTCCGCGCCGGCGTTGATGACGCGGGCCCGCGGCGATGGAATCTTCAGCTGCCGCAGCAGGTCGAGCTGGGCGGACTTCGACAGCTCGAGGCGATACTGGCGCGATCCGTTGACGACCGGCACACCGTACGATTCGACCCAGTCGATGTAGGCCGCCGCGGCGTGGATGGCGTGGCCGTGGCCGCGCGTATGCGCCGATGGACTCATCCGGTTCACCAGCAGCGCAAAATCAGGGCGGACCTGCGGATCCCAGCGGAGCGAGGCGGCGTTGACATGGAGGACCTCGATGCCGCGCCGCTCGAGAACAGCGAACAGCGGCCGAAACCACTCCGGGTGCTCGTAGAGAACCGCGATGCGCATCTACCCCTTCTTCGATCCGGCAATCAGCAGGACGATCCCGCCAGCCAGCGCCAGGCCGCCGAGGATCGGCGGCAGCGGAATGGTCTTCTGCCGTTCGGCCGACGCCTGGATCGGGCCGATGTCGATGATCTTCTCGCGCTTCGTATAGCTGATCCCGCCGAGCGCCAGCGCAATCACTCCGATGACGATCAGAATCACTCCCGCAATCTTCATGGCGTCTCCTTCGACTGCCGCGTCACCGACCAGCTTATACCGCCGTGCCGCGAAACCCTACCGCAGGCTCCTGATGAAGGCGATCAGCGAGTCCACCTGCGCGGCGCTCAAGACGCCCGCGTAGCTCGGCATGCTGACGTCGCCACGCTCGTACCCCGAGACCACCTTCGCGGACGGCTGGAGGATTGACTCGCGCAGATACGCCTCGTCCGCGACCGTCCGGACCACTCCGCCGGCAAAGGTCCGAACACTTCCGTAGAGCCCCTTCCAGGTCGGACCCAGTTTGACGAGCGGCGTGTCGGCGGTGGCGTGGCAGGCGACGCAACCGAACGCCTGATACAGGCGGCGCCCTTCGTCAGCACTGACCGGCGCGGCGGGATCGACCGCCATCGACCTCGGCGTCAGGCTCACGGCAACGTCGCCAAAGCCTTCGGCGCGCGGGTCGAACGCCGCCAGCTCGCGCGGAGTGAAGTACGCCGTCTCCTGGAACGGCTCGCCGGCAGCGGTCGCCAGCGACCAGCCAAGGCGCATCTGCATGACCGGCTTCATACCCGGGACCGCGATGAAGACGCTCTTCCCATCCTGCGACAGCAGCGCGCCGGCCGGCGGCAGGCGGTCGATGCCGACGGTGCCATCCGCCTTGAATTGAGGCGACCCGTATTCAAACGTCCGGACGTAGTGCCAGCTGGCCAGCGCATAGCTGTCCGGGTTGACCGCCCGCGCCGGCTCGAGCCTTTCGTCGAAGCGCAGCAGGATGCCCTTGTCCGTCGCCACCAGCTCGCGCGGCAGCGTCGAAGCCGCACCGCTGTAGCGGACCCGCCCCAACCCCGCCAGCCGCGCCGCCGTCGTCCCCCAGCCGAGCACCTGAAAGCCGGCGACGTAGAGCTGTCCGTCGGCCGGGTTGACCGAGCCGTGCAACGGCGGGAAGTCGAACGCGTGCGTGACGCTGACGACGGCGGCCTGCGGCCTGGCGCCAAGCTCGTCGAGCAGCACGCGGAACAGCTCGGGATTGTTGAACCCGAAGTAGACCAGCGCGTCGTTCAACGGCCCCATGCGCGCGCCGAACAGCCAGACCTGCGACATCGCCGAGGCGTTCGCCGCGTGTGGGACCCACGTGATCGGCTCCGCAATCGGCGCGGGATAGATCTCGCGACGGCGCTTGTCGCCGAGGAATCCGTAGAACTGCCCGTCGCGGACGATGTGCAGCGGCGTGCTGGGCACGTAGTTGCCCTGCTGATCGCTGGCCGTGACGAGACCGGTGCGAAGGTTGACGGCAATGTTCGGCTGGCGGAAGCCGTAGCCGAGCAGCGTCGCCTGACGTCCGTCAGCCGACAGCCGCAGGACGCTGCCGTTATGCCTGCCCTGGGTCGCGGCCTCCTGTCCGCCTTTGGCGATGACGAACTCGCCGCGCGGCGCCAGCCGGAGCGTGCTCGGGAACTCGCGCAGGTCCGCGGTCTGCGCGAAGGCATTGGAAAAAAGCTCGTGGACGTCCGCCTCGCCGTCGCCGTTCGTGTCGCGCAGCCGCCAGACGCCATTGCGGTCGAACGCGAAGATGTCGTCGTTCCGAATCGCCAGCGTCAGCGGCTCGTGCAGGCCGGATGCGAACCGCGTCCAGCGGACGCGGCCGGCCGGGCCCGCCAGCCCGCGGATGATCCAGACGTCGCCGTCGATCGTCACGCCGACGCCGGTGCCGTCCGCGAGGAACTGGATGTCGCTGATGCGGACGTTCCGCCGCCACGGGTTCTCGACCGGCAGCGCCACATCGTCCACGACATAGGCGTCGCGCGAGGACGAGCGCGCCACCGCCGTCGTCACCTCGCCGCGCCAGCGCCGCGCGGGTGGCGCCGCAGGTATCGGGTGCAGCGCGGGCTGAGTGCCGCCGGACCCGGCCGAGACCATGGCGGCAAACGTCATGGGGGCGGGGTGCGCCGGCACCCGCACCACCCACACCTTGCGCGCGCCGCCTGACGTTGAATCGACAGTCTCGAGCGCGGGAGCCTCGCTGCCCTCGCCGCCGGCAATGGTCACGCGGACACCATCTGCGGCCGCCCCCAGGACCAGCCACTGGAGCTGCGCCGACGGCGCCACCTCGAACTGGCGCGTGATCGTCCAGTCGATCTCGGATCCCGAGGCAGCCATCCGTTCGCGAATCGCGGCTCCCGCAACCGTGTACTCGAGCACCGCGCCGCCGTCGCCGGTCTGCCGGATCGCCGTGAAGCGGCCGGCGGCTTCGGAAAGCGGACCGCGGCCGGGCTCCTCGGGGCTCGGCGCCGGTTCACGGGGGTCGACGAGCGCGGCGGCGTCGCCGGTCTGCCAGCCCGGGTAGAGGCCGGTCGCAATCGCGACCGGGCCGTCCGGCACCGGCAGCTTCGATTGCCCGAGCGGCGTCTTGCGGTCGGGATGATGGTACGAGCCGGGCGCGAGCGCCACCGGCGTGACCCCGCGTCCCCGCCAGATCACCGCGACGCGCAGCAGGTCGACGTCGAACGCCGCCCAGCGATCGGCGCCGAGCCGCAGGACCAGCGCGCGCGGGACGAGGTTGTCGTCGGGCAGTCCGGCGCCGGCGTGGCGCGCGTCGACGATCGACGAGAAGAACGGGAAGTCCGGTTCGACCCAGTCGGCCCAGCGGCTGGCCGCCTGCGGCTGGCGCGCCGGCAGGGTGACGGCACACAGCAATGTCGCGACGGTCAGCGCGGCGAAAGCTCTGGGCATGGCGCGATTCTAGTCGCAACCGCGCGCTGCGGTCTTACCTGGGAAGGAACTCGATCGCCACGACGATCCGGGCTACCGCATCCGAGCCGGGCCGCCACGCCGCATAGACGCGCGTCGGTTCGGGCAGCGGCCCGCAGGCGACGCGCCCCTTGAGATCGTCGCGGTAGGTGATGAAGTCCACGGCGTCCATCCGCGGCGCGGTCAGTCGCATCGGTCCCTCGGGCGTCCGGACGTTGAAGACCGCTTCGCGGCCGGTGCAGTCGATGCGCGTGAGGATGCCTTCGACGCGCCGCTCGCCCGGCTCCAGTTCGCGAAAGATCGGCTGGGTGATACGAGCCGCTGGCGGCGCGGCCCGCGCCCCTCCCTTGCGGCGCGCGGCGGGCTGGTCGGTGCCGGCGCCGGCCGGCTCGGCGGGAGATGTGGCCGGCGCTTCGGTTGCGCGCTCCGGTTCAGCCGCGGCCGCCGGCTCGGCGGCGCGCGCCTCGTCGAACATTTTTTTCGCCGCCTCGAGGCGGACGATGTAGCCCATCAGCGAACGGGCCGAATCGCGTATCTCCGGTGGATACACCGGAGACATCAGCGGCGCGGCGATGGTGCGGGCCGCCGGGTAGGCAGACTGCGCGACCAGGACCCTGGCATGGAGAAACGCGTAGTCCGTGCGGCCAGGCGCAAGCACGCGCGCGCGTTCGAGCGCCGAGGCAAGCGATGCCGGCGGCACGTCGTCACTGTCCAGCTCCAGCGACGCGAGCCGTGCGACGGCGTTGGGAATCAGGCTGCCGCCGGCCTCGGGAATCTGGAACAGCTGCTGCGCGCGGGTGACGACGGCCGGCTCCGGCTTGCCGCCACGGCGCCTCACGACCTGTGCCAGGGCAGCGCCGGCACGGTAGCGGGTCAGCCAGTCGGCGGCCTCCGGCAGCCCGAGCAGCTGCTTCTCGGCGGTGTCATAGTCGCTCCTCGCCAGCGCCACTTCCGCACTGACGATCGTCCGCCACGGAGTATCCGCGCCGCCCGCCTTCGCCAGCCGATCCCCCGCTTCTTCCTCCCTGCCTTGCTGGACGAGAAAGTCATCGAGGAACGCCTCGGCGTCCGCCGCCGCCAGCGGAGCGGCGACGCCGTCGAAGGTCGCAATCTTCTCCGGGAACTTGTAGCGATAGGCGCTGAACAGACGGCGACGCACGTAACTGCCCAGATCGCGCTCGATCGGCTCGGCGCCAAAGGCCCGCGCCCATGCGTCTCCCGCCGGCACGCCCTGCCCCACCAGCGACAGAAACTGGCCGAGCTCCGGCATCCGGCGCGGCTCGCCGAGCTGCAGCATGTGTGCGAGCGCCCAGGACTGGGCGTAGAACACCGACCGCCGGCTGCCTTCGTTGTAGAGCGGTGAATCCGGGGCCACCGCCAGCAGCTCGGCCAGCGGCATCGGTGACTCGTCGTTGAGGAGCGCCAGATGCGAGGGTATGGCCGCGCCGAGCACGGCCCCGCGGCCGCCCGACTCGACGCGGTAAGTGCTGTAGTACTCGGCGAGTCCCTCGTTCAGCCAGACAGGAATGTTGCGCGCGACGTTGGCGACGATGAGATGCGCGTATTCGTGAAACACGACGCGCATCGATTCCTCGCCGCCGGTCGAGGTCAGCGCGATGTAGTTGACGTCCTCGCGGCTGAGGAACAGGCCGGCCAGCTCGATCGGCTTGCCCTTGTACTTGGGCTTGAACGGTGTGAACGCCTTGTCCGATGGAAAGACAATCACCACCGTCGGCACCGCCGTCGCGGTGACACGGTCGGTGAGGACGCGGCTGAGCGTCTCCCGGAATCCCTCGAAGCGGACGGCGATATCGCGCAGCGTCCCGGCGCCGACGTCGCCGACGATGACGAAGTTGGGACTGTCGAGCCGCCGCCACTCTGCGGCGCAGGGAGCGGCGGCGACGGTGACGAACAAGACAGCAACGGCAAGCGACGCGAGCGACCGGTGACGATCGACCATGGGATCCCTCTGTCGGTTCAGGCTGGCGTCCCCGGCGTGGACGCCAGGTGCTTCTGGATCGGCAGCTCGCGGAGCCTTTTGCCGGTGGCGGCGAAAATGGCGTTACAGAGCGCCGGCGCGATTGGCGGCACGCCAGGCTCGCCGACGCCGGCGGGGGCCGAAGCGTTCTGGACGATATGGACGTGGGTCTCGCGCGGCGCCTGAGCCATCCGGACGACCGGATAGCCGTTGAAGTTGTTCTGCTGGATGCGGCCGTCCGCGGCGGTAATCTCCCCCATCAGCGCCAGGCTGGTCCCGAACACCGCCGCCCCTTCGAACTGCGCCTTGACGCGATCGGGGTTGATCACCTGCCCGGCATCGAGCGCGACATCGACGCGCGGAATACGGAGTGTCCCGTTCGCGCCGATCTCGATCTCGACCACCGCCGCCACGTAGGTGAGGAAGCTGTAGTGCGCGGCGATGCCGAGCGCGCGGCCAGGCCCGGCTTTCTTGGCGGCCCAACCGGAGCGCTCCGCCGCGAGCTCGATGACGTTCCGCAGCCTGGCGGTGTCGAACGGAAAATTCGGATCCGGCTTGCCTCCCTGGCTGACGCCTTCCTTCCCCAAGTCGATGACGCGCGGCGGTCCGATCAGATCGAGTAGGTATTCGACGCGATCACGCCCGGCGGCAGCCGCGAGCTCGTCGGTGAACGACTGGACGGCAAAGGCGTGATAGATGTTCGCCACCGACCGCAGCCAGCCGATGCGCACGTGCGCCCGGGCCGGGCCGTTCTCCACCCGCAGATTCGGGATTGCATAGGGAATATTCGTCCAGCCCATGCCGACCTGGAAGCCCCCGTACTCCTCGTCCGGATTGTTCTGCGAGGCGATCGGCGGGAAGACGGTCCGCTGCAGCCAGGCGGTCGGCCGCCCCTTCGCGTCGACGCGCGCTTTCAGGTACATCGCCGCCGGCGAGTGGAAGTAGTCGAACTGGATATCGTCCTCACGGCTCCAGACGATCTTGACCGGCTTGCCGACCTGCTTCGAGAGCAGCGCCGCTTCCGCGACGTAATCCGGCTTCGACTTCCGGCCGAAGCCGCCGCCGAGGAGCGTGACGTGGCACACCACGTCGTCTGTCTTGATGCCGAGCGCCTTGGCGACGGTGTCCTGCACCGCCTGCGGGTTCTGGGTGTTGCACCACGTGACGACCTTGCCGTCCTTGAACTCCGCGACCGCCGCCGGTGGCTCCATCGGCGCGTGCGCCAGCATTGGCGTGTAGTACGCCGCTTCGTGGACCCCGCCGCCTTTGGCGAACTCGGCGTCCACATCTCCCATCTGCCGCGCGACCCGGCCGCTCTTGCCGGCCGTCTCGAGCAGCGTCTCGCGATATTTCGCCGACTCGTAGGCGGCGTGGTCGCCGGGCGTCCAGTCGACCTTCAACGCGTTGCGCCCCTGGATCGCGGCCCATGAGCTGCCGGCGATGACCGCCGGGCCGCCGAGCGGCTTGAAGCCGAGCGGCGGCTTCGCGACTTCCATCATCACTACCTGCCGCACCCCCGCCACCTGTCGCGCCGCCCCGTCGTCGACCGCCTTGAAGGTCGCGCCCATCACGGGCGGCCGGGCAATCGCGGCGTAGACCATGCCGTCCATGCGGGCATCGATCCCGAACATGCCCTTGCCGGTCACCAGATCGCCGAGGTCGGTAATCGGCAGGTCCTTGCCGATGTAGCGGAACTCTTTCGGCGTCTTGAAGCGCACCGCGCCCTGGTTGGGCGCGGTCGCGGACGACGCCAGGGGAACGAGATCGCCGTAGGCGAGCTTCCGGCCGGACTTGGCGTGGACGACGAAATGCTGCAGGCCCTGGCACTCTTCCTGCGCCACGCCCCACTTGCCCGCCGCCGCATGCTCGAGCGTCGTCCGCGCGGAGGCGCCGGCGGTGCGCATCGCCTGGTAGAAGTCGCGCACCGAGCACGAGCCGTCGGTATTCTGCGACCCGTATTTGACGTCGCCGAGCGCCTGGACGATGGTGACGCGGGACCAGTCGGCCTCGAGCTCGTCGGCGATAATCATCGGCAGGCAGGTGCGGGCGCCGGTGCCCATCTCGGATCGGTGGGCGACGATCTTCACCGCGCCGCTCGGCTCGATGCCGAGATAGACACTCGGCTGCCAGCCGCGCGGACCGCTGGAGGTTGCCGCCTGCTGGCCGTCGAGCTCGAGCGGCAGCAGCCGGACACCGACCACGAATGCGCCGGCGGAGAAGACGCCGCCGAGAAAATGCCGCCGCGTCACTTTGATGACGGTCGTCATGCCTTCACCCCGGCGGCCTGCTTGATGGCCGCGCGAATGCGCTGGTAGGTGCCGCACCGGCAGATGTTGCCCTGCATCTGCCGCTCGATGTCGGCGTCGGTCGGCTTGGGCGTGGTACGCAGCATCGCCGCGGCCTGCATGATCTGACCGCTCTGGCAGTAGCCGCACTGCGGCACGTTCAGCGCCGTCCAGGCCTGCTGCAGCGGGTGGTTGCCGTGAGGATCGAGCCCTTCGATGGTGGTGATGGTCTTGCCGGCGACGGTGCTCATCGGCGTCTGGCAGCTGCGGACGGCGGCGCCGTCGACATGCACGGTGCATGCGCCGCACAAGCCGAGGCCGCACCCGTACTTGGTGCCGGTTAGGGCGAGGTCGTCACGCAGGTACCACAGCAGCGGCATCGAGTCGTCGCCATCGAACTGCCGCGCCGCGGCGTTGACTGTGAACTGAATCATCCTGACCTCCCTCGCGTCCGGCCCAATATATACCCGAACATCTACCAAACGGGGACACTCACCTTTAGCGTAAGTGGCTGATTCCAAAGGCACGATATGATTTGCCCACGTGATCGGCGGGCAGCCAGGGGGGACAGTGATGACAACCAGACGCTTCGCGTACGCCGTAACCGCAGCCGGGTGCGCGCTCATGACCATACTCGCCGCGCCGCTGGCAGCCGTCCCGCCGCAGGGGCCGCCGGCGCCCGCTGCCGCGCAGACGCCCGCCGGGCCGGGCCCGGCAGCGTCGCAAACCCCTCCTGCCGGACAGGGACGCGGCCGCGGAATGGCGTTCACCGAGCCGGCGCCGATGGATTTCGACGACCACGACGGCTATGTCCCGCTGTTCGACGGCGTCAGCCTCAAAGGGTGGGACGGTAACCCCAAGTTCTGGCGCGTCGAGGGAGGCGCCATCGTCGGCGAGTCGACGCCGGCGAATCCAAGCGGCAACAGCTATATCGTCTATCGCGGTCTCGAAGCGAAGGACTTCACGCTCAAGTTCGAGATCAAGGTGGAGGGAACCGGCGGGAGCGGGCTCCAATATCGCAGCCGGACCGGGCTGCCGTGGCTCGCCAACATTCCGGCGAATGTGACCGCCAACGTCGGGCCGGTCAATCTCGACTGGATGATGACCGGACCGCAGGCGGACTTCTGGCCGAGCCGCGTCTACACCGGCCAGTTCTATTCCGAGAACACGCCGATGCGGATTCTCGCGTGGCGCGGCCAGGTCGTCGAGGGGTACGGCGCGGCGCGCAAGCGGCTGATGGGGACGATTGCGGACCGCGAGGCGCTCGGCCACATCGTCCACATGGACGACTGGAACCACTACACCGTCATCGCCCGCGGCGGCACCTTCCTGCACATCCTCAACGGCCAGCTGATGGCGGTGATGATCGACGACGACCCGGCGTCGTCCAACAATCAGGCGGGCCTGTTCGGGATCGAGATCGAGGCGACAACGAAGGTGTCGGTGAAGAACCTGTGGGTGAAGAAGCTGAATTAAGGAGTGTCGTTGAGCAGCTGGCGGATGACGTCTTCGAACTCGTCCTTCGGCGTGGCGCCGACAAAGGTGCGGCAGACTCTCCCGTCGCGAGTGACGAGAGCGGTCGTCGGCAGCCCGGCGACGCCCCAGGCGCGGATGACGCCGTCGGCGCCGGCGCCAATAAGGACTGGATAGTTGATCCGGTGTTCGGCCGCGAATGCCTTGATTGCCGGCAGGTCGGTGTCCATCGAGACGCCGACGACTTCGAGGCCATCGGCCTTGTAGTGGTTGTACATCTCGACGAACCCGGGGATTTCGATCTTGCACGGCGCGCACCAGGTCGCCCAGAAGTCGATCAGCACGACCTTGCCTTTCGTCGAGGCGAAGGTCCATTTGCGATTGTCGACATCCCGCAGGACGAAGTTGCGCGCCGCCGGAGCGTTGGCGGTGCAGGCCGAGGGTGCGCCGGCGCGGAGCGGCGCGGCCGCCAACAACATCAGTCCTGCGGCGACGAGTGGCGCCAGGCCCGCTCGGGAGCGCTGCTGCAAACCGGTTGACATCAGTTCGCGCCCGCGGCACATGCGGCTGGCGGCTGGGCCGACGACGACGACACGGGAGTCTCCGGCGGCGGGGCCTGCAGGCCGGGGATCGATGCACGTCCGCCGAATCGGCGCGAGTAGCTGGTGAGGAAGACCTGCCGCGGGAACGTCGCGTCGCCGGCCAATCCGGTGTTCGGATCCGGGCGGCGGATGCGGTAGTAGGCGATCGGCACGTTCAGCGTGAACGTGTTCGTGCCGCGCGAGTAGCTGACGCCAGGCTCGACGAACATCGAGGTGCCGGGGCGGCGGAAGCCGTTGCTCGCGCCGAACAGGTCGTAGCGCTTCAGCCCTTCCATCCGCCAGGCGATGGTGCCGGCAATCCCTCGCCATACCGGCACCGTGCCGCCGGCGCGGGCGAGGTACTGGTCGGGCACCGAGTTCACCAGCTTGTCGAAGCTCGACGCGGCGGGCGGCGGACCGCCGCGCGCGACGATCAGCGACGGCGTGCCGTTGGTATTGCGCGGGTTGGCGAGATAGCTGCCGGAGCCGAACAGGAACAGCCGCTTCACCTTCCAGAATCCGTGCGCCTCCATCATCAGGCCCCACCCGCCGTCGCCGGTCTGGACGGACTGGTCGACGTAGCGGAGCTGGTTGTTTTCGCCGTTGCGATCCGGAAAGAAGTCCTGCGTGCGGGCGTTTCCGGTCGGCGCCTTGAGCCCCAGACCGCCGATCAGGTTCCAGTCGGGATGCGTCAGCGTGTCGAACACCCACGTTCGGGCGCTGACGCTGATGTCGCCGAGGCCGCGGCCGTCCTGTTCGATCTCCCGCCGCGGACCCGGCAGCGGGGACCGCGGATCGCGGCTCGCCCACGACGAGTTAACGAACGGCACGCCAATCCCGATACTGACCCGCTCCGTCACCTGCCGCGTCACGCCGACGTCGAGCAGGTTCTGGTGGTTCGTCACATAGTTCTGGAGCGCCTGGCGCTGGAGCTGCTCGGCGGTGCCGGAATAGTGATCGTTCGACACCAGGTTGCGCGACGACAGGCTGACCTGCCAGCGGCCGGGCGCTTCATACGGCGTGGCGTTCGCGCCAAACACGGGCGCGTTGCTTCGGATGAGCACTCAACCTTGCGCCCACGCCGCCGGCGTGACGACGAGCGACGGCATGAAGCCGACGACCAGACCGATGCCAATCTTCAGGCTCGTGCGCATGGATGCTCCGATCGCTGATCACTGTGAGCTGCGAGCTTACGAAGCCCCGAGCTGGAGCACAATAATCCAAATGCACTAAGGTCCGGGTACGTGGGACCGGAGGGGC
Source organism: Acidobacteriota bacterium (assembly GCA_031393955.1). Lineage (GTDB taxonomy): Bacteria > Acidobacteriota > Vicinamibacteria > Vicinamibacterales > 2-12-FULL-66-21 > JALZOC01. Next base: position 131,734 of record JANMWI010000021.1, read on the forward strand.
AGCCCCGACGTTGGTCCCCTCGGCCCAGCTCTACTCCGGACTTTCTGATAGCATTCGGGCAATTCGGGCAATGGAGGATGAAATGGCGCATTTCACTCGACGGGAATTCCTGAAGACCGGACTCGCCGCCGGAACGATTGCCGCGTCCGGGAGCCTTCCGCTCAGCGCCCGGCGCGGTAGCGCCACCGACCTGGTCACGCTGGGCCGGTCCAGAGTGAAGGTCACCCGGCTCGCATTCGGCACCGGCACCATCAGCGGCCGGGTCCAGCGCGATCTCGGGCAAGACGGTTTTACGCGGCTGGTACGCCATGCGTACGATCGCGGCATCCGGTTCTTCGAGACGGCCGAGTCGTACGGGGAGATGCACAAGATGCTGGGCATCGCCTTGAAGGGCATTCCGCGCGACAGCTACCAGCTGATGTCGAAGGTGACGACCAGCAACGCCGTCGACCCCCAGCAGAAATTCGACGAGCTCCGCCGGCTCGCCAACACCGAATACTTCGACATCATGCTGCTCCACTGGCAGCACACGGCGACCTGGCCGACCGACACGGCGCGCTGGCAGGATGCGATCCTCGAGGTCCAGTCACGGAAGGTCGTGCTCAGCCACGGCGCGTCGGTTCACGGCCTGCCCGCGCTGCGCCGGGTTCCCGGCAACGCCTGGCTCGACGTCGCGATGATCCGCATGAATCACACCGGCAAGAGCATGGACGCGGAGGACTACGCCACCCCTGGACCGGGCAACGTCCCGGAGGTCGTCACCCACGTCACAGCGGTCCGCAAGCAAGGCCTGGGGGTGATTTCCATGAAGCTGGCCGGCGAAGGCACGTTCGATCGCGAGGACCGTCGGCGCGCCATGCGGTTCGCGTTCCGGGACGCCGGCGTCGATTGCGTCACGGTCGGTTACAAGAGCCCAGCCGAGATTGACGAGGCGGTCGAGAACCTCAATCTGGCGCTCGCCTGATGACGGATGGCGCGAGTCGGACAACGATTAACAGGCCGGCCAGAAGACCGTCAGACGAACCAAGACACCTAATGAACCGGGTGTACACACGACAACGATCCGATGCGGGGTCGCCGCGGTAGTGGCTCGTTTTGTTCGACCTAGTTGGTGGGCGCTACTGGATTCGAACCAGTGACCCCCGCCGTGTGAAGGCGATGCTCTACCACTGAGCCAAGCGCCCAACTGAGGGAGCCGCTAGTGTACCTCAAGCCGCCGCGGGGGAGCAACGCACGCGGCTAGGATCCGCCCTTCGCCTGACGCGCCTGGGCGAGCAGCAGTCCCAGCATCTTGGTGTAGCGCTCGTCGGCATCGGCCACGGTCTTGCCGTAGTCGGCTTCGCTCAGCTTGGTCTTCTTCCACTGCCCGTCGAAGATCGTCGTCTTGCCGGCGGCCTCCCAGGAGTCGCCGTTGTCGTCCTTCGCGAAGATCCCGTCCGGACCCATGTCCTGGACGAAAATCCTCGAGCCGGCCGTGCCGGCGGCGTGCAGGTCCATGTAGACCCCGCGATAGTCGCCGGCCTTGATCTTGTCGACGAGCAGCGACGGCGCGGCGTAGTGGGCCGACACGACCAGCAGCTGGGTCTCGGGAATCAGCAGCGCGGCGATGAAGGTGCCCGGCGCGGCCGGGTCCGCCGCCGCCATCGCGTCGAGCTTTGCCGCGTCAAGCAGCTGGACGAACTCCTTGACCGGCGCGGCGGATTTGCAGTCTTGCCCGGCGCTCAGCGACACGGCCGCGGCAAGCAGGATCAGGCCGGCCGCAAGCGGCCGGGAAACGGCAGGGCGCGATGATTGGTGCATGGTACGGCCCCCACGGATGACTGGTGTGGGGCGGTTGTATCACGGTCCGCCTCATCCGTAAAGCGCGGCGCGCCGCCGCTGCCCGGACGGCGGTCAGCCGATGAACAGCGGGTCTTCGTCTTCGGCAGAACGGCGGTTCGCCGGTGCCGCGCGCCAGCCGCGCAGGGACTCGATGCCGGCGCGCAGCGCCGCGACGAGCGCCATCCCCTCGCGGGCGGGAGTGATGATCGCTTCCTGGAGGACGGCGGCGGTCTCTTCGACGCGCCGCGACAGGTCGGTGGTCAGGCGATCGACTTTCTCGGCCTGGGCCTTGGCGAGGACGAGCGTGCGCGAGGCGTCGTCGGCCATCGCGCTCACTTTGGTGACCAGCGGACGGAGATCCTGGTGCACGGCCGTAATCATCTGCCGCGCCTCCCTGGCGATGCGCAGCGCCGCGATAACCGCCCCGATCTGAATGAGCGTCGTGACGAGCGCGCCGAGGGCGATGACGCCGAGGAAGACCTCGGACCATCCGGAGATCACAGATCCGCCCCGCCTCCCGTGGCCGGCCCGGTGTTACCGGTGCGGGCCTGCTCGTAGGCTTCCCGGCCGCGCTCGATCGCGGTCGCGATCGTTTCCTTGCCGCGGTTGACGAGCTCGCGGCCCTGACGGGCGGCGTCGTTGGCGCGCTCGCGCCCGTCGCGGGCCCGGTCGGCGAGCAGCCGCCGGGTGTCCTCGCCGGTCGCCGGCGCCATCAGCAGCGCGACGGCCGCGCCGGTCAGCGTGCCGAGCACGAAGGCCAGCATCACCGTTCCTGCCGCGTCGTTCTCTTTCGCCATGTCGTGACCTCCAGCGCTCAGAAGATGCTGACCCGGACGTTCAGGTACTTCTTCGGGTCCTTGCGGATGTCGGCAACCAGCTGCTTCAGCTCGCTGGCGGTTCCGCTCATGTTCTCATATAACGCCTTGTCGTGCAGCAGCCGGGCGGCCGACCCGTCGCCGGATTCCAGCGTCGCGACGACCTTGTCGATGCGGTCGGAAATCGCATTGACCCGCTTCCACAGCGCCTCGTCGGTCAGCAGCTTGCCGGCGGTCCCTTCGCCGCGCTGGAGGCCGCCGAGAATCTTGTCGGCGCTCGCCCCGGCCGAGGTCATCGACCGGGCCAGCGCATCGTCTTTCAGCAGCTGGCCGAGGCTCCCCTCCCCGGCGTTAATGCGCCGCGTCATCTCCTGCAGGTTGGCGAGCGCCTGGTTGGCCTGGCGGTAGGCAGCCGGGTCCTTGATCAGCATGCCGAGCGAACCACGCCCCTGCTGAATGCCGCTGGCAACCGCCTGGGCGGAGCCGACGAACTCGTTCAGCTCGCGGTACATCTGATCGTCGGTGAACAGCTTGCCGACGGTGCCTTTGCCGGCGCGGATCTCCCTGATCATCGCGGTCGCCTCATCGAGCGTCGCAGTCGCACCAGCGGCGACGTCGGCGATCTGTCCGGCGGTCTTCGCCGTCTGGATGGTGTCGCCGTCCTTGAGCGGCGTCCCGGCCGTCGCCGGGCTGATGTCGATGATCGGCTCGCCGAGCAGGCTGAGCGAACCAATCGACGCCCGCGACTGCTCGGTGATTCGGCCCTGGTTCTCGTTGTTGACGCCGAGCGTGACCTGGACATCGGCGCCGGCGAACTCGACGCCGGTGACCTGGCCGACGTCGACCCCGGCGACCCGCACCACCGCCCCCGACTTCAGCCCCTGGACGTTCGGGAACTTCGCCTTGATCTCGTAGCGCTGCCAGGCGAAGCCGCCCTGGCCGCCGACCGCGAAGACCAGCATCGTCGCGAGCACCAGCGCCGCCACTGCGAGGATGCCGATTTTCAGTTCCGACCAGGCGAGCGAACGGGTTCGTGGCATGTCAGCACACCTTCCTACGAGAGAAACGCATCGATGTACGGATCTTTCTCGGCCTCGGCGCGCAGCTCCGAGGCGTTCCCCTCGAAGGCGATGCGGCCGTCCTTGAGCATGATGAATTCGGCCTCGTCGGCCTTCCGCGGCGGCGCCTTCTCGAACTTGAGGACGCCGTGGTCGCGCGACGCCATGTGCTCGGCGACGAAGAACGCGTCGCGCAGCTGGTGGGTGACGACGATCGAGCTGACCCCTTCGAGGTCGCGCAGCTTGATCACTTCCTCGTCAATCGTCAGCGAGGTAATCGGGTCGAGCCCGGTGGTCGGTTCGTCGTAGAGCAGGATGCGCGGCTTGGCGGTCATCGCCCGGGCGATCGCGACGCGGCGGCGCTGGCCGCCGGACAGCTCCGACGGCATCCGGTCGATGAACTCGGCGAGGCCGACGAAGCCGAGGACCTCTTCGACCCGGGCGTTGACCTGGTCGAGCGGCAGATCGGTCTCCTCGAACAGCTTGTAGCCGACGTTCTCGCGGACCGTCAGCGAGTCGAACAGCGCCCCTTCCTGGAAGACCATGCCGAGGTCGGCGCGAACCTTCATCAGATCGTCCTCGGGCATGTCGTCGACGCGCTCGCCGTTGACGAAGATCAGGCCGGAGTCCGGCTTCAGCAGCCCGAGGATCAGCCGCAGGATCGTCGACTTGCCGGCGCCGCTCGCGCCGAGGAAGATCTTGGTGTGGCCGGTCTGCAGCGTGAACGAGACATCGCTGAGGATTTCCTTCTCGTCGAAGGCCAGGCAGACCTTGTCGAAGACGATGATCGGCCCGCCGTGGGCCATCGCTTCCTCGAGCAGCGGCGGTCGCGCAATCGGTTGGATGGCCATCAGTACATCAGCGCAATCAGCAGCTTGGTGACGAGGAAATCGACGGCAATCACCGCCACCGACGCCGCGACGACGGCGTTGGTGGTCGCCCGGCCGACCCCCTGGGTGCCGCCGCGCGTCCGCAGCCCGACGTGGCAGCCGATGCTGGCAATCGTGAAGCCGATGAAGAACGGCTTGATCAGTCCCATCCAGACATCCTGGATGTAGAGCCCCATCACGACGCTGTTCCAGTAGACCCCGGACGGCACCTTGAGCTGCGTGACGGTGACGATCCAGGCGCCGACCATGCCGAGCCCGCCCGAGACCACCGTCAGCAGCGGCACCATCAGGAAGCCGGCGAGGATCCGCGGCAGCACCAGCTTGCGGATCGGGTCGGTGCCGAGGGCGCGCAGCGCCGCGATCTGCTCGGTTACCATCATCGAGCCGAGCTCGGCGGCGATCCCCGAGCCGACCCGGCCGGCGACCATCAGGCCGGTCAGCACCGGGCCGAGCTCCTTGACCATCGAGGCGCTGACCAGCCGCCCGACCATCGAGCGGGCGCCGAACTGATCGAGCGTCAGCCCCGACTGCAGCGCCAGCACCATCCCGGTGAACATGCCGGTCAACAGCACGACGGTCAGCGAGCCGACGCCGACCGCTTCGAACTGCTCGATGACGTCGCGGAAGTAGAACGGACGGGTGACCAGCGCCCGGCCGACCTTGCCGACCATCGCGACGTACTCCTGGACCTCGAGCAGCGCCGCCTTGATCCAGGTGTCGACCAGTCCACCCATCAGCGCCGGCCCCCGGCGAGGCCGAGCTCGCGGGACCGCATCTGCTTGACCCGATCGCGCAGCGCCGCCGCCTTCTCGAACTCGAGGTTGGCGGCGGCCGCCTTCATCTGCACCTGCAGGTCGGCGATCGCCGCGTCGAGCTCCGCCGGCGTCCGGAACGGCTCGTCATCGTCGCCGGCCGGGACCGTCACGTAATCCCGTTCGTAGACGCTCGACATGACGTCGTCGATGCCCTTGACGATCGACGCGGGCGTGATGCCGTGGGCCTGGTTGTAGGCCTCCTGGATCTGCCGCCGCCGGTCGGTCTCGCTGATCGCCAGCTTCATGGAGTCCGTCATCCTGTCCGCATACATGATCGCCCGTCCGTTGATGTTCCGCGCGGCGCGGCCGATCGTCTGGATCAGCGCGCCGCTCGACCGCAGGAACCCTTCCTTGTCGGCGTCGAGAATGGCAACCAGCGACACCTCCGGGAGATCGAGCCCCTCGCGCAGCAGGTTGATGCCGACCAGCACGTCGAACTCGCCGCGGCGCAGATCGCGCAGGATCTGGATGCGCTCGAGGGTCTCGATGTCCGAGTGCAGGTAGCGCACCCGGACCCCCAGTTCCTGATAGTACTGCGTCAGGTCCTCCGCCATGCGCTTGGTCAGCGTCGTCACCAGGACGCGCTCGCGCCGGCCGACCCGCTCGCGGATCTCGGCGAGCAGGTCGTCGCCCTGGCCGCGCACCGGCCGGACGTCGATCGGCGGGTCGACCAGCCCGGTCGGCCGGATGATCTGCTCGACCACCGCGCCGCCGGCGCGGCGCAGCTCGTACGGACCGGGCGTCGCCGACACGAACAGCAGCTGGTTGACCCGCGCCTCCCACTCCTCGAAGTTCAGTGGCCGGTTGTCGAGCGCCGACGGCAGCCGGAAGCCATAGGCGACCAGCACCTCCTTGCGCGAACGATCCCCATGGTACATCCCGCGGACCTGCGGCACCGACTGGTGGCTCTCGTCGACCATGATCAGCGCGTCGGGCGGCAGGTAGTCGAGCAGCGTCGGCGGCGGATCGCCCGGGCCGCGGCCGGTGAGGTGCCGCGAGTAGTTCTCGATGCCGTGGCAGTAGCCGATTTCCTTGATCATCTCGAGGTCGAACATCGTCCGCTGGTGCAGCCGGTGCGCCTCGAGAACCTTGCCCTCGGACTCGAGCTGGGTGCGGTACCAAGTCAGCTCGGCCTTGATGCTCTCGACCGCCGCCCGGGTCCGATCGCGCGAGGTCACGAAGTGGGTCTTCGGGAAGATCGCAATCTTGTCGTGGCGGCGGATCGTCTTGCCGGTCAGCGGGTCGAAGGTGACGAGCTCGTCGATCTCGTCGCCGAACAGCTCGATCCGCAGCGCCGTGTCCTCATACGACGGCTGGACCTCGACGATGTCGCCGCGGACCCGAAAGACGCCGCGCCCGAACTCGTGGTCGTTGCGCTCGTACTGGATCTCGACCAGCTTGCGGAGGATCTGCTCGCGGTCAATCCGCTGGCCGCGCTCGAGCGGCAGCAGCATCCCGTAGTAGGCCTCCGGCGAGCCGAGCCCGTAGATGCACGACACGCTGGCGACGATGATGACGTCGCGGCGTTCGAACAGCGAGCGCGTCGCCGACAGCCGCATGCGATCGATCTCGTCGTTGATCGTCGCCTCCTTCTCGATGTACGAGTCGGTCGTCGGGACGTAGGCCTCGGGCTGGTAGTAGTCGTAATAGCTGACGAAGTACTCGACCGCGTTCTCGGGAAAGAAGCGCTTGAACTCCTGGTAGAGCTGGGCCGCGAGCGTCTTGTTGTGGGCCATCACCAGCGTCGGCCGGTTCACCCTGGCGATGCACTGGGCCATCGTGAAGGTCTTGCCCGAGCCGGTGACCCCGAGCAGCACCTGCGCCGGATCGCCGCGGTTCAGGCCGTCGACGAGCTCGTCGATCGCATGGGCCTGATCGCCGCGGAGCTCGAACTCCGTCACCAGCGTGAATTGGTCGTATTTGGACGCCATGCGAACAGAAAATCGTACCACAGGTGGGCGGCCGGCCGCGGCGGCGGTCAGCCCGGCTGCTTGATGGCGTAGTAGCCGTCGCGGGTGCGGAGCCGCGCGTTCTTCAAATCCGGCCGTTTCAGCCGGATGACGACCCGGCGCCAGGCGCCGTTCGACCGGGGGTCGGTCGAGACGTAGCCGAGGCTGTAGCGCGCCTCGATGTCGCGGCGAACGCGGTCGTACATCGTGTCGACTTCCTTGAGGCTGGCGGGAAACAGCGCCTGCCCGCCGGTCATCGTCGCGAAGCCGTCGAGGAGTTGGCGCTGGGCGGTGGCGCCCGACCCCTGATGTTCCAGGTAACCGAGCACGTAGACCGTCACGTCCGACGCCCGCAGCAGCTCGACGACCTCGCTGCGATCGAGCGCGCTGCGGGTGTCGCCGCCGTCCGTGTACATGATCAGGACCTTCTGGCCGGTCTGGGCGGCGGCGCCGTCGAGGTAGACGCCAATCGCGTCATAGAGCGCGGTGAAGCCTTCCGGCTTCCGGCCGCGGATGCGCTCGATCAGCCGCGGGTACTCGGCGGCGCCAAAGCGCGCCACCCGGATCTCGGTGTCGAAATCAACCAGCGTGATGTCTTCGGCCGCGTCCATCGTGCCGAGGAATTTGATCGCCGCGGTCCGGACATCCTTGATGTTCTCGTCCATGCTGCCGCTGGTGTCGAGTAGGAAGCCGAGGTGCAGCGGCGGCGCCGTCGCCGGGTCGCCGGCGGCGAAGAATTTCACCGTCTGCGGCTGGCCCTCCTCGCGGATCTCGAAGTCGTCGGCGGTCAGACCGGTGATCGGCATGCCGCGCTTATCGGTCACGACCACCGTGAAGTGCACGAGGTCGACTTCGCTGCGGAACGGTCGCTGGGCGAATGACGATGAGAGGGACGCCGTGACAGTGGCGAGGAGCGCCGCGACCAGCCATCTCATGCTCAAAACACCTTGAAGGCGCTGACGCGCACGACCTGGGTGCCAATCGTGCCGTCACCGTTGACGCCGCGAAAGCCATACCCCCACTCGACGGCGACGAGCGTGCCGAACGGCGCCGGCACCTCGGCGGCCGCGCCGACGCCGCTGTAATTGCGCAGCCGCCGGCCGAATCCCGGGTCGCGCACCGCCGCGGAGTCGACGAAGCCGTCGAAGCGGGCCAGCTTGCCCGCCGACCACGCCAGCGCCGTGCGGACGACGGCGCCGCGGTCGTAGCGGATGAGCGCCGACGGGTAGCCGCGCAGCCGGTTGTCGAACGTGCCGAAGGTGTAGCGGCTGAAGCGATCCAGGTCGCGACCCGCCATCCAGGCGCCCTCGACTTTCGCCACGACGCGAGGTGTCAGCACCGCCGACCGGGCCAGCGACGCGCCGTAGCGCTGAAAATTGCGCTGCGACGGCTGGTATTCCGACGACCCGGGAAAGCCCCAGGCGCGCCAGCCGGTGCGCGTCGCCGGATTCCACCACACCGACGCATTCCAGCCGCTCTTCTGCGCGTCGAGCGCGAGGCGGGCGCCGTGCACGACGTTGTTGGCGGGGACGCGGAAGGCCGCGCCGGTCAGGTCGCCGCGCGTCAGGCGAGTGTAGTCCAGGTCGTAGCCGACGCGCACCGATACGAGCGGCGTCAGCGAGCGCAGCAGCCACACCGAGGCCTGGCCGGGGCGCTGGCGGATGTCCTCCGGATAGACCTCGCGGCCGTTTCGAAATGAACGGTCGTTGTACGACGCGGCGATCCCCAGCGCCCGGCCGGCGAGCTGCCAGCGGCTGCCGCCGAGCGACGGCACCGAGAACGCCAGCTGGCCGTAGGCGCCGCCGAAGAACACGCTCAGCTGCGTGCCGGTGTGAAAGAGATCGAAATCAACGTAGCTGAGGCCGGCAAACGGCAGCGGGTTCGAGATATTCGGGTCGATGATGACGCCGACCGCGAGCGTCCGGACGCGATTGGCGCGCCCCGCCACTTCCGGCTCGGCAATGGTGCCGTCCGAAGCCGCCGGCGTCCGCTTCAGATAGCGATAGCCCTCGCTCGTGTCGCGGAGCATGACCGCGTCAGAGGCGAGCGCCGCCTGCCGCCGCGCCGCGAAATCAGCGGGATTGACGTCGTATGCCGACATCGACAGGACGCGATGGATCGGCGTCCGGTAGGAGGCGCCCTCGTACATCTGACGCACGTCCGACCGGTGGAGCAGCCAGATGCCGTCGCGCACCTGTTCGAAGTCGTCGACCTGTTCGGACGCGACAATCGGTCCTTTCAGGCGGGTCTGGGCCGCGGCGACCCGGACCATCGCGAAGCTGTCGATGGCAATCCACGTCCGGCCGCGGAACAGCGACGCCGTCCCCGACGGTTCGAACTCGATGACGTAGCAGCGCGTGCCGTCGATCGTCTCCTGGCCGGCGAGCCGGTAGTCGTAGACGTCGGACAGGGTGATCGTCAGCGGCGGCGACGCGACGCGCTCGGGCTCGATGATCGGCAGCCGTGGCACCCGGCCGCCGCGGAACTCGATGCCGTTGATCCGGATCGCGCGCTGCTCGAGCTCGGTGGTCCCGCCGCCGGCATACAGCGTCGTCTCCGAACTGATCGACACCGGCGCCGGGAAGCCGGGCGCCTCGAACGACAGCGTCAGCGTGCCGTGCGAGATGAGCGTCGTCACGGCCGCCGCCTGGCGGGCCGCCGCCGCCTGGTGGCGGGCGACGATTTCGGCGGCGGTCAGCGATCGCGCGCCCACCACCTGCACTCCTTCGGCGAACTGGTCGGCGGCGCCGCGCGACGCAATCCGCACGATCACGTCGCCGGTTGCCAGCGTCACGCGCTCGGCGGCCGGCGCCGGCGGGGTCGCGGTGATGTCGCTCCCAGCCGGGCACGCCGCCGCGAACGCAACCACGTCGAGCGTGGCGGAGTTGAGATACGCCGGCACCGGCGTCCCGCCGCAGGCGACCTCCTGCCGGGGAGCCGGCACGAGGCCGGCGGGGAGCAGCGCCGCGGCCTGCACCGCGGCGGCCAGCAGCGTTCCGGCGGCCTCCGACTCCGGCAGCGGCCAGAGCCAGCGCGCAACGCCCGGCGTGCGGCTCGCCATGAGCGCCGCGCCGAGCGACGGCGCGCCGGCGAGGAACCGCCACACGGCCGGTCCGCCGCTGTCGGCCGGCGGCTCGTCGAGCCACACGATCGCATCGACATAGGGACCAAGCTCCTCGGCCAGCAGCGCCCCGGCCACGGCGCGCGCCGCGACGAGGCCGAAGAGCGCGCCCGGCCGGGCGGCACGGAAGGCGGTCGCCTGGGTCTTCAGCGCGAACGCGAGCGCCTTCGGGTCAGCGACGGCAGCGTCGCCCAGATCGACGAAAATCCGCTCCGCCGCGGCGAGCATGTCGGCCGGCAGCACGGCGGACGGCGAGTCGACGAGCAGGCCCGCATGGCCGCCGCGGGCGGACACCGCGCGCAGTCCGTCGAGCGCCGCCGGCTCCGCCCCAGAGTGGACCCGGATCAGGACGTCCAGACCATCGAGGGCCTGCGGCAGGAGTGCCACCTCGCCGGGGCCGATGACCGGCACCAGGCAGGCGGCGCAGGGCGGGTTGTCCTGCGCCAGCGCGGGGGCCGCGCCGGCCGCCAGCCCGGAGACGCCGGCCGCGAGGATGACCAGCATCCGGTAGAGTGCGGCGCGAGCGACGGCGTATAATGTGGGTTTGGTCATGATCTCTGTGCGCTCCTGACATGCGGGTTGTCGCCATCTGTCAGGACGAGCTCGTCATCCGGTCCCTCGACTCGGTGCTCCTGCCAAGCTTCGAAGTCGACTTCCTCGTCGAGAGCAAGCCGCTGGCCAGGCGGCTCCACGACGCCGGGATCGAAGCCACCGCGGGCGACCCGCGCCGGCTCGAGACCTACCTCAAGGCCGACATCTCGCCGAGCACCTGCTTCATCATCGAGGACAATGGCCGGCGCACCCTGAAAAAAGTCCTGGGCGCGATCCGGGATGCGGGGGGCACGCTCGTCTACATCCTGCATACCGGGCCGACCAACGGCCGCAGCGAAGCGGCCCGCGCCGAGCTGACCGACGTCACGCACCTGGACCTCCCCGAGCTCATCCGCCCGACGCTCGTCACCGAGCTCAGCCGTTCAATGACGCGGGCCCGGGTGCAGCAGTACCAGCGTTACTTCGCCGATGCCGACCGCGTGCTCATTCTGCTCCACAACGATCCCGACCCGGACGCGCTCGCCAGCGGCCTCGCGCTGCGCAACCTGCTCCGCCGCACCAAGACGACCGCGATCATCGGCGCCGTCCAGGGGGTGACCCGGCCCGAGAACCTGCGGATGGCGAACATGCTCGACATCCACGTCGAGCACGTCACGCCCGCCTCGTTCCACGAGTTCGACCGGATTGCGACCGTCGACGTCCAGCCGCACTACTTCGGCGGCATGCTCGACCGCGTCGACCTCGTCGTCGACCACCATCCCGAACAGACCGGCTATAGCGCGGTCTTCAAGGACATCCGCGCCGACTACGGTTCGACCTCGACGATTCTGACCGAGCACCTGCGCGCCGTCGACGTCAATATCTCCGAGCGCACCGCCACGGCGATGCTCTACGCGATCAAGTCCGACACGCTGTTCTTCGCCCGCCATACCAACCGCGTCGACCTCGAGGCGTTCACGTTCCTGTATCCGCTGGCCGACGCCGCGCTCATCCGCAAGATGGAGGGGGCAGAGATCACGCTCGAGCGGCTCGACTACGTCACCCGCGCCAGTCAGGGCGGCGTGATGAAGGATCAGGTGTTCTGCGCGTTCGTCGGCGAGGCGCCGCGCGAGGACTTCATTCCCTACACCGCCGACTTCTTTCTCCAGCTCGAGGACGTCAAGTGGACGATCATCGCCGGGATCGTCAACCACTGCCTGATCATCAGCGTCCGCAACCTCGGCTACTCGCGCAACGCCGGCGAGTTCGTCAAGCGGTGGTTCTCGGACATCGGCAACGCCGGCGGTCATCGCGCGATGGCGAAGGCGGTGGTGCCGATCGACCGGTTCCGGCAGAAGTTCGGGGACCTGCAGGCGTCGGAGATCACGGCGAAGATTGCCGAGCTGACCGATCAGTTCCTCCACGAGCCGGCGGCCGAGAAGAAGAAAGAAGCGGTCGCTAAGTAGACCGGCCGAGCGCCTGGTCGAGATCGGCAATCAGGTCGTCCGGATCCTCCAGCCCGACCGACAACCGCGCCATGCTGTCGGTCACGCCCGCCCGCGCCAGCTCCGCCGCGGTGTGGCCCCACTGCGACGTCAGCACCGGCAGGCTGCACAGGCTCTCGACGCCGCCGAGGCTGGCGGCGCGGCGGAACACCGTCAGCCGGTCGAAGAACGCCGCCGCCGCCGCGTAGCCGCCGCCGACGTCGACGCACACCATCCCGCCGAAGCCCGCCATCTGACGCGCCGCGACCGCATGATCCGGGTGCGCCTCGAGCCCCGGATAGTGGACGCGGTGGACCCGGGGATCCCGTTCCAGCCATCGGGCCACCGCCAGGGCGCTGGCATTCTGCCGCGCGACCCGGACGGAGAGCGTCTTCAGACCGCGCCCGAGCGCGTAGGCGGCGTGCGGATCGAGCACAGCGCCGACCTTCTTCCGGACCTCGAGCATCCGCGCCATCAGCGCCGCCGACCCGGCCAGGGCGCCGGCGGTGACGTCGCTGTGGCCGTTCAGATACTTCGTCGCGCTGTGCATCACGACGTCGACGCCGAGCGCCAGCGGCTGCTGGTTGATCGGACTCGCGAACGTGTTGTCGGCGACCGTCAGCACGTTCCGGGCCCGGCAGGCGCGCGCCACCGCGGCGATATCGACGCAGCGCAACGTCGGGTTCACCGGCGACTCGAACCAGACCAGCCGCGTCTCGGCACCGATCACGCGCTCGGGCTGCGCGAACGCCTCGAGCGTCTCGAAGCGCGGCCGGACGCCGAACCGCGCCAGCAGGTCGGCGAGCAGATGGAACGTGCCACCGTAGATCTCGGAACTGCAGACGACCTCGTCGCCGGCCGACAGCAGCGCCATCAGCGCCGTGGTCGAGGCCGCCTGCCCGCTGGCGAACAGCAGCGCCGCCTCGGCCCCCTCGAGCTCGGCGATCTTCCGCTCGACCGCGGCGACGCTCGGGTTGGCGTAGCGGGAGTACAGGAACTTGTCGGACTTCCCTTCGTTGTAGGCCCGCACCTCGGCGGCGCTGTCGAAGACAAAGGTCGTCGTCTCATACACCGGCGTCGTCAACGGCTCGGCGGCATGGCTGACGCCGTCGCCCTGGACGAGCCTGGTAGCTGGCTTCATTACGGTCCTTCCTGATCGGGGGGCCTACGGCTGGCTGCCGCGGTTCGGGCCGCCAGCCGCCGGCTGGACGGCGTCAATGCGATCGCCGCCGGCGCCGACGACCGGCTCGATGAACTGCCGGTAAGCGTCGCTGTAGCCGCGATCGACGAGCTCCGCGAGCGGCAGCGTCCGGTCGGATCGCTCGTCATAGACGCCGCCGAAATCGAGCGGACCGATCGGATTGTGGGCGGGGCGAATCACGAAGAAGGCGGCGAACCGGCCGTCGAACTGCTCGAGGACGTCGCGCAGCCCGGCGGCCTCGAAGCCGCCGAGCTGCTCGCCGGCGCGGCCGCGAAGGTCGGCGCGGCCGGCATTGAGCTGGTGCGCGCGCGCCGGCGGCGGCGACGGGCTGACGAGAATGACCTGTTCGGCGCCGGCCAGCGCCACCTCCTGGAGCAGCCGCGCCAGCGCCCCCGGGCGATCGCACAGCCGGTGGGTTTCGCCCCGCCACAACCCCTCGGCCGAGAATGCGGCGAGGTGCGGTTCGGTCGCGACCGGCAGCGCCAGCGCGCCGGCCAGAGCGTCGAGCGCGTGGTCGCGCCCGACCGCCGACAGGTCGAACGCCTCGAGCGCACGGCCGGCGCTCTCGGCGGCGCCGGCCCGGCCGAAGAAGCGCGCCCGATACGGCGGGTCGAGAAGCGCGAACACCAGGTCGCGGCGCGCATCGACGTCGTGCACGGTCACGAGCAGATTCCGGAAGCCGGGCTGGCCGAGGTTGTCGGCCAGCAGCTCGACGTAGCGGCGGGCGAGCTCGGCCCGCGGCGGCGCGGCGAGCGGCGCGGCGCCGCGAATCAGGTTCCACAGTTCGGTAACCGCGCCGTCGACGATTGCCGCCGCGGTCAACGGTGATCCGAGCAGGCGCCACAGCGACCCGGTCTGGGTGCGGTGCTTGGCCCTCGCCTGGATCGAGGACGACACCAGCGCGGCGGCGAGCGCCGCGACGCCGACGAGGATCGCGAACAGGACCAGACGCGGAATGATGGTCGGCAGCGCGGCCGGCGCGAACAGGGTATCGACCCAGCTGCTGAAGCCGGCGCGCAGGAAGAGGCCGGCGCGTTCGAGGCCGACGAGCGTCAGGAGCAGGCCGAGCGTGCCCACCACCACGGCCAGCGCAAGCAGCGCGAGCGGCAGCCCGAATATCACCGCCGCCGCGACGAGCGCCCAGCCGGCCGCCTTGAGCGGCGGCCGCCAGCCGTAAAAGCGCGCCGCGCCGGGGCTCCGCCAGATCCCATCCGCGTCCCACAACCGCACGCCGCCATCGACGGCGGTGAAGAACGCGCCAATCGTCCCGGCGCCGCGGCCGGCGACGAGATCGATCTTCAGGCCGGCCTCATGAAGGGCCCGCAGCACGCCGGCATGATAGGCGGCGGCGGTACCGGCGCCGGTCAGCACGACCGCCGTCCGCAGCCGTGTCGAGTAGGACCGGTCGGACGCGTCAGGAGTCTTGGCAGCAGGAGACACGAGCAGGCTACTCGTCGTGAATCGTGATGAGCTTGACGACTTCAAACTGGCGGCTGCCGTTGGGTGTGACGATGGTGACTTCGTCGCCTTCCTCCCGGTTCAGCAGACCGCGGCCGATCGGCGATGCGGTGGAGATCAGGCCATGGTCGACGTTGGCGTCCTCGGGCATGACGAGCTGATAGACCGTGACCTGACCGGACGCATCTTTCAGATGGACGGTCGACCCGAAGCCGACCTTGCCGTGCGGGATCCGGTCCAGATTCATCAGCGAGATCTCGCTGACGCGCTTCTGCAGCATGCTCAGACGCGACTCGACCAGCCGCTGGCGTTCCTTGGCGGCCTGGTATTCCGCGTTCTCCCGCAAGTCGCCGAGCTCACGAGCACGCTGGATCTCCTTCGGCAGCTCGGTCTTGAGCTCCCGGTCGAGCGCGTGAATCTCGTCCTCGAACTTCTTGATCAGGCGGGCTTTCATCACCCGGATGGTAGCAGAAATCCCCCGGGTCTCGTCGCCGGCCGCGGAGCTGTCCGCGCATCCCTGGAACACGGACGCCACCAGTCCCCGACGATCGGTGGCATTCGGTGATCACCGCCCGGATCGCCGTGCGCCGCGCTGCCGGCCGCCCCCCTGTTATCGTTTCGCGGGTTGTTGTTCGTTCATCCGTGGCTATCCGTCGCATCCGTGAATAAGGCCACGGGTCAAGGTCTCAGGGCGTCGCTGGACGGACCTTGGTCTTCCCCACTCCGCGCCGGGCTGGCTTGATCCGTCCCGGAAGAACACGGAGGCCGCGGATTGACACGGATGGTCTTAGATGTCGAGGACGTAAGATCCCGGCCGGTCGCCGCCGGGTCGGGCGTCACTGACCCGGCGGCCGGCAGGCGGCCGCCCGGCGCGGCGAGCACCCCCATGTGACCTCCGGTGTTCGCCGGACGAGGTGGCCGCCTCACTACGCGGCGCGTTGATCCGTGGCCATCCGTCGCATCCGTGAATAAGGCCACCAGTCAACATCTCAGCGCGTCGCTGGCCGGACCTTGGTCTTCCCCACTCCGCATCGCCGGGCTGGCTTGATCCGTCCCGGAAGAACACGGAAACCACGGATTGACACGGATGGTCACGGAGATGTCGAGGACGTAAGATCCCGGCCGGTCGCCGCCGGGTCGGCCGTGGCGCGCTGTACAATTCACGCAGCCTCATGGAGCACATCGCGAGCCGGCAGAACGCCGTCGTCAAACGTTTCCGCCAGCTGGCCGGCGGCGACGATACCGGCCAGTCGATGCTGCTCGACGGTGAACACCTGCTCGACGAAGCCGTGCGCTCGCAGATCGCCGTCGAGGTTGCGGCGTTCAGTGCCGCGGCGGCCGAGCGGCGGCCCGACCTGGTCGCGGCGCTGGAGCGCGCCGGCACACCGACCGTGTCAGTGAGCGCGCCGGTCCTCGACGCGATCAGCCCCGTCCGGCAGCCGTCCGGCGTGGTCGCCATCGCGGTACGGCCGTCGTCGACGCTCGATCAGGCGCTCGCCGGCGCGGCGCCGCTCGTCGTGGTCCTTGCCGGCCTCCAGGATCCCGGCAACGTCGGCGCGATCGTCCGCGCCGCCGAAGGCTGCGGCGCGACCGGCATCGTCGCCGGCGGCGGCACGGCGGATCCGTTCGGCTGGAAGGCCCTCCGCGGCTCGATGGGCAGCGCCTTCCGTCTGCCGGTGGCGACCCGGCATGAGGTCGAAGCGGCGGTGGCGCGCGCCCGCGGCGCGGGGATCCGGATCCTTGCCGCCGTGGCGGCGGGCGGGATCCCGCTGCCCGAGTGCGACCTGCGGAGTGGAGTGGCGATACTGCTCGGCGCTGAAGGCGCCGGCCTGCCGGCGCCGCTGGTCGCGCTTGCCGACGCGTCGGTGGCCGTCCCGATGCGGCCGCCGGTCGAATCGCTGAACGTCGCGATTGCCGCGGCGCTCATCCTCTACGAGGCCGGCCGGCAGCGCACGGCCGGCCAGCCACGGAGCCGCGATGTCGCTGTTTGACGACGAGCCGGCGCCCGCCGGCCCGGCCGCCCCGGCGCCGCTCGCCGAGCGGATGCGGCCGCGGACGCTCGACGAGTTCATCGGGCAGGAAGCGCTGATCGGACCTGGCCGGCCGCTCCGCCGCGCAATCGACGACGATCGCCTGCAGTCGATCATCCTGTGGGGTCCGCCGGGTACCGGCAAGACGACACTGGCGCGGCTCATCGCCGGCGTGACCCGCGCCCACTTCATCTCCTTCAGCGCCGTGCTGTCCGGTATCAAGGAGATCCGCACGGTGATGGCCGAGGCCGAGGAGGCGCGCCGCCGGCTCGGCCGCCGGACGATCGTCTTCGTCGACGAGATCCACCGCTTCAACAAGTCGCAGCAGGACGCGTTCCTGCCGCGGGTCGAGGCCGGCGACATCGTCCTGATCGGCGCGACCACTGAGAATCCGTCGTTCGAGGTCAACTCGGCGCTGCTGTCGCGGTCGAAGGTCTACGTGCTGAAGCCGCTCGGCGCCGCACAGGTGGCGACGATCCTGCGCCGCGCGCTGGACGACCGTGAGCGCGGGCTCGGCGCGCTCGGCGTCGACGCCGACGACGAGGCGCTGGCCGGCCTGGCCCGGTATGCCAACGGCGACGCGCGGGTGGCGCTCAACATGCTCGAGACCGCCGCCGGCGCCGCCGGCGCCACGGCGCGGATCGATCTGGCGCTGGTCGCCGACCTGGCGCAGAACCGATCGCTGCTCTACGACAAGAGCGGCGAGGAGCACTACAACCTGATCTCGGCGCTGCACAAGTCGATGCGTAACAGCGATCCCGACGCCGCCGTCTACTGGCTGGCGCGGATGGTCGAGTCCGGCGAGGACGCGATGTACATCGCGCGCCGGCTGGTGCGGTTCGCGTCGGAGGATATCGGCAACGCCGATCCGCGGGCGCTGTCGATCGCGGTCGCGGCCAAGGAGGCGGTCCACTTCATCGGCATGCCCGAAGGCAACACCGCGCTCGCCCAGGCGGCGATTTACATGGCGGTCGCGGCGAAGAGCAACGCCGTCTACCGCGCCTACAGCGAGGCCGCGGAGGCCGCCGCCACCGACGTCGCCGAGCCGGTGCCGCTGCACCTGCGCAACGCGCCAACCAAGCTGATGAAGAGTCTGGAGTACGGGAAGGGCTACCGGTACGCGCACGACGAAGCGGAAGGGGTCGCCGCCGAGATGGAGTGCCTGCCGCCGGCCCACGCCGGGCGCCGCTTCTACGAGCCGGTCGACCGGGGACTGGAGTCCGAGATCAGGCGCAAGCTCGAGGCGCTGCGGAAAAAACCTACCTGACTTTGCGCAGCATCTCCGGACGCAGCGGCAGGATGAACGAGAAGCGGTAGTCCCCCTGCATCCGGCCGATCGGAATCCCGACCAGCTCGCCGTCGCGATTGAGGACGCCGCCGCCCGAGACCCCCGGATGGCCGTCGGTCAGGCAAGTCACGAGGTTGTTGCTGGTCCGCTGGCCGACGTAGCCGGTCG
The DNA here is from genome assembly GCA_031393955.1 of Acidobacteriota bacterium. Lineage (GTDB taxonomy): Bacteria > Acidobacteriota > Vicinamibacteria > Vicinamibacterales > 2-12-FULL-66-21 > JALZOC01. The sequence continues at coordinate 150,363 of JANMWI010000021.1, forward strand.
ACAGGATGATGCCCTTCGAGTAGTCGTTGCCGAGGCGGAAGATCGGGTCCGCGAAGTCGAAGGCGTAGGCCAGGTTGGCATGGAGCGCAGGCAGGTCGACGTCTTCCTTGACCTTGAGGATGGCCCAGTCGCCGGGATCGACCTCAGCCTTGGCGTCGCCGACGTCGACGATTTTCGCGGCCAGCGACGAGCCGGCGTAGGACAGCTTGATCGAGGTGATGCGCCGGGGATCGCTCGTGCCTTCCTGGCCGAGCGCCACCACCGCGTGCTTGACGGTGATGAAGTAGCCGTTGCCGAGATAGCCGGCGGTGCCGTAGCTGCTGGCCCCCTTGTCGTCGAAGGCGTTCAGCTCGACAAAGCTGTTCCGCCGCTCGCGCAGCAGGGTCAGCGGCAGCAGCCCCATCTCGGCGGTCAGCTCGCGCTTGACGTCGGCGATGATCGAGGCGCGGTTCTCGGTCTCGGCCAGCGCGACCGCAGACGAGGAGGTCCGCCCGGCGGTGCCGGCTGGACGGGCGAGTTCGCGATGCCTGAGGAAGTCCACTTCGGCCCGCAGGGAGGCAATCTGCTCATCGCTGCCGGCCGTCTGGCGGGCGGCGAGGTAGTTTCCCAGCCCGAAGAACACCATGGCGAAGACAATCGCCAGAAACGCGGGAACTGCTCGACGTGTGGACATAGATACTCCAAGTTCGGCAGCTAAATCACCCCGCGTTCGCGGAGCTTACAGCTTTGCCAGCCCCGGAAGGGGCAGCCTTTTTCGCTTGGACTTCAGAAACGACGACTTGCTGGGATGCCTCAGACTGTAAACTCTTCAACTGCGTCAGTCAAGGGCAAATCTTACACAGTTAACGAGTTACGGATGGGGCCTCGTCGTCCCAGGCGACAAAGTCGCCGACGCGGATCTCCCCGGCGAGCTCGACCTGGGCATACATCCCGCCGCCCCAGTCCGGCCGCATGGCCGCCTGGAGGCCCGGGATCACTTCGTCCATCCGCTCGCACGGCCGGGTCTCGCCGGCGACCCGGAGCCGCACCGCTCCGATCCGCAGCAGCCGCCCGCGGCTGCCGGCCAGCGCGATGCCGCGGACGAGGAGGTTGGCGCGGCGCGCGGACGGCGGGGCGCTGCCGCCGACCTGCTCCATCAGCCCCTCCCAGACCTCCTGCTCGATGAGAGTGATTTGACGGATGCTGCTGGTCCGCAGGCTGCCGACCAGACCGGTCCCTGAGATCGTCGCCCGGTCCACCGGGTCCATCGGTCCGCGCTTCGCGCGCTTCAGCCAGATCGCTTCCAGGCGGCCCGGGCCGGGGCGGCTGGCGGAGGACATCGGGTCGCGGGCGTCGCTCAGAGCGCTACTTCGACGCGGCGACGGGGAGCTCCCGCACCCAGATGTTGCGGAAGCTGATCGGCGGGCTCGGGTCGCCGTGGGCCTGCAGCTTGATCGGCGCGGTGTCGTACTTCTTATAGACCGGCTTGCCGATGTAGAGCGTCTCCCCCTTCAGCTCGAAGTGGTCCTGCACCAGCACGCCGTTGTGAAACGCGGTGACGTAGGCGGGCGTCTTGACGGACCCATCAGCGTTGAAGACCGGCGCGGTCCAGACCACGTCGTAGGTCTGCCACTCGCCCGGCTTGCGGGCGGCGTTGGCCAGCGGAATCGCCTGCTTGTAGATGCTCGCCGCCTGGCCGTTGACGTAGGTCTTGTTGTTGTACGAGTCGAGCACCTGCAGTTCGTAGCCGCCGTCGCCGGCGCCGGTCGAGGCGAGGAAGACACCGCTGTTGCCGCGCGCCTGACCGCTGCCGGTGACCCCCTCCGGAATCCGCCATTCGATGTGCAGCTGATAGTTCTTGAAGCTGCGCTTGGTCTCGATGTTCCCGGCGGTCTTGTTGACCGTCAGGATCCCGTCGGCGACGGTCCATCCCGCCGGGGACTTGTCCTTGACCGACACCCACTGGTCGAGGTTCTTGCCGTCGAACAGCACAATCGCATCATCGGGAGCCCCGCCGGGCGCCGGCGCCGGGGTGACGACCTTCGGCACCGGCTCCCAGACCTCCGTCTCCTCGGGTTTGGGCTTGTCTGCGGCCTGTCCGGCGGCAGGCGGCGCGCCGGCCGGGGCCGGCGCCTGCCGGGCGGCCAGCGGAGAAACCAAAAAGCCCGCCATCGTCAGGCCGGCGAACGCGCGCGCAAGAGTGTTGGTCATGGCAGTCATGTCATCAGGCAAGGGTTGACGGAGCGTCGATGCGGCAATTCTCGCCGCGCGCGGCGTGGAGTGTCAAGAAAGCCGCCTATTTGGCGGGCGGCGCGTGCTCGAGCGTCAGGCCGACAGCGGTCCCGGGCTTGAAGCCCTTCCACTCCGGCGCGACGGCCCCCACCGGTTGCTCGTGCGACCCGCCGGCAGCCGGCACGTCGAAGTAGGCGCGCCGGTCCGTCTCCCCCTTCAGGTAGAGGCCGAACCAGGCGGTCGCGAAGTGATCGAGGATGTTGTTCATCCGGGTCGTGTCCCACACGGGATCGGCGTAGTGCATGAACGGAAACAGCTTCAGCGACTCGGAATAGGCCGAAGCCTCCGCCGGCGCCGGGATCGGCGCCGCGGCGTTGTGGCCGGCGTCACGGAACGTCAGCAGGTAGCGGTCGGTGTTCACCGCGCCGTCGTAGATCGCTTTCGTCCCCTTCTCGTACCCGGAAATGCCGTCGGCGCTGCCGGCGACGAGCAGCAGCGGCACGCGGATGCCGCGCAGTCCGTCGGCATCCCAGAACCCGTTCTGCATGCCCCACGGGCCAATCGCGATCACCGCCTTGATCCGCGGGTCGACCGGCCGGGACGCGATCGCCGCGGCGCCCCGCTCGGCGAGCAGATGATTCGGCGGCGCGAACGCGAACGTCTCGCTCGCCCGGCTGTAGCCCGCGCCGGCGACGTTCACCACGCCGTAGCCGCCCATCGAATAACCGACCAGCCCCGTCCGCGACGCGTCCGCCAGCCCGCTGAACACGCTGCCCTTCGTCGCCGCCAGCCTGGCGATCTCGCGCAGCACGAACAGCTGATCGAACGGCCGGTTGTAGAGGGTGCTCGCGAACTTCTGCTGATCGTCGTAGGTGCTGTCGCGGTGGTCGATCGAGACGACGACGAAGCCTTTGCTGGCGAGATTCTCGCCGAGATGCGACAGCAGGTAGCGGTTGCCGGGGTAGCCGTGCGAGACGATCACGACCGGAAAGGGGCCGCTCGAGACCGCGGCCGCGGCATCGCGGATCGCCCGGCCGCGCAGCGTCACCTTGACCTGCGGATCGCGGAGGATGGTGTGGTATTCGCCGTCAGGCGCGGCGCCGCCGGCGATTGCGGGGTACCAGACCTCGAGCGTCAGCGTCCGGTCGTAGTACGGCGTCGGTCCTCCCTCGACCGTGGCGAGGATGTCCGGCCGTCCGCGATCGGTGACCGCGAGCGTCCGGACGCCGACCGGAAAGGCGCCGTAGGCGGCCAGCTCCGGCGCCAGCGGCGTGACGACGTCGATGCGGTTCTGCGCCGCCGCGCCGATCGACAGCAGCGCCAGGGCGACGGCAGCGAGGATTACCCGACGGACCATCTCACCTCCCAGACGCTCGCCGATCCGGGTCACTGTTGAAGATCGCGCCACAGCCAACGTAGCGTGTCGGGCAGGATCGCCCGGCCGTGGCGGTTGCTGTGGAAGCCGTGGCCGAGCTCGAAGCGGTAATCGTACTTCGCGAACGCGAGCGATTTCGCGAGCGTCATGTTCGCGAGCGGCCAGTTGCCGTTGGCGTTGTCCAGATCGTTCTCGCCGTCCTGCAGGAACACCCGAATCGGCTTGCGCGGAGTCTTGCGGACCAGCGCTTCGTAATTGTGGCCGCCCTCGCGGACGGTCTTGCCGCTGGCGATATTGGTGAAGCTGCCGATCCACGACATCACGCGGCTGAACTCGGCCGGCCGCTCCCACGCCACCGTGAAGGCGCAGATCCCGCCGCTGCTCGCGCCGGCAATGGCGCGCCCGGCGGCATCGTGGCGCAGCTTGACGGTCTTCTCGACCTCGGGAAGCATCTCCTCGAGCAGGAACCGGGCGTACTGGTCCGACAGGGTGTCGTACTCGAAGCTGCGATTCGGGCGGCCGTCCTTGAAGACGCCCGGCTGGATGAAGATCCCGACCGTGACCGGCATGTCCCCCTTCGCGATCAGGTTGTCGAAGACGGTCGGCACGAAGTCCTTGTAGCCGGCCCCATCCTGGAACACCATCACCGCCGCCGGGCTCTCGGCCTTGTACTGCGCCGGCACGTAGACCCACCAGTCCCGGGTCGTGCCCTCGAAGATCTGGCTGGACCACGCCGGCATCTCGCGGACGGCCCCCTTCGGGACACCGGCACGCTCACGGCTGTCGGGATGCACCTGGTAGGCTTCGAGCTGCCCGCCGCCGGCGCGGCGGTCGCCGACCTCGTAATGCCACGACATCGCGGCGCCGTGCGCCAGCGCCCCGACGCCGGCATAGACGCTGCTCTCCCCCACCCGGGTCAGCGGCAGAATGAAGCCGCCGACATCCGCGACGACGCGCACCGGCGCGTTGGTGGCGGGCGGCGGCGCGTCGATCGCCCAGGCGACCGACAGCTCGTCGATCTTCGGCGCGCCCCCCTTGACGACTGCCTCGCGGCCGCCGAACCACGTCCGGATCTGCTCGGCGAGCTGCTCGGCGTCCGCGCCGGCCGGCTTCGCGGCGAGCGCCACCTCGAGCGTCCGAGGCGTCAGCGGCGTTTGCGACGCCGGCGGCGTCTGCGCCGCTGCTGGCGCGGTCACCAGTCCGCCGCACACCACCACGACCGCCGTGACAGCCCGCAATCTCATCAGCGCATCCTTCTGCTAGACGTTGAACTTGAACAGCAGGACATCGCCGTCGGCGACGACGTAGTCCTTCCCTTCCATCCGGTAGAGTCCCTTGTCGCGCGCCGCCGCCACCGAGCCGCAGGCGACGAGATCGTCGTAGGCAACCGTCTCCGCCTTGATGAAGCCGCGCTCGAAGTCGGAATGGATCACCCCGGCCGCCCGCGGCGCGGTATCCCCGGCATGGATCGTCCACGCCCGCACTTCCTTCTCGCCGGCGGTGAAATAGGTGCGCAGCCCGAGCAGATGATACGTCGAACGGATCAGCGCGCCAATGCCGCTCTCCTCGACGCCGAGCTCCTTCAGGAACGCCGCCGCCTCGTCCGGCTCGAGATCGACGAGGTCGCTTTCGATCTGCGCGCTGATCACGACCGCCTCGCAGGCGAGGTGGGTACCGACGTAGTCGCGCACCTTGGTCACGTACGGATTGGTATCGGCCGTCGCCAGATCGGTCTCCTTGACGTTACAGGCGAAGATCGTCGGCTTGTCGCTGAGCAGGAAGAACGGCACCGACACGGCCCGCTCCTCGGCGGTCAGCGCGACGCTGTTGGCGGGCCGGCCGGCATCGAGCGCACTCTCGATCTTGGCCAGCACCGCGTCTTCCGCGGCCGCGGTCTTGTCGCCGCGCTTGACTTCCTTGCTGACCCGCTCGCGCCGTTTCCGCACCGACTCGAGATCGGCGAGCAGCAGCTCGGTGTTGATGACCTCGATGTCCCTGACCGGATCGACCGTGCCGGAGACGTGATGGACGTCGGCGTCCTCGAAGCAGCGCACCACCTGGACAATCGCGTCGACCTCGCGGATATGCGTCAGGAACTTGTTGCCAAGCCCCTCGCCCTGGCTCGCACCCTGCACCAGCCCGGCGATGTCGACGAATTCGACCGCCGCCGGAATCACCACGTTGGTCCTGGCGATCTTCTGCAGCGCCGCGAGGCGGACGTCAGGCACGCTGACGACGCCGACGTTTGGATCGATGGTACAGAAAGGATAGTTGGCCGCTTCCGCCTTGCGGGTGCGCGTGACGGCGTTGAACAAGGTCGACTTGCCGACGTTCGGGAGTCCGACGATTCCAGCTCTTAACATGTTTTAATCAGCTTCCAGCTACCCGCTTCCCGCTACCCGCTACCCGTGCCAGTTTCCCGCATCCCGCTTCCCGCTGCCACCTACCACGGCACTGGCCGGTAATCCTTGAGGAACTGGCCCCACACGTGCTCGCCGCTGTTGATGCCGCTGATGATCGGGTCGACGATCCGGGCCGCGCCGTCGACGATGTCGAGCGGCGGATGGAACCGGTGTTCGGCGGTCTTGCGCGCGGCGATCTCGACGGGATCCTCGTCGGTCACCCAGCCGGTATCGACGCTGTTCATGTGGATGCCGTCGGCGTGATAGTCGGTCGCCGACGTCCGCGTCATCATGTTGAGCGCCGCCTTTGCCATATTGGTGTGGGGGTGCCGCGTCGTCTTGAACTTGCGGTAGAACTGCCCCTCGACCGCCGAGACATTGACGATGTGCTTGTCGCGGCCCGGCGTCCGCCGCAGCAGCGGCTTGAGCCGCGCGTTGATGATGAAGGGGGCGATCGCGTTGACCAGCTGGACCTCGAGCAGTTCGACCGCCGGCACCTCGTCGAGCAGCAGCCGCCAGGAATTGCGGCCGCGCAGATCGACCTGCTGCAAATCCTGATCGAGCCGGCCGGCCGGAAAGAGCTCGCCGGCCCCGCCAGCGTCGTCCGGCAGCAGCGCGAGCTGCGACAGTTCCGCCGCGTGGGTCAGTCCGGCGAGCCCGGCGTCGGGCGCGCCGGGCCGCGCGAGGCCGGCATCGCCGCTCTGGACGAGATGATAGCCGCGCAGACCCTCGTAGGCGCCGAGCAGCCCGCGCGCAGCGGCCGGCATGTCCGCCAGCGACGCCGTCTCGCGCGCCATCATGTGCTCGTAGAAGGCGGGCGGCCGGCGGACGGTCTGGCAGGCATTGTTGATGATGAAGTCGAGCCGGTCGCGGTTCGCGAGCAGCGTCCGGCAGAAGGCCTCGACACTCGGCGTGTGGCGCAGGTCGAGCCCGAACACCTCGAGGCGGTCCCGCCACTCGGAGAAGTCCGCTTCCTGCGCGTAGCGCAGCGCCGAATCCCGCGGAAACCTCGTCGTGACGATCAGGTGGGCGCCGGCGCGGAGCAGCTTGAGCCCGGCCTGGTAGCCGATCTTGACGCGGCCGCCGGTCAGCAGCGCGACCCGTCCGCGCAGGTCCGCGAGCTCGGTGCGTTTGCGGTAGTTGAGGTCCGCGCAGCCGGCGCACAGCTGGTCGTAGAAGTGATGAATCGTGGCGTAGTCCTGCTTGCAGACGTAGCAGTTCTGCGCGTCGGCCGCAGCGACATCCTCGGGGCGCTCGGCGCCGCGATCGTCGAAGCCGGCCGGCGGCAGGACGTTGGGGGTCGTGAAGACGGTCTGACGCCGCAGCGTCCGGATCCCGGTCCCGGCCAGCCGTTCGTCGTCTTTGCGGGTGCGCTCGGCCTTGCGGCTGCGAATCGTCGACTTGACCATCCGCCGCCGCGCGGCGACGTCGGGGTTGAAGACATTGCCGGCCGCCTGCAGCAGTCGGCGCCGCTGCTCGCTCGCCACCCGGGCGAGGAGCCCGCGGTCGGCGACGATCGCCTCGAGCAGCGCGATGGCGTCCGCGACGCGCGCCTCCAGCCCCGCCTCAGCCCCCACCTCCGGCGGGGTCAGTTGTGTCGTGCGCATCCCTCAAGCCTACCCCAATGGGGACACTCACCTTTAGCGTAAAGTGTTGATTCCACTGGCCGAGGGCGTCAGGAGCTTGGTTACAGCATCTTTGAGTAGAAGAGCCACCGGCGGCCCGGTTCCCGCGCCGCACCTTCGGCGAAACCGGCCGCTTCGTACATCTGCTTCGCGCGGGCGTTCTCTTCGTGGACCTCGAGCGTGACCTTGCAGCAGCCGAGCGCCCTCGCCTTCGCGGCGACCGCCTCGAGCAACTGCCGGCCAACGCCCCGGCCGCGGTACTGCGGAACCACGGCGAGGTCGTGAATATTGACCACCGGCCGGGCGTAAAACGTCGAAAACCCGACGAAACAGGTGGCGATGCCGATCGGCTCCTGCCCCGCCCACGCCAGGAGAATCAACGTCGTCGGATGCGCGCGCAGACCCGGAATCAGCCGGTCCAGCACGTCGGCGGGCAGCGGCCCGGCGTTACCCCACGCGTCGGTGGCATAGGCGGAGGTCATCGCCACGACCGCCTCCTGGTGATCCTGACGGCTCAGGTCGGCTTCAACGATTTCGACGGCAGGCGGCACCAATCCCCCTTCGGGTTGTTCAGTCATCCGTCAGGACGGCGGAGACGATTTTCGCGGTCGTGACCGCCTGGCCGGCGTGCCGCTGGGTGTGTTCGGCGGCGTGAACCAGCAGCCCGAGCACGGTCGAGGGTAGCTGCGCGCGGCCGACGCCGCGCGGCTCGAGCAGGATGCTCTCGGGCGTGTCGCGCAGCTGCGCCAGGGCGGTCTCGATCGTCGCCGCCAGATCCTCGAGCAGCGTGCGGGCCGCGTCCGCGCCGAGATCCGGCTCGGCCTCGACCTTGAGGGCGGCGTGCTGCGCCGCCGTGAGCGCCTCGCCGCGGGCGTACGTGAACAGTCGATCGAGACTGCCGGCCGCATGCCGGACGTGAAATCCGACCGACGCGATCCCGGCGGGGCACGCCCAGAGCGCGGCCGCGTCCAGCGGCCCAACATGGGTCTCCAGTTCCTCACGGCACTGCAGGAGACTGTGTGCGACCGGCTGCAGCAGCGCCGGGATACCGGGGACCGGCCCTCTCAGCCACACTTCGGCGCGGGAATGAGTCACCATCTCCTGACTATATTCGACGCCGGCCGCGACCGCTCCAGCGCCCGCTCAAATCCGCTGGAAATTCTTCTCAATCTCGCGCCGCGAGATCCGGAGCACGACCGGCCGGCCGTGCGGGCAGACGCTCGAGTACGCGGTCCGGCGCAGCTCCTCGAGGATATAGCGCATCTTCTCCATCGTCAGCGGATAGTTCGCCTTGACGGCGGCGTGGCAGGCCATTGTCGCCGCGATCCCGCGCAGGGCGTCCTCGACGCGCGAGCCTTTGTCGAGCCCCTCGAGGTCCTCGGCCAGCGCGCGCACTGCCGCTTCGCAATCGGCCGGGTCGAGGACCGCCGGCACCGCGGAGAGCCGGACGCTGTCTCCCCCGAACTCCTCGATCTCGAGGCCGAAGCGATCGAGCGTCGCGGCGTGAGGCACGAGCGCCTGACGCTGGGCCGGGGACAGCTCGATGAGCAGCGGCGTCAGCAACCGCTGGCTCGGCAGGCGGCCGGCCGTCAGCTTCTCCATCACCTGTTCGAACAGGACGCGCTCGTGCGCGACATGCTGATCGATGATCGCAATCCCCTCGTCGTCTATGGCGATGATGAACGTGTCGCGGAACTGCCCGAGCGGAATCATCGGCCGGATCGCCGGGTTCGCGTTGGCGGCTTCCGGGATGGCGACGCTCGACCCGTTCGCGAGGGACGGGGCGGCGTCAGCGGTGGCGCCCAATGCGGCGGCCGCCGGCTCCATGAGGTTGCGCCACGGGCCGAGCGGCTCGGACGACCACCGGTTGCCGACGACGGCGCCGGCGAGGACGCCGGGGATCGTCATCGGCTGCGGCTCGAAAGAGGACGCGGCGGACGAGGTCAGCTGCAGCTCGGGGGCGCGGCCCTGGCCGAGCGCGTCGCCCAGCGCGCGCCGCAGCACCTCGTGGACGAGCGACTGCTCGAGGAAGCGGACCTCGGCCTTGGTCGGATGGACGTTGACGTCAACGCGATCGGGCGGAATCCGGATGAACAGGTGCACCTCCGGACTGCGCTCCTTGATCGTCGCGACGCTGTACGCTTCGGAAATGGCATGCGCGATCGTCCGGTCCTTGACGATGCGGCGGTTGACGAAGACGTTCTGCGCCCCGCGGACCGGCCCCTGATCGCCGAGCGCGGCGATGTAGCCCTGGACCTCGAGCCCCGCGGCCTGCTTGCGGACCTCGATCAGATCGAGCCGCTCGCCGAACAGCTGGAAGAAGCGCTCGGCCGGCCCCGCCGCCGGCGGGCACTGCATCAGCCGCCGCGCCGACGGCGCGGCGCCGCTCAGCAGCGTGAAGCCGACTTCCGGATAGCCAAGCGCCATCTGGGTCACGAGACGGGAGATCTGCGAGGCTTCGGCGGTGTCGGATTTCAGGAACTTCTGGCGGGCGGGCAGGTTGTAGAAGAGGTCGGCGACGTCGATGCAGGTGCCTTCGGGCGCCCCCACCTCACGCTCGGCGACGACCGCTCCGCCCTGAACGCGGATCTCGGTTCCTGTCGCGCTGCCGCGCGCCCGCGTCCGCAGCGTGAAGCGCGACACCGACGCGATGCTCGGCAGCGCCTCACCGCGGAACCCGAGGGTGCGGATCGCCCCGAGGTCTTCGGGCCTGGCAATCTTGCTGGTCGCGTGGCGCTCGAGCGCCAGCCGCGCGTCCTCGGGCTCCATCCCCTCGCCGTCGTCCTCGATCCGCAGCAGCCGTTTGCCGCCGAGCTCCATCGTCACGGCAATCCGCGTCGCGCCGGCGTCGATGGCGTTCTCGAGCAGTTCCTTGACGACCGAGGCCGGCCGCTCGACGACCTCCCCGGCGGCGATCTGATTGGCGAGATGAACCGGCAGGCGATGGATGCGGGCCATGTCAGTGTGCCGATCCCGGCCGGCTCGCGCGGCCCCGAGCCGGCAGTTCCGCCGATCCGGGGGGCTGATCCCGGAGGATTCGCATATTCAACAACTTGGCCTAAAGGTGAGTGTCCCCATTGGCCGGTTAGAGCCAGTCCTTGCTGCGGAAGAACGCCAGCATCGCGCCGGAGATCCCGAACATCATGCCCATCACCCACCAGAACTGCATCCCCTCACCGCCGGGAAAATGCGGCAGCGGGACGTTCATGCCGTAGACGCCGGTGAGGACGGTCAGCGGCATCGCCAGGGTGGCAAAGATGGTCAGGATCTTCATCACCTGGTTCAGCTGGTTCGACACCGCCGACAGGTGGGCATCGAGAATGCTGGTGATGCGATCCTGGAAGAACATCGCCTCGTCCGACAGCCGGACCAGGTGGTCGTGGACGTCGCGGAAGCGGTAGGCGAGCTGTTCGTCGATGATCGGAAACTCGCGGCGGGCGAGCCGGCCGATCGCATCGCGCTGCGGCAGCACGACCTGGCGCAGCGACGCGACGTCCTTCTTGAAGCCGAGAATGTTGCGCGCCAGCTGGGGGTTCGGCCGCGAGAAGACCTGCTCCTCAAGCGCATCGAGCCGCTCCTCGAGCTTGTCGACCTCAGGCCGGTAGTTGTCGACCATCGTGTCGACGATGCGGTAGAGCAGCTGGCCGGGGCCTTCGCCAAGGACCCGGTCGTTGCGACCGCAGGTGTCGGCGACCTTGCCGATCGAGCGCGACACGCCCGGATGGACGGTGACCAGGAACTGGGCGCCGAGAAAGAAGTCGATGTCCTTGGTACGGAAGCAGTGCTCGCTGGCGTGGAAGTCGATGCCGTGCAGGATCAGGTAGAGGAAGGTGCCGTAAGACTCGATCTTCGGATGATGGCTCTCGCTGAGCGCGTCCTCGATCGCCAGCTCGTGGAAGTGGAAGACGTCGCTGAGGACGCGCGCCTCGTCGGCGGTCGGCTGATCCAGATCGACCCAGACCCAGACGCCGCTGTCGGGTTCGAGCCAGGCCGGCTCCACCCGGTCGACCAGCCGGGTGGAGCCCCCCTCGTGTCTGTAGACGGCGATCAATCCCTGCCCTTGGCCGAGATTGCCGCCTGGGCGGCGGCCAGCCGCGCCACCGGGACGCGGTACGGCGAGCAGCTGACGTAGTCGAGCCCGACCTTCTCGAAGAAGTGGATCGAGGCCGGGTCGCCGCCGTGCTCACCGCAGATGCCGAGCTTCAGGTTCGGCCGCGCAGCGCGCCCCTTGGCGACCGCGATCTCGACCAGCTGGCCGACGCCGCTGGCGTCGATCGTCGCGAACGGGTTCTTCTTGACGATCTCCAGTTCCTGATAGTGCGGCAGGAAGGAGCCCGAGTCGTCGCGCGACATGCCGAGCCCGGTCTGGGTCAGGTCGTTGGTGCCGAAGCTGAAGAACTCGGCCGACTGCGCGATCTCGTCGGCGGTCAGCGCGCCGCGCGGGATCTCGATCATCGTCCCGACCATGTAGACCAGCTTGACCTTCTGTTCGGCCTGGACCTCGCGCGCCGCCTGGTGGACGACCTCAATCTGCAGGTCGAGCTCCTTCTTGAAGGCGACCAGCGGGATCATGATCTCGGGGCGGACCTTGATGCCCTCCTTCTGGACCAGCGCCGCCGCCTCGAAGACGGCGCGCGCCTGCATCGCCGAGATCTCGGGATAGCCGATGCCGAGCCGGCAGCCGCGGAAGCCGAGCATCGGGTTGAACTCGTGCAGCCCCTCGACGCGCTGGTGGATGCGCGCCGCCGGGACGCCGATTTTCTTCGCCAGCTCCTCCTGCTGCTCCTTGGTGTGCGGCAGGAACTCGTGGAGCGGCGGGTCGAGGAAGCGAATCGTCGCCGGGTAGCCGTTGAGCGCCCGGAAGATGCCGGCGAAGTCGTCGCGCTGGTACGGCAGCAGCTTGGCGAGCGCCGCCTTCCGTTCGTCGAGCGTCTCGGCGAGGATCATCTCGCGCATCGCGTCGATGCGGTCCCCCTCGAAGAACATGTGCTCGGTCCGCGTCAGGCCGATGCCGACGGCGCCGAACGCGACCGCGTTGGCGGTCTGCTCGGGCGTGTCGGCGTTGGTCCGGACGACCATCCGGGTCGCGTCCGAGCACCACTTCATCAGCTGCTGGAAGTGCTTGAACTTCTCGGTCCGCTTCGCCGCCTCATCGCCGTTGATCAGGCCGGCGACGATCTCCGACGGCGCGGTCTTGACCTGGCCGGCGTAGACCTTGCCGGCGGTGCCGTCGATCGACATCCAGTCGCCTTCCTTGTAGGTGTGGCCGTCGACCGTGACGGTGCGCGCCTGGTAATTGACCTCGATGGCGGCGGCGCCGCAGACGCAGACCTTGCCCATCTGCCGCGCCACCAGCGCGGCGTGCGACGACACCCCGCCGCGCGCGGTGAGGATGCCTTCGGCGGCGATCATGCCGCGCAGGTCCTCCGGCGACGTCTCGACGCGGACCAGCAGGACCTTCTCCCCCTTGTCGGCGGCGGTCACGGCACGGTCGGCATTGAGATAGATCTGCCCGGTGGCGGCGCCCGGCCCGGCCTGCAGGCCGGTCGCAATCACCTTCGCCTTGGCCACTTCCGAGAGGTCGAACACCGGCGCCAGCAGCTGCTCGAGCTGGTCGGCGGGGTTGCGCATCACCGCCGTCTTCCAGTCGATCAGCTTCTCCTTCTGCATGTCCATCGAGAACTTCAGCGCCGCCATTGCAGTCCGCTTGCCGTTGCGGGTCTGCAGCATGTAGACGACGCCCTCTTCGATCGTGAACTCGAAGTCCTGGACGTCCTTGAAATGCTTCTCGAGCGTCTGGCGGATGCGGTCGAGCTCGGCGTAGGCCTTCGGCATCTGCTTCTTCAGCTCGAGGACCGGCTCCGGCGTCCGCACGCCGGCGACGACGTCCTCTCCCTGCGCGTTGATCAGGAACTCGCCGTAGAACTCCCTGGTGCCATTGGCCGGGTTGCGCGTGAACGCGACCCCCGAGCCAGAGGTCTCGCCGGTGTTGCCGTAGACCATCGCCTGGACGTTGACGGCGGTGCCCCACTCGGTCGGGATGTTGTACTTGCGGCGGTAGACGATCGCCCGGTCGTTCATCCACGATCCGAACACCGCGCCGAGAGCGCCGAGCAGCTGGTCCCAGGGCGAGCTCGGGAACTGCTTGCCGGCGCGCTCCTTGACGAGCGCCTTGAAGCGCGCGACCAGCTCCTTGAGATCGTCGACGCTGAGGTCGGTGTCGTCGATGTCGCGCTGATGGCGATCGTGCTTCAGCGCCTCGATCACCATCTCGAACGGCTCGTGATCCTCGTCCGGCCGCTTCTGCACGCCAAGGACAACGTCGCCGTACATCTGGACGAAGCGGCGGTAGCAGTCCCACGCAAAGCGCGCGTTGCCGGTCTTGGCGGCGAGCGCCTCGACGGTCTGGTCGTTCAGCCCGAGGTTGAGGATCGTGTCCATCATGCCCGGCATCGAATCGCGGGCGCCCGAGCGCACCGAGACCAGCAGCGGGTTCTTCAGATCGCCGAACTTCTTGCCGGTCTGCTGCTCGAGCGCGGCGACGCCGGCCTCCATCTCCTTGCGCAGCGTCGGCGGATAGGTCCGCTTGTTGGCGTAGTAGTAGGTGCAGACCTCGGTGGTGACGGTGAAGCCGGGCGGCACCGGCAGCCCGATGCGGCACATCTCGGCGAGGTTCGCGCCCTTGCCGCCGAGCAGCGGCTTCATCGAACCGTTGCCATCGGTCTTGCGGCCGAACGCGTAGACGTACTTCGCGCCCTTGGCGGCGGCCGGGCGCTTCGCCGCCTTGCCGGTGACCGCGGTCGCCTTGGCCTTGGCCGCCGGCCGGGCGGTCGTCTTCTTCGATGCGGGACGTGCGAGCTTCTTCTTCGCCATGCGAATGCTTTACTCCGTGTGAGGAATGATTTCCGAAATGTCCGCGAGATGCAGGATGAGGTCGCGCAGATCCGCCATGAGCGCCAGCCGCGCGTTCCGTAGCCGCACGTCATCCGCCATCACGAACACCTCGGTGAAGAACCGATCGACGGCCGCGCGCAGGCCGGCGATGTCGACGAACGCGGCGCGGTAGTCGCTCTGCGCAACCGCCGCGGCGATGCGCGGCCGCCGCAGGTCGAGGGCCTCGAGCAGCGCCTGCTCGGCCGGCTCGACCAGCGCCGGCCGGTCGAGCGGCGCGTCATCGCGGCGATCCTTGGCGATGTTCTTGACGCGCTTGAACAGCACCGCCAGCGCCTGGAAGTCGTCCGACGTCCGCAGCCCCTGGATCGCCTCGGCGACCCGCCGCGCGCGCAGCGGACTGACGTCCCCCGGCGGGGTCGCCGCCGTGACGACCTCGCCCGCGAAGCCGCGCTGCTCGAGCGCATAGCGGACGCGCTCGACCGCGAACGCCAGCGCCGCGCCGACGGCCTCCTCGGTCCACGGCCCGGTCGCGTCCGGGGCATGGCTGGCGGCGCGGGCGAGCAGCGGGCCGAGCCAGACCTCGCGATCGATGCCGGTCAGCTCCGGCAGGTCCATCAGGATCCGGACGGCGCCCTGGGTCTGGCGCCGCAGGCCGAACGGATCCCGCGAGCCGGTGGCGCGCTCGCCGGCGCGCGACAGCGACACGAAGGTATCGAGCTTGTCGGCGAGCGAGACCGCCGCCCACGAGATCGCGGCGGCGCCGAGCTGCTTGCGCGACGGCGGCGCGTCGGCTTCGACCCCGATCGGCAGGTAATGGTAGTAGATGGCCTTCCAGACCTGCTCCGGCAGCTGCTCGTGACGGGCGTAGATGCCCCCCATCGTGCCCTGCAGCTCGGTGAACTCGAAGACCATGTCGGTCGTCAGGTCGGTCTTGGCGAGCCGCCCGGCGCGCTCGGCATGGTCCGCTTCGGCGGGCGCGCCGAGCACCTCCCCCGCCAGCCAGCCGGCGAGCGCGGCGATCCGCCCGGCCTTGTCGCGGTAGCTGCCGAGCTTCTTGTGGAACTGGAGCGTGTCGAGCCGGCCAAGCCGCGATTCCAGCGTCGTCTTGCGGTCCGAGTCCCAGAAGAACATCGCATCGCGGAGCCGCGCCGCGACGACGCGCTCGGCGTTCTTGGCGATGACGCGCTCGTCGGCCGGACGGGTGTTGACGACCGCCAGGAACGCTTCCTTGAGCTCGCCGCCATCGGTGACGACCGGAAAATAATGCTGATGGTGCACCAGCGTCGTCGTCAGCACCTCCTGCGGCAGCGCCAGGAAGGCGCGGTCGTAAAAGCCGGCGACGACGCCAGGGTACTCGACCAGGTCGGCGACCTCCTCGAGCAGCGCGGCGTGCTCCTTGAGGTGGACCCGGCCGCCGAGCCGCCGCGCGTGCGCCTCGAGATCGCGGGCGATCCGGTCGCGCCGCTCGGAGTGCTCGAGGACGACGAAGTGCTCGGCCAGCTTCGCCCGGTACTCGTCGAAGCTGCGCACCTTCACCGATCGGCCGGCCCGGCCGCTGGTCGCCATCACCCGGTGCCCGTAGGTCAGCGCCCCGGTCGCGACCTCCTGGACCTGCGCGCCGGCGGCGCCCGGCGTGCGGCCAATCGTGAACGGTACGACC
Source organism: Acidobacteriota bacterium (assembly GCA_031393955.1). Lineage (GTDB taxonomy): Bacteria > Acidobacteriota > Vicinamibacteria > Vicinamibacterales > 2-12-FULL-66-21 > JALZOC01. The sequence continues at coordinate 166,530 of JANMWI010000021.1, forward strand.
CGGCCGCCGTAGAGGAACAGCAGCCAGCGGATCGGCCGCCCGAACAGCAGCTCGCCGCGGCCGTCGTCGAGCAGCGCGTCCCAGTGCATCTGCTTCGGAAACGTCAGGTCGCGCAGCACGCCGCCGAGCAGTTCCGGCAGGGTGTCGACCGCGCTCCGGCCGCGATGATGCTTGCGGTAGGCGAGATACTCCCCCTTGGCGGTGGCGATCCGGCCGAGCGCCTCGAACGCCACTCCCTGTTTCTTGGCGAAGCCGAGCGCGGCCGGCGTCGGCCGCCCGTCGGCGCCAACCGCCGCCGAGGCCGGCGGGCCGCTGATCGTCTCCTCGAAGTCCTCCTGGCGTTCGGCAATCTTGCCGACCCGCGCGGTGAGACGGCGAGGGGTGCTGAAGGTCTCGACCGGCACACCCGGCGCGGCAATGCGGAGCGCCGCCAGCCGTGCCGCGACGCGTTCGGCGAGCTGGCGGGTCAGCCCCGGCATCCAGCCGGCCGGCAGCTCCTCGACGCCGATCTCGAGCAGGAGTTCGCGGTCCATCGCTACTGCGCCCCCCCGGGCGGCGCGGCGTCGGCGCCGCCCACCCAGTAGGTCGCGATCGCGACCGCCATCTGGCGGACCCGCAGGATGTAGGCGGTCCGCTCGGTCACGCCGATGCCGCCGCTGGCATCGAGCAGGTTGAACATGTGCGAGCACTTGAGGCAGTAGTCGAGCGCCGGCAGGGCGAGGCCGCTGCGCAGCAACGTCTGGGACAGGCCGTAGTACTGGTCGAACAGGTTGCGGTGCAGCGCGTGCAGCTCGGCGGCCGGCATGTCGATCTGACCGAAGGCGTACTTCGACTGCTCGACCTCGTCGCGGTGGCGGACGTCGCGGTAGGTGACGCCGGGCGCCCACTCCAGGTCGAAGACGTTGTCGACATCCTGGACCGCCATCGCGAAGCGCTCGAGGCCGTAGGTCAGCTCGACCGAGATCGGCGCCAGGTCGACGCCGCCGGCGTGCTGAAAGTAGGTGAACTGGGTGATTTCCTGGCCGTCGAACAGGACCTGCCAGCCGATGCCCCACGCCCCGAGCGTCGGCGACTCCCAGTTGTCCTCCTCGAAGCGCACGTCATGGGCCCGCAGATCGATGCCACAGGCCTCGAGGCTCTGCAGATAGAGGTGCTGGACGTCGTCGGGCGCCGGCTTCAGGATGACCTGGAACTGCTGGTGCTTGAACAGGCGGTTGGGATTCTCGCCGAAGCGGCCGTCGGCGGGACGCCGCGACGGCTGGACGTACGCGACGCTCCAGTGCGCCGGGCCGAGGACGCGCAGGAACGTCTCCGGGTGCATCGTCCCGGCCCCCATCTCGATGTCGAGCGGCTGCTGCAACAGGCAGCCGCGGGAGCTCCAGAATTCCGAGAGTTTGAAGATGAGCTGTTGCAGTGTGACCATTCTTGAAGACGCTGAACTTGCTTCCCGCTTCCCGCTTCCGGCACTCCGCCGCCCGACCCGGGCCGGTTATCGCGCCGGGTCGCGCATCTCGCGCAGCACCCGGGCGGACCGGAGGTCCTTGTCGAGATGCAGGGTCAGTAGACGCCGGTGCACCGTTTCGAGCTCGCGCGCCGCCGCGGCCGACAGTGGCAGCGTCTCGAGCCGATCGGGGGCCGTGCCCCCGGCGCGCTTCAGAAACCGCAGCGCCTCGACCCCGACCGTCGAGCCGCCGGGCGGCGCGCAGACACGGCAGACGAACATGTCGTCGCGCGCCGGCATGACCGCCCCGCCGCCGAGCGGCTCGCCGCAGCCCGGACACTCGGCGAGGGCGGGGTACACGCCCTGCAGCCGGAGAATCCAGTACTCGAAGTACCGCGCCAGCGGCTCAATCGCCGCGCCGCCGGCGATCGCCTCGGTGACCGACGCGCCGAGCCGGTAGAGCCGCTCGTCGGCGTGCGCTTCGGGCGCCCATTCGTCGATGAGCTCGGCGAAATAGCCGACATGGCCCAGCGCCTCGCCGCTGGCGCCGGAAAGCGGCGACCGCGTCGGCTCGACGTAATTGATCCGTACCAGGTCGCGCTGCTCGCGCTCGTAATAGGCGACGTCGGCGCGGGTCATCGGCTCGAGCGCGCCGACGAACCGCGACCGCCGGCTGCGCGCCCCCTTGGCGACACCGCGCTTCTTGCCGCGGTCGCGCGTCAGGAAGACAACGATCCGATCGGACTCACCCAGCTTGTAGGTGCGGAGGATCAGCGCTTCGGACGTGTAGACGGGCATGCAACTGCTACTTCCGCGGTCGTCGCCCCGGCCCCGCCGCCGGACCCTTCATTCTACCCCGGCTCGCGCTCTCGCCCGCTACCCCGGCTCGCGCTCTCGCCCGCTACCCCTTCTCACTACCCTGGCTGGTGCAGGTACTTCAGCAGCACCGTCGCCAGGCCGAGGAACGAGAAGAACCCGAACACGTCGGTCAGGGTGGTAATGAACACCGCCGAGGCGAGCGCCGGATCGACTTTCATCGCCCGCAGCGCCAGCGGGATGACGGTCCCGGCGGTCGCCGCCACGAACATGTTGATGACCATCGCCATCGCCAGGATGCCGGCGAGCATCGGGTCGTGGCTGAACAGCCAGACCACGACCGCGCCGACAATGCCGCAGGCCAGGCCGTTGCCGATGCCGACCGCCGCTTCCTTGAACAGCGCCTTCCGCGAGTTGCTCCAGGTCAGCTCGCCGAGCGCGATGCCGCGGACGATCACCGTCAGGGTCTGGGTCGCGGCGTTGCCGCCCATGCCGGCGACGACCGGCATGAACACCGCCAGCGCCACGACCTTGTCGATCGTCCGCGAGAACAGCGCCACGACCGACGCCGCCAGGAACGCCGTCGCGAGGTTGACGATCAGCCACGGCAGCCGCTTGCGCAGCGAGTCCCACGCCGACGTAAAGACGCGATCGTCGCCGGTCACGCCGGCCAGGCGGTAGACGTCCTCGGTCGCTTCGTCCTTGATGACGTCGATGACGTCGTCAACCGTGATCACGCCGACGAGCTTGTTCTCCTCGTCGACGACCGGGATCGCCAGCAGGTTGTAGGACGCGACCTGGCGCGCAACCTCCTCCTGATCCATGTCGGCGCGGACGCTGATCAGGTCGGTCGTCATGATCCGCTTGAGCGGCGTCTCGGGCGAGACCAGCAGCAGGCGGCGCAGCGAGACGACGCCGACGAGATGGCGGCGCGCGTCGATGACGTAGAGGTAGAACACGACCTCGACGTCGCGCGAGCCCTGGAGGGCGGTGATCGATTCCCCGGCGGTCATGTCCTCGGCGAGGGCAAAGACCTTCGGGTTCATGATGCGGCCGGCGGTCTGCTCCTTGTACTCGAGCAGGTCGCCGACGTCGCCGCCGGCGGGCCGCCGCTGCATCAGCTCGAGCACCGCCCCGGACAGGTCCTCGGGCAGGTAGTCGAGCAGCGCCGCGGCGTCGTCCGAGGGCAGCTCCTGGAGGAGCTTGCCGATCTCCTCGGCGGAGCGCTCCGACAAGAGCGACGCGCCAGCCTCCGGCCCAAGCTCGCTCAGGCCTTCCATCGCCAGCCGGCTGTTCCGCTCGGCGAGGACGGTGAAGGCGGCGTCGCGCTCCTTCTCAGGCAGCTCGGAAAAGACGCGCGCGAGATCGGCGGGGTGCTGCTTCTGAAGCAGGTTGACGAGGTTGGCGGTCGCCCCGACCCGCATCAGCCGCTTCACGGAGTCGAGCACGACGTCGAGCTTGCGCTGGGGCATAGGGGGACACTCGCTGGCGGTGGAAACCCCTCAATCTAACACATCAGCGGCGGCGGCCGCCGGGGCGGGGCTTGCGCGAGCCGCGCGGCTGGTGGACGCCGCGGCTCTTGCCCTCCGGCTTCGGCACGCCGATGTCGTCGAGCGCGCGATCGTTGTCGCGCCAGTCGGCGTTGACCTTGACGCGGAGGTCGAGAAAGACCTTCGTCCCGAAGAACGCCTCGAGATCGACGCGCGCCTCGGTCCCGATCCGCTTGATCATGTCGCCGGCACGGCCGATCACGATCGGCTTCTGCGAATCGGTCTCGACGTAGATGGTGCAGTAGAGCCGGAGGATCCGCTCGCGCTCCGATTCATCGAACTCGTCGACGACCACCGCGGTTGAAAACGGCAGCTCGTCGCGGGTGTGCTGCAGCACTTTTTCGCGGACCGTCTCGGCGACAATCGCCCGCTCCGGCTGATCGGTCAGGTAATCGGCCGGAAAGCCCGGCTCCCCTTCCGGCAGCTGCTCCAGCATCACCCGCTCGAGGTCGTCGACGCCGTCGCCGCTCGCCGCCGAGACCGGGACGATGGCGGCGAAGTCGTGCCACTGGCGCACCGTCTCCATCAGCGGCAGCAGCCGCGCCTTGCCGACCAGATCGATCTTGTTCAGCACCAGCACCGCCGGGACGGTCAGATCGGCGAGCAGCCGCGAGACGTATTCGTCGCCGTGGCCAGGCCGGGTCGAGGCGTCGAAGATGAGCGCCACGAGATCGACCTCGCGCAGCGTCTCGACGGCGGCGTCGACCATCCGGACGTTGAGGCGGTGCAGCGGCCGGTGGATGCCCGGCGTGTCGACGAACACCAGCTGCCCGGCAGCGGAAGTCTTGACCGCGAGGATCCGGTTCCTGGTGGTCTGCGGCTTGTCGGAGACGATCGCCACCTTGGTGCCGATGATTCGGTTGAGCAACGTCGACTTGCCGGCGTTCGGCCGCCCGATGAGCGAGATGTATCCGGATTTCATGGTCAGCTCTCGGACCTGGCGGCCCCGTCCGCGGCGGCGGTGCGCCGGACCCGGACCTTGTGAATCCTGCGCCGCTCGGCCTCGAGCACCTCGACGATCAGCCCGTCGAGCTCGAACGACTCGCCGACCGCCGGTACCCGGCCGACTCGCGTCAGCACGTAGCCGCCGACGGTCTCGAAGCCGTCCGGCTCGATGTCGACGCCGAGGCGGTCGCGGACCTCGTCGATGTTCACCTTCGCGCTGAACACGAACGTGCCCTGGTCCTCCTCGACGATCGGCTCGGTCTCGACGTCGTACTCGTCGCGGATCTCGCCGACGATCTCCTCGAGCAGATCCTCGATCGTCACCAGCCCGGCGGTCCCGCCGTACTCGTCGACGACGATCGCGATCTGGACCTGCTTGTGCTGGAACTCGCGCAGCATCTCGGCGACCCGCTTGGTCTCCGGGACGAAGGTCGCGGGGCGGACGAGGTGCGCGAGGTCGTGGTCCAGCCGCAGCGTGCCGGGTTCGTCGCCGGTCAGGCGGATCAGATCCTTCACGAACACCATCCCGGTGATGTTGTCGAGGTTGTCCTTGTGGACCGGAATTCTCGAGTACTCCTGCTCGCGGAACAGCGCGCGGAGCTGGTCGAGGGTCGCGTCCGAGCGGATCGACGCCATGTCGGGACGCGGCGTCATCACTTCGCGGACCAGCGTGTCGCCGAAATCGACAATCGACTGCAGCAGCTTGCGCTGATCGCCTTCGATCAGGTCCTGTTCCGCGGCGGTCTCCTCCCGCGTCGGCGGGACGCTGCCGGCGGCCTCGGCGGCGGCACCGGCGGGATAGCCGTCGGGGCGATCGCGCCGCCCCTCGGCGACGATCAGGCCGACCAGCCGGCCGGTCAGCGGATGGAGGAAGCGCGCGACGACATCGAACGGCGGCAGGAGCACTTCGAGGACGCGCTCCGGGTTGCGCCGGACGATCAGCAGCGGCAGGACGTGCGCGGTGACAAGGATGAAGACCGCGACCGAGAGCAGCAGCAGCCCGATCGACCGGACCCCGGCCCGCCCGGTCAGCAGCGTGATGAACATCGTCGACAGCGAGAAGATCAGGCCGAGCAGGATGCGCGCCGGGAGGAACAGCTGGATCGGATCGGCGAGGTAGAACCCGAGCCGGTCGGCGCGGCCGCCCCGCTCCGCCATCAGGCGCAGCGACAGCCGCATCAGGGCGCTGAAGGCGGTCTCGATCGTGCCGACGTAGACCGCCGTCACCGCCAGCAGGAACAGCAGCAGCGGGCTCACGGCCGCGCCCGCTCGATCAGGCCGGCGGCGAGGCCGCCGGTGCGGCGCAGCCGCGACTCGGTCCGCGCCATCCGGCCGCGGTCGTCGGCGGCGTGGTGATCGTACCCGAGCAGGTGCAGCAGACCGTGCAGCGCCAGGACGCGCAGCTCGGTCTGGTACCGGTGTCCGGCCTCGCGCGCCTGGCGTCTGGCGACGCCGGTGGCAATCACGATGTCCCCCAGTCCGCCGGCGGCGTCACCGGACGCGGCGGGCGGCTGCACCGGGAACGACAGCACGTCGGTCGCGGCATCCCGGCCGCGGTAGGCGTGGTTCAGCCGCCGGGCCCGCGCATCGCTGACCAGCGCGATCGCGACCTCGCCGCGGGCGCGCGCCGGCGCGACCGCCGCCAGCCAGCGGCCGAGCCCGCCGTCGGCCACCGGCCGGCCGCGGCCGTCCGAGACCGAGACGTCGAGTCGCGGCGCACGCCGTGTCTGCCGGCCGGCGCCCCGCCGCACCGGCGGTTGACGGTTACGGCCGCGATCCACCGTACGCTTCGTAGGCCTTGACGATCTGCTGCACGAGCGGGTGACGGACGACGTCCTTCTCATCGAAGTGCACGAACGAGATGCCGTCGACCTGGCCGACGATCTTCATCGCCTCGACCAGGCCCGAGGCACGGGCCACCGGCAGGTCGATCTGGGTGATGTCGCCGGTGATGACCGCCTTGGACCCGAAGCCGAGCCGGGTCAGGAACATCTTCATCTGCTCCGAGGTGGTGTTCTGCGCCTCGTCGAGAATGACAAACGCGTCGTTCAGCGTCCGGCCGCGCATGAACGCGATCGGCGCGACTTCGATGGTGCCGCGCTCGAGCAGGCGATCGGCGCGCTCGATCTCCATCATGTCGTAGAGCGCGTCATAGAGCGGGCGCAGGTAGGGATTGACCTTTTCCTGCAGATCGCCGGGCAGGAAGCCGAGCTTCTCACCGGCCTCGACCGCCGGGCGCGCCAGGATGATCCGGCTGACCTTCTTGGCGAGCAGGTACGAGACCGCCTGGGCCATCGCCAGGTAGGTCTTGCCGGTACCGGCCGGGCCGATGCCAAAGACAATGTCGTGCGCTTCGATCGCGTCGAGGTAGCGGCGCTGGTTGACGCTCTTCGGCATCACCTGCTTGCGGCCCGAGGTCCGCGCCGCGCCGCGCAGGAAGTAGTCGGCGAGCTCGACGTGCTCGTCCTGGGCGACCAGCTGGGACGCGGTCTTGACGTCCCCTTTGGCCAGCTTGTAGCCGCTGCGGATCAGGCCGGCGAGCTGCCCGAGCACCCGCTCCGCGCGGGCGACGTCGGCCGCCTCCCCTTCGACGATCAGCTCCCGCCCGTTGGTGCGGATCCGGACCGCAAACTGCCCTTCGAGCTGCTTGAGATTTTCGTCGTACGTGCCGTAAAGCGACTCCGCTCCCTCGTCGGGGACCGGGACCTTGCGCATGACAGTGGCGGGAGGGATGGGGCGCTCCTTCTGATAACTGCGGATACGTCGCTGATTCTAGCACCAGTCGCGGGCCGGACCGGACCGGTCCGGCTATTTGAGCTTGAGCTCGCGCAGCTGCCGGTCGCTGACCGTCGACGGCGCCCCGGCCATCAAGTCGACCGCCTGGGCGGTCTTGGGGAACGCGATCACGTCGCGGATCGACGGCTCGCCGCAAAGGATCGCGACGATCCGGTCGAGACCGAGCGCAATCCCGCCGTGCGGCGGGGTGCCATAGTCGAGTGCATCGACGAAGAAGCCGAACCGCATCCGGGCCTCGTCGTCCGAAATGCCGAGCAGTTTGAAGACCAGCCGCTGCAGCGCCTGGTCGTGGATCCGGATGCTGCCGCCGCCAATCTCGCTGCCGTTCAGCACCAGGTCGTAGGCGCGCGCGCGCGCCCGGCCCTGGTCGGTCTCGAGCAGGTGGCGGTCGCTCTCGAGCGGCGCCGTGAAGGGATGGTGCATGAACTCGAACCGCCCTTCCTCCTCGACCCAGTCGAACATCGGGAAATCGACGACCCACAGGAAGTCGAAGCGCTCGGGATCGAGCAGGTTCTCCTTCTTCGCGATCTGCAGCCGGAGCTGTCCGAGCAGCTTCGAGGTCGCGGCGGGCGCGCCGGCGGCAATCAGCAGCAGATCGCCAGGAGCCGCGCCGGCCAGCGCGAGCGCCCGCTCGATCGCCGGCTCACCCGCCGCTTTGAGCGCCGAGCTCTGGACGCCGGCGTCGCCGCGCCGCGCCCAGACCAGCCCCTCAGCGCCGAACTGCCGGGCCTGCGCGACCACGTCGTCGAGCTCGCGGCGCGAGTAGCGGGCGGCGCCCGGCACCGCGAAGCCGCGCACCTCGCCGCCGCCGGCGACGATGTCGCGGAACACCGCAAATGGCGACTCCGCGAACGCCGGCGACAGATCGGCGATCGGCATGCCGCAACGCAGGTCCGGCTTGTCCGAGCCGTAGGTCGCGATCGCCTCCGCGTACGGCAGCCGCAGGAACGGCCGCGGCGCGTCGCGGCCGACGAGCGCCATCAGCCGGCCCATCAGCGGCTCGAGCGTCGCGAAGATCAGCTCCTCGGTCGCAAACGACATCTCGAGATCGACCTGGGTGAACTCGGGCTGGCGGTCGGCGCGCAGATCCTCGTCGCGGAAGCAGCGCGCGATCTGGAAGTAGCGGTCGAGGCCGGCAATCATCAGGATCTGCTTGAAAATCTGCGGCGACTGCGGCAGCGCGTAGAACTCCCCCGGATGGACGCGGCTCGGCACGAGGTAATCACGCGCCCCTTCGGGGGTCGACTTCGCCAGCATCGGCGTCTCGATCTCAAGAAAACCGAGCTCGTCGAAGTACTGGCGGATCGCCATCGTCGCGCGGTGGCGCATGATCAGGTTGCGCTGCATGCGCGGCCGGCGGAGGTCGATGTAGCGGTGCTTGAGGCGGGTCTCCTCGGTCACCTCGATCTCGTCGGCGATCATGAACGGCGGCGTCCGGGCCTCGTTGAGCAGCGTGAAGGCGGACGCCGTCACCTCGATCTCGCCGGTCGCGATCTTCGGATTGACGGTCTCGGCGGCACGCGGCTCGACCCGGCCGGTGACCGCGACGACGAACTCGGAGCGGAGCCGCTTCGCATCGGCGATCAGCCGCTCGTCGGCGCGGGCGACGACCTGCGTCACGCCGTGGCGGTCGCGCAGGTCGATGAAAATCAGCGAGCCGAGGTCGCGCACCCGGTGCACCCAGCCGAGCAGGACGACGTCGCGGCCGACGTCGCCGGTGCGCAGCTCCCCACAGGTATGGGTCCGTGCCAGTGTGCCAAGCGGTTCTATGTTCATGATCTACTTCGACGGCGGCGCGCCGGCTTCGGCGGCGCCGCTCCTGTCCCGCACGTGAGCCGCGACGGCGGCGCGCGGCAGCGGGGCCTGGGCGCCGCTCGTCAGGTCCTTCACCGCCACCTCACCCCTCGCCAGTTCATCGGCGCCGAGGATGGCGGCAAAACGGATCCCGCGGCCCGCCGCATACTTCATCTGCTTGCCGAGCTTGTCGGCCTCCGGATAGACCTCGACACGCAGCCCCTCGCGGCGCAGCTCGGCGGCCAGCGCCAGCGCCGCCGGCACCGTGGCGTCGTCGAACAGCGTCACCAGCAGGTCGGCCGGCGCCGCCGCCACCGACGCCGGGAACATCCCGCGCTCGGCCATCACCACCAGAATGCGCTCGAGCCCGAGCGAGAAGCCGCACGCCGGCACGTCCTCGCCGAGGAACATCCCGACCAGGCCGTCGTAGCGGCCGCCGCCGCCGAGACTGCCGGCGAGATCCGGCACCGCCACTTCCATGATCGCCCCGGTGTAGTACGACAGCCCGCGCGCCAGACTGGCGTCGAGGCGGAGGTGCGCGGCGGCGCTGCTGCCGGCGGCGAGGCGCAGGATCTGCGCCAGGTCGTCGACGCCGCTCGCCGCCTCGGGAATCGCGGCCACGAGATCCCTGATCCGTTCGATCGAGAGCGGACTCTTGAAGGTATCGAGCAGGCGGTCCGCCGCTGACGCCTCGACGCCGCGCCGGCCGAGCTCTTCGGCGACGCCGGTCACGCCAATCTTGTCCAGCTTGTCGATGGCGACGAGCGCGGCGCCGTCCAGCGCCTCGGGCACGCCGGCCGCCCGCAGCAGGCCCGACAGCACCCGCCGGTGGTTCAGACGGATGTCGAATGCCTGAAAACCGAGCGCCAGCAGCACGTCGCTGACCGCCGCGCAGAGCTCGGCCTCGACCACCAGCGAACGCGAACCGATCGCGTCGACGTCGCACTGGAAGAACTCGCGGAAGCGGCCGCGGGCCGGGCGGTCGGCGCGCCACACCGGCTGGATCTGGTAGCGCTTGAAAAACTTCGGCAGCGTCCCGCGATACTCGGCGACGACCCGCGCCAGCGGCACGGTCAGGTCGTAGCGCAGCGCCAGATCGGCCTCGCCCGAGGCTTCGTGCTCGCCGCGGCGCAGCACCTTGAAGATCAGCTGGCTGCCTTCCTCGCCGTACTTGCCGGTCAGCGTCTCGATGTTCTCGAGCGCCGGCGTCTCGAGCGGCTCGAAGCCGTACGTGCGGTAGACGCCGGCAATGACGCCAATTACATATTCCCGGCGGCGGACGTCGGCAGGCAGGAAGTCGCGCATGCCGCGCGCCGGACGGGCCGGCACGCGGCTGGCGGCGGGCTCGGCGGCCATCAGCGCTCCGCCGCGGCGGCGGCGCCGTCCATGTAGTCGAGGCGATAGCCGACGTAACGCTCCGCGTAGTCGCGAATCGACGCGACATCCTCGTCCGACAGGGCCCGGCGGACCTTGCCGGGGCTGCCCATCACGAGCGAGCGCGGCGGGATGCGCGCCCCTTCCGGCAGCAGCGTGCCAGCCGCGACAATCGAATCCTCGCCGACCTCGACGCCGTTCAGGAGAATCGCGCCCATGCCGACCAGAATCCGGTCGGCGAGCGTGCAGCCGTGAACGATGACGCCGTGGCCGATCGTCACGTCGTCGCCGATCGTCGTCGCATGCGTGCCGCGCATGACGTGCACGATCGTCCCGTCCTGGAGGTTGGTGCGTCGTCCAATCCGGATGCGGTGGACGTCGCCGCGAATGACGACGTTCATCCAGACGCTGCTGGCCTCGCCGATCTCGACGTCGCCGATCACCTGGGCGCTGTCGTCCACGTAGGCCGTCGGATGCACGGCCGGCAGACGCCCCTTGTAGCTGCGGAGCATCCCTAGATGATACACGGGGGGAGCCCTCAGCTCTCAGTGTTCAGCTATCGGCTGAGAGCCTCTAGCTGCCCGCTGCCCGCTTCCCGCTTCCCGCTTCATTCCCTCTTCCGGATATCGGGCAGCAGGTCACGGGTAGCAGGAAGCGGGCAGCGGGAACCTGCCATAATCTGTCCGATGCCCCTCCTCGACCGCTTCGCCCGTCCGCTGCGCAGCCTGCGGATCTCGGTCACCGACCGCTGCAACCTGCGGTGCCAGTACTGCATGCCGGAGCAGGACTACGTCTGGCTGCCGCGCGACAGTCTGCTGACCTTCGAGGAGATCGGCGCCGTCGTCGATGCGTTCGCCTCGCTCGGCGTCGACCGGGTGCGCATCACCGGCGGCGAGCCGCTGCTGCGCCGCAACCTGGCGGCGCTGATTGCCGCGCTGGCGGCGCGGCCGGCGATCCGCGATCTGGCGCTGACCACCAACGGCGTCCTGCTCGCGGCGCAGGCCGGGGCGCTGCGCGACGCCGGGCTGCACCGCATCACGGTCAGCCTCGACACGCTGCAGCGCGACCGCTTCGTCGCGCTGACCCGTTCCGATGCCCTCGACGCGGTTCGCGCCGGCATCGACGCCGCCGCGGGCGCCGGATTCGCGTCGCTCAAGATCGACACGGTCGTGATCCGCGGCACCAACGACGATGAGCTGATTCCGCTGCTGGAGTACGGCCACGGCGTCGGCGCCGAGGTCCGGTTCATCGAGTACATGGACGTCGGCGGGGCTACCAAGTGGACCCGCCAGGCGGTGGTCCCGCGGCGCGAGATGCTGGCGCGCCTCGATGCCCACTACGGCGCGATTGTCCCGATCGACGAAACGTCATCGGCTCCCGCCGCGCGCTACCGCCTCCCGGACGGCACCTCGTTCGGGATCATCTCCTCGACCACCGAGCCGTTCTGCGCGTCCTGCGACCGCAGCCGCCTCACCGCCGATGGGGTGTGGTTGCTGTGCCTCTACGCCGCCGCCGGCACCGATCTGCGGCGGCCGCTGCGCGCCGGCGCCTCCGCCGAGGAACTGCGCCGCCTGCTGACGGCCGTCTGGTCGGTCCGCGCCGACCGCGGCGCCGAAGAACGCCTCGGCATGGACCGCGAGACGACGCTGATTCCAGTTCGCAGCCTGCGGCGCAACGCGCACCTGGAGATGCATACCAGGGGGGGATGACAAGGTTCCGGGCTCGGGGTTCGGGTTCCGGTTTCGGGTTGCGAGAAAGAGATAGCTCAGTCGGTGCGGCGGGGACGGCTCGCCCGGCCAAGGTCGTGCAGCTGCTTCGGGGTGGCGCTGGCCGGCAGGTCGCCGACGCGGATCGGGAGAACGAAGTCGGCGCCGAGCAGGACGGTGCGGACCCGCGGATCGACCGGCTTGACGCGGGCGAGCCAGTCGGCGCGCAGCGGGATGTCGCCATCGGGGCGCGCCAGCACCAGCCGCTCTTCGTCCTGACGCACCATGCCGGTCAGGACCGGCCACTCGTCGTCATCGTCATCGCCGTCGCCCATAATGAGCAGCGACAGCTGACAGCCAATCAGTTCAGACGGATCCATACAGCCTCACCGCTCGACTCTGAAGGCGAGATACATGAGCGTGCTCTCCCGCTCGATGAGCAGCACCGCCGCCGCGCCAGGCTTGAGCGCCGCGGCCTCGGTGCCGAGTGTCGCGGCGCCGGTCACCGGCCGTCCGTTCACCGAATAGACGATGTCCCCGGGCTCGAGCCGGCCCTGCTGCGAATACGGCGACTCGGCGGTGACGCGTGCGACCACCGCTCCTTTGTCGTGCCGCGGCTGCGGCAGAAGCGCCGAGACGGCCGGCGTCAGATCGAGGGCCACAATCCCGAGCGCCCGGATCACGGGCTGCGCGCCGATCAGGGCCTCGAGCTCGTCGCTGTCGCTGGTGCGCTCGCTCACCGGCACCTGCACGGTCATCGACCGGCTGCCTCTCCTGATCCCGAGACTGACCGGCTCGCCGATGCCGCGGGTATACACATTGATCCGGAACTGGCGCCCGTTCTCCATCGCTTTGCCGTCGAGCGTCAGGACGATGTCCCCGGGCTCGAGACCGGCCTTGGCGGCCGTACCGCCCGGCGTCACGTCCGCCAGCACGACGCCGGCATCGAAGGTCAGCCCCAGCGCCTCCGCCATCAGCGGCGTGATGGTCTGCGTGCTCACGCCGATCTCGCCGCGGCGGACGCGTCCATACTTCCGGATCTGGGCGAAGACGTTGCGGACGATATTGCTCGGGGCGGCGAAGCCGATCCCCTCGCTCCCGCCGGACTGGCTGTAGATCAGGGTGTTGATGCCGACCAGCCGGCCGTCGGTATCGACCAGCGCGCCGCCGCTGTTGCCGGGATTGATTGGCGCGTCGGTCTGGATATAGATCATCGGATCCTCGGGCGTCAGCTGGCGCGCCACGGCGCTGACGACCCCCATCGTCACCGACGACTCCAGTCCGAGGGGACTGCCGAAAGCGAGCACGATCTGTCCCGGGCGCAGCGCATCCGAGTCGCCAAATGGCAGCGCCGGCAGACCGTGGGCGTCCACCTGGACGACCGCGATGTCGGTTTCCTGATCGATCGCGACGACGTGCGCGGCGGCGACGCGGCCGCGGCGCTTGAGGATCGACCGGCCCGGCGCACCACCGGTCGCGGCAAACGGCAGCTCGACCTCGATCCGTGTCGCGTTCTCGACGACGTGGGCGTTGGTGACGATGAAGCCGTCGGCGTCGACGACCACCCCCGAGCCGCTGCTGCGTTCGAGCTGAGGCTCGCCGGTCGCCGCGCGATCCTCGTCATCGGGAGGCGCATAGCCGGTCACGAAAATCTGGACGACGCTGGGACTGACCCTGGCGGCGAGATCCTGCAGCGATCGCGATAAGTCGGAGAGCGCGGGCTGGGCGGTGACCGCGGGCTGAGGCGTTTGAGCTGACGGCGGCGCGTCTGCAGCCGCCGGCGCGGCGGCGGGCTGGGGCCCGGCGGTCGCTGCGGCGAGCGTGAGGGCGAGCAGACTGAAGAGCGCACGAACGGCCACCATCCCCCGGATCGTAACACGCGATTTGCGCGACTCGCCCATGCAGGTCAACAACTTAGCCTAAAGGTGAGTGTCGCCATTTGTGTTGACAGGGGGGGTGGATTGGGATGGAATCCGCGCCATGAGGATCACGCTGTGGGGGCTGCTGGCGCTGGCGGCATGGGGCGGCGCGCAGGGCACCCGGTCGGGCAGCCCGGAGGAACAGCTGCCGCCGAACATCACGCGGCTGTCGCATTTCGGCGAACGGGCGTCGTGGTCGCCGGACGGCACGCGCATCGCGTTCATGGAGAAGAGCTTCGGCGACGCCTACGAAGTGGATGTCTCGAGCCGCGTCATCCGGCTGTTGACGCATTACGCCCACCCCGGTTTCCTCCGCGTTCAGTTCCTGTCCAACGGCGACTACTTCCTGATCGGCGCGCGCACGTTCACCGACATCAGCACGACGCGGTCGAGGGATCAGGAGATGTGGGTGCTCAAGGCGGACGCGAAGCCGGGCGACCATGCGCTGCCGCTCGATCACCGGATCTCCGAGGGCGTCGCGATCTCGCGGACGTCGATGAAGATCGCCTGGTCGAACACGCGCGCCCAGTACCCGGATCAGTTCAAGCCCAACGAGTCGGCCATCTTCACCGCCGACGTCGTCTACGAGAACGGCCAGCCGCGGCTCGCCAACCAGAAGGAAGTCCTCCGCGCGATGGCACCGGAGTGCACGCTCGAGGCCCAGGACTTCCGGAATCACGACACCGAGCTGATCTACACCTGTTACCGGTCGCCGTACGCCGACGTTCTCGGCGTCGATCTCGCCACCGGCCGGACGACGGTCTACCGCAAAGAGCCGACCGAGTACAACGAAGTCGAAGGCATCTTTCCCGACGGCGCCGACACGCTGGTCGAGTCCAGCCGGGATCAGATCGAGCAGAACTCGAACTACATCGACATCTGGAAGCTGAAGCTCGAAGCGAACAGCCGTGACTTCACGCGCCTGACCCACTGGGGGGAGTATCGCGGCTTCAAGGCGTCGAACCCGGTGGTCAGTCCGGACGGGAAGCGGATGGCGTTCCAGTCGGCGCGCAGCAAGGATCCGGCCGGGGTCGGCTACGGCATCTTCGTGCTCGAGGTGAAGTGAGGACACAGGTGACGCGAATCATCAACCGGCGGCAGTTTCTCGAGACGACCGCGCTGGCGGCTGGCGGCGTGCTGGCGGGCGTGGGCCGGCTTGCCGGCCGGCAGGCGCCGGACGGCCGCTTCCTGTATGTCGCGACGCCCGGCATCCGCAACTACGTCGAGTACGGCGGCATCGGCGTCCTGATCTTCGATATCGACCACGGTCATCGCCTGGTCCGGCGCTTTCCGACCTTCGATGTCGCCGCCGGCGAGCCACCGGAGAACGTCAAGGGCATCGCCGCGAACGCGCGCACCGGGCGTCTCTACGTGACGACCCACAAGCGGTTGGGGGCATTCGACCTGCGGACCGATCGACGGGTGTGGAGCCGCGAGTATCCGGGCGGCTGCGATCGCCTGGCGATTTCCCCCAACGGGCGGATGCTGTACGTGCCCTCGTTCGAGGGTCCCCACTGGCATGTCCTCGACGCCGCGAGCGGTGATGTGATCGACCGACTCGTCACCAACTCGGGGGCGCACAACACCATTTACGGCCGCGACGGGCGGCGCGTCTATCTCGCCGGGCTCAAGTCGCCGAACCTGACCATCGCCGACGCCCGGCACCACCGGGCGCAGCGGGTCGCCGGGCCGTTCGGTAACGTCATCCGGCCGTTCACGATCAACGGCGCGCAAACGCGGTGTTTCGTGAACGTCAACGACCTGCTCGGCTTCGAAGTCGGCGACTTGGAGAGCGGGCGGGTCCTGCACCGGGTCGAAGTGACCGGCTATCAGAAGGGGCCGGTCAAGCGCCACGGCTGCCCCAGCCACGGGATCGGTCTGACACCGGACGAGCGGCAGCTGTGGCTGGCCGACGGCGCGAACGAGTGCATCCACGTGTTCGACGCCACCGTCATGCCGCCGCGCCAGCTCGCCACCCTCAAGCTGCGCGATCAGCCCGGCTGGGTGACGTTCAGCCTCGACGGCGCGCTCGCCTATCCGTCGACCGGCGAGGTGATCGACACGGCGACCCGCCAGGTGGTGGCGACGCTGTCGGACGAAGCGGGACAGCCGGTGCAGAGCGAGAAAGTGGTCGAGATTGCCTTTGCCGGCGGCCGTCCGGTCCGTAACGGCGACCAGTTCGGCGTCGGCCGGCGCTCCTAGGCGGCGACAGACGATGGGTCGACTCTGCGTGAGCCTCGCGGCCGCCTGGCTGCTGGCCGTGCCGGCGGCGGCGCAGGTCACGCCGGCGTCGGGGGCGACGGCCAGGGACGCGTACGAACGGGCGCTGGCACTCGAGGCCGGCGGGCAGTTCGACGCGGCGCTGGCACTGCTGTGGTACGCCGCCGGCGCGGCGCCGCGCGATGCCGAGGTGCTCAACCACCTCGGCGAGGCGCTCAATCGCATCGGCGCGATCGACGGCGCGGTCGACGCGTTCGAACGGGCGATCGCCGGGCAGCCGGGCTTCCGCACGGCCTGGAACAATCTGGTGCTGGCCCTCGCCCAGGCGGGACGCGGGCCCGAGGCCGTGGCGCGCGCACGGACTGCCGTGGCAGCCGCGCCGAACGATCCCGACCCGCAGTTCACGCTCGGCCTGGCGCTGTCGGAACAGGACGTCGACGCGTCCATCGCCGCGTTCCGCCGCGTTTTGGAGCTGTCGCCCGATCACGCCCTGGCTCAGTTCAATCTCGCGCTGGTCCTGAAGCGGGCGGACCGGTTTCCGGAAGCGGTGACGGCGCTGACGCGGGCGATCGCGGCCGGGCCGCGTCCCGAGATGCACTACCAGCTCGGCGTCATCGCGTGGCAGCAGGGCCAGCTGACCCGCGCGGTGACGGCGCTGCGAGAGGCGGTTGCCGCCGACCCGCGCTATGCCGACGCCTACTACACGCTGGGGGCGGTGCTGGCGGCGCGGGGCGATGCGGCCGAGGCGGCGGCCGCGCTCCGGCGGGCGATTGCCCTGCGTCCGATGCTGCCCGGCGCGCACGACACGCTGGCGCGCGCGCTCCTGCTGCTTGGCGATCGTGACGCCGCGGCGGTGGAGTTCGCGGCGGCGGAGCAGCTTCGCCGCCAGGCGCAGCTCGAGCGGGAGGCGGGGACCTGGACGGCGGTCGGCGCGCGGCGGCTGACCGACGGCGACCTCACCGGAGCGCTCGACCAGTTCCGGCGCGCAACAACGATCCTCGACACCTACGCCCCGGCGCACTTCCAGATCGGTCTCGTACTGCAGCGGCTCGGCGAGCCGGACGCGGCGCGCGCGGCGTTTGCCCGGGCGGCTCAGCTGAACCCGGCGCTGACGGCGCCGCCGCCGGCACGATAGTCCCGACGTTTTGCTGCTTGTGTCCGCGTATCGACGGTTGTATAACCTAGCCGTCGTCACCGGACCAGCGGCCGGTGCACGGCGTTCCCGCCTTTCGGTCAGTCCGATCGGCTTCCGTCCGGAGGAATCGATGAGAACAGTTCGTGTATCGGGAGTGTGGTGCGTTCTGCTGCTCCTGCTGGCAGCCGGCGGCGCCGCCGCGCAGGAGTTTCGCGCGACTGTAAAAGGACAGGTTGTCGACTCGAGCCAGGGAGCGCTGCCCGGCGCGACCGTCACCGTCCGCAATCAGGAAACCGGCGAAGTGGCCACGGCCACGAGCAACAACGAAGGCACGTACAGTGTGCCCTTCCTCCGTCCCGGCCTGTATAGCGTCACCATCGAAATGAGCGGGTTCCAGACGTTCAAGCAGACCGACATGCGGCTGCAGGTCAGCCAGGTGGCGGTCATCAACGCTCAGCTCGGCGTCGGCGGTCTGGCCGAAAGCGTCAACGTCTCCGCCGAAGCGCCGCTCCTCGAAACGAGCAATGCCAACCGCGGCACCGTGATCGACCAGGCGCGCATCGCCGAGCTGCCGCTGCAGTCGCGCAGCCCGATGGCGCTCGCGACCCTCGTCGCCGGCGTCAACTACAACGCTCAGGCGGTCTATCTGCGGCCGTTCGACAACGGCGCGCTCGCCGACTGGTCGATGAACGGCGGGCAGAACCGCAACAACGAGTTCCTCCTCGACGGCGCCCCGAACAACGCGAACCAGGGGGGCAACAACATCGCCTACGTGCCGCCCGCGGAAGCGGTGCAGGAATTCAAGGTCTCGACCAATTCTTACGACGCGCAGTACGGCCGGACCGCCGGCGGCGTCATCAACATGTCGCTCAAGTCGGGAACCAACACGTTCCACGGCGTGGTCTACGATTTCATGCGGCGCAAGGGGCTGGCCGCCAATTCGTTCCTCCTCAACTCGCGCAACGCCCCGAAGACCGACCAGTACATTGATCAGTACGGGTTCAGCGTCGATGGGCCGATCTTCAAGAACAAGACGTTCTTCCTGTTCACCGGCGAGAAATACCGCGAGGGCACGCCCAACCCGCTGTTCAGCACCGTGCCGACGCCAGCGATGAAGAACGGCGACTTCAGCGGTCTCGTCGATGCCTCGGGCCGCCTGATCACGATCTACGACCCGGCGACCGGCCGCGACGTCAACGGCGTGTGGACGCGCGATCCGTTCCCCGGCAACCGGATTCCGGCCGACCGCATCTCGGCGACCGCGAAAGCGTTCCTGCCGTACTTCCCGGATCCGAACGGCACCACCGCGGGGGTCGCCCCCTGGCAGCAGAACCTCCAGTACGCCGAGCACTTCAACAAGGACGTCTTCTGGAACTGGGTCGGCAAGGTCGATCACAACTTCAGCCCCAACGACCGGGTGTTCTTCCGGTGGGGTGAAAACAAGCGCAACGAGATCCGGAATACCAGCGCGATTCGCAACGGCCCTGCCCAGGACGGCCAGCTGCCGCTGTGGCGCGCCAACCGCGCGATCGTCGGCGACTGGGTGCACGTCTTCGGCGCCGGGACCGTGTTCAACCTGCGCAGCAGCTACACCTACTTTCTGGAGTGGAGCTACTCGCAGGACTCGCTTGGCTTCGACGCGACGCAGTTCTGGCCCTCGAGCCTCGTCCAGCAGCTGCCGAGCAAGCAGGTCAAGGGTATCTTTCCCCGCATTCAGATGGATGAGTTCATCAGTCTGTCGCGCGGCTCGTCCCCGAACCGCAACAAGATCTACACCCTGCAGCCGAACGTCTCGATGAACCGCGGCGCCCACAACATCCGCGGCGGACTCGACGCGCGCTGGACCAACGTCTTCAATGAGAACTACAACAATTCCGGCGGCCTTGTGCAGTTCGACCGCGCCTTCACCCGCAGCACGCTCAACAGCACCAGCGCGCTCGAAGGCAACGCCTTCGCGGCTTTCCTGCTCGGCGCCCCGAGCGGCGGCCAGGTCGATGTCAATCCGCGTCCGCACTACGAGTGGTTCTTCGCGGCGCCGTGGATTCAGGACGACTGGCGGATCAGCCGCAAGCTGACCGTGAACCTCGGGTTCCGGTGGGACTTCAACGGCTCGGTTACCGAAGCCAGCAACATGCTCAACTACGCCTTCGATCCGACGCTCATCAACCCGGTCTCGGCGCGCGTCGGCCGACAGGTGATGGGCGGCGTCAGGTTTGCCGGCGTCGACGGCGCGCCGGCCCGGCCGTGGAAGTACGACAAGAACAACTATCAGTTCCGCACCGGCATGGCCTACTCGCTGAACGACAAGACCGTGCTGCGCGGCGGATGGGGCAAGTACTTCCTCAACCCGACCAGCCAGTCGTTCAACAGCGGCTTCGCGATCTCCAACCAGATCGTCGCCTCGAATGACGGCAACCGCACCCCGACCTACGTGCTCGGCAATCCGTGGCCGAACGGCATCCAGGATCCGCCGGGGAGCTCGCTCGGTCCGCTCACGTTCCTGGGGCGCAACCCGAGCTTCTCGAACCCCGACTTCATCGTGCCGAGTGTCCACCAGTTCTCGGTCGGCATCCAGCGCGAGCTGCCGGCGCGAATCTCCCTCGACGTCACCTACGCGGGCAGCCGGAGCCGCGACATCGAGGGGAACTTCGGCGGCTACAACGAGCCGTCGGCCGCCTTCCAGGCGCAGTGCGACGTGACCCAGAGCGGAAGCCGCACGCTCTGCGACCAGCAGCTGCCCAACCCGTTCTACCAGGTCGCTGCGTTCCAGGGGACGAACCGGTTCACCAGTCCGACGCTCTCCGCGTTCGAGCTGGCGCGGCCGTTCCCCACCTACACCGGCTTCAACAAGAACCAGCTGAACCGCGGCAAGATGACCTACGACTCGATGCAGTTCGTCGCCAACAAGCGCATGGCGAAGGGCATCACCGTCAACGCCGGCTACACGTGGGTGCCGCGCTGGACCGAAGAAGGCGCCAACACGACGACCGGCATCGGGAACGCCTACGTCGACGAAGTCTCGCTCCTGCTCAACAAGGGGCCGTACTTCTCGCAGCGCAAGCACCGTGTCACCGCCTCCGGTGTGTGGGAACTGCCGTGGTTCCGCAACCAGCGCAGCCTCGCCGGCTACGTGCTCGGCGGCTGGTCGATCGCGCCGGCGTTCGTCTATCAGTCAGGTCAGCCCTGGGACATGCCCGGGAACGTCGACCTGGCGCCCGGCGTCAGCCTCAAGGACGTCGCGCTGCCGGGCAACAAGCAGGGGCAGTTCATCTACGGCCTCAAGCCGTGCGTCGCGCAGCGGAACGCGACAACCGGCAAGTACGACCTGCTGTCGGTCGCGACCGCCTACGGCTGCACGCAGCCGTCCTTCCTGGTCCGCGAGGCGTTCCAGCGCCGGACCCTGATGTTCCGCTACGACGAGTTCCGCCGGCCGTCGTACTGGCAGGTGGACATGAACTTCGCCAAGACGACGCGGATCACCGAACGGACGCGGATGCAGGTTCGACTCGAAGCGTTCAATCTCTTCAACAGTCCGATGTACGACGAGCGCAACTACAACCAGACCACGACGTCGGGAGACTTCGGCCGAATCAACCGCAATACGACGGCCCAGTCGAACTTCCAGCGGTTCGTCCAGCTCGGATTCCGCTTCGTCTTCTGACGGACCCGCCGTTCGACCGGACCCGTCGGTTCGGTAACCACATTCGGGGCTCCAGGTTGCACGACCTGGAGCCCCGAATCCCATTCAGCCCCGGCCGGCTGCCCATCCCACCCGATCTGCACCGACAATAGGCTGTGCGTTTCCTCGCGCTCGCCGTATCGCTCGGAGTGGCCGCTGCTGTCCCAGCCGCCTCGGGCGCGCCGCCGTCACGACCGACCACCTGGGCCGATGTCGCCCCCCTGCATGCCGCGCTCGAGGCGCGCGGCGTCACGGCCGCGTCGTTCGACGCCTTCGTTGCCAACACCCATGCCGACAGCCTGCGGCGCGTGCGCGAGGGGGACTGGGATCATTTCGTCTTCTACGCGCTTCAATCGACGCACTTCACCAGCCTCCCGCCGATCGAGCCAGCGCTCAGTGCCAAGGCGCTGGTCGACGGCCTCGACACGGACACCCGCGCCGCTTTTCTCCAGGGCCGCCCGGACGCCGAGCCGGCAATCCCGCCAGCGGTCCGGGCCCGCGTGACGGCGCTGCTCGGCGCGGTCGATCGACCGGCGCCGGACTCGCGGCTCGTCTATTTTCGATCGCTCCTGCGCACGACGGTGCCGGACCGCCGGCGACGCGAGGCCGCGGTGCTGCGCGAGTACCGGCGCGCGATGCGGTTCATCTATCAGAAAGAGTTCGTGGCGCAGCGTGCCGGCGCCGACGCCGTGGCGGCGCTCTATCGCACCCGCGGCCTGAGCACCGATACCGCCGTCGAAGCCGGGTATGTGGTCCACAGCGGACTGGGGATCGTCCGCGCCCTGAACCCGGAGCACCGTATCCGCAGGGTGCTGATTGTCGGACCGGGTCTGGACCTCGCGCCGAGAACAGGGTTGCTTGAAGCCGGTCCGCCCGAGAGTTATCAGCCGTGGGCGGTCATCGACGCCCTGCTCGCGCTCGGGCTGTCGCGCGCCGGCGACCTGCAGGTCGTCGGCGCCGATATCAATCCGCGGGTCGTCGAGCATCTCGCCCGGGCGCGGGCGGTACCGCCGGTGCTCACGCTGATCAGCGGGATCGGTGAGAGCAAGGCCGTCACGCTCTCGGCGGATTACCGCGACTACTTCGCGCAACTCGGCGGCGCGATCGGCACGATCACCGCCGCGCCCACCCGGACCGCCACCGGCCATCTGCGCAAAGCCGTCCGGGTCGGAGCGCCGGCCGCCTCAACCCTGACCGCCGCCACGCTCGACGTCGTCACCGAGCGCCTCGACCAGCCGGACTTCGACCTGATCATTGCGACCAACATCTTGCCGTATTTCGACGACGTGCAGCTGATGCTGGCGATGAGCAACATCAGCCGCATGCTGGCGCCCGGAGGCGTGTTCCTGCACAACGAGGCCCGCCCCGTGCTCGGCGGCATCGCCAGCGCCGTTGGACTGGAGTTCGAGCAGTCCCGCCAGGTCGTGATCGCGACCGTCCGCGGCGCGGCGCCTCTCTCCGACAGCATCTGGCTGCACCGGCGCACGCGCTGAGCGGTTAGCTGATAGCTCTACTCCACCCCGAACGCGAACACCGCGCGGTGCCGATATTCCCGGCCCGGCTCGAGGATCACCGAGGGAAAGTGCGGATGGTTCGGCGAGTCGGGAAAGTGCTGTGTCTCGAGGCAGAATCCCGAACGCCGGCTATAAGCGACACCGCGCTTGCCCACGATGGTGCCGTCGAGACGGTTGCCCGAGTAGAACTGCATCCCGGGCTGGGTCGTCGAGACCTCCAGCGTACGGCCGGACCGGGGATCCCGCACGCGCGCGGCGCGCTGCAGCCCCGGACCGGTCCGGTTGATGACGAGATTCTGGTCGTAGCCCTCCCCCGCCGTCAGTTGCGGATCGGGCTCGTCAATCCGTGCGCCAATCGCCGTCGGCTGGCGGAAGTCGAACGGCGTCCCGTCGACCGCCGCCAGCTGCCCGGTCGGAATCTGGACGGCGTTCACCGGCGTGTAGCGGTCCGCGTCGATCGTCAGCTCGTGCGACAGGATGTCGCCGCGCCCCTCACCGGCAAGGTTGAAGTATGTGTGCTGGGTCAGGTTGACCGGGGTCGCCCGATCGGTGACCGCGTGATAGTCGATGATCAGCGCGTCAGCATCGGCAAGGGTGTAGGAGACCGTCACCGACAGCGTCCCGGGGTAGCCTTCTTCACCATCGGGACTGATCCGGCTGAACGTCACCCCTGCGCCTTCCGCGGCCGGCGTGGCGTCCCAGACGACCTTGTCGAAGCCTTTCGGGCCGCCGTGCAGGTGGTTGACGCCGTTGTTCGTCGCGAGCTGGTACAGCCGGCCGTCGAGCTCGAACCGCCCGGCCGCCAGACGGTTGGCACAGCGGCCGACGAGCGCGCCAAAGAACGGATTCTTCGCGAGGTAGCCGTCGAGCGTCGGGTAGCCGAGGACGATGTCGTCGAAGGTGCCGTGCCGGTCCGGTGTGCGGAGCGTCCGGATGATGCCTCCGTAGCTCAGCGCTTCGAGCTGCAGCCCGTTGCGATTGGTCAGCGTGACCGCAACGACCTCCATACCCTCCGGCGTCCGTCCGACGACCGCACTCGTCACTGGCTTCATCCGGGCGATTGTATGGCACCGCGGCCTGACAAGCCTTCTCGATCGCGACCCGCCGGCGACGTCAGTCGGCGTCGCGGTCGATTTCCGAGAGGAACGGAAAGTGATCGGACGCGGCGGCGGCGGCCGCCCCGGTGATGATGCGGCACTCGCTGAGCCGTTCGGCGAACGCCGCCGGCACGAACACGTAGTCGAGCCGGACGTGGGGAGACCAGGTGGGAAAGGTGAACCCGGACAGCGACCCGTGCAGGCGGCGGTAGCCATCGACGTAGCCGGCGTCGAGGATCAGCTGAATCGTCCGCCACCGGATCCGGCCGCCGCTCAGCCAGACGAGCGCGCGCAGCCGGTGAGGCAGCTTACGGAGATCGAGCAGATCACCCGGCGCCAGCGTGTTGAAGTCGCCGGTCAGGACGTGGAACCCGTGCTGATGCCGGGCAATCGCGGCCAGCAGGGCGCGCAGCTCGAAGACGCGGTGCCGCTCGGTCCAGGCCGAGTAGATCGCGCTCAGGTGCACGCCGAAAATGCGAAACTCCCCAGCGCCCGGCTGAATCTCGAGGAACGCGTGGCGCGAGACCCGCGGCCGGTGCCACGCGTAATGGTGAACCGGGTGGCGGCTCATGAACGCCAGCGACTCGCGCGGCCGCGAGGCCCACTGCGCCATGCCGGCCGCCTTCGCCAGCGCCTCCACCACCCGGGGTTCGGTCGCCTCCTGGAACACGACGACGTCGGGCTGCGCCTCGGCGATCGCCGCAGCGAGGTGCGCTTCTTTCCCGCCTCCGCCGCGGCAGATGTTGTAGGAGAGTACGCGCACGTCGGTATCAGGCGGCCGGGTCGCCGTCCTTGTCGATCAGTGTCAGGTACGGCTGGCCCAGCAGCTCGCCGCGGAAGTAGATGACCGCGTCCCTGGACCCCTGGATGTTGACCGGCCGCCGCACCATGTCCATCAGCCGCTTTCGCAGCGGCAGCAGGTCGGGGGCGATGTCGGGGTCTTCATCGCTCAACGGGCGCGAGTGCACGCCGGGAACAAAGAAGCCGGTGAGCTTGTAGAGCGCCATCACCTCGTCACCGCCAACCAGCGTGAGATCGAGGTCGCTTGTCCCGCGGCCGTCGCCGTCAAAGGGGGCGCCGTCTTTCCAGCGCTGTCCCGTGACCGCACTTCCCCGGAGAATCACGCCGGTGCCCGGGGGGATAGCTTCTCGAACCACCCGCACGAACTCGTCAAAGGCATCCGGGCTGCCGCCGAAGGCCAAACGGATAACGTTCTGTCGCTTGTCGTCTGCCGTCAGCTCGTCGCCGACGGCGCCATTGGTTTCCTGTGTCACGCTCTCACACTCCCGCGTCGATGACTGCAACGTCCGGACCGTGTTTACAGCTCGGTCAGGGACGGGCCCGGCAGCGCCACGAAGGCCTGCGGATGCCAGCGGGCGGCGAACGCCGGCGCCCGATCGGCCTCGACCAGCGCCCACAAACTGCCGCCAAAGCCGGCGCCGAAACTGCTCGCGGCGAACGCCCCCAGAGTGCGGGCGTTTCGCGCCAGCGCGACCGTTTCCGGAATCTGGTTGCCCAGCAGACCCTCGGCGTCCTCCTGTGAGTCGGCCGACAGCCGGCCGAGTGCCGCCGCGTCGCCGTCACGAAGCGCCGCGATCGCCAGCCCGACGCGAGCGTCCTCGCGGAGAAAATGCTCGAGCCGGCCGGCCAGGCTGCCCGACGGCCACCCACTCGACTGCGCTCCTGCGGCGAGCGCCCGAAAGCGATCGACCGCCTCAGCGGACGACGCGAGTGCCGAGGCCAGCGATCGGGCCCGGCTCGGCGTCTCGCGGTTCCACTGCGCCAGGAGTTCGGCCGCGCCCGCCGCCAGCCGGTTGTACGGCCCCTGCGCGCCGCCGGTCTTGTCGGCCGCGACGCCGGACGGCGTCAGCACGAACCGCCACCCCGGCGGCAGCGCGACCTCCTCGAGCAGGCGAAGCGGCACGAACGCGAACGCCGACAGATGACCGGCGCGGGCGGTGAGGATCGCCGCATGATCCTCGCTGCCGCCGTGAGTCCCGACGCCGGTGTCGCCGGCGAGCGACCGGAAGTCCATCCCGTTCTCGACGCAGGCGTAGTACGACGCCGCGTCGAGCGGACTTCGAATCGCGGCCGCCCACTCGGGCCGGCGATCGAGGCCGCCAACCCTCACCAGTGCCGCCGCCACCCCGACCATCAGTGCGCTCGAACTGCTCATGCCCGAGGCGCGCGGCAGGTCGCTGGCAAAGACGATCGTGGCGCCCGGATGAGGACCGGGGAAATTGCGGCGCAGCCGCCGGACCACCGTCGCGGCATAGTTGCGCCAGCCGCTCGGGCTCGGCGCCGCCGGGCCACCGGGCTCCGCCTCCCCCGCCGCATCGAACGTCACGCTCATGTCTCGGCCGGCGTCGGCCACGAGCACCCGGCCGTCCGAGCGGCGGCTGGCGGCGACGACAAAGCCCCGCGGCACGGCGGCAACGAGCGTCCGCCCGCCGGCGTAATCAGTGTGCTTGCCGAACATCTCGAGGCGGCCCGGCACCCAGAACAGATGCCCGGCTTCCTCGCCGGCCAGCGCCGTGAAGCGCGCCGCCACCGTCTCAAAGAGCAGCGTCCTGGAGGACGGCGGCGCCGCATCCCCGGCCAGGTCGATGAGCCGCCGCGCCGCGCGTTCCGAGTTCGTCATCCTGCCGTCAGGGCCGCACCGGCGCGCCATCGAGACGTCTGGCCACCTCGGCCGCGTCGGCGCGGGTGGAGAGGTCGAGCACCGGACCGGCGGCCGGGCGCACCAGGAAGCGGACGCCGTCGCGCACCGCCACGCCGACCGCTTCGGGCAGCTCGAATTCGCCGCGCGCCGAGCGCGGCACGGCGCGGCAGGCGTCGAAGATCCGCGCGTCGAAGCGCCAGCAGTTCATGCTGACGAGGCGCCGGCCGTTCGGCGCCGCGAACGCTGCCGCACCGGGCTTCTCGACGATGCCGGTCAGGCGGCCGTGCTGGTCGGCCTCGATCAGGGCGAAGGCACGGATGCGCTCCGGCGGTATATTGCTCGAGCGCACCAGGTCCTCGGCGTCGAAGCCGGGCAGCCCCGGCGCGTCGAGCGCGGCGAGGTCCCGCAGCGCCGGGACCGGGTAGAGGTTGTCGGCGTTCATCGCCAGGAACGGCTCGCCTGCGGTCCACGCTTCCGCCGCAAGAATGGCATTGGCGGTACCGAGCGGCTCGGCCTGGACGACGAACGTCACCGCGACGCGTTCCGGCGGCGCGGCGATCGTGTAGTGCTGGCGAAGGAGATCGTGATCGGGCGCGACGACCAGGGCGACGCGCCCAATGCCGGCGTCGGCGAGGGCGCTCAGCGCGTAGTCCAGAAAGGGACGGCCGTGCACCGGCATCATCGCCTTCGCTCCGCCATCCGCGGCTCGGGCCTGTTCCGGAGTCATCGCCGCGCCGGCATCCGGGGCCCGCATCCGCGACCCGAGCCCGCGTGCCAGCACGACCGCGCGTGAGGTGCTCACCGCATCATCTTAACCTTCGTTGCCGCCCGCACGGGCCGCGGCTACGTCACGCTCTCGGCGCTGTAGCGGGCAATCAGACCGGTCCGCACCGCATGCCGGTGCACCCGTACGAACACCACGCAGGCACCGAGCAGATACAGCACCGCGAGGACGCCGCCCGAGACGAGCGCCCCGGCCGGCGTCCGCCCGCCGGCGCCGACCGCGCGCAGTCCTTCGAAGACGTACGATGGCGGCAGCAGCCGGGCGACGACCTGCATCCAT
Organism: Acidobacteriota bacterium; assembly: GCA_031393955.1. Lineage (GTDB taxonomy): Bacteria > Acidobacteriota > Vicinamibacteria > Vicinamibacterales > 2-12-FULL-66-21 > JALZOC01. The sequence goes on from JANMWI010000021.1 coordinate 194,241, forward strand.
CCCGGCAGCGTCGCGATCGGATAGAAGACGCCGGCAAACGGTGACGCCAGCGCCGGGATCGGCCACACCAGCCACTCGGCCGACGGCCCCAGCCGCAGCACCAGCGCGCAGCCGAGCACCCCGAAGGCGATGCCAAACACGAACAGCACCAGGACAAAGGCCACCAGGATCGGTCCGTAGACGGCGATCGACCATCCGAACACGACCGTCGCGATCACCACCATCACCGTCAGGCCGATCGCGCTCGTGACGATGCTCGACATGATCAGCCCGGCGAGATACTCGGGAATCGACAGCGGCGATGCGAAGATGTTGAGGAAGTTCCGCGACCAGACATCTTCCAGAAACGCCATCGTCACGCCCTGCATGACGCGCGTGAAGAAGTCCCACAGCAGGACCGCGCCGAGCAGGACCGGCACCAGGCTGCGCCCGGGGGAGGTCATGGAGTTGAGATAGCGGGTGATGTATCCCCACAGGACGATGTCGACGGCGACCCAAATGAACATCGGGAGGACGCGTGCGAGGCTGCCCCGGACCAGGTAGACCTGGCGCAGCGCGATCGCCAGGGTCGGTTTGAGCGTCATGACGACCCGAGCGTCAGCGGCTCGCGCGCCACCGTGATAAACAGTTCCTCGAGCGACGTCTTGCCGTGATCCGCCGGCAGCGTCCGGGGATTGCCCTCGAGCAGCACGCGGCCGCGGGCCATGAACAGGACCCGGTCGCAGACCTCTTCGACCTCGTACATGTTGTGCGACGTCCACAGCACGCCGCAGCCGGCCTCGGCGGCGAAGGTCCGGATACTGGCGCGGATGTCGCGTGCCGTCGCCGGGTCGAGCGACGCGGTCGGCTCGTCGAGCAGCAGCAGCGTCGGCGCGTTCAGCATCGCCTTGGCCATGCTGACGCGGGTCTGTTCGCCCGACGAAAGGACGCCGCATTTGGTGCGGCGGAAGCGGACAAGGTCGAAGCGCTGGAGCAGCGCCTCGATCCTCGGCCGCACCTCGCGCACGTCGTAGAGCATCGCGAAGATCCGGAGATTCTCTTCGACCGTCAGATTGCCTGGCAGCGGCGCGTAGACGGCGGCGAAATTGGTGTGACGCAGGGCGCTGCGGCGCTCGCGCGCCAGGCTGCGCCCCTCGATCCGGATCGAACCGGCGCTCGGCTCGAGGATGCCGAGCAGCATGTTGATCGTCGTCGTCTTGCCGGCGCCGTTCGGTCCGAGCAGCCCGACGATCTCGCCGCGGCCGACCGCGAACGACAGCCCGGCCACCGCCTCGGTCGTCCCGTAGGCCTTGCGGAGCGCGTCGACCTGCAGCACCGTCGCGGCCGGGACGCCCGTGCCGGCCGACATCACGACGCCTCCTCGGACTGCGGCGGTCCGCCGAGCAGCGCCGCGATCGTGTTGACGCTGTCGACCATCAGGTCGGTCTCGTCGCGCAGCAGCCCGTGGCCGCTGGCGAGCGCCAGCTGGGTCTGGCGCAGCGGCGGCAGCAGCGGCGGCGGGATGCCGCGGCGCAGCGCATCCGCCAGCCCGCGCAGGCTGGTCGTCATCTGTCCGGCGAGCGCGTCGACGCCGCCGACCGGGGCGGCGCCGCCCTGCTCCAGTCCGGCATGCAGCGCCAGCGCGGCCAGCGCATGCCGGCGGGTGGCGGCGAGGATGCCGACGGCGACGGCGCGGGGAATCGCATGCCTGGCGGCGGGCTCGCCCAGCATCCGCTCGACCACCGCTTCGGCATTCGATCGCGTGAGCCGCGCCGCGATTCTGATGTCGCCGAGCGCGCGCACATCGGCGCGGCCCGGGTCGCGGTAGCCGTCGAGCAGCGCGGCGACGTAGCCGGCGTGGGCCTCGAGCAGGCCGGCGAGCGCCGGCCTGACCTCGGCGCCGGTCCAGGTCGGCCAGACGGCGTACAGCAGCAGCGCCAGCGCGCCCCCCTCGGCGGTGTAGACGAGGCGGTAGGTCACGGCGGTCAGCTCCGGCACACCCGCGAGCATCAGCAGGAAAACGACGTAGCAGGTGATGCAGACCGTGAAGATCGCATAGCTGGGGCGGATCAGCGCATAACAGGCCCAGACGAAGACCAGGACGAGCCCGGTCAGCAGGCGCGGCCCGGGGGCGACGGCGTGGGTCACCAGCGTCGCCAGCGCCGCCCCCAGGATCGTGCCGCCGATCCGCGCGATCCCGCGAGCGAAGGTGTCGTAGAACTCGGGTTTGAGGACGAGGACGGCGGTCAGCGGCAGCCAATAGCCGCGCGGCAGCGCCAGCAGCCGGTAGATCGACGTCGCCACCGCCACGGTCGCCGCCAGCCGCACGGCGTGGCGACAGGCGGCCGACCGGAGCGTGAGATTGGCGCGCAGGGTCACGAGGCCGTCGCGGACCGGCGGCCGGTGCCGCAGCGTCGCAACGCGGCGGCTCCCGGACGGTTCGCTGGCGGGCGGCGGTCCTGCCGGCACGCCGGCGGTGCGCCACGCTGCGCGCAGCTGCCCGAGCAGCGCCTCGACGGAGACGGCGTGCGCCAGGGCGCCGCCGCAGGCCTCGAGCGCGATCCAGAGCTCACCCGAGTCGCGCGGCTCGCGACCATCGTGGAGCGCCTCGGCAATCGCGGTGAGCGCGGCGGCGAGCGCCGACGAGAAGCGCTGCAGCGCCTCATGGTCGGCGGGATCGAGACGGCGCTGGCGGGTCGCCAGCCCGGCGAGGCTGGCGCGAATGCGCTCCGCCTCATCGAGCAGTGCCTGGAACATCAGCACGTCGGCCGAGCGCGCGAACGGCTGCGGATCGGCAAGCGGCGACGGCGTGCCGGCAAACGTGTGCGGCTCCGGCGCGACATCGAGGCCCTCGGGAATCGCGGCCGCATACGACGCCAGGCTGCGAAACGCGGCGGCCAGACTTTCCCGCTCGGCGCGGAAGCGGCGGAGCGGCCAGATCATCACGACCAGGAGCGTCTGGACCAGCCCGCCGGCGAAGACCAGCGCGGCGCGCCCGGCGGCGTCGGCCAGGCCGGTCGGAAAGCCTCCGGCGATCAGCACCGCGACGACCGACTGGAGGCCGACGAAGGAGGCCGCGGGACCAAGCGCCACCAGCAGGCCGCCGCCCAGCCCCCAGATGGCGGCCACCGCGATGGCGGCCGCGTCGCTGTGTCCGGCGAGCGAGCCAACGAAGACCGAGAGCGCCATCCCGACGGCCGCGAACAGCATCACCGCCGCGCGGCTCCGGTACGCACCCTGGAACGAGCCGAACCCGACCGAGACCGCGCCGATCGCCCCGAACGCCCCGAGCCCGGGCTGATCGAACGCCAGGCCGAGCAGCAGCGGAATCGCGACCCCGACCGTGCAGCGAAGTGCCGCGGTCCCCTCGAACAGGGACCAGTCGACGACGAACGCGGCGCCGACGATCCGCCCGACCGTACCGCTCATGACACTGGCACTCGACGCGTCCGTCCTGCCGCCGGGGCGCCCTGGCGGCGCCCGACCGGCGGCGAACGCGAAAAAGAAAACGGCCGCGCGTGAGCGCGGCCGTCTGACGACACCCGGACGCGGCGCCCGGAGTTAGAGCTGTTCCTTGTGGAGCACTTCCTGGACCGGGTCCTTCTTCTTGCCGCCGAGGCCCTGAATCTGGATCACCGGGCCGGCCGGCTCCTCCTTGAGGACGTGCTGGCGGTAGAGGGCGGCCATCCGCTCGTTCTCCTCGGTCTTCTTCCGGGCGTCCGCCTTGGCGCGCATCTTCTCCTCGCGCGCGGTCTTGGCGATGCCCTGGTCGTCGAGGTCGTGCTGGATGCCGACCGCGACCGCCTCGGCGTCGAGGACGAGCGAGTGGTCGGTCGAGGCGAGCGCGACGTTCTTGCCGCCGGCGATGATCTCGTGGCGGCCGTGCTCCTCGTACCACTTCGTCAGCGTCGCCGTCATGTGCATCTTCTCGATGATGTTGCGCCAGCCGATGCCGGTGTTGTAGGCGCAGAACGAAATCTCCCCCTCCTGGGTCGCGTAGGGGATGATGCAGCGCTCGGTGCGGCGGAAGTCGTAGTTGAAGAGGTCCTGGAACCACATCCCGGCGATGAACAGGAAGTTCCAGCGATCGGCGCGGCGCTTCTCGATGTCGACGGCGGTGCGGTCGGCGCTGACCTTGCCGTAATCGTGGCCGGTGGCGCCGAACGTCTTGTCGAACTTCTTCATCAGGTCGGTGAGCTTGAAGTGCGTCGGCGCCTTGAACGGGTCGTAGTTCTTCATCAGCGCCAGCGCCATGCCGACTGACGACAGGAACTTGCCGCGGCCGGCGTCGTTGACGCGCTTCAGGTCGGTCGCCATCTTCTCGGCGTGGAGGAAGGCGGTGACCGGGACCGCTTCCTTGGTTTCCTTGTCGATCATCACCGCCATGCCGATGCCGCAGTTGGGATGGCAGCCGCAGGTCAGGTTGCCCCAGTCCGCGCTCGGGCCGTGGACGAGGTCGGCCCAGTCGGTGAAGGTGCCGATGAACGAGATCGGGAACCAGTCGCGCACCGGCTCGCCGAGGCCGATCTGATTCTTGACGTCGTGGGCGAGGTGCGACAGCGTGTAGCGCTGCGCGGCGCGGCGCTCGTCGGTGATCTCCTCGTCGCGGCCGGTGAACGAGACCGGCTGGAACGACAGGAAGTTGATCTTCTTCGGATTGTCGAGCGCGAACTGGATGATCCGGCCGACCTGCTCGTTGTTGACGCCGTTGACGATCGTCGTCACCGGGACGATATCGACGCCGGCGGCGTGGAGGTTCTCGATCGCCCGCAGCTTGACGTCGAACAGGTTGCCGACGAGACGATGGGAGTTGGCGGCATTGCCGATGCCGTCGAACTGGAGATAGGCGTAACGCAGCCCGGCCGCGAAGGCGGCGCGCGCGAAATCAGGGCTTTTGGCGAACTCGATGCCGTTGGTCGCCGCCTGGACGCTGCTGTAGCCGACCTTCTTGGCGTAGCGCACCGCGTCGAGGAAATACGGCGACATCGTCGGCTCGCCGCCCGAGAACTGCACCGACATCTGGCGCTTGGGCTTGATTGAGATGGCGTTATCGAGCAGCGTCTGGATGTCCTCCCACGACAGCTCGTGGACGAACCCGACCTGGTTCGCGTCCATGAAGCAGGGATCGCACATCATGTTGCAGCGGTTGGTGAGGTCGATCGTCAGGACCGCGCCGCGCCCGTACTTGATCGTGCTGGTGCCGTGGTTGTGGAGCTTCTCGTCGTTGTGGGCGCGGATGTCGCTGCCGGGGTAGGCATCCTCGAGGTGCTTGAAGAAGGCGGTGTCGATCGCCATCACGTCCTCGAAATGGCCGTGCTCCGGGCAGTCCTTGACCATCAGGATCTTGCCGTCGCGCTCGACGATCTGCGCCTTGATCTCGCCGATCTTCTCGTTGAGCAGGACCTTGTAGTCGCGCTTGCCGTCGAGAATCTCCTGGCGCGCCTCGCGGACGCAGGTCGGGCAGAGCGAGTCGGTCTCGCGCGGCCAGCCGAGCGGCGGCTTCACCTTCTGCCAGGACTTCTGGATCGGCTTGTCGGACCATTTCGGCGTGAAAGGCTCGGCGCGCTTGATCGCGTTGACCGCATCGAATACCGTCCACGCTCCCCTGGCCGCGATCGTCAGCCCCTTCTCGACGTACTTGATCGGCTTGTGCATATGCCTCCAGAACCTCCGCAATCATTCGCTGGCCCCGCGTCGGCCGGCTGCAGCCGCAAGCATAACGGCAGTCCGCCGTCCGGCTCGTCAAATTCAGGCAAAGGGGCACCGCCGGGGGGTGAACGGGCGGATAGAGCGGCGGACTGGCGCCGACTGTAAGGTCTATTGGTGCAGCGACTTACCGGAGCCTCAGACGCCAGAAGAGGCGCACGCCGAGCAGAATCGCAAGCGCCGCCGCGTAATACACCGGCGGACCGATGATGACTTTGACCTTCCAGAGATAGTGCAGCACGGCGAAGGTCGCGCTGACGTAGATCAGCCGGTGCAGGATCAGCCACCGCCGGCCGAGGCGGCGGATCGCGGCCCGCGTCGAGGTCGCGGCGAGCGGCACCATCGCCGTGAAGGCGACGAAGCCAAGAGTGATGAACGGCCGCTTGCCGATGTCGGCGAGCATGGCGCCGAAGTCGAGCGACAGGTCGAGCACCAGATAGGTGAGGACGTGCAGCGTCGCGTAGAAGAACGCGAACAGCCCGAGCCGCCGCCGGTAGGCGATCACCCGGTTCCAGCCGGTCAGGCGGCGCAACGGCGTCACCGCGAGCGTCAGCAGCAGGAAGCGCAGCGCCCAGATCCCGGTCTCGAGCTGCAGCGTCTCGGCCGGGTTCACGCCGAGATCGCCGCGAACGCCCCGCGCGACCAGCCACGCCGCCGGCCCGAGCGACAAGAGGAACAGGCCGGGTGTGACCGCGCGCAGCATGCGGCGTCAGTAGTTCTTGCGCAGGTCCATGCCGGCGTAAAGCGATGCCACCTGATCGCCGTAGCCGTTGAACGGCAGCGTCTTGTGATTCTTGAAGAATCCCGGAATGCGGCGCTCGGTCGCCTGGCTCCAGCGCGGATGGTCGACGTCGGGGTTGACGTTCGAATAGAAGCCATACTCGCCAGGGTTGGCGCTCTGCCACGCCGTCCGCGGCTGCCGATCGACGAAGCGGATCCGGACGATCGACTTGATGCTTTTGAAGCCGTACTTCCACGGCACGACCAGCCGGATCGGGGCACCCTGCTGGTTCGTCAGCGTCTTGCCGTACATCCCGACCGCCAGGATCGTCAGCGGATGCATCGCTTCGTCGAGGCGCAGCCCTTCCCTGTACGGCCAGTCGAGCGACGGGCTCTGCTGCCCCGGCATCTCGGTCGGACGCAGCAGCGTGGTGAACTCGACGAAGGTCGCTTTGGCGGTCGGCTCGGCGCGGCGGATGACGTCGGCCAGCGGCACGCCAATCCACGGAATCACCATCGACCACGCCTCGACGCAGCGCAGCCGGTAGATCCGTTCCTCGAGCGCCAGCGGCTTGATCAGATCCTCGAAGTGATAGTCCGCCGGCTTGCCGCAGTGGCCATCGATCTTGACCGTCCAGGGAGTGGTGCGGAGCGTCCCGGCATACCGCTTCGGATCCCCCTTGCCGGTCCCGAACTCATAGAAGTTGTTGTAGCTCGTGATCTCGTCGAACGTGTTCAGCTTTTCGTCGGTCGTCACCGCTCTGGGCTTGTAGGCCGACAGCGGCGTCTGCGCGGCGGACAGGCCGGCCCCGTCGGCGGCGGCGGAGGCCTCCTCCCCCACGCACCCGGCGATGAGCGGCACCGCCGCGGCGACCGCCGCGCCGCCGGCCAGCCGGAGGAATTCGCGCCGGCGCAGATAGACCTGCTCGTCGGTAATCTCGGACGCCGCAATCGACCTACCGATCCTGATCAGCATGGCTATCAGTTACGCTACCACCTTGCTGCTGGTTGGTCACGCCGTGCGCACCATGCAGCCGCGCGGACGGCTGAGCCTCGCCGCCGGCAGCCGCTTCCCTCGGTGCGGCAGCCGCCGTTAGAATGCACGCATGTCGATTGAAGAGACCGACGGCACGCCGGAGCAGAGAGTCCTGCGGCTGGCTGCGCATGAGCTGCGAAACGTCCTCAGCGCGGGGCAGGGATGGCTGGGATTCGTCGCAAAGACGGGCGAACTGAACGATGCCCAGCGCCGGTTCATCGTCAGCTCCCAGAATGCCTGGGGTCGTGTGAAGACGATGGTGGATGAAATGTCAGACCTGGCCAGTCTCGAAGCCGGTGCGCTGGTGTTCAACCGCCGGCCGGTGAATCTGCGCCGCCTCCTCTCGGACGCGATCGCGGCGGTCCCACCGGCGGACAGCCCTGGCGCGAACATTACGCTGTCGTCCGGCGGCGAAGACCGCATCGTCGACGCGGACGCGAAGAAGCTTCGGACGGCGTTCGTGACGGTGCTGTTCGGCGTCCGGCGGCAGATGAGCGGCGACTCGGAAGTCGTCGTCCTCGAGACCTCGCGGATAATTGACGGCCAGGAGGTCTGCTGGATCGCTATCGCCGCTGCCGACCGGGTCGAGGCTGTGAGGACGGCCGCCCCGGCTGAACTCCTCCCGTACTTCGAATTCAAGGGAGGCCAGGGATTGGGGCCGCCGATCGCACGGCGCGTCATCGAGGCGCACAGTGGCAGGATATGGTCGGTGCTGACTGAGCCGGCCGCCGGCACTCCCGCAAAGACGCACTGGGCCGTCATCGCGCTCCCCCGTCTTAACGCCGCCTGATCACTCGATCACCGCGGTGGTCGAGGCGGAAGCCGCTGCGACCGTGTATAGTGTCCAGCACGCATTATGTCGTCGCCTCACCCCCCGATGCGACACTGGGAGACGGCCGAGATCGAGCGAAGCGCCGTCGAGGCGCGCCTCACGAGCGACGCCGCGCTTCGAGTCTCCAACCGGAACCTGGCCCGGTATGCGCGTCCTCCCGCGGACACGCCGTATCCGCTCGAATACGCGTACCACCTGCTCGGCCCGGACATCGCCGGGCTCCGGGTCGTCGACTATGGCTGCGGGTCGGGAGCCAACGCGATCCACCTCGCCAATCGCGGCGCTCATGTCTGGGGCGTCGACATCTCCGAAAATCTGCTCCGGCTGGCGGCCCGCCGGATGGCCATCAACGGCCGGGCCGGCGGAGCCCAGTTCATCGTCGGCTCCGCCCACGATCTGCCGTTTCCGGATGGCACGATCGATATCGTGTTCGGGATCGCCATCCTGCATCATCTCGATCTGCGACTCGCGTCGCGTGAGATCGGCCGGGTGCTGCGGCCTGGCGGCCGCGCCATCTTCCAGGAGCCGGTACGGAACTCAGCGGCGGTGCGATTCGTGCGGTCCCTCATTCCCTATCGGGCGCCGGACATCTCTCCTTTCGAACGTCCGCTGACCGACGATGAGTTGCGCGAGTTCGCCGCGCCGTTCACGTCCGTGCGCCAGCGCGCCTTCGCACTGCCGCACGTGCAGCTCGGGCAGGTGCTGCCGTTTGTGAATAAACAGGTTGCTGCTCTGTACCGCAGCGATCGAGCCGTGCTTCAGATGCTCCCGGCGCTCAACTATTACGCTGGCATCCGGGTCATCGAACTGACCCGCTGACGACACCGCCGGCGTTGCCGACCGGGGCCAACGCCAACGCCCTGCAGATTACTTGATGACCGCGCTGGTGACGGCAGACGCGACCGCTCCCTTGTCGTCCGTGACCGTCAGCACGATCGGGTACTGCCCCGCCGCCGGATAGGTATGCGACGGCGCCACGCCGCTGCCGGTCACGGCGGTCAGGAGCGTCAAATCCCCCTGGGTCTGCCCCGGCCGCGCCGTGAAGTAGGTGCCGGCGCTGACCACCAGCTGATCCCACATGACGCCGTCCTCGCGCTGCTGCACGCGGATCGTCTGCACGCCGGAGGCGGCGAAATAGACCGGCGTCCCGAGCGTCCCGTAGCCGTCGTCGTTCCAGCCCCACCCCGACAGGCCCGCGCCCTTGCCATTTTCGAGAATGACGATCGAGGCTGCCGTCGTACCAATGTGGTTGACCGGAGCGCCGGATGACGTGACGGCGCCGCTGAACTGCACGAACATCGAGTCGTTGCTGTACGAATCCCCCTGCGCCTGCATCCGGAACCAGACGTGATACGGCACGCCGGCCGCGGCGTAGAAACGGACGTCGACATAGCTCGAGGGGGATGCGGCGGCGCTCGACAGTTTGGCCGCGCCCTTGTCAGGATTGACCAGCGCGACGCCCCCTGCT
>JANMWI010000041.1:0-7432 GCA_031393955.1 Acidobacteriota bacterium
CACAGCCTCGGCGAGTATTCGGCGCACGTCGCGGCCGGTACGATATCCTTTGCGGATGCCCTGCGCACGGTGCGCCGGCGCGGCCGCTACATGCAGGAGGCGGTGCCGGAAGGGGAAGGGGCGATGGCGGCGGTGCTCGGCCTCGATGAGGACGGCGTCGCCGGGGCCTGCGCGGCGGCGGTGGCCGAGCTGCCGGGCCGTGTCGTCGCGCCGGCCAACCTGAACGCGCCCGGGCAGATAGTTGTTGCCGGCCATGCCGACGCGGTGGCGCGGGCCGGGGAGCACGCCCGGTCCGGCGGCGCGAAGCGGGTCATCGCGCTCGCCGTCAGCGCGCCGTTCCACTGCGCGCTGATGAAGCCGGCCGAGGAGCGGCTCGCGCCGGAGCTGCGCGCGCTGCCGGCGGTGGCGCCGCGGATCCCGGTCGTCGCCAATGTCGATGCCGCGATCAAGCGCGACGCGGCCGCCGCGATCGACGCGCTGGTGCGGCAGGTCTCGGCGCCGGTGCGGTGGGAGGCGGTCGTGCGGCGGCTGGTCGCCGAAGGGGTGACGACGTTCGTCGAACTCGGCCCTGGAACGGTGCTGGCGGGACTGATTCGCAAGATCGACCGCAGCGTCGAGGTGCTGAGCGTCGAGGATCCGCGGGGCTTCGACGCGCTCATGCAGCGGGAAGCTGGCAGCGGGAAGCGGGAAGCAGCCGTCGGGAAGCGGGCGGCGGGTAGCTGACCAGAAGGTATGATTGAACTGACCGGACGCGTCGCGATTGTGACCGGTGCCTCGCGCGGCATCGGCCGCGCGATTGCGCTGCGGCTCGCGGCGCAGGGCGCGCACGTCGTCCTGGCGGCGCGCGGCGACAACGCCGGCGCGGTTGCCGACGAGGCGAACGGCGCCGGCGGACGCGCCGAGGCGGTGTCGCTCGACGTCACCGAGACGGGGGCCGCCGAGCGGGTGGTGGCGTCGACGATCGAGCGGCACGGCCGGGTCGATATCCTGGTCAACAACGCCGGCATCGCCCGTGACCAGCTGATGCTGCGGATGAAGCGCGCGGATTGGGACGCCGTCATCGCGACCAATCTGACCGCCGCCTTCGCGCTGACCCAGGCGGTGCTGAAGCCGATGATCCGCCAGCGCGCCGGCCGGATCGTCTGCATCAGCTCGGTCGTCGGCCAGAGCGGCAACGCCGGGCAGGCGAACTACGCGGCGTCGAAGGCCGGGCTGATCGGCTTCGCCAAGGCGGTCGCGCTCGAGGTCGCGTCGCGCGGCGTGACCGTCAACGTCGTCGCGCCGGGACTGATCGACACGGATATGACGCGCGCGATCACCGGGAGCGCGCGCGAGGAGTGGGCGTCGAAGATTCCGCTGCGGCGCCTCGGCACACCGGACGATATCGCGTCCGCCGTCTGCTTTCTCGCGTCAGACGAGGCGTCGTATATTACGGGGCAGGTTCTGGCGGTCAACGGTGGAATGTACACGTAGGGGCGGGCTTCGGACGAAGTCGCCGAGGAGGATTGAATGGCGGTTGCAGACAAGGTCAAGAGCATCATCGTCGAGCAGCTCGGAGTCGACGAAGAGGAAGTGACGCCCGACGCGTCGTTCGTCGACGACCTCGGGGCCGACTCGCTCGACACGGTGGAGCTGGTGATGGCGTTCGAGGAAGAGTTCGGGATCGAGATTCCGGACGAGGATGCCGAGAAGATCACCCGGGTCAAGGAAGCCGTTGAGTACATCGACTCCCACAGCAAGAAGAAGTAGCGCGTCAAGTCTGGAGGCGGTTTGAGCAGGCGAGTCGTCGTGACGGGTGTCGGCCTGGTGTCGCCACTCGGCATCGGCACCGAAGCAAACTGGGAGGCGCTCTGTGCGGGGCGGAGCGGCATCGGACCGATTACGCGGTTCGACGCCGCCCAGTTCTCCGCGCGGATTGCCGGCGAGGTCAAGAATTTCGACCCGCTGCAGTTTGTCGACAAAAAAGATGTCAAGAAGATGGACATCTTCATCCAGCTGGCGATCGCCGCGTCGCGGTTTGCGGTCGACGACGCCAAGCTGACGGTGGGCGCGGACATCGCGACCCGCACCGGCGTCTTCATCGCGTCCGGGATCGGCGGCTTTTCGACCATCGAGCGCGAGCACAAGGCGCTGCTCGAGGGGGGGCCGCGGCGGATCTCGCCGTTCTTCATTCCGGCGGCGATCATCAATCTGGCGGCTGGCCAGGTGTCGATCCGGCTCGGCGCGAAGGGGCCGAACTCGGCCACCTGCACCGCCTGTTCGGCCTCGGCGCACGCGATCGGCGACGCCTTCGAAATCATCAAGCGCAACGACGCCGACGTGATGATTGCCGGTGGCTCGGAGGCGGCGATCACGCCGATGGGCGTCGGCGGCTTCGCCGCGATGCGGGCGCTGTCGACCCGCAACGACGAGCCGGAGCGGGCGAGCCGGCCGTTCGACAACGACCGCGACGGCTTCGTGATGGGCGAAGGATCGGGCGTGGTCGTGCTCGAGGAGCTCGAGTTCGCGACCCGGCGCGGCGCCAATATCTATGCCGAGCTGGTCGGCTACGGCATGTCGGCTGACGCGTTCCACATCACCGCGCCGTCCGAGGATGGCGACGGCGGCATGCGGGTGATGAAGGCGGCGCTCGACCATGCCGGCGTGCAGCCGCAGCAGGTCGACTACATCAACGCCCACGGCACCTCGACGCCGTTCAACGACAAGCTCGAGACCCTCGCCATCAAGCGGCTGTTCGGCGACCACGCGCCGAAGCTGGCGATCTCGTCAACCAAGTCGATGACCGGCCATCTGCTCGGCGCGGCCGGCGGCGTCGAGGCCGGGATCACCGTGCTGGCGATCCGCCACCAGATGATTCCCCCCACCATCAACTACGAGACGCCGGACCCGGCCTGCGACCTCGATTACGTGCCGAATACCAAGCGCGCCGCGAAGATCGAGTTCGCGCTGTCGAACTCGTTCGGGTTCGGGGGCACCAACGGCGCGCTGCTGTTCAAGCGGTTCGGCAAATAGCTGCCCGCTCCCCGCTGCCAGCTGCCCGCTCTATGGGTCGCGTTGCGATACGAATGCTGAAGTAGCGGCAGCGGGAAGCTGGGAGCTGTCAGCGGAAAGCCCGAAGCGGATAGCGAAGCTGGAAGCGGGTAGCTGGTAGCGGGAAGCGGGAAGCTGAGAGCAGGCAGCGGGAAGCTGGCTGCGGGAAGCGGGGAGCGTTATGAAGATTGCCGTCTGCATCAAGCAGGTCGTGACGCGGGAGTGGCAGCTGCGCGTCAACGACGGCAAGACCTGGATCCGCGATCAGGACGCCAGCTTCGAGCTCAATGAGCCTGACGCCTACGCGCTCGAGGAGGCGCTGCGCCTCAAGGAAGCGCACGGCGGCGAGGTCGTCGTCTGCGCGGCGGGTCCGGCGCGGGTCGCGCAGGTCATCCGCGAGGCACTGGCCCGCGGCGCCGACCGCGCGGTCCATGTCGAGTCCGACGCGTTGGCGTCCGCCGATGCCGCCACGGTGGCGGGGGCGCTGGCGGCGGCGATCAAGGATGAGCAGTTCGACCTCGTGCTGACCGGCCTGCAATCCGACGATCAGGGCTTCGGGCAGGTTGGCGTGATCCTGGCGGAACGGCTCGGGATGCCGCACGCGACGATCATCATGGAGGTGCAGGTCGCCGACGGCGCGCTGCGCGTCAAGCGCGAGCTCGAGGGCGGCTGGTTCCAGTGGCTGGCGCTGCCGCTGCCGGCGCTGCTGACGATCCAGAGCGGCATCAATCAGCTGCGCTACGCGACCCTGAAGGGGATCATGGCGGCGAAGAAGAAGGAAATCCGCAAGGTGGCGGCAGCGCCGGCCGAAGCCGCCGCGGTGCGAATCGCGCGGGTCTATTTTCCCGACAAGGGGAAGTCGACGCAGATGATCGGCGGGTCGCCGGCCGAGGCCGCGGCCGAACTCGTCCGGCAGCTGCGCGATGAAGCACGGGTGATTCAGTGATTCTGGTCGTCGGCGAGCAGCGCGACGGGCGCCTCAATCGCGCCAGCTGGGAGGCCGTCACGGCGGCGCAGCAGCTCGGAGGAAGCGTCAGGATCGCCCTCCTCGGACCCGGACTCGACGCGCCAGCGGCCGAGATTGCCGCCGCCGAGGCCGAGGAAGTGATCGTCGTGGACGACCCGACGCTGGCAGCATATACCGCCGACGGCTGGGTCGCGGCGCTCGCCGCGCTGATCGAAAAGGAGCAGCCGTCGCAGGTCGTGTTTCCGCACACCTACCAGACCAGAGATTTCGCTCCGGCGCTGGCCGCGCGCATCGGCGCCCCCCTCGTGACCGACGTCATCGCGATCCGCGCCGAGGGCGACCATCAGGTTTACGTGCGCCCCATGTTCCAGGGCAAGCTGCACGCCGATATCGAGGCCGACGGGCCGGCGCCGCACCTGCTGACCGTGCAGATCGGCGCGTTCCGGGCCGATGCCGCGCGCCGCGGCGCGTCGCCCGCCGCCATCCGCAAGGCCGATCTGTCAATCGACGTGGCCGCCATCCGGCAGCGGCCGGAGCCGCCGTTCATGAGACGAAGCAGGCGGTCGACCTGTCGCAGGCCGAACGCATCGTCGCGGTCGGGCGCGGCATCAAGGCGAAGGAGCACGTCGCGCTCGCCGAGCAGCTGGCGCAGGCGATCGGCGCCGAACTGGCCGCGTCGCGGCCGATCTGCGACGCCGGCTGGCTGCCGATGGACCGGCAAATCGGCAGCTCCGGTCAGACGGTGGCGCCAAAGCTCTACGTCGCCCTCGGCATCTCCGGCGCGATCCAGCACCTCGTCGGCATGAAGGGGTCGCGAACCATCGTCGCGATCAACAAGGACCCCGAAGCGCCGATCTTCGAGATCGCGGACTACGGCATCACCGGCGATTTGTTCGAGATCGTCCCGGCAATCGTCGCGGAATTGAGTAAATAGCTTCCCGCTTCCAGCCGCCAGCTTCCCGCTCACGGAGCAGGCCAGCACGTCATGGCCAGCGATAGCCGGCGCCAGGCAGCAGGTAGCGCGCAGCGGGCAGCGCGAGCGGGCAGCGGGAAGCAGGAAGCTGGTAGCTGATGTCGCGTGAGTCCCTCGATGTAGACGTGCTGATTGTCGGCGGCGGGCCGGCGGGGATGTCGGCTGCGCTGCGGCTCGCGCAGCTGCAGAAGGCACGCGGCGGCGAACCGCTGGCGATTGCGGTGGTCGAGAAGGCGCGGGAAGTCGGCGCCCACATGCTCTCCGGCGCGGTGCTCGATCCATCGGCGCTCCGCGATCTGCTGCCGGACTACCGCGAGCGCGGCGCGCCGCTGTCCGCCGAGGTGACGACCGACCGGGTCTACTTCCTGACCCGCGCCCGGCAGTTCGCGTTTCCGGTCACGCCGCCGCCGCTGCGCAATCACGGTCATCACATCGTCTCGCTCAACCGGCTCGTCAAGTGGCTGGGCGGCCTGGTCGAGGCCGAGGGCATCGACGTCTTCACCGGTTTTGCCGCCACCGAGCTGCTCTACGACGGCGATCGCGTCGTCGGTATCCGCACCGGCGACCGCGGCGTCGATCGTCATGGCGACCGCAAGCCGACGTTCGAGCCCGGGGTGGATATCCGCGCGACGGTGACGATTCTCACCGACGGCGTGCGCGGCAACCTGACCAAGGCGCTGGTCCGCCGCCTCGCGCTCGATGCCGGACGGCCGCCGCAGCTCTACGCGCTCGGCATCAAGGAACTGTGGGAGACCTCCGCCGGCCGCGCCCCGGCCGGCACCGTCATCCACACGATGGGCTATCCGCTGCGCCGCGACGAGTTCGGCGGCGGCTTCATCTACGGGATGGGCGACGGCCTCGTTTCGGTCGGGTTCGTGACCGGGCTCGATTATCGCGACCCGATGTTCGATCCGCACATCGCCTTTCAGCATTTCAAGCGGCATCCGCTGGTCGCGAACCTGCTCGCCGGGGCGCAGATGGTCCGCTACGGCGCCAAGGCGCTCCCTGAAGGCGGATGGCATGCGATCCCGCGCGTCTATGCCGACGGCGTGCTGATTGCCGGCGATGCCGGCGGCTTCCTGAATTCGCTGCGACTGAAGGGCATTCACCTGGCGATGCGGACCGGCATGCTGGCGGCCGAGACCGCGTTCGAGGCGGTGCGCGCGGGAGACACGTCGACGGCGCGCCTGAAAGGCTATGGCGACGCGATCGCTGCCAGCGACGTCCGCCGCGAGCTCTATCCCGTGCGCAACGTTCATCAGAGTTTCAGCTACGGCCTGCTCGCCGGCGTCGCGTACTCGGGCCTGTCGCTCGTGACCGGCGGCTGGTGGTATCGCGATCCGATGCCCGCCCACGCCGGCTACGCGCGGATGGCGACGATCGACGAGTGCTACAAGGACGGCCGGCCCGATGTCGATGCGCCAATCCGGCCGGCGAAGATCGATCGGACGCTGACCTTCGACCGCCTCACCAACGTGCACTTCTCGGGCACGCGCCACGCCGAGGACCAGCCGTCGCATCTGATCGTCCACGACACCGACATCTGCCAGACGCGCTGCCGCACCGAGTACGGCAACCCGTGCACGCGATTCTGTCCGGCCAACGTCTACGAAATGGTCGATCCCGGCGACGGCGTCCGGCGTCTGCAGATCAACGCCTCGAACTGCGTCCACTGTCGGACCTGCGACATCATGGACCCGTATCAGATCATCGACTGGGTGCCGCCCGAGGGCGGTGGCGGCCCTCAGTACGATGGGATGTAGAGTGGAAGCTGTCAGCTCTCAGCTGTCAGCCGTCCCGAACGGGGACACTCATCTTTAGGCTAAGTTGTTGATTCCACTCGCGCGATTGCGAAAAGAGGCACGATCAGATCTGCGTCTGATGTGCGCATGTCGGCGCGTTAAGGGACACTCATCTTTAGGCTAAGTTGTTGATTCCATTCGATCGATTGCGAAAGCCGTCCGGATCGTCCAGCGCCAGCGTATCGATCCGCCGGCCCGGCATCTGATGGCTGACCTGCTCACCCCGTCGCAGCGCCTGCAAACCAGACTCATCGCCGCGTCTTTGGCACCCGCGATCTCCGGACTCTGTCGCACGCTGACCTGGCAGATCGAAGGGGCCGCGTACTACGACGAGGTCCTCGCCTCTGGCCGCCAGCCGATCATTGCTTTCTGGCATGCCCGCATCCTGCCGATCACGTGGTATTTCCGCCACCGCGGCATCGTCGCGCTGACCAGCGCCAACTTCGACGGCCAGTGGATCGCGCGGGTGATCGAGCGACTCGGCAATCGCACCGTGGCCGGCTCCAGTTCGCGCGGCGGCATGCGGGCGCTGCTGCGGCTGGCGCGCGAGATCGAGAGCGGCCATCCCGTGGCGTTCGCGCTTGACGGACCGCGTGGTCCGGCCGGGGTGGCGCAGCCGGGGGCGCTCTGGCTCGCGGCCCGGACCGGGCATCCGATCCT
>JANMWI010000112.1:0-48572 GCA_031393955.1 Acidobacteriota bacterium
TCATCACGTCCCCGAAGTCACCCCCGCCGAACCGAGACGGACCCCCGAACCCGTATAATCGCTCCGTGTCCCTCGACCAGCACCGCAAGGATGCGCCCGCGCGGGTGCGGTGCTTCGTGCTGACGATCAGCGACACGCGCACGCCGGCCACGGACACCGGCGGCGACGTCGCGGTCGCAGCCCTCGAGGCAGCGGGACACCAGATCGTCGGCCGCGAGATCGTTCCCGACAACCCCGCGGACGTCCAGCGCAGCGTCCGGGCGCAGCTGTCCCAATCCGAGGTCGTCGTCACGACCGGCGGCACCGGCCTCACCTCGCGTGACAGTACCTACGAAGCGATCACGGCGCTGCTCGACAAGCGGATCGACGGCTTCGGCGAGCTGTTCCGCAGCCTCAGCTACGCCGAAATCGGCGCCGCCGCGATGATGAGCCGGGCCTGCGCGGGCACGATCGGACGGACCGCCGTCTTCTCGCTGCCGGGCTCGCCGGACGCCGTCCGCCTGGCGCTCGAGAAGCTCCTCCTCCCCGAACTCGGCCACGTCGTCCGCGAGCTGCAGCGATGAAGACGACGAGGCCGATCCGCGAGACGATTCCGGTGGAGGAGGCGCTCGCGCTGCTGCGATCGGCCGCCGTGCCGATTGTGCGCACCGAGCGCATACCGGTTGCCGACGCGGTCAACCGGGTACTGGCCGAAGACACCGTCTCGCCGCACGACGTGCCGCCGTTCGACCGCGCCGCCATGGACGGTTTCGCGGTCGTCGCGGCCGACACGTTCGGCGCCGGCCGCTACGACGCACGGACACTGCACATCGTCGAGACGGTCTACACCGGCCAGGTGCCGTCGCGGCCGATCCGGCCAGGCGAGTGCGCCGAGATTGCCACCGGCGCGCCGATGCCGGAGGGAGCCGACGCGGTCGTGATGGTCGAGGAAACCGAGAAGACGGCGGACGGGAGCGTGCGGATCTTCACGCCGGTCTATCCGCGGCAGCACGTCGGCGCCCGCGCCGCCGACATCCAGGCCGGCCGGCCGCTGCTGGCGGCCGGGACGCTGCTCAATCCCAGCCGCATCGGCGCGCTCGCGGCGACCGGGGTGCGCGAGGTCGCGGTCTTCGCCAGGCCGCGCGTCGCGATCTTCTCCACCGGCGGAGAGATCGTCGAGCCCGGCCAGCCGCTCGCGCCAGGACAGATCTACGACATCAACCAGTTCACGCTCTCGTCTGTGACCACTCTTCACGGCGGAGTGCCGCTTCGCGGCGGCTCGGCGCCAGACCGGCTGCCGGAGCTCACCGCGGCGATCCGCGGCGCCGCCGCCGAAGACATCGTCGTCTTCTCTGGCGGCAGCTCGGTCGGCGAACGCGACCTGCTGCTCGACGCGCTGCAGGCCGCCGGCGACGTCCTGTTTCACGGCGTCGCAGTAAAGCCCGGCAAGCCGATGGTGTTCGGCAGGGTGGGGACGACGCCGGTGCTCGGCATGCCCGGCTATCCGACGTCGTGCCTGTCGAACGCCTACCTGTTCCTGGTGCCGCTGCTGCGCGCGGTGGCGCGCCTCCCTGCGTACAGCCCGCACAGCCTCCGCCTGCCGCTCGCCCGCCGCATCGTCTCGACGACCGGGCGCCATCAGTTCTACACCGTGCGGATTGAGGGCGGGCGGGCCGCGCCGGCATTCAAGGCGTCAGGCGACATCACCAGCATGGCGCTGGCCGACGGCTACATCGAGATCCCCGCCCAGACCGACATCGTCGAAGCCGGCGAGCTCGTCGACGTGAAGCTGTTCTGATGGCCCGCACCTCGCCGCTCCGCACCGCTCCGCCATTCACCCTGCCGACGCAGAAGGGCGAGCTGCGCACGCTCGACGACCTTCTCGCCAAGGGGTCCGTGCTGCTCGCTTTTCACCGCGGCACCTGGTGACCCAACTGCCGCCGCCGGTTCGGTGAACTGGCACGACACGCTTCCGAATACGCCGCCCTTAGGGTGCAGGTCGCCCCGATTCTCGCCCAGCCGCAGCGCGCGGTCCGTACCTACATCGAGGAGACCGGACTGCCGTTCGACATCCTGGTCGATGAATCGCGCGACGTACTGCGGGCCTACGGCGTCTGGCAGAAATCCGGCTGGCTGTGGCGGGACATCGCCCGGCCGGCGCTGTTCCTCGTCGATCGCGACCGGGGCATCCGCTACTCCTTCATCGCAGACCGGCAGGATCAGTACCCGTCGCACGAGGAGATTGTCGAGGCGATAAGCGGGTCAGCGTAGGGAAGCTTTGGGGCAGGGTGCGAAGTTCGCGTCAGTTCAAGGGCAGAGTTGCGGCGGAAGAGTTCGAGGTCCGGACCGGCTCAGAGGAGAGGTTCCGGATTCAATTGAACCCGGAACCCCTGCGATCAGTGCTTACTTGCCGTAGCGCTTGTTGACTTCGTCCCAGTTGACGACGTTCCACCACGCGCCGATGTAGTCGGGGCGGCGGTTCTGGTATTTCAGGTAGTAGGCGTGCTCCCAGACGTCGAGGCCGAGGATCGGCTTCTTGCCCTCCATCAGCGGGCTGTCCTGGTTCGGCGTGCTCTCGATGACGAGCTTGCCGCCGGCATCAATCAGCCACGCCCAGCCGCTGCCGAAGCGCGTCGTCGCGGCCTTGGCGAACTGTTCCTTGAAAGCGTCGAAGCTGGTGAACGCCGACTTGATCGCGTCGCCGACGGCGCCGCCCGGCGCGCCGCCCTTCCCCTTGCCCATGATCTGCCAGAACATCGTGTGGTTGGCGTGGCCGCCGCCGTTGTTGCGGACTGCCGTGCGGATGTCCTCCGGCACGGTGTTGATGCCGCGCAGCAGGTCCTCGATGCTCTTCTGCTGGAGATCGGGATGCTTCTCGAGCGCGGCGTTGAGGTTGGTCACATAGGCGGCGTGATGCTTGTCGTGATGGATCCGCATCGTCTGTTCGTCGATGTGCGGCTCGAGCGCGGTGTAGTCGTACGGAAGCGGGGGAAGTTCATGCGCCATTCGTTTCTCCTTATGAGCGATTAATCCTGTCGCGATTTCGGGTCCCTGACCTCGAGCATGCGATCGAGCGCCAGCTTGGCGCCGCGCTTCTCGTCGTCGGGGACGATGATCTGGTTGTGCACCTGGCCCTCGACCAGCCCTTCGAGGATCCACAGCAGGTGGTTCGGGGAGACCCGGAACATCGTCGAGCAGAGACAGCCGAACGGGTCCAGGGTGATGACGGTGCGATCCGGCTCGACGTCGTGGCGCAGCCGGTTGACGAGGTGGACCTCCGTGGCGACCGCCCACGTGCTGCCCTTCGGGCTCTCTTTCACGGCGTTGATGATGTACTCGGTCGAGCCGCTGCGGTCGGCGGCCTGGACGACGTCGAACGTGCACTCCGGATGCGCGATGACGAGGCCGCCGGGATGCTCCTTCCGGAACGCGTCGATCTGCGCGACGCTGAAGCGCGTGTGAACGGAGCAGAAGCCCTTCCAGAGAATCAGCCTGGCCTTCTTCACCTGCTCCGGCTGGAGGCCGCCCCAGACTTCATCGGGATCCCACACGACCATCTCGTCGAGCGGCACCCCCATCTTGTAGGCGGTGTTGCGGCCAAGATGCTGGTCGGGCAGCATCAGCAGCTTCTCGCCGCGCTCCCACGCCCACGTCATCACCGCCGCGGCGTTGGTCGAGGTGCAGACGATCCCGCCATGGTTGCCGACGAACGACTTCACGCCGGCAGTCGAGTTGATATACGTCACCGGGATCACGCCGGCGCGGCCCTCTTCGACGGCGTCGGTGCGGACGCCCATCTCGCCAAGCTCGCGCCAGCAGACCTCGAGCTGATCGGGGGCCGCCATGTCGGCCATCGAACAGCCCGCCGCCAGGTCGGGCAGCAGCACCTTCTGGTGCGGCCCGCGCAGGATGTCGGCGCTCTCGGCCATGAAATGGACGCCGCAGAAGACGATGAACTCCGCCGCGCCGCGGCTCGCCGCCGCCCGCGACAGCTTCAGCGAGTCGCCGATGTAGTCGGCGAACTTGATCACCTCATCCCGCTGGTAGTGATGGCCGAGGATGACAACCCGGTCACCGAGCGTCCGCTTCGCCGCCGTGATCCTGGCATCCATCTCATCGTCCGACAGACGCAGGTAGCGATCGGGCAACGGCTGCCGCTCGCCAATGCTCGCCTTCTCGACGTCGGTGAGGAGTTTTATGTCCATTGATCACTCCGCTCGGGGCGCTCGCTGGCGGCCTCTCGGCCGCTCCCCTCCGGCGCTCGCTGGCGGCCACGGGCGCAACCCCGACGCTTAGGGGACTCTTCGGCTATTGTACCCGCGAGCGCACTTTCGCGCCCGGCTGGATGTCCAGACCTGCGAGGGTTCAGGGCGCGGCAACCCGGCAGAAACAGGCTCGACAGGTCACTTCAGCCTCGGACGTACCCATGACAGAGACCATCGCCAGGGAGTGGATCGATGCGATAAACGCGCGCGACCTGGATCGGCTGAGAGCCACCCTTTCGGAACGGTTCGTCTGGGAGCTCGGGACGGCACGGACCGAAGGCGCGGAGCAGTCCGTCGAAGCGTGGCGGCTGTGGTTCGCCGGGTTTCCGGACTTCGAGTTCCGGCTCGAGCGGATGATCGTCCAAGGCGGGATGGCCGCCTCACAGCTCCGGATGGTCGGCACTCATACCGGCGACTTCCAGTTTCGCGGCGTTGGCAGCATGGAGGCGCCGCTACCGCCCACGCAGCGCCGGTTCGATCTGCCTGGATGCGCCGTCCATGAGGTCTCCCGCGGACGCATCGTCCACCTCTGGGCATACTGGGACACCGCGACAATGATGCGGCAGCTGGGACTTGTCCCAGGCGCGCCGGGAAGCTAACCGGGCTGGCCGCTTTTAGATTGGCGCCGCAACCCCGGCAGGGTCATCGGCAGCCTCCGGGCCAGTGACGACGTTGTAGAGGGTGTCGCGTTCCACCGGCTCGCGGCCGGCGATGCGGATCAGGCGGCGGATGGCGGAGGTCGTCATCGCTTCCGGCGTCCGCGCCCCGGCCATGTGGTAAATCTTCTCTTCCTGCACCGTGCCGTCGAGATCGTCGACGCCGAACCACAGCGCCAGCTGCGCGACCTCGACACCGGTCGCGATCCAGAACCCTTTGATGTGCGGAATGTTGTCGAGCATCAGCCGCGAGATGGCGTGGACGCGGAGCGTCTCGGTGGCGCTCGGCGCCGGCAGCTTGCGCATCTGGTTGTTATCCGGATGGAACGCCAGCGGGATGAATGCCTGGAAGCCGCCGGTCTCGTCCTGCAGGGCGCGGGCGCGCAGCATGTGATCGACGCGCTCTTCCATCGTCTCGATATGCCCGTAGAGCATCGTCACGTTGGTGCGCATGCCGAGGCCGTGGGCGAGGCGATGGATGGCGAGGTAGCGATCGGCGTCGCACTTGTCGTGGCAGATCTTGCGGCGGACGCGCTCGGCGAAAATCTCCGCGCCGCCGCCGGGCAGCGAGTCGAGCCCCGCCGTCTGCAGCTCGCGCAGGACCTGCTCGTCGCTCATCCCGTAGAGGTCCGCGAAGAAGGCGATCTCGACAGCGGTGAAGCACTTGAGATGGATCCCCGGACGGATCCGCTTGAAGCCGCGCAGCATGTCCAGGTAATACGTGAACGGCAGCTCGGGATGGAGGCCGTTGACGACGTGGATCTCGGTGAGCGGCTGGGCGGCGCGCTGGCGCAGCTTGTCCCAGGTCTGTTCGAGCGACATCGTGTACGAGCCGGGGTCCCCCGGCTTCAGCCGCGCGAAGGAGCAGAACAGGCAGCTGGCGACGCAGACGTTGGTCGCCTCGACGCGAATGTTGAAGTTGTAGTAGGTGCGGCCGCCGTGGCGCTTCTCGCGCTCGCGGTTGGCGAGCGCGCCGAGCGCCATCAGGTCGTGGCAGGCGAACAGGCGGACGCCGTCGTCGAACGCCAGGCGCTCCCCGGCGCGCAGCTTTTCCGCGATGTCGCCGAGCCCGGCCGCGGCGATGCGGGCGGTGGCAACGGGGGGGGCGGGGTTCGGGGTTCCGGGTTTCATTACAGTTCCGGGTTCAGGGTTCAGGGTTCACGCACCCACTTCACCGATGCCGAGGATCTGAACTCGCAGGGTTCGCGCCCTTGGGCCATCGAGCTCGCCGACGAGGATTCGCTGCCACTGGCCGAGGACGAGCTGGCCGCCGCCGATCTGCAGCGAGAGACTGTGACCGAGCAGCATGGCGCGGAGGTGCGCGTCGGCGTTGAGCCGATCGCAATCCGAGTGCGCCGGGTCGTTGTGCATCCAGTCGGCGTCACGATCGACGATCTGCTCGAGCAGCCGCTTGATGTCGGCGTGGAGCGCCAGCTGCGATTCGTTCATGAACACCGCGAACGTCGTGTGCATCGACCACAGGCTGACGAGTCCGTCGCGGACGCCGGAGGCCCGGACCAGGCCGGTCAGCTGGTCGGTGACGTCGATGAGCTCGACCCGCGCCTCGGTCGGTACCGCCAGCGTTTCGGTCCTGATCATCAGCCGGCCGCTTTCCGAGGAGCGCGTCGCGGCGCCAGACAGATCCGCAGCATTGACGGTTGAATTTTTGGTCATCGACATCTCGCGGTTCAGCCGGACCCAGCCGGCGCCGTCCGAACCTCTGCAAACACTTCATCTTAACGGCTGGGTGTCGTGGTGGCAACCGGCGCCGGATGCTATACTTCCTCAACAATTGACGTTCGAACCGGTGACTCGCACTCACTGGTTCTGCCCGGCGGTCGCGCGAAGTGGGTGTGAATCCCACGCGGTGCCGCCACTGTAAGCGGGGAGCTGCATCCCCCGGCCGGACTGCCGGCAGCCACTGCGAAGACGGATCTTCGCGGGAAGGCGGGGATGCACGCTGTGATCCGCAAGCCAGGATACTGACGCCGGGCTCGTCCTTTTCCGCCTCCCTGCGAGGCATCGGCGCGTTCCACGCCGAAAAGGAGCCCCATGCGATCGCGCACCCGTTTCATTTCTTTCCTGATGGCCTCGATCACTGTCGCCGCGGCGGCTACCGCGCGCGGCGGCCCGCTGTCCGGCCGCGTGGTGGATCCGGACGGCCGCGGCGTCCCCGGCGCCCAGATCATCCTGCTGTCGTCGGGGTCCGTCCTCCGCAGCACGCGCAGCGACCTGCAGGGCGGCTTCGCGCTGACCGCGCCCGATGGGGGCGCGCTCGAGCTGCGCGTCGCGGTCGATGGTTTCCGCGCCGCAAATCTGCCGCTCGACGGCTCCGCCGCGCCGCTCTCGGTCGGCGACGTCCGGCTCGGCATCAGCGCCGTCTCGGAGTCCGTAGTGGTCTCGGCCGCGCAGGTCGAGACCCCGCTCTCGGAAGCGTCATCCGCCGTCACGATCATCACCGGCGCGGAACTGCAGGCCCGCCAGGTGACGACGGTGGCCGACGCGCTGCGCCAGGTGCCCGGGCTGACGGTGGCGCGCTCCGGCGGGCCCGGCGCGCTGACCGCGCTCTTTCCGCGCGGCGGCGAATCGGACTACACGCTGGTCGTCCTCGACGGCATCCAGCTGAACGCGTTCGGCGGCGGCTTCGACTTCGCGCACCTCTCCACCGCCAACATCGACCGCATCGAGATCGTCCGCGGGCCGCAGAGCGCGCTCTACGGCTCGAATGCCATCGGCGCCGTCGTCCGGATCGTGACGCGCACCGGCGGTCCGGTCCGCGGCGACGCCGCGCTCGAAGGGGGCAGCTTTGGGACGACCCACCTCACCGCCTCGTCTTCCGGCGCGCTGGGCGGATGGTTCTGGGGCGCGGGCGCGGATCGGATCGGCAGCGACGGCTTCACCGGCCGCCGGACGGCCGCCGGCGAGACGATCGCCAACGATCGCTACGAACGGACCGAATCGACCGGCACCGGCGGCTGGCGGAACGATGCCGGCGCGCTGCTCCGCGGCGAACTGCGTTTCGCCAGGGACGACCGCGGCTTCCCCGGACCGTTCGGCTCGAACCCGGCCGGAATCTTCTCGGGCATCGATGCCGTCTCACGCGGCACCGACGACCGCTGGAGCGCCTCGATCGACGGGGCGATCCCGGCCGGCCGCCGCGTCCGGACGCTCGGGCAGGTGTCATGGAATGCGATCGACGGCCACTTCACCGCCGCGTCAGCCTACACCCCGAGCGGCGTGAGCCTGTCGGAGTCGGGATCGCGGCGGCTTGGCGCCCGCGCCCAGACCGACATCGTCGTCGCGGCCGGACTCGACGCCTCGGCGGGCATCGAGATCCAGCGCGAACGGGTGACGAGCACCTACATCACCGCCGACGCCGGCGCGATCCCGATCGAACGGCGGGTGATCGGCTACTTCGGCGAAGCCCGCTGGAAACACGCTGACCGCCTGTTCGTCACCGGCGGCGTCAGGCTCGACGACATCAATCGCGAGGCGGTGCCGCGGCTCAACGACCCCTACAGCCCGCGCCCCGCGATGGCGGCGGACCGCGTGACCTCCGTCAACCCGCGCATTGCCGTGTCCTATGCGCTGCGCACCTCTCCTGGCGCCGGGAGCAAGCTGCGGGCGTCCGCCGGAACCGGCATCCGCCCGCCCGACGGCTTCGATATCGCCTACACCGACAATCCGTCGCTCAAGCCCGAACGCACCCGCAGCATCGAGGCCGGGATCGAACAATCGCTGGCGGCCGGCCACGCGCTCGTCGAGGCCACCTATTTCCGCAACACCTTCGACGACCTGATCGTCGCGGTCGGAAGGTTCGCGCAGTCGAGCCGCTACCGCACGGACAACATTTCCAACGCCAGAGCGCGCGGCGTCGAACTGGCCGCGACCACCCACCAGCGCGCCGGCGGCGTCGAGATCCAGACCAGGGCGACCTACACGTTCCTCGACAGCGCGATTCTCGCGGTCGACCGCGGCGGCGCGGCGCCGCCGCCGTTCGTGCCCGGGCAGCGGCTGCTGCAGCGGCCGCGTCATCAGTGGGCGCTCGACCTCGGTGCCGCGCAGGGGCGATGGGCCGGGTGGCTGCGGGGCGGGGGGCGCGGCCGGGTGCTCGCGGTCGAGCCGTCGTATGGAACGTTCGGCGGCCTGTTCGACGCCGGCGGCTACGCCGCCTGGAATGCCGGCGGCTCGGTCAGGCTGACCAAGCAGCTCGAGGTCTTCGGCCGGGTCGAGAACCTGCTCGGCCGATCGTACGAAGAGGTCTTCGGCTTTCCGGCGCTGCCGCGCGGCGTCATGGCGGGGCTGCGGGTTGCTGCAGGCCGCTGACGTCGCCTTCGCCTACGGCCGTGCCGCGGTGCTGCGCGGCGTCTCGATTGAGATCCCGGCAGGGGGGTTCGTCGGCATTCTCGGTCCCAACGGGTCCGGCAAGACCACCCTTCTCCGAATCCTGGCGGGACTGCTGCCGCCCGCCAGCGGACGGGTCCTGCTCGACGGGCGGGCCCTCGGCGGGTTCTCGCGCGCCGTCCTGGCGCGGCGCATGGCGGTCGTGCCCCAGGAAACCCAGCTGGCGTTCGACTATTCGGTGATCGAAGTCGTCCTGATGGGACGCTATCCGCACCTGCGCGCCTTCGAGGTCGAAGGCCCCGCCGATTTCGCGATCGCGCGCGACGCGCTCGCCGCCACCGGCACGCTGCGGCTGGCCGACCGGGTGTTCGCGACCCTCAGCGGCGGGGAAAAGCAGCGCGTCATCATCGCGGCGGCGCTGGCGCAGATCGCCGGCGCCGCCGGCGAGGGGCTGCTGCTCCTCGACGAACCAACCGTGGCGCTCGACATGGCCTACCAGCTCGAGCTCGCCGCGCTGCTGCGCGGCCTGCAGCGCCGCCTGCCGATCGCGGTCGCGGTCTCGACCCACGACCTCAATTTCGCGGCCGCGATGTGCCGCACGCTCGTGCTCCTCAAGGACGGCGCCATCATCGCGAGCGGGCCGACCGCCGAGGTGCTGACGCCGGCGCACATCCGCGATCTGTACGGCGTCGAGGCGGACGTCAGCCGCCATCCGGCCTCCGGACACCTCGTCGTCGTCCCCCTCACGCGGGTAGTGGCGGCGCCGTGACGACGACGACGCTCGGCGGGCGGATGTGGCGAACGCTGCCGTGGTTCGCCGCGCTGGCGATCCTCGCGATCGCCGGCGGTCCGCTGGTCGGCTCGACCCACATCAGCCTGCGGCGCGCGCTCGATCCGACGCTGCCATTCGCCGACAACGTCGACGCGCAGATTTTCTTCGTCGCCCGGCTGCCGCGGACCCTCGCCGGGGCGATGGTCGGGTCGATGCTCGCCTGCGCCGGCGTCGTCTTCCAGGGGCTGCTCCGCAATCCGCTCGCCACCCCGTTCACGCTCGGCGTCTCGGCCGGTGCGGCGCTCGGCGCGATGCTCGCGATCACGTTCGGATGGTCGTTCGCCTGGCTCGGGATTCCGGCGGCCCCGGCCGCCAGCTTCATCGGCTCGCTGGTCGCGGTCGGGATCGTCTACGCCCTCGCGCAGGCGCGCCACCGCGGCCTCTCGACCAACGTCCTGCTGCTCGCCGGCGTGACGATGAATGCGTTCTTCTCGGCGCTGATCCTGTTCGTCCAGTACTTCGCCGACTTCGGACAGACCTATCGCATCCTGCGCTGGCTGATGGGGGACCTCGACGTCAGCAGCTACGAGCCGCTCGTTACCGCGCTGCCGCTCGTCCTGGTGTCGTTCGCCGTCTTCGCCTGGCTGGCGCGGCCCCTGAACCTGCTCAGCCTCGGCCCGGAGAGCGCCGGCACGCACGGCCTCGACGTGACGCGCGCGCAGCGCGCCGCGTTCGTCAGCGCGTCGCTGGCGACCGGCGCGGCGGTATCGGTCGGCGGGCCAGTGGGATTCGTCGGCATCATCATTCCGCACCTGGTCAGGCTGATGGTCGGGTCCGACCACCGGCTCGTCCTGCCGGCCTCGGCGCTCTTCGGCGCCGCCTTCCTAGTCGGCTGCGACGTCATCGCCCGCACGGTGATGGCTCCGGTCGAGCTGCCGGTCGGCGTCATCACCGCGCTGATCGGAGGGCCGTTCTTCTTGTGGCTGTTGTTGAGGCGGGCATGAAGTATCTGCTGGCGATCCTGGCGGCCGCGCTGCTGTCGTCGCCGCCCGCGCCGCCGCCGGCGCGGATCGTCTGCCTCGTCCCGGCCGTGACCGAAACGCTGTTCGCGATTGGCGCCGGCGCCCAGGTCGCCGCCGTCAGCAGCTTCGACAACTATCCGCCGGACGTCGCCGGGCTGCAGCGCGTCGGTGCGCTGCTCGACCCCGACGTCGAACGCATCCTCTCGCTCCGACCCGACCTCGTCGTCGTCTACGCCAGCCAGGCGGACTTGCGCACCCAGCTCGGCCGCGCCGGCGTCCCGACCTACGTCTACACCCACGCCGGGCTGCCCGACGTGACGACAACGATTCGAGAAGTCGGCGAGCGGACCGGGCATGGCGCATCGGCGTCACAGCTCGCCGGCACCATCGAGCGGCGCATCGCCACCGTGCGGCACACGATCGATGGGCTGCGGAAGATACCCGCGCTGGTCGTCTTCGAGCGGGAACCGCTGTCTCTGCGCGGCATCTACGCGAGCGGCGGCATCGGCTTCATCCACGACCTGCTCGAAGCGGCCGGCGGGCGGAACGTCTTCGCCGACGTGAAGCAGGAGGCGGTGCAGGCGACGACCGAGCTGGTCCTCGCGCGGCGGCCGGAAGTGATCCTCGAGCTGCGGCCGGCGGTCACTACCGAAACCGACCGACGCCGCGAGATCGCGGCGTGGGACCGGCTCGGCTCGCTGCCGGCCGTCAGGTCGAAGCGCATCTACATCTTCAGCGATCAGAAGATGAGCATCGCCGGCCCCCGCGTCGGCGAAGTGGTTGAGACCCTCGCCAGAACGCTGCACCCGGAGGCGTTCGGTCGCTGAGCGCCCCAGGGGAGGCGCGCGGTGGCGGCGCTGTTCGCCGCTATCGCTTGCCGGCCGCCCCGGGCTTCACTTCGTGCATTATCCCGATGTCCGGATCGCTGCCGGTCAGCCAGCCCTTGGCAATCTCGTAGAGCACCACCGGCTGCGGCTTGTTCACCTCAAGGAACGTTGCCGAGTGGACGTCGACGCCGATCAGGACCATGCGGGGATCGTCTGGCGTGCCGTGACGGGGATCGCCCTCATTCGAGAACCAGGCCTTCCAGTCCGTCGCGTAGAGCTCATGGATGAGGCGGCGATCTCTCGACACCGTCGCCAGGCCCGCAACGGAGATCCATTCCCTCGTCCGATCCTTGTAGTACCCCAGGTTCACATGGTTGTCGCCCTGGATGTCCTCCAGCTTCCCGGTGCCTTCCATCGTGACGAACCACAGGTCGGCGCCGGCGACGTGCTTCTGGTTGGCCATGGCGCGCGACACCAGATGGCCGTCGCTGCGGCGGGTCGTCATCATCGCGATTTCGAGATCTTCGATCATCTCGTAGAGCTTGGCGAGTTCGGTATTCACAAATTTCCTCCGTATCGAGCCTGTGCAACCCAGCGGCCATTCTCAGCGGCAGAGGTGGCAGGGGATGAGCCCGGAATAGAATCGCAAGCGAGATGAAGACTTCGATTGCTGCCCTGTCACTTGCCGCGGCGGTCTGCCTCGGCTGCGCAGGGCCCGGCTCGAGTCACGAAGATCTCGCGCTTGCTCCGGCGACAAACAATGCCGCCATCGCGCGGGCTGAGCGTGAACACGGGAGAGGCGTCGAGGTTACCGGCGACGGCATCGTCACGCGCCTCCTGCCAGACGACACGACCGGTGGGAGACATCAGCGCTTCATCGTCCGCATCGCCGCCGGAACGACGGTGCTCGTCGCCCACAACATCGACCTGGCGCCGCGGCTGGCTACGCTCGCAGTCGGCGACCGCGTGGCGTTCAAGGGCATCTACGAATGGAATCCGCAGGGGGGTGTCGTCCATTGGACGCACCACGACCCGGGTGGACGGCATCCGGCGGGGTGGCTCAGGCACAACGGCGCCACCGTGCAGTAAGACAGCCGACGGCGGATGGAAGATCGCTTAGCGGAGTGAAGAAGCGTCGCTCGCGCGCGGGACTCGCGGCTGGTGCCGCGAGCTGGACTATCAGGCGGCGAATTCGACCGGAACGCGCTGCGGGATCAGGCCGCGCTCGTAGGCCTCCGACAGCAGGCGCTCGAGGCCGAGCCGGCCGCGCTCGCCGTACGCCAGCGTCAGGTCGTTCACGTACATGCCGACGAACGTGTCGGTCTTGGCGCGATCGAGGCCGCGGCCGAACTGCAGCGCGTATTCGACCGCTTCCTTCCGGTGTGACAACGCATAGGCGATGCTGTCGTGGAGCATCTTCGAGACCTTCGCGATCATCTCCGCGCCGAGGTCGCGCCGGATGATGTTGCCGCCGAGCGGCAGCGGCAGCCCGCCGGTCCGCTCCGACCACCACTCGCCCAGATCGACAATCTTCCGCAGCCCCTCGTCCTGGTAGGTCAGCTGCCCTTCGTGAATCAGCAGTCCCGCCTCGGCCTTGCCGTCGAGGACGGCCTGCTGGATCTCGTCGAACGGCACCACCACGTACTCGAAGTCGGGCTCGAACAGCCGCAGCGTCAGATACGCCGTCGTCAGGGTACCGGGAATCGCGATGCGCCGCCCCTTGACGCCGTTGCCGGTGCCGGCCGCCTCGCCCGCCGCCAACGCCGGCGCGACGACGATCGGCCCGTACCTGTCGCCCATGCTGGCGCCGTGCGGCAGCAGCGCGTACTTGTCAACGAGGTGGGCGTAGGCATGGAACGACACCGCGGTGACTTCGTACTGGCCGTTGAACGCGGCGCGGTTCAGCGATTCGATGTCCTTGAGCACCTGCTCGACGACGATGCCGCCGGTGTCGACGTTGCCGCTAGCGAGACCAAAGAACATGAACGCATCGTCCGAGTCGGGGCTGTGGGCGACGGTAATCCGCGTTTCCGGCATTGAAATGTCAGGCCTTTGTCTTCTGAAGTGAGCGGACCACGGCGACGACGTGGCCGAGGGCAAAGTCGATGTCGGCGTCGGTGGTGGCGCGGCCGAGGCCGAAGCGAATCGAGGCGCCGGCATGATCGCCGGCGGCGCCAATCGCCTGGAGGACGTGCGACGGCGCCTGGCTGCCGGAGCTGCAGGCAGAGCCGGTCGAAACGGCGATGTCACCAAGCGCCATGACCAGCGCCTCTCCCTCGACGTCCTCGAAGCTGACGTGGAGGTTGTGCGGCAGCCGCCGCTCGCCGGTCGGCCCGTTGACGCGGACGCCGGTGAGATCGCGCTGCAGGCCGGCGAGCAGCCGGTCGCGCAGCGCCGCCAGCCGCGCCGACTCCGCCGCCATCTCGCTGGCGCAGATTTCCGCGGCCTGTCCGAGGCCGACGATCCCGGGGACGTTGAGCGTGCCCGAGCGCAGCCCGTTCTCGTGGCCGCCGCCGTCGATCTGGCAGGACAGCGGCAGCTTCGGCTTGCGCCGCCGGACGTAGAGCGCGCCGGCCCCCTTGGGGCCGTAGTATTTATGGCCGGTCAGCGACAGCAGATCGACGCCGGCGCGGTTGACGTCGAGCGGCACCTTGCCGGCCGCCTGCGCCGCGTCGGTGTGGAGCAGGACGCCGCGCTCCTGGGTGATCGCCGCGATCGCCGGCAGCGGCTGGAGGACGCCGATTTCGTTGTTCGCCGCCATCACCGACACCAGGATGGTCCGCTCGGTGATCGCGCCGCGCAGTTCGTCGAGATCGATGAAGCCCTCGCGGTCGACCGCCAGCCGGGTGACGCGGCAGCCCTCCCGCTCGAGGCACTTGCACGAGTCGAGCACCGACTTGTGCTCGGTGACGACGGTGATGATGTGGTCGCCGCGATCGCGGAGGGCGTGGGCGACCCCCTTGATGGCGAGGTTGTTCGACTCGGTGGCGCCGCTGGTGAAGACAATCTCCTGGGCGGCCGCGCCAATCAGCGAGGCGACCTGATGGCGCGCCGCCTCGACCGCCTTCTGCGCGTCCCAGCCGTAGGGGTGCTGCCGGCTCGCCGGGTTGCCGAAGTGCTCGCTGAAATACGGCAGCATCGCCTCGAGGACGCGCGGGTCGACCGGCGTGGTCGCGTGGTAGTCGAGATACACCGGCCGCTGCGTCAGCGTCACCGCGCGGTCCTGGTGAAGGCCAGCGGCTGGGCGGGGCCAGGCTCAGGAGCGGCGGGCGTCTCGTCGGAGACTTCCTGCAGCGAGCAGGTCGCCAGCGCCGACAGGATGCGGTCCTTGATGCGCCACAGCGGATCGCGGACGCTGCACTTGGAGTATTGGCCGCAGTTTTCGTCCTCGGTCGAGCACGCCGTGACGGTGAGCGGCCCGTCGATCGCCTGGATGATGTCGGCAACCGAGATGGCGCTCGGCGCGCTGGCCAGCCGGTAGCCGCCGCGGGTGCCCTGGTGCGACGACAGCAGGCCGCGCCGCGCCAACCGCTGCAGCACCTTGGCCATCAGCTCGACGGGAATGTCGTAGGCCTCGGCAATCTCGCGGGCGCTGGCCGACATGACGTCGGTGCGCGTCGCCAGGTGCTTCATGGCGATCAGCGCGTAGTCAGCTTTCTTGGACAGTCGCAGCATGGTTCACCACATTCCGAGCTGAAGTTTGGCGGCCTCAGACATCCGATCCTTGGTCCAGCCCGGCTCCCAGACGATGTCGACCTTGGCGTCGGCGACGCCGCTGACGCCCTTCACCTTGGCGGCAACCTCCACCGGCAGCGACTGCGCCGCCGGACAGCCGGGGGCGGTCAGCGTCATCGTCACCAGCGCGGCGCCGGCGGCGTCGACGGCGATGTCGTAGATCAGCCCGAGCTCCCAGATGTTGACCGGGATCTCGGGGTCGAAGACGGTCGAGATCGCCTGGACGATCGCCGGCCGCAGCGCCGCCGTCTTCTCGGGGTCGGCGACCAGCGGGGTGGTCGGCGTCGGTTCGGGAGCGGGGGCGGCGTCGATCGGCATAGGCACCAGGGGCAATGGCTTCATGGTTCGGCTTCGGCGCTACTCGGTGGAGATAATCTGCTCGCGGTCGAGCGCGGCTTTCATCGTGTGCCACGCCAGGCTGGCGCACTTCACCCGGACCGGGAACTCCCGGACGCCGGCGAGCACCGACAGCTTGCCGAGGTCCTCGACCGGCTGATCCGGCGGCGTCGTGACGGTGCGGTGGAACCGCTGGAACAGACTGTCGGCTTCGGCGACGGTCTTGCCTTTGAGAGCGTCGGTCATCAGCGATGCGGACGCCTTGGAGATCGCGCAACCCGAGCCCTCGAAGGCGATATCGGTGATGACGTCGCCGCTGACCTGGACGTAGAGATTGAGACGGTCGCCGCAGAGCGGGTTGTAGCCCTCGGCGTGATGGCTCGGCGCGTCGATTTTCCGGAAGTTCCGCGGCCGCCGGTTGTGGTCGAGGATCACTTCCTGGTAAAGATCGGTGAGGTCAGACATCAGGCGAACACCGCGCGCACTTTCTCGAGGGCCTCGGCCAGCTGGTCGATGTCCTCGCGGGTGTTGTAGATGCCGAGCGAGGCGCGGATCGTCGCGGTGATGCAGTAGCGATCCATCACCGGCTGGGCGCAGTGCTGGCCGGTGCGCACCGCCACCCCCTGCCGGTCGAGGATCGTCCCGGCGTCGTGCGGATGGACGCCGTCGAGCACGAACGACAGCACACCAGTCTTGTCGCGCGCCTCGCCGATGATGCGGGCGCCGGGCAGCGCGGCGACGCGCTTGGTCGCGTAGGCGAGGACGCCGTCTTCGTGGGCGAGCGCGGCCTCCCTGTCAATCGCCGACAGGTAATCGATCGCCGCGCCGAAGCCGGCGACCCCGGCGATATTCGGCGTCCCGGCCTCGAACTTGTAGGGCAGCACGTTGTAGGTCGTCTTCTCGAACGTCACCGACTGGATCATGTCGCCGCCGCCCTGGTACGGCGGCATCGCCTCGAGCAGCGCCCGCCGGCCGTAGAGCACGCCGACGCCGGTCGGCCCGTACATCTTGTGGCTCGAGAACACGTAGAAGTCGCAGTCGAGCGCCTGGACGTCAATCCGCAGATGCGGCGCCGCCTGGGCGCCGTCGATGAGGACGACCGCGCCGCGGGCGTGGGCCTGCGCGATGATGTCGCGCACCGGGTTGATGGTGCCGAGCGCGTTCGAGACGTGGCCGACGGCGACGATCCGGGTGCGCGCCGAGAGCAGCGCCGCGTAGGCGTCCATCTCGATCTCGCCGCGGGCGTTGATCGGCACGACCCGCAGGACCGCCCCGGTCTGCTCGCAGAGCATCTGCCACGGGACGATGTTCGAATGGTGCTCGAGCCACGAGATGACGATCTCGTCGCCGCGCTGCAGCGTCGAGCGGCCGTAGCTCTGCGCGACCAGGTTGATGCCGTCGGTGGTCCCCTTGGTCAGGACGACCGACGCCGGGTCCGGGGCGTTGATGAACGCCGCCGCTCGCGCCCGGGCGCCCTCGTAAAGCGCGGTCGCGCGCTCGCTGAGCAGGTGGGTGGCGCGATGGATGTTGGCGTTGGCGTGGCGGTAGTACGCCTCCATCGCCTCCAGTACGACCGCCGGCTTCTGGCTGGTGTTGGCGCTGTCGAGATAGACCAGCGGCTGGCCGTGGACGCGCTCGGCGAGGATCGGGAAGTCGGCGCGGACCCTGCCGACGTCGAATGCCGCCCGTGCCACCGCCGTCGCCGGAGGGGTCATGCCGCGTCGACCTCCGCGAGATCCTTGGCGAGCTGCGCGTACAACTCGACCTCGAGCGCGGCGCGCAGCGGCGCGATCTTGATGCGGTCGAGGATGTCGCCGGCGAAGGCGTGAATCAGCATGTCGCGGGCCTCGAAGTAGGTCAGCCCGCGGGCGCGGAGATAGAAAATCGCGTCTTCGTCGAGCTGGCCGATCGCCGCGCCGTGCGTGCACTTGACGTCGTCGGCGAAGATCTCGAGCTGCGGCTTGGTGTTGATGGCGGCGTGATCCGACAGCAGCAGGGCGCGGTTGGTCTGCTTGGCGTCGGTCTTCTGGGCGTCCTGGCGGACGATGATCTTGCCGTTGAAGACCGCCCGGGCGCGGCCGCCGAGAATGCCCTTGTAGATCTCGTGGCTCGGGCAGTGCGCCTTGGCGTGGTCGATGGTCGTGTGGTTGTCGACCAGCCGGTCGCCGTCGGCGAGGTAGAGGCCGTTGAGCGTGCACTCGGCGCCCTCGCCGTCGAGCAGCGCCACGGCGTCGTTGCGGACCAGCTTGCCGCCGAGCGAGAACGAGTGCGACGAGAAGTTCGCGCCGCGCGCCGCATGGACGTGCATGCTGGCGACGTGGAAGGCGTCGAGGCTCTCCTGCTGCACTTTGTAGTGATCGATCACCGACCCTTCGCCGGCGACGACCTCGGTGACGGCGTTGGTGAAGTAGACCGCGTCGCGCGGCCCGACGTAGGTCTCGACGATCCGCGCCTGGCTGCGCTCGCCGGCGACGATCAGGGCGCGCGCGGTCGACAGGATCGGCCCGGTCGCGGCCGACGCGGTGGTGACGAACAGCACGTGGATCGGCTGCTCGACGATCACGCCGTCGGGAATATAGACGTAGGCGCCGTCGGCCGCCAGCGCGGTATTGAGGGCGGTGAACGCCCGGCTGCCGAACTCGGCGAGCTGGCCGAGATAGCGCTGCACGACGTCGGCGTGGTCGGCAATTGCCGCCGCCAGCGAGGCGACGCGCACCCCCGCCGGCAGTCCGGCGGTGCGCGACAGCGCCGGCACGAAGTGGCCGTTGACGATCACCAGCCGCACCGCGGCATCGCTGTACAGGTAGCCGGCGAGCTCAGCCTCGGTGGCGAGCGACGCCGCCGGCCCCGCCAGCCGGAACTCCCCGGCGCCAATCGGCGCCGGGTTGGTGAAGCGCCACTCCTCGTCGCGGACGGTCGGGAAGCCGAGCGTCCCGAACCGGGCCGCCGCGCGGTCGCGCAAATCCTGCAGCCAGCGCGGGCCGCCCTGCGGACGCTGCTCGACCGCGTCGCGCCACGGCTGAAGCTTTTCAATCACCTGCGTCATCGCGTTACGCCCCGACCGGCTGCGCGCCGGTTTCGATCCAGCCGTAGCCCTTCTTCTCGAGCTCGAGCGCCAGTTCCTTGCCGCCCGACCGCACAATCCGCCCGCCGCTCAGCACGTGCACGAAGTCCGGCACGATGTAGTCGAGCAGCCGCTGATAGTGGGTGACGACGATGAAGGCGCGGTCCGGGCCGCGCATCGCGTTGACACCGTCGGCGACCAGCTTGAGGGCGTCGATATCAAGGCCCGAGTCGGTCTCGTCGAGGATCGCCAGCTTCGGCTCGAGCAGCGCCATCTGGAAAATCTCGTTGCGCTTCTTCTCGCCGCCCGAGAAGCCCTCGTTGACGGCGCGGCTGAGCATGCTCTGGTCGATGTCGAGCAGCGTCGACTTCGACTTGACGAGCTGCATGAACTCCATCGCGTCGAGCTCGGGCTCGCCGTGGTGCTTGCGCTTGGCGTTGAGCGCCGCCTTGAGGAAGTAGGCGTTGTTGACGCCGGCAATCTCGACCGGGTACTGGAACGCCATGAAGACGCCTTCGCGGGCGCGTTCGTCGGGATCCATGTCGAGCAGGTCGCGCCCCTCGAACGTCACCTCGCCGCCGGTGACGTGATACTCGGGATGGCCTGACAGCGCACGGGCGAGCGTGCTCTTGCCTGAGCCGTTCGGCCCCATGATGGCGTGGACTTCGCCGGCCTTGACCGCGAGGTTGATCCCCTTGAGGATTTCCTTGTTCTCCGCCCGGACCTGCAGGTTCTTGATTTCAAGCATGTGTGTATGAGTTTTCTTTTATTTAATCTTTCGCGGGGCCCCACCCCCGCGAACTGTCAGCGCTCGCCCTTCGGCTCGCGCCGTTGGTTACGGACAACGAGCCTAATGAAAGCCTCGAGCCACTCGGATTACCCGACCGACCTTCGAGAGAAACGCTGAACGAGCCCGTATTACCCGACCGACCCTTCGAGCGACACGCTCAGCAGCTTCTGCGCCTCGACCGCGAACTCCATCGGCAGCTCGCGGAACACTTCCTTGCAGAAGCCGCTGACGATCATGTTGACCGCGTCCTCCGCGGTCAGGCCGCGCTGGCGGCAGTAGAAAATCTGGTCCTCGCCGATCTTCGACGTCGACGCCTCGTGCTCGACCTTGGCGGTGCTGTTGCGGATGTCGAGATACGGGAACGTGTGGGCGCCGCAGCGGTCGCCGATCAGCAGCGAGTCGCACTGCGAGTAGTTGCGGCCGTTGGTCGCGTTCTTGCCGATCCGGACCTGGCCGCGGTAGGTGTTCTGGCCGTGGCCGGCCGAGATCCCCTTCGAGACGATCGTGCTGCGGGTGTTCTTGCCGATGTGGATCATCTTCGTCCCGGTGTCGGCCTGCTGCCAGTTGTTGGTGGTCGCGACCGAGTAGAACTCGCCGATCGAATTGTCCCCCTGGAGGATGCAGCTCGGATACTTCCAGGTGATCGCCGAGCCGGTCTCGACCTGGGTCCAGGTGATCTTCGAGCCGCGCCCCTCGCACAAACCGCGCTTGGTGACGAAGTTGAAGATCCCGCCCTTGCCGTCCTTGTCGCCGGGATACCAGTTCTGGATCGTCGAGTACTTGATAGTCGCGTCGGCGTGCGCGACCAGCTCGACGACCGCGGCATGGAGCTGGTTCTCGTCGCGCATCGGCGCGGTGCAGCCCTCGAGGTAGCTGACGAACGAGCCCTCGTCGGCGATGATCAGCGTCCGCTCGAACTGGCCGGTGTCCTTGGCGTTGATCCGGAAGTAGGTCGACAGCTCCATCGGGCAGCGCACGCCCTTCGGGATGTAGACGAACGAGCCGTCGCTGAAGACCGCCGAATTGAGCGCGGCGAAGAAGTTGTCGGTGTGCGGCACGACCGAGCCGAGATACTTGCGGACCAGCTCCGGATGCTCGCGGACCGCTTCCGAGAACGACATGAAGATGATGCCCTGCTTGGCAAGCGTCTCGCGGAAGGTGGTCGCCACCGAGACGCTGTCGAAGACGGCATCGACGGCGACGCCGGCAAACAGCTTCTGCTCCTCGATCGGAATGCCGAGCTTGTCGAAGGTCGCCCGCACCTCGGGGTCGACCTCATCGAGGCTGTTGAGGACCTTCTTCTTCTTCGGCGCCGAGTAGTAAACGATGTCCTGGTAGTTGATCGGGTCGAACTTGACGTTCTGCCAGGTCGGCTCCTTCATCGCCAGCCACAGCCGGTAGGCCTTGAGGCGCCATTCGAGCAGCCACTCCGGCTCCCCCTTCTTGGCGGAAATCGCCCGCACGACATCCTCGCTGAGCCCCTTCGGAATCGTCTCGGTCTCGACGTCGGTGACGAATCCGTACTTGTACTCGCGGGTCGCGAGCTGTTCGATGGTTTCGGTTGATGTGGTCATTGGTTTCTGCTTCCCGCTCCCTGCTTCCCGCTACCCGCTACCAGCTCTCACCTCTTTCCCACTGCTGATTCAGAACCTGGGGAAAGCGGAGCAGGAAGCGGGAAACGGGCAGCTACACGCTAAAGCTCGTGCCGCAGCCGCAGGACGATTTTGCATTCGGGTTATTGAAAATAAACCCCTTGCTGACGAGACTGGTGTCGTAGTCGAGCGTGGTGCCGTCGATGAAGCGGTAGCTCTTCGGATCGATGAAGACCTTCGACCCGTCCGCGCCGGTGAAGACTTCGTCGCCGTCGCGGGGGCCGGCTTCCCACGCGAACGTGTAGCTCAACCCGGAACAGCCGCCCGCCTTGATACCGATGCGCAGGCCGCCGTCGGGGAGGCCGTTCTTCCGCGTCATTTTCAGAATGAGCTTGGCTGCGTTCTCGCTGATTTGCACCATGTCGGACGCCTCAGGACCTTGCCGTGTCCCTATCTACGACCATAAGAGTCCTATATTAGTCCGACTGGCCAGGGGAATCAAGCACGACAGAGCTTGAGCTGATGCCCGACCTTCGCCTAAACTTCGTCCTGGCGTGACTGTCTCCTCACTCGCCCTGTTCGGCTCCGGCCTGGCGATTGGCCTGCTCGTCGCGCTGGCGGTCTGGGGCTTTGCCCGCACCGCTATGGCGCAAACGCTGACACGCCTGGCCGCCAGGGATGAGGCGGACGAGCGACTGCACGACCAGGTCTCGGACGCCCGGCAGGAGCAGGCCAGGCTGGCCGCCGAGCTCGACGCCGAGCGGCGGACCGCCGCCGGCAAGCTCGCGCTGCTCCAGGACGCCGAAGCCAAGCTGCGCGACGCCTTCGCGTCGCTCTCCTCCGAAGCCCTCCGCCAGAACAACGACTCGTTCCTGGCGCTCGCCCGCACCTCGCTCTCGGAGTTCCAGCAGACCGCCCGCGCCGATCTCGACGGCCGCCACAAGGCCATCGAGGACCTCGTCCAGCCGCTGAAGCTGTCGCTCACGCAGGTCGACGCCAAGCTGCAGCAGGTCGAGCAGACCCGCGCCGGCTCGCACGCCGCGCTCGCCGAACAGCTGCGCTCGCTCGGCCTGGCGCAGCAGACACTCCAGACCGAAACCGGACGGCTCGTCCAGGCGCTCCGCTCGCCGAACGTCCGCGGCCAGTGGGGCGAGCTGCAGCTGCGCCGCGTCGTCGAGGCCGCGGGGATGCTCGAGTACTGCGATTTCGACCTCAAGGAATCGGTCGCCACCGCCGACGGCCGGCTGACGCCCGACATGATCGT
Source organism: Acidobacteriota bacterium (assembly GCA_031393955.1). Taxonomy (GTDB): domain Bacteria; phylum Acidobacteriota; class Vicinamibacteria; order Vicinamibacterales; family 2-12-FULL-66-21; genus JALZOC01. The sequence continues at coordinate 22,647 of JANMWI010000112.1, forward strand.
CCGCCTGCCCGGCGGCCGCAACGTCGTCGTCGACGCCAAGGTCCCGTCGTCTGCCTACCTGGACGCGGTCGAGGCGGAGGGGGACGCGGCGAAGAATGCCCGGATGCGTGACCACGCGCGGCAGGTGCGCGATCACATCGTGCGGCTCGGCAACAAGACGTACTGGGCGCACTTCCAGCCGGCCCCCGACCTCGTGATCATGTTCGTGCCGGGAGAGATGCTGCTCAGCGCGGCGCTGCAGAGCGATCCCGGACTCCTCGAATTCAGTCTCGGCCGCGGCGTGATGCTCGCCAGCCCGCTGACGCTGATGGGGCTGCTGCGGGCGGTGGCGTTCGGCTGGCAGCAGGAGAAGATTGCGAAGAACGCGCAGGAGATCAGCGACCTCGGCCGCCAGCTCTACGACCGCATCCGGGTGATGGCGGTCCACTTCGAGGACGTCGCGCGCGGCCTGTCGCGGTCGGTCGAATCCTACAACCGCGCCATTGGCTCGCTCGAGAGCCGGGTCCTCGTCACGGCGCGGCGGCTCAAGGACAAGGGGGTCACCGCGCCCGACGAGCTGCCGGAGCTTGCGACCATCGATCACACGCCGCGGCCGCTTGGCGCACCCGAGCTGGTCGGGCTGTTCGACGACGAGCCGCTCGACGGTGTCGTCGTGCAGGACGCCGGCATCAGCGACGACTAGCGGATCGCCGTCGTCAGCGTCACCGCGGCGCGGATCTCGAGCTCCCCGGGCGTGACCGGCGTCTGCGCCGATTCGGCGGCGGCGGCCCGCATCATCATCGGGCGCGGTTCCTGGGGCGGCGCGCCGCGCTCCTCGATCCGGAGGACGCGGTCGATCGACACGCTGGCGCCGGCGGCGGCGGCGTCGGCGCGGCCCCGCGCATCGGCAACCGCCTGCTTCAGGGCCTCGCGCTCGGCGGCGACGCGGTCCTTCACATCGAAGCGGATGCCGCTGACCGAGGTCGCCCCGGAGCCGACCGCGGCGTCGATGACTTCGCCGGTCCGCGGCAGGTCGTCGAGCCGCACCTCGACGCCGTTGCGCGCGACGTAGCCGCGCAGGGTCTGCTTGCCGTTGGCGAAGTCGAACTCGGGCTGGAGGTCGTAGCCGCTGGTCCGGATGGCGTCGGCGGGAATGCCGGCGGCCTTGATGCGGCCGAGGACGGCAGTCATCGCTTCGGCGTTGGCGCGCTGCGCGTCGCGTGGACTCCGGGCGCGCGATTCCGCCGCAATCCAGACCCAGGCGCGATCCGGCGCCACCTTGATCACGCCTTCGCCAATCGTCACGATGACGGCCGGCTCCGGCCCCGGCGCGGCGCGCTGTGCCAGCGCGGCGGCGGGAACCGCGGTCAGCACGACCGCCCCGGCGAACGCCCGTACTCGCGTCATCAGCTTCATATCGTTACGCCGCCCTTTCATTCCGGCCGCACCGGCCGCACCACCACCCTGAACCCGATGCTGTACGAATACGTGTCCGGCGGCACCTTGTGGCGATACCCGCAGGTCAGCATCCGTGGCTCGGCGGCGAGCCAGCTGCCGCCGCGGACGAGGCGCAGGATCCCGTCCGGCGGTCCTTGCGGGGTGCGCGGCGGTGAGGATGCGTAATAGCCGGCCCCGTACCAATCATGGACCCATTCCCAGACGTTGCCGGTGATGTCGACCAGGCCGTAGCCGTTTGGCGGATACGTCCCGCAGGCGGTGGTGCCGTTCGCGTCGCCGGAGCCCTGCCCGGCGAAGTTACCGCGCCCCGGCTCGAGCCGGTCGCCCCACGCGTAGCGCTTGCCCTCGAGCCCGCCGCGCGCCGCCATCTCCCATTCTGCCTCGAGCGGCAGCCGGACTTCCCGGCGGCTGGCGACCGTCAGCCACGCGCAATAGGCGGCCGCGTCTTCCCAGCGGACGAGCGTGACGGGATGATCGAGCCGTTCCGCGGGTGGCTCCAGATCGGCCCAGACGTAGGGCCGGCCGTTGGTGCGGAACGCCTGCTCGCGCTCTTCGCCGCCGGCGCTGACTACCAGCGGCAGTTCGTAGATCGCCGGCGGCCGGTGGCCGGTCTCGCGCACGAACCGGGCGTACTGCCGGTGGGTCACCGGATGCCGGCCGATCTCGAACCCGTCCAGGCGCACCCGGTGCACCGGCTGTTCGTCGTCCGGCCCGTCGGGCGTCCCCATCAGGAACTCCCCCGCGGGGATGGCGACGAGGTCGGGCAGCAGATCGTCCTGCATGTTGGCTTGGAGGCGCCTCAGGATAGCCCAAGTTCATTTCAGGTACACTTTCCGGCATGCGACTCGAACCGTTCGCGCTGGAACGGATGCAGTCGACCTGGGAGCACCGGGTCGCCTGGAATCTTTCCGAAAGCGGCGTGCATCCGCTGCGCGTCGAGGAACTGGCCGACACCGACGGCGACCGCGCGGCGGTGCTCGCGCAGGAGCTCGGCTATACGCAGACCAACGGCACCGCGGAGCTGCGCTCGTCGATCGCCGCCATGTACCCGGGCGCCGACGGATCGCGCGTGCAGGTCACCAACGGCGGCTCGGAGGCCAACCTGGTGGCGTTGTGGCATCTCGTCGAGCCGGGCGACGAGGTCGTCATGATGATGCCGAACTACATGCAGGCCCGCGGCGTCGCCCGTGGTCTGGGCGCCACCGTGCGGCCGTGGCCGCTCATCGGTGGCGACGGTTCGCGGTGGCACGCGGACCTCGGCCTGCTCGAATCGCTGGTTTCGCCCAAGACCCGGGTGATCCTGATCTGCAATCCCAACAATCCGACCGGCGCGCGGATGACTGCCGACGAGCTCGACGGCGTCGTCCGGATCGCGTCGCGGTCGGGCGCGTGGATCCTCTCGGACGAGATCTACCGGGGGGCGGAGTTCGACGGCGTCGACACGCCGTCGATGTGGGGCCGTTACGACCGCGCCGTCGTGACGAGCGGCCTCGCCAAGGCGTACGGACTGCCGGGCCTGCGGATCGGCTGGGCGATCGGCGCGCCGGAGCTGATCGAGGCGTTATGGGGCGTGCACGACTACACCTCGATTGCGCCGGGCGCGATCAGCGACCGGCTGGCGCGCATTGCCCTGGCGCCGGCGCGGCGCGAGCTGCTCCTGGCGCGGACCCGCGGCATCGTCAACGCCAACTACCCCCTGGTGCGCCGATGGATCGAGAAGCGCGGCGGCAAGCTGGTTCACACGCCGCCGGAAGCCGGAGCGATTGCGTTCATCCGCTACCAGTACGCGATCAATTCGACGGCGCTGGCCGAGAAGATCCGGACGGAGCAGAGCGTCCTGGTCGTCCCCGGCGATCACTTCGAGATGGATGGCTACCTGCGGATCGGGTTCGGAACCGATCCGGCCCACCTGTCGGCGGCGCTGGCCCTTGTCGGCGAGACGCTCGATCAGCTTCCGTAGCAGCGGTCGACGATGGCCTCTGATGCCCCGCCGCTCGACGGCACGATCGTCCTGGACTTCACCCGCGTCATGTCCGGCCCGTACTGCACCATGCTGCTCGCCGACATGGGCGCCCGGGTCATCAAGATCGAACATCCCGTCCGCGGCGACGACACGCGGGCATGGGGCCCGCCGTTCGTCAGCGGCGAGAGCGCCTATTTCCTGAGTGTCAACCGCAACAAGGAGAGCCTGGCGCTCGACCTCCACGCGCCCGAGGCGCGAGGCATCCTCGACACCCTCGTCGGCCGCGCCGATGTGGTGGTCGAGAATTTCCGGCCGGGCGCAATGGCCCGGCTGGGCCTCGACTATGAGCGGCTGGCCGGCGCCCATGAGCGGCTGATCTACTGCTCGATTTCAGGATTTGGCCAGACCGGCCCGCGCGCCAGCGAGGGCGGCTACGACGCCGTCATCCAGGCAGAAGGGGGGCTGATGAGCGTGACGGGAGATCCGGAAGGTCCGCCGTTCCGGCTCGGCGTGCCGGTCGCCGACCTCGCCGCCGGAATGTTCGCGGCTCAGGGCATCCTGCTGGCGCTGCTGGCGCGGGTCCGCTCCGGACGGGGCCAGCACGTCGACGTCGGCATGCTCGACGCCACGGCGGCGCTGCTGACGCACCAGGCGGGCGTCGTGTTCGCGAGCGGCGCGGCGGCCGGACGGCTCGGCAACCGCCATGCCTCGATTGCGCCCTACGATACTTTCGAAGCGTCGGACGGCGCCCTGGTGGTCGCGGTCGGCAACGACGCTCAGTGGCGGCGCTTCTGCGCGGCGATTGACGCGCCGCGGCTGGCCGAGGACGAGCGATTCGCCACCAATGCAAGCCGGGTGACGCACCGAGCGGCGCTCACTCAGGTCATCGCCCAGGCGCTGGCGGCACGGAGCCGGGCAGAGTGGGTGACGGCGCTGCGGAACGTCGGCGTGCCGTGTGGATCCGTGCGCGACGTGGCGGAGACGCTCGCCGACCCTCAGCTCGACGCGCGGTCGATGATCGAGACAGTCGATCACCTGACGGCAGGAGCGATTCGCGTGCTCGGTGTCCCGATCAAGCTGTCGGGCTCCCCCGGCAGCGTGCGCACGCCGCCGCCGCTGCTCGGCCAGCACAGCGCCGAGATCCTGCGCGGCGACTGCGGGCTGTCGGACGAGACGATCGCGGCGCTTCGCGCCGGCGGCGTCACTTCTCGATGAAGGGGGTGACTTCCTTGAGGAGGAACGTCACGACATCCTCCTCGGTCAGGCTGGCAATCGGCCGGTCGGGGGCGACCGCGCGTTCGGAGCTGACCATCCGCCGGCCCCGGCCGCGCGACGTCCGGCCGACGACGGCGGGTGGATCCGAGTCGGTGTCGAGCGTCAGCTCGATGTATTCCTCATGGGACCGCTCCGAGGCGAGGCGGACCGAGCCGGCCGGCGTGAACACCTTGAACAGGTGCCCTTCGCCGGTCAGGGCCGCCGCCACCTGGTGGAAGATCGGCACGGCCCGCTGTTCGAGAAACTCTTCGTAATCGCGCGCCGCGGCGTCGCCGCGCACACGCCGCTCGCCCGCGGCGGCGCGGGCCTCCTCGACGGCCGTCCGCAGGCGCCGCCGTACTTCCGACACTTCCATCGTTCAGGCCCGCCTCTCGACGCCGGAAACATCGACGCCGTCGCGTTCGAGCGCGGCAATCAGCGCGGCGCGGTCGGGGGCGGCGCTGCAGGCATCCGCCAGGCTGACCTCCCCGTCGCGCACGAGCGCTCCGAGCGCATCGACCATCGGCTGCATGCCGAGGCTGCGGCCGCCCTCGATGGCAATCGCCAGCTGGCCGGTCGCGCCTTCGAGCAGCAGCTTCCGGACCGCCGGGCTGCTCAACAGGATCTCGCGCGCGGCGGCGCGGCCGCCGCCAATCTTCGGGACCAGCACTTGTGCGACGACGGCGCGGAGCGCGCCGGCGAGCGAGGCGCGCAGCTGCGGCCGTCGATCGGCCGGGAAGGCATCGACCAGCCGCTCGAGCGCGACCGGCGCGGTCGGCGCGGAAATCGATCCCATCACCAGCCGGCCGGCACGGGCGGCGTCGAGCGCGGCGGCGAGCGCTTCCGGCGCCCGCAGATCCTCGATCACCAGGACGTCGGCCCCCTCGCGCAGCGCTGACCGCGCCGCGGCGGCGATCGCGTCACCGTCGCCGCGCACCTCGCGCTGGCTGATGAACGAGTGGCGCCGTTCGTGGCGGACGCGGATGCGCGACTCGATCGTGATGACGTGCTCGTAGCGGGTGCGGTTGATGACGTCGACCAGCGCGTTGAGCATCGACGACTTGCCGCTCGCCCGCGGCCCGGTGATGACGATCAGGCCGTCGGCCGCGGCGCAGAGCGCCTGGATGTCCTGACCGAGCCCGAGCTCGTCGGCGGAGCTGACGTCGGCGGCGGGGAGATGGAAGATCAGTCCGGCGCCGGCCTGATCGTGGAACGTGACGCAGCGGACCTTGCCGACACCCGGCACCGTGCAGGTCCACTCGGGCGCCGTATCCGCAACCAGGTTGCGGGGCGCGAACTCGAAGATGAACCGCTCGACGTCGCCGGCGGCGATCGGCGACTCGGTACCAACAACGTTGATCTGTCCCTCGACGCGCATCATCGGACGGGTGTCGACGACCGCGTAGACGGTCGAGGCGCGGTGTGCGGCGGCCGAACGCAGCAGCTCGACGAGCGAGGCTTCGGTCGAGGCGCCGGGCGTGGCGGCCGGCGGCGGCTCCTGCAGCTTGAGCATCGGCCGGGCGATTGACCGGACGTTGGCGTTCCCGAGCACGACCCCATCGGCTGCGTCCATGACAACGCCCGCGCCGTCGAGCTCCGCGGTCAGCGCGGCGTCTTCCGCCCGCTCGAGCGCGAGCCGTTCGGCATCGGCGGCAGCGGCGGCGGCCGCCTCGGCCGCGACCTGCGCGGCGTGGAGGGCGGCGAACTCGGCGTCACGCGCCATCTGGGCGGCGTGGGTCTCGGCCTCGAGCGCCGCCAGCCTGGCCTCCAGGGCATCGTCGTCGTTCCGGGCCACCTGCGCGGCGAACGCATCCGCCTGGAACATGGCGAGGCGCTCCGCGAGTGCCGCGGCCTCCTCGCGCGCGGCGCGCGCGGCCATCCGTTCGGCCTCGCGCTCGGTCTCGAGCGCCGCCTGCAGCGCCTGGGCATTCGCCTCGAGCGCGGCCTGCGCGGCGCGGGCGTCGGCTTCGAAAGCCGCCTGCGAGGCGCGAAGCTCCTCCTCGAGCGCGGCGCGGGCAGCGCGCGCATCGGCTTCGAAAGCGGCCTGGGCGGCGCGCGTCTCGGCTTCGAGGGTCGCGATGCGCTCCGCGAGAACGGCCTCGGCGCGCGCGGCCAGAGCCGCTGTCTGCGCGGCGAGCGCGGCCTCGGCCCCCCTGGCGAGCGTCTCCTCGAGGGCAGCCCGCGCGGCGGCTGCCTCGTCGGCGAGCGCCGCCTGTCGCGCCAGCGCCGCGGCCTCCGCCTCCTGGGCGAGTTCCGCGAGCCGGCTCGCCAGCGTGGCCTCGGCAGCCGCCGCGATGGCGCGCTCCTTCTCGGCGAATGCGGCGTCGACTTCCGCTGCCAGCGCGGCAGCCCGCTCGGCGAGCGACGCCTCGGCCGCACGGGCCAGCGCCGCCGACTTTTCCGACAGCGTGATCTCGACCTCGGTGCCGACAGCCGCCGAACGGGCGGCACTCTCCTGCTCGAGCTGCGCCTGGCGCTCGAGCACCGCGGCGGCCGCCTCGGCGCGGAGCGCGGCAGCCTTTTCTTCGAGCGCCGCCTCGGCGGCCGCCGCGAGGGCCGCCTCGCGGGCCGCCAGGGCCTGTTCCGCGTCAGCCGCCAGCGTCGCGAGCCGTTCCGCCAGCGCGGCATCCGCGGCGGCGGCGCGCATCGCGTCGCGCTCTGCCGCGGCGGTCTCGAGTTGCGCGGCGCGCTCCGCCGCAACGGCGTCGAGCTGCGCGGCGCGCTCCGCCGCGGCGGCCTCGAGCTGCGCGGCGCGCTCCGCGAGCGACGCGTCGGCGGAGCGGGCGAGCGCCTCTTCCCGCACCGCGAATTCGGTCTGCGAGGCAGCCGCCAGCGCGGCAAGGTGGGCCTCGAGCGCGGCCGCAGCCTCAGTGGCGAGCGACGCCGACTTCGCCGCCAGCGCGGCACGGGCTTCGGCGGCGAGCGCTTCCTCCCGGGCGATCAGGTCGGCCTGGGCAGCCGCCGACAGTGCCTCTTCCTTCGCCGCCAGCGCGGCGCGCGCCTCGGCGGCGAGGGCTTCTTCCCTGGCGACCAGCGCCGCTCGAGCGTCAGCGGCGAGCGCCTCCTCCTTCGCGGTCAGCGCCGCTCTGGTCTCGGCAGCGAGGGCTTCTTCCTTCGCAACCAGCGCCGCCCTCACCTCGGCGGCCAACGCTTCCTCTTTCGCGACCAGCGCCGCGCGAGCTTCCGCCGCCAGCGCTTCTTCCCGCGCAGCCAGCGCCGCCCGCGCCTCGGCGGCCAGTGCTTCTTCCGTCGCGACCGCCGCCGCGCGGGCTTCCGCCGCCTCGCGCACGGCGTTACCTTCGGCGGCTTCTCCCACCGTTACAGCTTCTGCGGGGGGGATCGACAGCGGCTCGGCAGTAACGACCGGCATCGCCGGCGCCTCGGCGACCGCTTCGGGCGCGGCTTCGACGGCCGGCTCGGCCACAGGCGCGGCCATCTTGCTGCGGCGCCTCACCTCGACCCAGACGTCGTCTCCGCCGCGAGCCGCGGTGACGACAAAGCGCTCGTCGAGACCGCCGGGAGCGTCTATTTCATGTTCAACGGCGCCCAGGTCGTCGAGCAGCCGCCGCTGGTCGGCGGACAGCATCTGGCCGAGCATGCTCATGACCGCGTCGGCGCTCAACGGGCGCGACGACAGCTCGACCTGGCCCCAGGACAGCGGCCCGCGGAACGTGCTGAGGCTCGACGAGCTCAGCACGACGTACGGCTTTTCGCCGACATGCATGATGAGCGCTTCGCCATCCAGGCGGACAATCGCGTCGAGGAGAGAGTCGAGGAGCGTCACTTGTCGATTATCTTTCGGTTCCCTGCCGCGTCCTCATTAGGGCTCGCGGCGCGGCGCGGCGCCGTGCCCGATTCGTAGATCCTGACGAGCTCGATCAGCTTGTAGCCCTTTGTCTGGTACGGCTGCACCACCCGCTCGGTGCGAAGGTACTGCAGCATCCCCTCGTCCGAATAGTCCGCCTCCCCGACGTCCGGAAGCGCAGCGAGCGACGCCTCCAACTGCCCGAGCGTCATCGCTTTGGCGTGAACGATCGCGGTCACGGGCAGGACCCGGAAACGGCGCCGCTTCACCACCTCCGCGGTCGTCCTGAAGACCACGAACAGCTCGTTGCTGATGAAGCTGAAGCCGGCGTCGGCGCGCGACGCCGGAGCATCTTCGACCCGCAGCAGCGCCACCGCCGCCAGCCCGCCGAGTGCATCCATGAGCCGTTTCGTGAACTCCCCTTCGCCCGACCAGCCGTCCGCCTGCACCTCCATCCCGCGATGGTAACGCCACGGCGGGATTGGCGAAAGCACCGCGCCGCCCGCGTGAAGACAGATCTTCGCCGCGAACGTGCGAATTTTGCGTCAGGAGTTGCCGGGGAAGCTCTAGTGTGACACGAAATCCCCAAACGGGAAACCCAGAACCGCTGAGCCCTCTCTCACCGCCAGGTGGATGGCCATCAATCCGCCAAACACCGGGCGATGCTCGCTGGTGGCAAAACCCTCCCGCGCGATCAGCGCCGCAACCGCGCGCGCGCCCGGATAGCGCCGGATCGATTCGGGAATATAGCGGTAGGTGTCCGCATCGCCATGGAGGACCAGCCCGACGAGCGACCCCACCAGCGTCAGGTAGGGCAGGTAGGCGGCGCGCACCACCGGGTGTGACGGCCGGTCGAAGTCGAGGGAGAGGAGAATGCCGCCGGGTTTGAGCACGCGCCGGATCTCGCGAACCGCGGGCAGGAGCTCCGGCACGTTGCGGAGTCCATAGCCGGTCGTGACAACGTCGAAGCGGGCGTCGTCGAACGGCAGCGCCATCATGTCGCCAGTGACAAACTGGCGACGAGCCGGATCTTGCGGACCGGTCCGCTCCGCGGCAGCGCCGCCGCCAGCGTCGCGACGATCGCCAGCGCCCCTGCGCCGGCGGATCGCGCCGGATACTTTGAAGCTGCTCATCTATCCCACCAGCGGCGATGGCGCGACTCGTCAGGGATGAGCTGGACCGTGCGAGTATCGCGCCGGCGCCGACGGCACCGAGGCCGGCCAGCAACAATCGACGGCTGAACTGTTTGTTTTGTATATTCACATGATTAATTTTGATTACTCAAAATTAAGAGTATCATGTTTCGAAATCACATGGGGCCGACACATACCGTCGAGAACTACCTGAAGGCAATCCTTCAGGCGCAGAGCGTGCTGCCCGATGGCGAGCTCGTCCAGATGGGGCAGCTGGCGGCGTCGATGGGAGTGGCGCCCGGCACCGCCACCACCATGGTCAAGGCGCTGGCGGATTCCGGCCTCGTGCTCTACGAACCTTATGCGGGGGTTCGGCTGACGCCGGCGGGCGAGAAGCTGGCGGCTTTGGTCCTGCGGCGGCACCGCCTGATTGAATCGTTCCTGGTGAAGGTGATGGAGATGAGCTGGACGGAAGTCCACGACGAAGCCGAGCAGCTCGAGCACGCGGCCTCCGACCGGCTGATCGAGCTGATGGACCAGATGCTCGGCCGGCCGGCGGCGGATCCACACGGCGATCCGATCCCCGGTCCCGAGGGGACCGTCCCGACCCTCGCGTACCACAGCCTGCTGACCTGCCCGGCCCAGCAGCTGATGACGATCGCGCGGGTGACCGATCAGGACCGTGAATTCCTGCAGTTCGCCGAGCGCCACGGTCTCCGCCCGGGCGACCATGTCCGGGTCGAGGCCCGCGACGCCGCCGGCGACAGCGTCCAGCTCTCCAACGCGGTCGATCGCCGTATCACGATCGGCACCGGCGCGGCCGCCAAGGTTCTCGTCCGCGTCGTGGCGCTGGTGCTCGGCGTGCTCGTGCTCGCGAGCTCCGCGTTCGCGCAGGCTCCGGCCGCTGCGGGCGCCTCGCGGCCGTTCCGGATTACCGACAATTCCTTCTTCGTCGAGGAGGCGTTCAACCAGGAAGCGGGCATCTTCCAGAACATCCTCGGCGCAACGCGCACCGACGGGCAATGGGCCGCCACGTTCACGCAGGAATGGCCGGTCGTGTCACAAACCCACCAGCTCTCCTACACGGTGGGCTTGCTGCAGGGCGACACCGCCTCCGGTGTTGGCGACACACTCCTCAACTACCGCTACCAGGCCACCCTCGAGGGGCCCGGCCGTGCGGCGTTCTCGCCGCGGCTGAGCGCCGTTCTCCCGACCGGACGACGGGATCGCGGTCTCGGCAACGGATCGTTCGGGCTGCAGGCCAACCTGCCGGTCAGCAAACAGTTCGGCGACTGGTACGTCCATTGGAACGGCGGCCTGACGTGGCTGCCGCACGCGCGGTCGCTATCAGGCCTCGCCGGACCCGGAAACGAGAGGGTCACCCTGATCTCGCCGTTCGTCGCCGCCAGCGGCATCTACCGGCTGCGCGACATGTGCCACCTGATGCTGGAATCGGTGCTGTCGTCCGACGAGAGCGTCTTCGGGGGAGGAACTCTCCGGGAACGGACGCTCCTGCTCTCCCCCGGGATCCGGGGCGGCTGGAACAGGGGCGACCGCCAGATCGTCGTCGGACTGGCGCTGCCGCTGTCCTGGACGGCCGACACATCGTCTGCCGGCGCCTTCCTCTACTTCTCCTACGAACTGCCGTTCGCGAGATAGCTGACAGCTATCAGCTGAGAGCTGGAAGGCTGACAGCTGATAGCTGACAGCTGTGAGCTGAGCGTCAGCCCGTGTAGGTGGCAAAAGACGACGGCGTCTCCCACACCCGGACGGTGACGATATCGACCCCCTGCTCGCGCCCCTTCTCGAAGATCAGCCGCGCGATGCGCTCCACGGTCGGGTTGCTTTCGAGCAGGTACATCGGCTCGCCGAGCTCCCGCAGCGGCGAGACGAGCGGATCGTCGTGCCGTAGAATCATCTTGTGATCGAGCTCGCGATCTATCCAGCCCTTGACGACACGCTTGATGTCGCTGAAATCCGCGACCATGTTGCGCTGATCGAGCCGATCGGTGCGGACCTCGACTTCGGCGACGGCATTGTGCCCGTGCGGATGCTTGCAGATGCCGTCATAGTCGAGCAGGCGGTGGCCGTAGCAGAACTCGATGCGCTTGGTGACGAGGTACATAGCCTTCCACCTTATCACCCGCGGGGCGGGATGCGGAGCCGGGTCCAGTGAGCCGCGAGCGCGCCCCTTCCGGCTCGGTCGCGGTGTTGTTTTCCGGGGGTCTCGACAGCGCCGTCCTGCTGGCGCACGCCTGTGCGCGGGTAACCGGCGACGGCGGGACCACTGCGCCAGGTGGCGGGCTCGTCCAGCCGATCTATGTCAGCGCGGGTCTGGCGTGGGAGGCGGCCGAGCAGGCCGCCGCGGCGCGACTGCTGCAGCTGGCGCCGTATGCGGGCCGGGTGCTGCCGCTGGTCTCTCTGTCGGTTGACATGCGGGATGTCTATCCGCCGAGCCACTGGGCCGTCCGCGGCGAAGCCCCGGCGTACGACACGCCCGACGAAGACGTCTACATCGAAGGACGCAACATCGTCCTGCTCTCGAAAGCCTCGATCTACATGGCGCGGGTCGGCATCGAGGAGGTCCTGCTCGGTTCGCTTGCCGGCAATCCGTTTCCCGATGCCACGACTGAGTTCTTCACCGCCATGGGCCTGGCGCTGTCGCTGGGTCTGGATGCGCGGATCGGGATCGACGCGCCTTTGGCGGCGATGGAGAAGGCAGCGGTGATCAGGCTGGGCCACGCGCTGGGCGTGCCGCTCGGACTGTCGCTGTCGTGCATGCAGCCGGTCGACGGCCGGCACTGCGGCCGCTGCAGCAAGTGCCGGGAGCGCGTGGACGCATTTCAGGACGCAGGGATGGCGGACCCGGCCGAATATCACCGCGCTGACGCCTAGCCTAGCCAGTGGCATGTCCTCGCTGAACGAGGACCGACCATTAGAGCGTGCGCAGACGGATGCCGCCGTCGCCGGTGCGGATCCGCAGCCGCTTGCCGCCGCTGCCGAGCCGCCCGGAGAGGGAACGGCGCTCGTCGCGGCTGGAACCCGCCGACGGCGTCGCCAAATCGTTTTGAATCGAGCCGTCGCCGGTATGCGCATCGAGCTCGGCGCCGAAGTCCGCGGGCAGGAAGAGCGTCACCGATCCGTCGCCGGTCGTAATTTCCCAGTCGTCCGACATCACGGTCCCGGGCGATGAGCGGTAGACGATCGATCCGTCGCCGGTGTGGAGGCGCACGGCGCCAAGGCGACCCGAGACGTTGACGCTGCCGTCGCCGGTCTCGAGCGCCAGCCGCCCTTCGGCGCCGTCAACGGCAATCGAACCGTCGCCGGTCGTCAGCGACAGGTCGCCGGAGAGTTCCTCGGCGCGGATGCTGCCGTCGCCGGTATGGAGCTCGAGCTTGCCGTCGACGCGGGCGATGCGGATCGCCCCGTCGCCGCTGCGGGCGCGGACATCGGTCCGCCGCGGCACCGACACGATCAGCCGGGCGCTGGCCGACGTCCTGAATCCCATGCCGCCGAACGGCTGCCCCGACGGCCGCTTCACCTCGACCTCGATGACGCTGCCGTCCTGGGACGTCGCGACCTCCAAGGCATCAATCGCCTCCCGGGTCGGACCGCGCTTTTCGATCTCGACCAGTACTTCAGGCTTGTCCCAGGATCGGATGTCGATCTCGCCGTCGAACGTCGCGAGGTGCACGACCGGGGTGCCCGAGACCGTGAACCGTTTCTCCTCGCGGGCCATCTGCGGCTGGGAATCGACCGTCACCGTGCAGGCCCCCGCCACCAGCAAGGTAAGCAGCGCGCCGGCCTGGTGCGGGCTTCTCATACCGGGATAGACGGATCAGCGCGGACGGCCGTTCCCGCAAATGCGCGGGCTCTACCGGCCATCCGCGGACCAGACCAGCGTACCGCCGACAAAAGTGTAAACAACCCGCAGGTCCCGGTCGAGCACGACCAGGTCGGCCGTGGCGCCTGGCGCGATGACGCCAAGCCCCTGCAGGCCCAGCGCGCGGGCCGGCGTGGTCGCGCACACGGTGGCGGCGTCGACGAGGCTGAGCCCCATCGCGGAGACCAGCTTCGCGAACGCCCGGTCCATCGTCAGGACGCTGCCGGCGAGGGTGCCGTCCTCGAGGGTCGCCGCGTCCCCGACAATGATCGGCCGTCCGCCGATGGTGGTCCGGCTGCCGCGAGGCAGCCCGGCGCCGGCCGTGCCGTCGGTGATGGCCATGATTCGGGACGTCTGCTTGGCGGCGAGCGCGACGCGGGCCATGGCAGGGTGGACGTGAACGCCGTCGCAGATGAGCTCCGCCGTCACATCCTCGTGCTCCAGCACGGCCGCCGCGAGGCCCGGCTGCCGATGGCCGAGCGGGGTCATCCGGTTGAAGAGATGGGTCGCCTGGCGGGCACCCGCCTCGACGCCGGCCAGCGCCTCGTCGTAGCTGGCCCCGGAGTGGCCGAGCGAGACATGGTGGCCGTGGGCTGTCAAATCCCGGATGAGGTCGAGCGCGCCCTCAATCTCCGGCGCCACCGTGACGATGCCGACGTCGGGCCGCGCCGCCGCGATCTCCGCCAGGATGTCCTCGCCCGTGAATTCGCCGTCCGTGCGCCCGCCGCGCGGCAGCCGCAGGCAGTCGACCGGCTGGGCGCCGTTGAACTCCGGATTCAGGAAGTTGCTTTCGAGGTGGGCCGGCAGCACTCGCGCCGCCATCGGCGGCGGGTTGAGCCGTGCCGCTCCCACCGCCCGCAGCAGCGTCCGCAGCGCTTCGGGCGTGCAGGCAATGCTCGTCGGACAGAAGCCGGTGACGCCGACGCGGGCCAGCCGGCGTGCCATCGCGGCGATGACGTCACCGCCCTGGAGTGTGTCGAGACCGTCGAGGCCGTGCACGTGGACGTCGATGAAGCCGGGGACGATGTAGCAGCCGTGGAGGTCGAGCCGCGTCGCGGAGGTGTCGGGCCGTGCGCCCGGCACGATCTCCGCGATCCGCGAGCCGTCGAGCACGACCGATCCCGGACTGAGCAAGCGGTCAGGCAGAACGACGTCGGCGCCTGAGAGAATCATGGGATCACCGCAACAGGTTCGTCGTTTTCGTCATGAGGCCAGCGCAGCTTGCGTCCCTCGAGCGGAAGCGGGACCGCCCCAACGGCGCGGAACAACGTCCGGTCGGCGCGGGCGAGCTGCTGGCGGAGGCGGACTTCGTCGGGCGCCCAGAACACGATGACGCCCGCCCCTTCGCGCGGCGGGAAGCCGCGATCGTCGATGTAATCGCGGTCGAGCGTGACGATCGTCCGGCACAGCTGTCGCGCCAGCCGGTAATGCTCGATGTCGCGCGCCCGCCGCAGGTCGTCGTGCTCGACGACGAACAGGACGTCCCAGCCGAGCCGGTCGCGCATGAAGTCGACGATGCCGCGCGGGATGTTGGCGTCGGCGTAGATGCGGGGGGCGTCACCGAAAGCGCCGGCGCGTGCGGTCAGTTCGGACGACAGCGTGCCCACGGTGTCAACGGTGTCGGTCGATTTCGGCGGGTTGACCGGCCGGGAGCGCGGCGGCACTGCGGGCGTCGGTCGCCTGCCGAAGGAGGTCGGCGACGAGCGCGTCCCGCTTGTGCACGAGTTCCTTGCGCGGCCGGCGGTTGTGGACTGAGCCGACGGCGTACTCGCAGAAGAGCGGGAAGGCGATCGTCGAGTCGCAGTAGGCGACGACCGTGTCGGGGAGCACGCCGGGGTTGACCTTGCCCCAGCTGACCGCCTCGGCGGGGGTCGCACCCGAGAGGCCGCCCCAGACGACCTGGTCGGTCGTGATCTGGATGAAGTAGTCGTTGCCCCCCTTGGGAATGCCGTAGACCTCCCAGAGCGTCGGTTGGCCCTGGAGGTAGAAGTTCTTGGGGGACCCGCCGCCGAGGATGACGCAGCCGTTCTTCTTGCCGGCGAGGATGATCGCGCAGATCTCGTTGACGTCGCGGTTCGGATCGATCATCAGCGACGAGCCGTTCATCAGCTCGTGATAGGCGATGTTCATGCCGATCGAGCTGTCGCCCGGCGACGAAGTGTAGATCGGCAGGCCGGCCTTGGCGGCGCAAGCGACGACCGAATATTCCTCGCAGCCGGGGTGCTGCTCGAGCAGATCGAGGCCGAGGCGGTAATGGAATTCGGCCGTCGCGATTGGTCCCGAGAGCTCCGACCGGACGAGGAAGTCGCGGATGTAGGCGTCGGTCTCGAGGAGTACGGTCGCCGGGAAGAGCACATCGTAGATCCGGATGATGCCCTGCTCGTAGAGGTCGACGTCGTTCATGAACGGCGAGCCGCGGTGGAGCGTGAAGTTCAGCGCGTAATGGAGGTCGTGGTAGAGATTGGCGCCGGTGCTGATGATGAAGTCGATCAGGCCGCGCTCGATGAGCTCGATCGCGCAGCCGCCGAGGCCGGCGGGGGTCAGCGCGCCTGCCACCGTCAGGCCGATGGTGGTGTCGTTGTCCGGCGCGAGCATCTTGTCGGCGTAGATATGACAGGCTTCGGACAGCCGTCCGGCGTTGAAGGCCTGGAAGCCGCCGTCGATCAGGGTGCGCACGTCAGCGCTGCCCTTCGGACGGTAATAGGTGATGGCTTTTCCGGCGAGGTAATCGGACTTGCTGTGGCCCGGAGACCCGGGCGCTCGGTGGGGCACTGACGACCTCCCGCGTTGGGGCCGGCAGCGGCCTCGCGCGATTCGCCGGCGCCAGTCGCACGGCTCCGTTAAGATTAGCATCAAGTCCGGCGCGCCGGCGGCCGAAATACCTTGACAGCAGTGCGCGTCCGGAGCGAAGGTAGGCGCGCTTTCCTCTCGTATTTTCCGGGTCTGATGATGCCTGATTCGACGACCCTTCCCGGCACGGCTGCATTGTGGATTGGTGCCGCCGTCAGCCTGATGGTGCTGGTGGTCCTGTTCGTCTGGCACAAGGGGCGGCCGATCGCCGGGGCGCACGTGTTCCGGGCGAGCCGCTTGAGCCGCGGCAACCTGCTGTTTCCGACCCAGGTGGCCGTAACCCCCTCGAGCATCGTGCACTACACCCCGGAATGGACCGGCGCCCGCGAGCAGTCGATCCACCTCGCGCACATCGCGTCGGTCGCGATCGACCGGAACCTCTTTTTCGCCGACGTCATGATCGAGAGTTCGGGCGGAGCGAGCCCCGTGCGGTGCCACGGTCACCGGAAAGCGGATGCCATCGAAATGAAGAAGCTCATCGAGCAGTTCCAGTCGGACTACTACCGCTCGGGCGGCCGCGCCGACGCGCCGGCCGGGGCGACTCACCCGTCATGACGCCGGACGACGCGGGCGCGGCGCGGCGGGCGGAGCCGGGCGAGCTGGAGACGCGCTTCCACGCGCTCGTCCAGTCGCCGCTGCGCGCCGGACTGCTGCGCTTTCTCTGCGCGCGGCCGGATGAGTCATTCGAAGTCGAAGCGCTGATGCAGACGTTCGGGCGGATGCGGCTCGACATCGAGAACTGCCTCCGCGAGCTGGTGTCGTTCGGCGTCGCGCGGAAGCTCCCCGGGGCCGGCACGCCCCGCTACGCGCAGCAGCCGCCGGCGAACGATGCCGTGCGCGAGATCCTCGACGAGTTCCTCGAGCGGCGGGCCACGGTCAGCCACGAGGATCGCTCGCCGTCGGTGCAGCGCTTTCGCGAGATGATCGGCCGCGACGAGAAGATGCTGGTCGTGTTCGAGTGGATCCGGACGGCGGCAAAGTCGGACATCTCGGTGCTGATCCTCGGACCCACCGGGTCGGGCAAGGAGGTCGTGGCGCGAATGATCCACGAGCTCAGCCGGCGCGGCACGAACAAGTTCCAGGGGGTCAACTGCGCCGCGCTGCCCGACACGCTGTTCGAGTCGGAGCTCTTCGGCTACGAGAAGGGGGCGTTCACCGGCGCCCACGAGCGCAAGCCCGGACGGCTCGAGCTGGCCAACAACGGCACGCTGTTCCTGGACGAAATCGGCGACCTCGCGCTCATCGGCCAGGCCAAGCTGCTGCGCGCGCTCGAAGAGCGCCGGTTCGAGCGGCTGGGCGGCAACGATTCGATCGAGGTCAACTTCCGCCTGATCTCGGCGACCAACCGGCCGCTCGATCAGTTCGTGCGCGATTCGCGGTTCCGCGAGGATCTCTACTACCGGGTCAACGCGTTCTCGATCCGCCTGCCGTCGCTGCGTGAACGGGCAAGCGACATCCCGGTCCTGGCGGGGCGCTTTCTCGCCCGCTACTGCGCCGCCAACGGCATGCCGCTCGATGGCAAGAACTTCTCCAAGGAAGCCACCGAGCTGCTGCTGCAGTACCACTGGCCAGGCAACATCCGCGAGCTCGAGAGCACGGTCGCGCGCGCGGCGCTGTCCTCCCCCGGCCGCGTCATCCGCGGGACCGACGTCGAGTTCCTCCACGCCAGCGAGCCCGCCCCCGATGCCGCGCGGCAGCGGATGCCGTCGCTCGCCGACGCCGAACGCGCCCACATCGTGCGCGTCCTCGAGGCCGTGCACTGGAACAAGAAGCAGGCCGCGGCGGTGCTCGAGATCAGCCGCGGCACCCTGTATCGCAAGATCGTCGAGTACGGCCTGGAGAACGACCAGCGCCCAACCCGGGCGGCCGCTCCTCCCCCTGCCGCGGACTGACGTTCCCGGATCCCGACCGACAGATTTTGCCAGCCTTGATATCCCGTGTACCAAAACCGCACACTTCCTGATCTGCCCGTCCGGGCTGACGGGTGCGGACTAACGAAAATCCCCGCCGGAACGATATAGAGGCTGGCACCCGCGGCCGACTGAGCCGTGGGCAGTGTCCTTGCATCGCACACACGTTCGGGCGACTGCCCGTATCTAGACAGACTGGATGAATATTCCTCAGCGGCACAGGCGCGGGGCGTCGGGCCTCTCGCCCTGCACGAAAGTTGTGTGGGGGGGATAGCCCCATGAGCAGGCTGCCGCCCGCGGCGCGGGTCTTCGTCTCGGCCGTCATCCTGGCCGGCACCGCTCTCCTGGTGGGGCTGTTTCCGGCCGGCTCGATCTCCTCCTGGCCGCTCTTCCTCCTGCTGATGACGCTGTCGTCGCTGACCTCGATCTTCAAGGTCACGCTCCCGCTCGCCCGCAGCGGCTCGACGATGTCGGTGTCGTACGCGGTCGATTTCGCCTCGCTGCTGCTGCTCGGCCCCAACGAGACGATGGTGGTCGCGGCGGTGAGCGCCTGGAGCCAGTGCACGTTCCGCATCAAGGAGGACAATCCGCTCTATCGCACGCTGTACAGCATGGCCTGCCTGGTCGTGACCGTGCAGGCGGCCGGCGCGGTCTACATGTGGCTGGGCGGCATCCCCGGACAATTCGATCCGTCGGCGCTGCCGAAGCCGCTGGTCGGCGCCGCGACCGCCTACTTCGTCGTCAACACCGCGATGGTGGCGACCGCCATCGCGCTGTCGACCCGGCAGCCGGCGCTGCGGGTCTGGAACGAGAACTTCCTATGGAGCGCGCCCAGCTACTTCGTCGGCGCCGGCGCGGCCGCGGCGGCGGTGAGCCTTCTGAGCTTCGTCTCCGCCCGATGGCTCCTGCCGCTTGCCGCAGCGCCCCTTTATCTCACCTACCGTAGCTACAAGGTGTATCTCGGCCGGATCGACGACGAACAACGGCACGTCCGCGAGATGGCCGACCTCCACCTCGCCACCATCGAGGCGCTGGCGCTGGCAATCGACGCGAAGGACCAGACCTCGCACTCGCACATCCGCCGCGTGCAGCTCTACGCGACCGGTCTGGCGCGGGCGTTCGGCATGGCGGAGAACGACATCCAGGGCGTCAAGACCGCCGCGCTGCTCCACGACATCGGCAAGCTCGCGGTCCCGGAGCACATCCTTTCCAAGCCCGGACCGCTGACGCCGGAGGAGTTCCAGAAGATTCGCGCCCACCCGAAAGTGGGCGCCGACATCATCAGCGCGGTGCCGTTTCCGTATCCGGTTGCGCCGCTCATCCTCAGCCATCACGAGCGGTGGGACGGCAAAGGATATCCGTCCGGGCTGAAGGGCGAAGACATCCCGCTCGGCGCGCGGATCCTGTCGGTCGTCGACTACTTTGATGCGCTGATGGCCGAACGGCCGTACCACAAAGCCATGGCGCTCGACGCCGCGCTGGCGCTGCTCCGTCAGGAAATGGGCAAGGCGCTGGATCCCGCGGTCGTCCTGCAGTTCATCGAGCTGCTGCCCGGCCTGCAGGTCGAGGCGGCGGCCCTCGAGCAGGTCCTGCGGCGTCCCAACGCCGAGGAGCACGGCTCGTCGCCGGGGCGCCCCGCCACCGGGCTCACGCCGGAACCGGCGAAGAAGAGCGTCTTCGACGACATCGCGCTCGCCCACCGCGAGATCTACGCGCTCTATGAAATCGCCCAGGCGATGGGCACCAGCCTCGGCGTCGCCGACACGATGGCGCTCATCTCGGCCAAGCTCAGCAACCTGGTGCCGTTCTCCTGCGCGGCGCTGTTCCTCTACGACGAGGCCGCCGAGACGATGCGCTGCCGCTTCGCCACCGGCGTCGGCGCGGAGCTGATCCAGCGGATCGCGGTCAAGAACGGCGAGGGACTGACGGGATGGGTGGCGCGAAACCAGCGGCCGCTGGTCAACGCCCGGCCGAGCGCCGATCTCGAGGCGGCCGGCCTCGGCGCCGAGCACACGACACTTCAGTCGGCGCTCGTCTGTCCGCTGATCTTCAGCGACAGGTTCATCGGTGCGCTGGCCGTCTATCACGTCGACGCGGCGTTCTATCGCGACGACCATCGCCGGCTGCTCGACCGGGTGTCCGAGCAGGCGGCGGCGGTCATCAACAACTCGATGCTGTTCGAGCAGACCCAGGAAGACTCGCTGACCGATCCGCTGACCGGGCTGCCGAACACGCGCTTCCTGTTCATGCACCTGTCGCGCGAGCTGGCCCGCGCCGAGCGGCTCAAGACCGAAGTCTCGCTACTGGTGATGGACCTCGACAACTTCAAAAGCATCAACGACAGCCACGGCCACCACGTCGGCGACCGCGCGCTCTGCGAGGTCGCGCGCGTGCTGCGCACGGCCATCCGCCCCTATGACATCTGCGTCCGGTATGCCGGCGACGAGTTCATCGTCGTGCTGTCGGGATGCGGCGCCGAGGAAGCGGAGGAAAAGCGCCGCGATCTGCAGAAGACCATCCGGGAGGTGCTGTTCGAGGCCCGGCCGGGCCGGAAAGTGTCGCTCGGCGCCAGCATCGGCGCGGCGATATTCCCGCACGACGGCCGGTCGTACGAGGCACTCCTCGCCAGCGCCGACAGCCGCATGTATCAGGACAAGGCGACGCGCAAGCGTCGCGACGGCGACTCACCCGCGGTCGCGACGCTGTCGGGTGCCTTTCCCGAAGTCAGTACCAGCGACATCCAGCGCGCCGCCACCGGCGTCCTCTAGCGGCCTGTCCTCGCCGAACGCGGACCGACCACCAGCTACCAGTCCTCGAGCCGGATCCGCTCGCGGGGCACGCCCAGCGACTCGAGCATCGGCGGCACTTCCGCGACCATCGCGGCCGGGCCACAGACGAAGCACAGCGTCGCCGGGTCGTCGACGAGCGGCGTCACCTGGCCGCGCGCGATCCGGCCCCGTGCCCCCGCCCAGCGCCTCGGCATCTCCCGCGTCGCCGCCAGTGACAGCTCGATGGCGCCGCGCCGCGCCATCGCGCGGAGCTCCGCCAGGTAGGCAAAATCCTTCGGCGTTCGCGCGCTGTAGAGCAGGCTGATCCGCCCCTCGATACCGGACAGGATGGCGTGCCGGATCATCGACCGCAGCGGGGCGATGCCGGTGCCTCCGGCGATGAACAGAAACCGCCGCTCGACCGGCGCGTCCGGGAACACGAACGACCCGGACGGCCCGCGCACCGCCAGGCGCATCCCGCGCACCGGCGGCGCGAAGTGCGACCCCCACCGTCCCGCCGCATCGACCTTGACCAGGAACTCGAGATAGCCTTCGGCGGCGGTCTCTTCGGGAGCCGACGCGAGCGAGTACGGGATGCGGACGTCGGCGGACTCAGGACCGATCTCGGCGAGCTGACCGGGGGCGTAGGCGAACGGAAGACCGCCAAGCGCGGCGCGGACGATACGCGATCCCGGGGTGGCGCGGCGGACGCTGCTGACGCGCAGCACGAGGTCGGACACCCGGGAATCTTACGTCGAAGCCGCCGGTCGGCGCGAGGCGGCTTACGGCTGGATCTGCAGGGAGGACTTCACGCTGCTGACACCGCGGGCGCCGCGCGCCAGCGCCACGGCGCGGGCCTCCAGCTCCTTCGAAGCGACCCGCCCGGTCAGCGTCACGGCCCCCTTCTCGGTATGAACGTCAATCGGCGCCTCGCCGACCGTCGGGTCGTTGATCAGCGCCGTCTTCACCCGCGTCGTCACCACCGCATCCTCGAGCGCCGCCGTATTGATGACCGGCTGCCGCCGCGCGCAGCCCGCCACGATCGGCACGGCAAGACAAGAGACCAGCAGCAGACGACTCATCCCGCGCCGCATCACATGCCCCTCCTCGCGTCGCTCAACTCTTGAACCCGGGCGTTGAGCCCCGAACCCGGAACCTCTTCCTCACATCCCCGTGGCGTGAAACCCGGCGTCGACCATCAGCACTTCGGCGGTGATGGCGCGGCTCGCCGGGCCGAGCAGGAACAGCGCCACGTCGGCAACGTCCGCGGTATCGACCGTGCGGCGCAGCGGGGCGCGATCGCGATAGTGCTGGAGAATGGCGCTGAAGCCGGGGATGCCCGCCGCCGCCAGCGTCTTGATCGGGCCGGCCGAGATGGCGTTGACGCGGATTCCCTGCGGACCGAGGTCGGCCGCGAGATATCGGACCGACGCCTCGAGAGCTGCCTTCGCCACTCCCATGACCTTGTAGTTCGAGAACACCCGCTCGCTGCCGAGATAGGTGAGGGTGACGATGCTGCCGCCGCCGCGGCGCTCCATGAGCGGCGCCGCTCCACGGGCAAGGGCAATCAGCGAGTAGGCGCTGACGTCCATCGCGAGCTTGAACCCCTCGCGCGACGTCTGTGCGAACGGCCCGTCGAGATCTTCGCGTTTGGCGAACGCCGCGCCATGGACGACGAAGTCGAGGCCGCCGAACTCCCGGTCGATCTCAGAGAACACATGCGCAATCTGCGCATCGTCGGTCACGTCACAGGGGAGGATGAGCGGACTGGTGAGGCCGGCCGAGAGGTCGCGCACGTTCTCTTCGAGGCGCTCCCCCTGGTAGGTGACCGCCAGCCGCGCGCCGGCCGCGGCCGCCGCCTGCGCGATCGCCCACGCGATCGAGCGCTTGTTCGCGATTCCAACGATGAGGCCGGTCTTCCCCTGCAGATCAGTCATCGACACACCTTTCAGTCTGCCGATTTAATCACGAAAGCCGGGGAGGTCGTTCAGCGGGAGCGCTTCCGGGGGCCGCCGGGGCGCGGCTGACCGGCGCCGCGGAAGCCGGCAC
Source organism: Acidobacteriota bacterium (assembly GCA_031393955.1). Lineage (GTDB taxonomy): Bacteria > Acidobacteriota > Vicinamibacteria > Vicinamibacterales > 2-12-FULL-66-21 > JALZOC01. The sequence continues at coordinate 45,699 of JANMWI010000112.1, forward strand.
CGGGGCCGGAGCCGCCGCGGCCGGGCTGGCTGCGGCCGGGACCGCCGGGGCGCGGACCCGCGAAGCGCGGCGCGCCGTGCGAGCGGTGGCTGTTGCCGTTGTTACCGCCATTGGCGCCATTGGCGCCGCTGCCGCCGGCGTGCGGCTTCATCCGGGCGTCGCCGCCCCTGAATCCGCCGTTGCCGCGCGGGCTCTGGCGGATGGTGAACTCCGGCAGACGGCGCTCTTCCTTGTGGCCTTCGATGCGCGGCAGCTGAGCGCGGATCAGGGGGCGATGCACCGGTCCGTCTTCGACGTCGACCGCGCCGGCGGCGTCCGGCTCCTCGTTAGCGGGTGCCGCGACCGTCTCTGCCGCGGTGAGCAGCGGCGCGTCGGGCACCGGCACCGCCGGAAGCACCGGGGCGGGTACCGGTTGACCGGAGTCGCCCGGGGCCGAGAGGACCACTGCCAGCGGCGCGGGTTTATCGGACATGCCGGCGAGGACTTCGTTGTAGAGCGCTCCGGGCGTGTCTTTCTTCTTCCGCTTCGGCACCTTGCCGCCCTTGTAGACGTGCTCGGCGTCGCAGGTGGTGCACCGCGTCTGCTTGACGTCTTCCTCGACCATCGCGACGACGGCGTGGTTCGTCAGCCGCCGCTCGCGCGGACAGTAGTCATCCAGAATGTCGCCGAGTCGCAGCAGGCGCTGCTCCATGAAGATCCCCCGAATTATCCGTGTATGGCTGGAGAGAAGACCGCTTGGCGCAGGGTCGCCCCGAACCGATGCGCATGCGTGCGCAGGCCGACTAATACTAGCAGAGGGGGCTCGCAAGCGCAACAATAACACGCATCGGCCCCGGCGCTCAGCGGGGCGGGGGCGCGATCCCCCCTTTTTCGCGGTCAATCCACGCAAACGCCGCCTCGAGCGGGAGATCGCGGCCGGCCAGCAGCTCGTCACGCCTGAGCGGCTGGACCTCATCCGGAGTGACCCCCCGCCCCTCGAGCCGGTGACCGTCGGCCGTCACGAAATCCCCGTAGGCGTGGATCAGGACGTCGCCGTTCGGGAGGCGGTCGAACAGCGCCGGCAGCGCCTGCCCCATCGATGGTTGCCCGAAGACCCGCGCCCGGCCGATCGACTGCATGCCGCCGGCGAAGCACTCCGAGGCGCTCCCGCTCATGCCGTCGACGACGATCGCGAGCGGGCCCGCGAACGGGGCGACGCGGGCGCCGCGGGCGTCGACGAGCCGGGGGTTGGCGACGAAGCGCAGCTCCGATTCGCGCGTCTTCATGATGCCCAGCGTCAGGCGCTCGGCGACGAAGTGTCCGGAGAGGCCCATGATCATGGCGGCCAGGCCGCCGGGGTTGCCGCGCAGGTCGATGACGATGGCATCGGCGCCGCGAAACTCGTCGATCGCCTGCTGGAACCGCGCGTCGACCGCCGGCATCCAGACGTTGAAGGCGATGACGCCCGCGGTCGCGCCGCCGGGTGTCCGGCGGCGGCCGCTCTCGACCCGGACGAACATCGTCGGGAGGCTGCCGACCGTCACCGGCTGTCCCTGCTCGGGACGACGGTCGAGGGTGCGCGGCTGCCGCTGGCCGGCGCCGTCCTCGAAGACGACGTTGACGGTCGAGCCGGAGGGGCCGCGCAGCAGCGACTGCGCCACCCGCCAGGCCTCGACTGCCGCCAGACGTGGGTTGTCGTCCGAGGTACCGTGAGACCGATCGCCCGGGCGGCCGGCGGCGTCCGGATGGATCGTCGCGGCAACATCCGTCGCGCCGACTTTCACGAGACGCCAGCCCGGGCGAACGTCGGCGACGCCGTCCCGCACGCCGGTGACGAGCAGACTCCCCTCGACCAGCCTGACGTCGAGGCCGGGATCGGCCGACAAGTCACCGTTCGGATTGGCGACATCCGCGGTCGCGGGAATGAGCGCGAAGTGCGACAGGCCGAGCCGGCCGAGCATCTCCTGGATGATGCCGCGCAGCTCGGCGTCCGATGACGCCGCGGCGGCGCGCGGCCGCAGCTCGGCGCGCACCGCCTGCCAGTCGACCCCGTTCATCGACTTGTCGAAGTGCGAATCGCGGACGAGCGTCCACGCCGCATCGAAGGTCTCGACGCCGCCGGAGCGCGGCGCGGCGGCAATTGCCGCGACCAGCGTCATCGCCGCCAGGCAGCCGGCGGCCACGCGGGTCACTTGATCAGGGCCTTGATCTCGGCGGGCGGCTCGAACATCGACGGCGGCACCTTGTCGAACTCGACCGCGGTGAAGGTCAGCACCTGCTGGACCCCCATCGTCGTCTGCTTCATGGTGGTCGGTATTAGCATGTCGCCGAACTTCCGGTAGTCGGCGAAGACGAGCGTGACCTGCACCGGTCCCATCGGCGACTCGCGGGTCGCGATGGTCCCGAGCTTGAGGTGCGACTGGACGTCGTAGTACTCGACGTCCTCGGTGCCGTCGAGGTGAACGAGGCTGATTTTGTACGCGGGATGTCCGTCGTAGGCCGCCTGCTCGACGGTGCGCATCGACTTGTAGCGCGCCGGGTCGTGGAGGTCGGCGTCGTAGGCGGCGTCGAACTTCTTCTGCTCGAGCTCCTTGCCGGTGGCCAGCATCGGTCCGGTGATCGCGGAGACGCTCCAGCCGGTCGTGCCGTCGAATCCCTCGAGGACGTCTCCGATGCCGCCGATCGATAACTTGATGAGCGACTTGTTGGGCCGCGCCGCGTAGACGTCGATCGAACCGGACACGCCGCTCGACGCCATCGCCATCGTCCCGGCAGCGTGGGTCGAGGAGTGGCCGAGGATCGCCTTGCGACCGCCGACCGCTTCGACGTACTGGTCGATGACGGTGCGCGCGGCCGGCAGCGCGTCGGCCGGCGCCGCCTGGCGCGCCGACGGCG
>JANMWI010000110.1:0-12646 GCA_031393955.1 Acidobacteriota bacterium
TCACCTGCCAGTGCCGGGCCGTCGGCTGCGCCCGGACCAGGCGCGGGCGCTCCGGGCGGCGGCCGCGGCGGCGCCGCCGCGGCGCATTCGCCGGCCTACTGGATCAAGGTGTTGGCGGAGCCGAACGGCACCTTCACGGTCAGCAACAGCCGCAACGGCTTCAGCAAGACGTACACGAAGCGCGCGCCCGCCCAGGCCGGCGCGCGGCAGGGGCGATGACCGCCCGGGAGCTTTCATGAGTAACCGCATTCTGTGGATGGCCGTCGTTGCGGCGCTGGCCGGTACGACTGTCTTCGCGCGCCAGGCCACGCCGCCGCCGGCGGCCCCCGCCGCTGCGCCCGGCGCCGGGCAGGGACGCGGCGGGCCGCAGCCCAGCCCGTTCACGACGCCGCCGCTCAGGATTTTCCTGTACGGCGGACTGAAGACCCACAGCGAAGGGCAGCACGACTATCCGCAGTTCCTGGCGGACTGGAGCAAGCTGCTGATGATGCGAAACGCCATCGTCGACGGCGCGCTGCACTTTCCGTCGGCACAGGAGCTCGCCAATTCCGACGTCATCGTGATGTACAAGGGAGACGCCGGCTACCTCAGCATGGAGGACCGCGCCAACCTCGACGCCTACGTCCGCCGCGGCGGCGGGCTGGTCAGCATCCACGACGCGCTGTGCGGCCCCGATCCGGCGGACTTCGCCACACTCGTCGGCGGCGCCAAGAAGCATGGCGAGGTCAACTACACGCTCGAGGCAAACGTCGATTACACGATCGTCGACACCGCCCACCCGATCATGCAGGGGATGTCGAACTTCAAGATTCAGGACGAGGCGTTCTACTCGATGACGTGGGCCAAGTCGCCCGAGATGCACGTCCTGGCGACGTCGCCGATCGACGCCACGCCGAGCGCGAAGCAGTCCGGCCACGCCGGCGAAGTCGTGCCGCAGATCTGGACCTACGAGAAGCAGATGGGGCCGGCGCTCGCCGGTGCGCCGACCGGCCAGTCGTTTCGCGCCTTCGTCTGGATGCAGGGCCACAACTACGCCAACTTCTCGAACCCGCAGGTGCAGGGCATGCTGCTGCGCGGCATTGCCTGGGCAGGCAAGCGCCCGGTCGACGCGCTGATGACCGAGCGCCCGGCGCGCGGACGCGGCGGGATTCCGCCGGCGCCGGGAAGGTAAATAAGGTGCCGGGGTGCCACGGTGCCAAAGTGCCACGGTGCAAGCGACTGGGAACTGGTAACTGGGAACTGGTAACTGACGACTGATGTCTGAGCAGAAGCGGAAATACCGGTCGTCGGCGTGGTTCGGGCCGCTCGATAAAGATGGGTTCATCCATCGGAGCTGGGTCGGGCGCGGACTGCCGGAGGGGTCGTTCGACGGACGGCCGATCATCGGGATCTGCAACACGTGGTCGGAACTGACGCCCTGCAACGGACACTTCCGTGAGCTTGCCGAGCATGTGAAGCGCGGCGTCTGGGAGGCCGGCGGGGTGCCGTTCGAGTTCCCGGTGATGTCGCTCGGCGAGACCAGCGTCCGCCCGACCGCCATGCTGTTCCGCAACCTCGCCAGCATGGACGTCGAGGAATCGATCCGCGGCAACCCGATCGATGGGGTCGTCCTGCTCTGCGGCTGCGACAAGACGACGCCGTCGCTGGTCATGGGGGCGGCGAGCTGCGACCTGCCGGCCATCGTCGTCTCCGGCGGGACGATGCTGAACGGAAAGTTCCGCGGCGGCGACATCGGCTCGGGCACCGACGTGTGGCGCTTCAGCGAAGAGGTTCGCGCCGGCGCGATGAGCGTGCGCGAGTTCATGCAGGCCGAGTCCTGCATGTCGCGCTCGTGGGGCACCTGCAACGTCATGGGCACGGCCTCGACGATGGCGGTGATGGCGGAGGCGCTCGGCCTCGCGCTGCCGGGCAACGCCGCCATCCCGGCGGTCGACTCGCGGCGGCTGGCGCAGGCGCACGTCGCCGGCCGGCGGATCGTCGAGCTCGTCGAGCAGGACGTCCGGATGTCGCACATCCTGACCCGGCAGGCGTTCGAGAACGCCGTCCGCGTCAACGGCGCGGTCGGCGGCTCGACCAACGCCGTGCTGCACCTGCTGGCGATCGCCGGGCGGGTCGGCGTGCCGCTGACGCTCGACGACTGGGACACGCTCGGCCGCGACGTGCCGACGATCGTCGACCTGATGCCCTCCGGCCGCTTCATGATGGAGGACTTCTACTACGCCGGCGGCCTGCCGGCGGTACTGCGGACGCTCGGCGAGCACGGGTTGCTGCACAAAGACGCGATCACCGTCAACGGCCGATCGATCTGGGAGAACAGCGCCGACGCCGCCAACTGGAACGCCGAGGTGATCCGGCCGATTGAGACGCCGCTCGCCGCGCACGGCGGCATCGCGGTGCTGCGCGGCAACCTGGCGCCGTCCGGCGCCGTCCTGAAGCCGTCGGCGGCGTCGCCGCGGCTGATGCGCCATCGCGGCCGCGCCGTCGTCTTCGAGAGCATCGAACACTACAAGGCCCGCATCGGCGATCCCGAACTCGATGTCGACGCCGACTGCGTCCTCGTCTTGAAGGGCTGCGGGCCGAAGGGCTACCCGGGGATGGCCGAGGTCGGCAACATGGGGCTGCCGCCGAAGGTGCTGCAGACCGGCGTCACCGACATGGTGCGGATCTCCGACGCCCGGATGAGCGGCACCGCTTACGGCACTGCGATCCTGCATGTCTCGCCGGAAGCGGCCGCCGGCGGGACGCTGGCGCTCGTCAAGGATGGCGACATGATCGAGCTCGACGTCGAGGCGCGGCGGCTGCATCTCGACGTCAGCGACGACGAGCTCGCCGCGCGGCGGCGCGCCTGGAAGACGCCCGAGCCGGCGCTGCCGCCCGGCGGCTACGCCAGGCTCTACATCGACCACGTGCAACAGGCGGACCGCGGCGCCGACTTCGACTTCCTCGTCGGCTGCCGCGGGCACGCTGTCCCACGCGAATCCCATTGAACGGTCTTTTGTCATGAAACTGCTTCGCTACGGACCCCCCGGCCAGGAAAAGCCCGGCCTCCTCGACAACGCCGGCGTCATCCGCGACCTCTCGGCGGTCCTTTCCGATATCGGCGGCGAGGCGCTGCTGCCCGAAACGCTCGACCGGCTGCGGCGGCTCGATGCGGCGGCGCTGCCGCGCGTCGCGGGCACGCCGCGGCTCGGCCCGTGCGTCGGCCGCGTCGGCAAGTTCATCTGCATCGGATTGAACTACTCCGACCACGCCGCCGAGTCCGGCATGCCGGTGCCCAGGGAGCCGATCGTCTTCATGAAGGCGACCTCGGCGATCACCGGGCCGAACGACAACGTCGTCCTGCCGCGCGGGTCGCAGAAGAGCGACTGGGAAGTGGAGCTCGGTGTCGTCATCGGCCGTCCCGCGAAGTATGTGGACGAGGCCGACGCGCTGTCGTATGTCGCCGGCTACTGCGTCGTCAACGACCTGTCGGAGCGGGCGTTCCAGCTCGAGGGCACGGGGCAGTGGGTCAAGGGCAAGAGCGCCGATACGTTCGGACCGATCGGGCCGTGGCTGGTGACGCGCGATGAGGTCGAGGACTGCGGCGCGCTCGATCTGTGGCTCGAAGTCGACGGCCACCGCTACCAGAGCGGCTCGACCCGGACGATGGTGTTCGGGGTGCCGTATCTCGTCAGCTATCTGAGCCGCTTCATGAGCCTCCAGCCGGGCGACATCATCTCGACCGGGACACCCCCCGGCGTCGGCCTCGGCCAGAAGCCGCCGGTCTACCTCCGCGCCGGCAACGTGATGCGGCTCGGCGTGGAGGGACTCGGCGAGCAGCGCCAGACCGTCGTCGCCGAGTCCGCGTCCTGAGCGCGGTGCGCCGGCCTGGCGTCACGGCTCCCGGACGACGAGGATCTGATTGGCGGCGACGTCGGTGAGACGCTGGGTTGCGCCGCGCGGCCAGGTGATCTCGATCGCCGCGGCCGACCGGGCCGCGCCGAGGCCGAAGTGCAGGCGGATGTCGCTGGCGCTCAGGTAACTGGCGACACTGGTGATCTCCCGGACCTGTACGCCTGCCGCCGTGCGCAGCCGGACGGTCGCGCCGACGCCGGCGCTGTTCAGGCCGCGCCCGTGCGCCGCGATCGTCAGCCAGTTGGATCCCGCCGCGCTGTCATTCCGCAGCAGCACCGGCCGCCCCCCCAGCGTCGCAATGACCACGTCGAGGTCGCCGTCGTTGTCGAAGTCGGCGACCGCCAGCCCGCGGCCGACGCGAGGCAGCTTCAGCGCCGCGCCGGCGCGCGCCGTGATGTCGCGGAACAGGCCGCCGCTGTTCTCGTAGATCAGATCGGGCTGGGCGTAGGAAAACGCCGGCCGATAGAGCTGGATGTTGTCGATGACGTGGCCGTTGGTGACGTAGAGATCGAGGTCGCCGTCGTTGTCGGCGTCGAATAGCCTGGTACCGAAGCCGAGCGGCAGGTAGCCCGAGGCGAGTCCCGCCATCGACGAACGGTCGTCGAAGGTGCCGTCCCCCCGGTTCATGTAAAGCGCGTTCAGCTCCTCCGAAAAATTCGTGACGAAGATGTCGGGGTAGCCGTTGCCGTCGACGTCGGCGCAATCGACGCCCATGCCGGCCTGCGGCTTGCCGTTGCTGTCGAAGCCGACGCCGGCGCCGTAGGCGATATCGGTGAAGGTGCCGTCGCCATTGTTGCGGTAGAGGAAATTGCGGACCAGATCGTTGGCGACGTAGATGTCGGTGTCGCCGTCGCGATCGATGTCGCAGAAGGCGAGCCCGAGCCCCTTGCCGGCGGGATTGGCGATCCCGGCGGCACGGGAGACATCGGTGAAGGTGCCGTCGCCGTTGTTGCGGAACAGACGGTCGGCGGCGCCGTCGAACAGCGTCGGATTGCAGTACATGCGGTAGCCGGCCTTGCGCTGACCGCAGTACGGGCTGTCGTCGAGGTGGTAGTCGAGGTAGTTGACGACGTAGAGGTCGAGGTCGCCGTCGCGGTCGAAGTCGACGAAGCCGCTGCTGGTGCTCCATTCGGCGGCGCCGCCGGCGACCGCGGCGGCTGCCGTCACGTCGGTGAAGGTGCCGTCGCGATTGTTGTGGAACAGGATGTTCGGGCCGAAGGCGGTGACGTAGAGGTCCGGATAGCCGTCGCCGTCGGTGTCGCCGACCGCGACACCGGTCTTGTAGGCCCGGCCGCCGGCGGCGGCGACGCCGGCACGGGCGGTGACGTCGGTGAAGGTGCCGTTGCCGTTGTTGCGATAGAGAGCGTTCGCGGCACCGGGCGCGCCGTTGACGAAGTAGAGGTCCTGGTAGCCGTCGTTGTCGTAATCGAGCCAGGCGACGCCCGACCCGAACGTTTCGACCATCAGCTTGTCCGGCGAGGCGCCGGACTGATGGATGAAGTCGATGTGGGCGGCGGTCGTTACGTCGGTGAACTGGATCACCGAGGGGGGCTGGGCCGTCTGACTGGCGTGCGACGGGGCCAGCGCCGGGACGAGCGCGAGCAGGACGGGAAGTGCGTGGCGGAGCGGCGTCACCGGCGCTTTCCTGGGGCCGCGGGGCGGCGTTGGCGAACCAGCCGCTGTTCGACGTCGGCGAGGTGCCGCGCCGCGATTTCGTTCGCGGGGTCGATGTCGAGGACCTTCCGGAACGACGCCGCGGCGGCAGTCAGCCGGTTCTGCTCGAGGTCGAGCAGGCCCAGCTCCATGTAGAGCAGGGGCTCGAGCGGGTCCTGCGCCACCGCCGCCGCCGGTTTTGCCGCTCTGGCGCGCGCCAGCTCGGCGCGCGCCCGTTCGGGCTGGTGGCGAAGGCGGTAGGCCCGGGCAAGGGTGATGCGGGCGTCGGCACGGGCCGGGTCGGCGGCGAGCGCCGCGCCGAGGGCCGCGATGGCGGCGTCGAGCCGCCCGGCCTCGAGGTAGGCGGCGCCAAGCGCGCTGTTGGTGTCGGGTGGATTGCCGCCGGCGGCCGCGACCTGTTCCAGTTCCAGAATCGCCGCGTCGCGCTGCTCGAGGTCGAGGAGCGCGAGGGCGCGGTAGTAGCGCGCCTGCAGCAGCGACGCGTCCCCCTGGAGCGCCTGTCCGGTCAGTTCCAGCGCGCGCTGCGGGTTGCCCAGCTGCCGCTCGGCCTCGGCCAGCAACGTCGACAGCTGCGGCTGCCCGGGGTGCTGGGCGAGTCCCGCCGACAGCGTGTCGCGGGCGCCGCCCGGACGGCCGAGATCCAGATAGAGCTGCGCGAGGATGAAACGCGCCGGGACGAGGTCGGGATCCAGTTCAAGCGCCTGGACGAGCTCGGCGCGGGCCTCGCTGGACATCTCCGCCGATTGCATCCGGTAGGCCATGCCGAGCAGCATGTGCGCCTCGCCGCGGCGCGGATCGACGGCGAGGATCGCCTTGAGCTCGCGGATGGACTCTTCCTGGTTGGCAGACGGCGACGAGAGCGCGGCCTGGACCCCGGCGAGCCGGGCGTCGATCGAGTCAGTGCCGGAGGGCGTCGCCTGGGCACGTGGCCGGCGGTCCGCCGCACCGGTCAACAGGACGGCCGCCGCGAGCGTCAGGCAAATACGTGAGGGGGTCAGCGTCGGCTCCGTCACGGAGGATACCAGTTGCCGGTAGCGAGCTGCCGGCTGCCGCTGCCTGCTCCCTGCTTCCTGCTTCCCGCTCAGAGCTCGGACTGGCAATGGTAGCGGGTAGCGGGTAGCGGGAAGCGGGAAGCGGGAAACTGTTTGAACAGATTACAATCCCCTCATGTCCCTGCCGGCGGCGATTACCGAAGGCTTGGTTGGCATCCTCGGGGAGCAGGCTGTCCTGACGCGCCCCGAGGACATCATTCCGTACGGCTTCGACGGCACGGCGGCGCTGCGCCAGCCGCCGGGCGCGGTCGTCTTCCCGCGCTCGACCGATGAGGTCGCGCGCTGCGTGCAGTTCGCGGCGGTCCGGTCGCTGCCGATCGTCACCCGCGGCGCCGGCACCGGCCTGAGCGGCGGCAGCGTCCCCGGCGCCGGCAGCCTGGTCTTGTGCCTGACGCAGATGGACGCGATCCTCGAGCTCGACCCGCGCAACCTGACGCTGCGCGCCCAGCCGGGCGTCGTGACGCTGGCCGTAGACGAGGCGGCGGCGCGGCACGGATTGTTCTATCCGCCCGATCCCGGATCGATGCGGGTCAGCACGATCGGCGGCAACGTCGCGGAGAACTCCGGCGGGCTGCGCGGCCTGAAGTACGGCGTCACCCGCGACTACGTCATGGCGCTCGAAGTGGTCATGCCGGACGGCCGGGTGGCGCGCTTCGGCAGCGCCTGCGTCAAGGATGTCGCCGGCTACTCGATGAAGGATCTGTTCATCGGCTCGGAGGGGACGCTCGGCATCATCACTGAAGTGCTGCTCAAGCTCGTCCCGCGGCCGCCGGCGCGGCAGACGCTGCTGGCGCTCTACGACCGGATCGAGGACGCCGCCGAAACCGTGTCGGCGATCATCGCGGCGCAGATCATCCCCTGCACGCTCGAGTTCCTCGATCGGATGACGACCGAGTGCGTCGAGGAGTTCGCCCACGTCGGCCTGCCGACCGACTGCGCCGCGGTCCTGCTGATGGAAACCGACGGCCATCCGGCGGCGGTCGCAGACGAGGCGGAGCGGATGATGGCGATCGCCCGCACCCACGGCGCGCGCGAGGTCCGCGCCGCGCGCAACCAGGAGGAAGCGCTGGCGCTCGCCGCGGCGCGGCGCAACGCTTTCTCGGCACTGGCGCGCCGCCGCCCGACGACGATCCTCGAGGATTTCACCGTGCCGCGGAGCGCGCTGGCGGAGATGGTGGCGTTCATTGCCGAGACCGCGCGTGCCGCGGACCTGCAGGTCGGCACCTTCGGCCACATGGGGGACGGCAACCTGCACCCGACGTTCCTGACCGACGAGCGCGACGCGGCCGAGATGGCGAAGGTCCATCACGCGCTCGACCTGATCGCCCGCAAGACGCTGGCGCTGCACGGCACCATCACCGGCGAGCACGGCGTCGGGCTGGCGAAGAAGGCGTGGCTGCGCCAGCAGATGGGCGAGGCGAGCTACGACGTCATGCAGTTGGTCAAGCGCGCGCTCGACCCGGCCGGGCTGCTCAACCCGGGTAAGATCTTCGACTGAGTGGCCGGCACCCTCGCCTCCATCGACTACACCGTCCTGCAGCAGTGCATGCACTGCGGGATGTGCCTGCCGACCTGCCCGACCTACGACACCACCAAGCGCGAGCGCAACAGTCCGCGCGGCCGGATTGCCCTGATGCGGGCGATTGCCGACGGCGAGCTGGCGGTGACGCGCGAGTTCGGCGACGAGATGAGCTACTGCCTCGGCTGCCTGGCGTGCCAGACCGCGTGCCCGGCCGGGGTGAACTACGCCGAGCTGTTCGAGACGGCGCGGAGTGACATCGAGCGGGCCGGCGCCCAGCCCGGCGGGGCGAGGCGGCTGTGGCGGGGGCTGACGCTCGGCTTCCTGTTCATGCGGCCGCGTGCGCTCAGGGCGGCCGGCCGGCTGCTGCGCGTCTACCAGCGGAGCGGCGTCGAGGCGATCGTCCGCCGGAGCGGGCTACTGCGGCTGCTGCCGGCGGCGCTCGGCCGGCTCGAACCCCAGGCGCCGCGGGTCGGCGATGCGTTCTCGAACGAGCTGATCGCCCCGGTCGAGCGCCCGGCGGGTGAGGCGCGCTACCGGGTGGCGCTGCTCACCGGCTGCGTGCAGGACCTGGTGTTTGCCGCCGTCAACCGCGATACCGCCGACGTCCTCCTCGCCAACGGATGCATCGTCCAGACGCCGGCGCTGCAGCCGTGCTGCGGGTCGCTGCACGCGCACAACGGCGATCGCGACGGCGCGCGGACGCTGGCGCGGCGGCTGATCGACCTGCTGCCGCCAGACGACTACGACGCGATCATCAGCAATGCCGGCGGCTGCGGCTCCCACCTGCGGCGCTACGGCGCGCTGCTGGCGGAGGATCCGGTCTATCGCGAGCGTGCCCGCGCCTGGGACGCAAAGCTGCGCGACATCCACGAGTGGCTCGATCGCATCGGCTGGCGGCCGCCGGCGGCGGCCCCTTTTGACACGCCGGTGACGGTCGCGTACCACGACTCCTGCCACCTGGTGCACGGCCAGAAGATCGCGCGCGAGCCGCGCGCGCTGCTCGCGGCCGTCCCCGGGGTCAGCCTGGTGCCGCTCGCCGAGTCGAGCTGGTGCTGCGGCGCCGCCGGGGTCTATGCCATCACCCAGCCGGCCGAGGCGGACCTGCTGCTGGCGCGCAAGGTGCGGCACCTTCGCGATACCGGCGCAACCGTCGTCGCGACCGCCAATCCGGGCTGCCAGCTCCAGATCGCCCGCGGCCTCCAGGCGGCCGCCAGCGACGCTCCAGTCCTCCATCCGATCTCTTTGCTGGCCGCCGCCTACCGCCGCGAGCCGTAGCGCGTTTCGCTCTGTAGAACGCCGAAGATGAGGCTGCACCCTGCTTGCGACCAATTCGCCATTTGAAAACCGATCTGGGTGTTGTGGCGTTTCTCAGTGCAATACGCGAAGTTTGCCATTGCTGCAGGGACGGCGTGCAGGTAGCATCCCATCCGTTGTTCTCCCACCAGATTTAGCTGGACAGCTTGTGTTTTCGAGGTGCCGTTGATGACGAAGTGGTTAGTGCGGTCGATCGTATTCGTGACCCTCATGCTCGGCGTGGCCGTCGTGCCCGCCGCGGCGCAGATCACCACCGGCACGGTCGCCGGGACGGTCAAGGATTCGCAGGGCGGCGTGGTCCCCGGTGCGACGATAGTGCTCGTCAGCGAGGCGCGGGCGACGCGCTCGGCGCCGGTTGTGACCAACGCGCAAGGTGACTTCGTTATCGCCAACGTCACCGCCGATACCTACACGGTCGAAGTCAGCATGGAAGGCTTCAAGACCGTCAACCGCACCGGCGTCAGGGTCAGCGGCGGCGACCGCGTCGCGGTGCCCCCCCTCACGCTCGAAGTCGGCGGCGCCGCCGAGACGGTCAACGTCAAAGCCGAAGCGGCCATCGTCCAGGCGCAGAGCGGCGAGCGGTCGTTCGCGGTCTCGACCGAACAGGTCGAGAACCTGCCGATTCAGCACAGCAACTTCACCAGCCTGACCTCGCTGACCCCCGGCGTCATCCAGGGCGGCGCGTCGGCCGGCGGCACCCGCATCGGCGGCGTCGGCCAGAACAACATCATGATGGACGGGATCTCGGCGATGGATACCGGCAACAACGGCCAGATGATCGCGCTGAACATCGAGTCGATTGCCGAAGTGAAGATCCTGACCCAGGGCTACCAGGCCGAGTACGGCCGGTCGAGCGGCCTGCAGATCACCGCCGTCACCAAGAGCGGCACGAACCGCTTCCACGGTTCGGCCTACGACCTCCAGGGCAATTCCGACTGGTACACGAATTCCTATGTGAACGCCAAGAACGGCGACCCGAAGCCGAAGTCGACGTCGAAGACGCTCGGCTATTCGATCGGCGGGCCGGTGGGCAAGCCGGGCGGCAATAACAAGCTGTTCTTCTTCTACAGCCACGAGTACCGCCCGAGCAACAACCCGATCAATGGCGGCAACCCGATCCGCCTGCGGGTGCCGACGGCGCTCGAGCGGGTCGGCGACTTCTCGCAAACCCTCGACAACAACGGCGCGCTCTACAATCTGATTCACAACCCGGCGTCGACGTCGCCCTGCACGACCGCCGACACCTCCGGTTGCTTCGCCGACGGCGGCGTCCTGGGACGGATTCCTGCCAGCAGCCTCTACTCGACCGGTCTGGCGGTGCTCAATCGGTATCCGCAGCCGAATCTCACCCAGGCGGCGAACTCGAACTACAACCTGCGGATCGATCCGCCCAAGGTCAAGCGGACGATTCAGCAGCCGGCTATCCGCGTCGACTACCAGCTGTCGTCGAAGTTGCGCGTCACCGGCAAATACGCGGGGCAGCGCGAGAAGCCGTGGGTCTCGCCGGGCCTGATTCCCGGCTTCACCGACGTTCTCAGCCCCTATCCGTACATCACCAATTACGGAGTGACGGCCAACTACACGATCAGCCCGACGACGTTCCTCGAGGGCACCTACGGCTTCATTCGCAACGAGCTGACCGGCGGCAACGAAGGCGGCGTCCTCGTCAATGACTCGGCCAACCGCCTGCAGAGCCTGCCGGGCTTCCCGCTCCTCTACCCGGATGCCGGCATCGTCAACCCGAGCTACTACGCCTTCCAGACGATGCAGGGCATCAAGCCGGCGTTCTGGGACGGCACCAAGCTCAATCTGCCGCCAGTGTTCGGCTGGGGTGGGCGCATCGGTGCGGCGCCGCCCAACCAGCGCTATCCCGGCTGGCTGAACATCAACCGCACGCAGGACGTGGCCGTCAGCTTGACCAAGGTGGCCGGCCGGCACACGATGAAGACCGGCTTCTATAACAACCACAGCTTCAAGGCGCAGAACACCGGCGCCGGCGGCGTCGCCAACCTGACGTTCCAGGGCTTCGTCGACTTCGGCAACAACTCGAACAACGCCCTCGACACCGGCTTCGGCTACGCCAATGCCGCGACCGGCGTGTTCACGCAGTACCTGCAGGCCTCGAAGTTCATCGAGGGCAGCATGCTCTACAACAACACCGAGGCCTACGTTCAGGACAACTGGAAGGCGACCAACCGGTTGACGCTCGACTACGGCATCCGGTTCACCCACCAGCAGCCGCAGTATGACCAGTTCCAGCAGATGTCGAACTTCTTCCCTGAACAGTGGAAGCTGGCATCGGCGCCGGTCCTGTACGTGCCGGGCTGCAGCAACGGCGCAACGACCTGCAGCGGCAACACCCTGAACGCGATGGATCCGCGGAACGGTCAGATCCTGACCGCGCCCGGCGCTTCCAATACCCAGGCGGCGATCGCGACGCCGATCCCCGGGTCGGGCAATCCGCTGAACGGCATCGTCCGAGCCGGCGACGGCATCGCCAAGACCGGCTACACCTGGCCGAAACTCGTCGTTGGCCCGCGCTTCGGCGCGGCCTACGACCTGACCGGCACGCAGCGCGTCGTGCTGCGCGCCGGCGGCGGGCTCTTCTACGACCGGCCGGATGGCAACACCGTGTTCTCGATCCCGGGCAACCCGCCGATCGCGACCTCGCAGGATCTGCGCAACGGCATGCTGCAGACACTCGGCACGGGTCTCAGCACCCAGCCGGTGCCGGCGATGGTGACGTTCCAGTACAAGGCCAAGGTGCCGGCCTCGGTGCAGTGGCAGACCGGCGTCCAGATGGCGCTGCCGTGGGTTACGTCGCTCGACGTCTCGTACGTCGGCAATCACGGCTACAACCGCCTCGGCAACCTGCAGGGAGGCACGACGCTCAACCTCAATGCCGTGGACTTCGGCACCGCCTACCTGCCGCAGTACCAGGATCAGACCAAAGCGCCGAGCGCCGTGCCGGGCGCGACCGCCTACACGACGAACCTGCTGCGTCCGTACCGCGGCCTGAGCAACATCAACCAGAACACGACCGAGTTCTATGACACCTACCACTCGATCCAGACGGCGCTGAACCGCCGCTTCCGGAACGGGTTTTCGTTCGGCGTCAACTACGTGCTGAGCCTCTCGCTCAAGGGCAATACCGGGCTGCAGAAGCGGCTCCAGCACGCCGCCGACGGCA
>JANMWI010000022.1:0-38157 GCA_031393955.1 Acidobacteriota bacterium
CGCCGGCGCCGGCCGTGCCGGCGCGCCGCCGCTGGCCGCGCCCGGACGCTATCGCGCGACGCTCGGCGTCCTGACCGGACAGACGGTGTCGCCGGTCGGCACGACCCGAAGCTTCGCCGTCGTCGTCATCCCCCAGTAGCCCCGCGCGCCGTTCAGTGATCCGGCAGGCCGTCGAAAGCGGCCGCCAGCACGGCGTCGTCGCCGGGGTCGACGGTGCGGAGGTCGAGCAGCAACTGGCCGTGCTCGATCCGCGCGATGATCGGCAGGTCGCGGCTGCGGAGATGCGCTTCGAGCCGTGAAGCGCTCAGCGACGCATGCGTGACGGCGACGAGCCGGGTCGCGAGCGCCGATCCGGGGGCACTGCCGCCGCCGATCGTTGAATGCCCATCGACGACCGACACCGACAAGGCACCGCGCTGGAGCCCGGCGGCAAGCGCGGCGGCGCGCGCGCCGATGGCTGCGGCGTCCAGGGTCAGCATCCGCGCTACCGGAATCGTCTGCGCCGCCCGGCCGGCATCGATTTCGGCCAGCGTCGCCTCGAGCGCCGCATAGGTGAGCTTGTCGACGCGGAGGGCGCGCATCAGCGGGTGGCTCCGCACCCGCGAAATCACCGCCGAGGAACCGGCGATGATGCCCGCCTGCGGCCCGCCGAGCAGCTTGTCGCCGCTGAACATCACGACATCCGCGCCGGCGCCGAGGCTGGCGGCGACCTGCGGTTCGTCGGCGAGCGCCGCCGGGACGGCGAGCCCCGGACCGGGCAGATAGCCGGAGCCGAGGTCATCGGCCACCGGCACGCTGAAGCGCCGTCCCAGCTCGACGAGCTCCTCCAGCCGCGGCCGGGCGGTGAATCCTTCGACGCGGAAGTTCGAGGGATGGACGCGAAGGATGAGCGCGGTGCGGTCGCTGATCGCGGCGGCGTAATCTGCCGCGCGGGTCCGGTTGGTGGTCCCGACTTCGCGCAGGACCGCCCCCGACTGGACGAGGACGTCCGGAACCCGGAAGCCGCCGCCAATCTCGACCAGCTCACCCCGGGAGATGATCACCTCGCGGCCAGCCGCCAGCGCCGTCAGGACCAGCAGGGTGGCGGCGGCGTTGTTGTTCACGACCGCCGCGGCGGCGGCACCGGTCAGGCGGCACAGCAGCCGTTCGGCGTGCACGTCGCGCCGCCCCCGCGATCCGCTGGTCAGGTCGTATTCCAGATTGGTGTAGCCGGCCGCCAGCGCCGCGACCTGACCGGCGATCCGGGCGCCGAGCGGGGCGCGGCCCAGATTGGTGTGCAGGATTACGCCGGTGGCGTTGATGACGCTCCGCAGCGACGGCAACGCCTCGCGCGCCAGCCGGACCGCGACCCCCGCTTCGATCGCCTCCGCGACGCCGCCGCCCGTCAACTGCCCGTCGGCGCCGCCGCGGACTTCCGCCGCCTCGGCGCGAATCGCGTCGACGACGGCGGCGCGGCCGAATTCTGCTTCCAGCCGCGCCAGAGCGGGGCGCTGGCGAAGCTGTTCGATGGAGGGGATGGACCGCACCTTGTTCCAGTGTGAGTTTTCAGGATATTATCGCGGTTTCCTGATGAAACCTGTCGATTCTCCCGAGCGCGGTGCGAATCCGGACGTGTCCGGGACGCCGTCGTCCGCCGCGCCGGTGCCGGAGTACCGGCCGGTCGAGCGGTTCTGGCCTTACGTGGACCTGCCGGAACAGCCGACCGATCAAGAGCTCGCGGCGCTCAGCCCCGAACTTGGCGAAGCGCTGTTCGGACGGCCGCGGCTGCCGTTCTCCATTTCCGTCGAGTTCTCGCCGTTCGAAGGCTTGGAGTACCCGCGTGCGGTGGAGATGGCGCAGCGTTCGTCGGACTACCGCGCGCTCGGCAGCGGCGCCGCGCTGAGGCACCGCGCGCGGTTCTATCCGCACGAGGCGGTCCAGCTCCGCGACCTCTTCGACATCGTCGGCAAATTCGATGCCTCGGAAGTGCTGATCGACGACCGCCCGGTGCCGTACGCCCGGGAGTTGTGGCTGCCGCTGGTGTGGTTCCTGATCGCCTGAGGGCGAGTGCTGGTGGCTTCGCATGGCTGAGCAGTCGGAAGTCCAGCGCGACCTGCAGACGCTCGAGGCGGAGCTGAAGCGGCTCGAAGCGGAATACAACATGTTCTTCTCGGGCCGGGCGCCGCGCCCGCCGCTCGAGACCCGTGGCCGGGTCGAGGCGATCGTCAAGCGCTGGGACCGCGGCTACATCGACACCGCCGTCGACCGGTTCCGATTCCAGACCCTGCAGTCCCGGTTCGCGAAGTTCACGGACCTGTGGGACCGCGGGCAGCGGGCCCGCGAGGAAGGGCGGCCCGGTCCGTTCGTCCAGCCGCCGCCGCGGGAAGCGCCGCCGAAGAAGGCCGAGGCGGCCGAGAACAAGGTGTTGAGCGTCACCGCCTTCAGCGATCCGATGCGGGAGATGGACAAGGTCCACACCCTCTACGACTCGCTGATGGACGCGCGCCGCCAGGCCGGTGAAGATACCGTGCCGTTCCACAAGTTCGCGGCGCTCGTGAAGGACCAGGTCGCCAAGCTGCGCGAGAAAGGCAGCCCGGAGGTCGCGTTCCGGGTCGCGATGAAGGACGGCAAGGTGAACTTCACCGTGCGGGCGATGAAAACGGAGTGACCGGCGGAAGCGGCGGGGGAGGTGTGCGGGACGTGCGGAACGGGCGGGAAGGAACGAGCCGGGGCCGGGAGCACGGTGCCCCCAGCCCCGTTCGGGTCTTAGCTGGGCTTGGTGACGTTACCGGCCTGCGGGCCCTTGGGGCCGTCAACAATCTCGAACTCGACGGCTTGACCTTCTTCGAGTGTCCGGAACCCGTTGCCCTGGACCGCCGAGAAGTGGACGAACACATCGCTGCCGCCTTCGCGTTCGATGAATCCGTAACCCTTGGCGTTGTTGAACCACTTGACCTTGCCTGTGATGCGCATCGTACTTTTCCTGCCTTGCAATGTCGCGGCGCCGGCGCGCCGACGTGACCCTAGCCCGGTGACCCTTCGCCCGCAGGACGGAGAGGTTCAGGCATAAAAAAAGACCGCGAGTCCGCGGCCTCGGCTTTCGACTCCGGATTCCCCGGCGCCGGCGCCATAGTAACGGCCCCCGCTCGGGCCTGTCAAGAAAATCGAAAGATATGCGTGCGATTCTGAGTGTTTCCGACAAGACCGGCCTGGCCGCCCTGGCCGGCGGCCTGCACCGGCGGGGAGTCGATCTTATCTCCACCGGGGGGACGGCGCGGGCGATCGCGGCCGCCGGGCTGCCGGTCGTCAATGTCTCCGACGTGACCGGTTTTCCCGAAATGATGGACGGCCGGGTCAAGACCCTCCACCCCGCCATCTTCGCCGGGATCCTTGCCCGCCGCGACCGTGCCGACGACCTCGCCGGGCTCCAGGCTCACGGCATCCAGCCCATCGATATCGTGGTCGTCAATCTCTATCCGTTCGGCCAGGCGGCCGACGACCCCGACACGACCTTCGACGGGCTGGTCGAGGAGATCGACATCGGCGGCCCGAGCCTGCTCCGGGCCGCGGCGAAGAACTTCCGGGATGTCCTGGTCGTCACCCACCCGCAGGATTACGTGCGGGTGCTCGACGAGCTCGCCCGCGAAGGGGGGCCGTCGCTCGAGTTCCGCTTCGGCCTGATGAGAAAGGCATTTCTCCATACCGGCCAGTACGACGGGATGATCGCGATGACGATGGCGCATGCCGCGGCCACCCCGCGGGGGATGGCGCGGACCGCCGCTCCGGCGCCGGCCCCCGCCCACGCCGCCAAGCCCCGGGACCTCCGATACGGCGAGAACCCGCACCAGCGCGCCGCCTGGGCGCTGCCGCCCGCCGGCTCGCGGCCGCCGTGGGAGGTCCATCAGGGCAAGGATCTGTCGTACACGAACCTGCTCGATCTGGACGCGGCGATGCGCATCGTGCTGGAATTTCCTGAAGCCGGGGCGGCGGTCATCAAGCACACCAACCCGTGCGGCGTGGCGACCGGCGATACCATCGCCGAGGCGTACGTCCGGGCGCGCGAAGCCGATCCGCTGTCGGCGTTCGGCGGCATCGTCGGACTCAACCGGCCGATTGACGCCGCGACCGCGACGGCGCTGACCGCGACCTTCATCGAGGCCGTCATCGCGCCGTCGTTCGATGAGGAGGCGGCCGTCATCCTGGCGGGAAAGAAGAATCTGCGGGTCGTCACGGCGGATTTCGCCGGCGCCCCCGGACAGTCCGGCGAAGCGGCGACCCAGGAGATGCGGTCATTTCTGGGCGGGGTGCTGATGCAGGAGTCCGACCGGGTCGGCGAGGCGCGCGAGCCCTGGCCGGCGGGGGACATGCCGCAGGTGGTCAGCCGGCGTCAGCCGACCGCCGATGAATGGGTGGCGCTGCGCTTCGCGTGGCGGGTCTGCGCGCACGTCAAGTCGAACGCGGTCATCTTCACGGCCCCGGACCGCACGCTGGCGATCGGCGCCGGGCAGATGAGCCGGGTGGACGCCGTCAAGGTCGCGGTCATGAAGGCGGCCGGGTCGCTGGCCTCGAGCGTCGCCGCCTCCGACGCCTTCTTCCCGTTCCGCGACGGCCTCGACGCGGTCGCGGCGGCGGGCGCGACCGCCGTCGTCCAGCCGGGCGGCTCGGTCCGCGATGCCGATGTGATTGCCGCCGCCGACGAACACGGACTCGCCATGGTCTTCACCGGCCGCCGCCACTTCCGCCACTGATGGCTGGCCTCCACGCGCTCCGGTCGTGCTCGTGACGGCGCTGTCACCCCGCCGCCTCGTGCTCGTCGTCCTGCTCGCCGCGGCCGTCTGCCCCTATTTCATCGACCTCAATGGGTCGTCGATCTGGGACGCCAACGAAGCCTTCTATGCCGAGACGCCGCGCGAGATGATGGAGCGCGGCGATTTCATCGGTCCCACCTTCAACTACCTGCCGCGCTTCAACAAGCCGGTGCTCAGCTACTGGATCGTCGCCGGCTTCTACAAACTGTTCGGCGTGTCGCCAGGCGTCCAGCGGATTCCGATTGCGCTCGGCGCGGTGATTCTGATGCTCACCGCGTTCATGCTCGCGCGGATCGCCGCCGAGCCCCCCGGGGGAGAGGCGGCCGGGCCCGGGCCGGCCGTCCAGGCGGGGCTGTGGGCGGCGGCCGGACTGGCGGTCGATCCGCGGCTGCTGATGTTCGGGCGGCGGATTTTCATCGATATCTACATCTCGGTGTTCATGGCCGGCACGCTGCTGTTCTTCGCGCTGGCCGAACGCTATCCGGCGCGACGGCGGCTGTTCATGCTGCTGATGTACGTGACCGTCGGCCTCGGCGTGCTGACCAAAGGGCCGGTCGCGGCGGCGCTGCCCGGGCTGGTCTTCGGCGTCTATCTGGTCGTCCACGGCGAGCTGCGCCGGGTTCGCGAGATGATGATTCCGGCCGGCGTGATCGTCGTCCTGGCGATCGTCGTGCCATGGTACGCGGCCCTCTACGACCGCTACGGCTGGACCTACATCACGTCGTTCTTCGTCGGGGAGAACGTCGCCCGCTACACCGAGGGGGTCGGCGTCGAAACCCGCCGCGGGCTGTTCTTCTATATCCCGGTGGTGTTCAGCGACTCGTTCCCGTGGTCGCTCGGGCTGTTCGGCGCCGCGGCGCTGTGGCTGTCGGACCGGCGGCGGCTCGCTCCTCCGGGCGTCCACTCGGCCGACGCGCTGCGCGCGGTGCGCGTCCGGACGCTGCTGTGGCTCTGGATCGTCGTCGTCGTCGCGTTCTTCTCGTTCTCCGCGGCGAAGCAGGACCTTTACATCTTTCCGATCGTGCCGGCGGTAGCGGCGCTGGCGGCGCTGCTCATCACGCGGTCGCGCGCCGATGGCACGCCGGCGCGCCCCGGCACGCTTCGCCTGACCGCCGCGGTCATCGGCCTGCTGCTCGCGGTCGCGGGGCTCGGGACGATTTATATCTTCCAGGCCGCCGGGACGGTCTACGCCGTCGCCGGCGCCCGGCTGGTCGGCCTGGCGGCGGCGGTCGGCGGCCTGACCGCGGTGTGGCTGGCGGTGATCAGGAAGCCGCGCGCGGCGCTGCTGACGATCCTCGCGGCGCTCGTCACGCTCAACTGGGTCTTCGTGGTGCGGGTGCTGCCGAGCTTCGAGCGCTACAAGCCGGTGCCGCAGCTGAGCGCGATCATCGAGCAGCGGCTCGCCCCCGGCGACGTCGTCGCGCACTACAACGTCGCGCTGCCGAGCATGGTGTTCTACCTGCGCCGGCACATCGACGTCATGTTCGACCGCGCCGCCTTCCTCCGGACGCTGCGCCAGGACCACCGTGTGTTCGCGGTGCTGAATGCCAACGACTACGCGGCGCTGCGGCCCGAGATCGGCGTCGACACCTGCGTGCTCGGACGCCAGTCGACCGTCAACGTGAAGCTCAAGGCGGTCCTCGCCCGCGAGCCGCTGCCCGAGGTCCTGCTGATCACGAATCGGTGTTTTTAGCGGCCGTCGGCGGCGACCCGCCGTCAGGCCGATATGAGCGGTGAATCGCCCGAGCTGTCTAGCGGAGCTCGTCCGGTGTGACCGTCGCCGGGCCGAACTTGCCGACGACCAGTCCGGCGGCACGGTTGGCGAGCCGGGCGGCGTCGACGAGCGGCGCGCCGGCGGCCAGCGCCAGCGTCATCGTCGCAATCACCGTGTCGCCGGCGCCGGTGACGTCCGATACTTCGCGCGCTTCGGCGGCGAGCTCGTCGTCGCCGCTGCCGGTGTGGAGCGTCATGCCGTGCTCGCCGCGGGTCAGCAGCACCGCCTCGCATCCAGCCAGCTCGCGGAAGCGCCGCGCCGCGGCGAACGCCTCCTCGCTCGTCCGGATCCGCAGGTGCGTGACGGCTTCCGCTTCGTGGTGGTTGGGCGTGACGAGTGACGCACCGCGGTAGTAGCCGACGTGCGGGACCTTGGGATCGACGAGTACCGGGATCCCCCGCCGTCCGGCGGCCGCCACCGCAGCCGCGGCGACGCCGCGCGAGACCACTCCCTTGAGGTAATCCGACACCAGGATCGCGTCGGCGCGGCCGGCGAGCCGGTCGATCGCGTCGCTGACCGCCGTCTCGACCGCGCCATCGACCTCGCGGTCGTCTTCGTAGTCGACCCGCGCCACCTGCTGGTTCCGCTCGGTCACGACCCGGAGCTTGCGCGTCGTCCGCCGGCCGGCGTCCGTCACCAGCCCGGACGTGCCGACGCCCAGCCGGGCAAGCGCGTCGCGGAGCCGTGCGGCGTCGGGATCCTCGCCCGTCAGGCCGACCATTTCGACCCGGCCGCCGAGGGCGATGACGTTGTGCGCGACGTTGGCGGCGCCGCCCAGCCGGTATTCCTCGCGGCCGAACTGCACCACCGGGACCGGCGCTTCGGGCGAGATGCGCTCGACGCGGCCGATGACGAAGTGGTCGAGCATGAGGTCGCCGACGATCAGCACGACACGTCCGGCGAGCCGCGACACGAGATCCGGCGGGGGCGTCATGCCGGCGGGCTGGAGACGGCGTCGAGCCCGCCCGGCACCCGGCCCTCGGTCAGGCGATCGGCGGCGTAGGGCAGCGAGACCAGCAGGAGGAACAGCATCAGGAACTCGGAATCGCCGAAGTTGTACTCGAACATGCCGGCGGCGACCATCGCCACGACCGAAGCGAGCGCCGCCATGGCGATTGATGGCAGCACGGTCGTGCGCCGCATCCGCACGAAGTCGACGAGCAGGACGACGATGAACCACAGCCAGACCGCCAGGGCGGGCAGGCCCCGCTCGGCCGCGATCTGCAGCGGGACGTTGTGCAGATGGGGATTGAGCTGCTTGACGGCGTCGGCGTCGCGGTAGTGCGGGTAGACCTGGATCACCATGTCGGGCCCGACCCCGGTCAGCGGATCGTCCTTGATGATGCGCAGCCCCGACCGGAGCATCGCCAGCCGGTCGCGATTCGACTGCAGGCTCGCTTCGGTCGTCGAGCTGGCGCGACCGACGCTGTTCAAATGAAAGCTGGAGTAGAAGCGGTCGGCGAGCGGGGCCGGGGCCACCGCCACGAACAGCGCCGCGGCGACCGGGAGCAGGCCGATCAGGCGGAAGTCGCGGATCAGGAGGAGCACGCCAATCCCCGCACAGGCGCCGACCCAGGCGTTGCGGCTGAGGGTCACGGCCAGCGCCGCGACCAGCGCCGGCATCACCAGCGCCGCCCACGTCCGGTCGCTGTTGCGGAACAGGATGCGCCCGGCGGCCGTGCAGGCGATCAGCATCAGCTGGCCCGAGTACGTCATGTACATCCCGAGCGATCCCTGGGGCCGCTGGCCGAGGTGATCCGACTTGAGGATGCCGAACTGGACCAGGCCGATCGCCGCGCTGATCGCCCCGGTCGTGATGACGACGTCGATGATCGTCAGGGCGCGCCGGCCCGAGAGCAGCCGGTATGAAATCGGGACAATCGAGAACAGCAGCAGCTGCTTGCAGTCGATCAGGCTGACCCGCGGGTCGACCGAGAAAATCGCCGAAATGACCGTCGCGCCCGCATACGCGGCCAGCGGCCAGAACATGCGCGGCACGTCCATCGTCTCCCGCGCCCGGACGACCAGCCACAGCCACAGCAGGCCGGTGACGGTCAGCAAGGTTTCGGCGACGAAGATGGAGAACGGCAGCGCCGCGGCAAACGCCAGCAGGGCGTAGTACGCCGCCCGCTCGAGTCCCTGCGGGTCGTCGGCGGCGCGCACGGCCGGCCTCACGCGCGGGGTGTCATCGCGCGCTCCGCCGCCGAAAGGACGTCTTCCGGCCGCAACGTAGTCAGACATCGGAAATCGCCAGGCTCACATATCCGCTGATCGCACGGCCTGCACGGCAGGCCGGCTATTTCCACTGCTTCGGTCGCAAAGCGCCGGTCCCGCCACGGTGCCGACCGTGCCGGCTCGGTTGGTCCATAGATTCCCACAATCGGGGTCGCGGTGGTGGCTGCAATGTGCAGCGGGCCGGTGTCGCCGCCGACGAACAGCCGGCTGCGGACCACCAGCGCCCGCAGTTCCGCCAAGTCGAAGTCGCCGAAGTCGACGATGCGATCGCCCGCCGCGCCGAGGCCGAGCCGCGCCGCCGCCGCGATCCGCCCCGCCGCCGCCCGGTCGGACGGCCCCGAGCTGAGGACGATGCGCCGCGCCGGCGACGAGCGCGCGAGCCCGGTGACGAGCGCGACGAAGGCCGGCTCCGGCCAGCGCCGGAACGGGTTGCCGGCGCTGACGTGCGCGACGATCAGCTCGTCGGCCGGGCTGACGCCGGCGCTCGCCAGCCGCGCCGCGATCCGCGCCTCGGCGGCGGCGTCGGCCGCCATCTCGACCGGGTCGCGGTCCGGATCGGGCGGCGTCCCCGGCCATCCGTCGATCGCCGCCAGCAGATCCCACTGGTTGACGACGGAATGCCGCCGGCGCAGCGCCCGCGGCCGCGCCACCGCGCGCGTGTACATCCACGTGCGCCCCTGGATCACATAGCCGATGCGCTGCGGCGCGCCGGTGGCCAGCGCCAGCCAGGCGCTGCGCGGTCCGCCGTGCAGATCGATCACGAGATCGTAGCGCGCCGACCGCAGGCGGCGCGCCAGCCGCAGATCGGCGAGCAGGCGCCGCAGTCCCGCCGGCCGCGGCGCCACCAGCAGCTCGTCGATGTGCGGGTTGCCCGAGACCACCGCGGCGGCCGCCGGCTCGACCAGGTACGTGAGGCGCGATTCCGGGAACGCGCGCTTCAGCGCCCGCAGCATCGGCGTCGTGAACACCACGTCACCAATCAGCCGCAGCCGGATGAGGAGGATGTTCAAGGGCGCCCCAGCGAGGCCGGTCTCCCCGCCGGACGAATCAGTCCTCGACCACCGCCTCGTCCAGCAGCATGACGGGGATGTCGTCTTTGATCGGATACACCCGCCGGCAGGTCGCGCACTTCAGAGCCGTGCCGTCCTTGACGAGCGTTACCTTGGTCTTGCAATTCGGGCACGCGAGTATCTCGAGCAGCTCCTGGTCGACGGGCATGAAGTGGTCCCTTCCTTGGCGGATCCGGTCGTCCCCGGCGCGGCGACCGGACTATATCACCGGAGGTTTGCGTCCGGGGACCGCACCCGTCATTATAGTCAGCAAGATGCGGTCTTTTCCCGTCCACGCGCTTCTGATCGTCGGCGGGCTGCTGGCGGCCCCCGCGGCCGCCGCTCCGGCGCAGAAGCCGGCTCCCGCGGCCGACTCCGCGGGCTATTACTTCCTGCTCGCCCGGCACCTGGAAAGCACCCAGAAGATCGACGAAGCCATCGAGGCGCTTCGCAAAGCGATCGCGCTCGAACCGGCGTCGGCCGAGCTCCGTGCCGAGCTGGCCGGCCTCTATGCGAGGCAGGACCGCCCGCGGGAAGCCATCGACACCGCTGAGGCGGCGCTCCAGCACGACCCCGACAACATCGAAGCCAACGGCGTCCTCGGCGCGGTCTACGCCGCGCTCAGCGAGGAGCGCCAGGCGGTGCGCCCGGGCGACGACCCGTCCCAGTACCGTGCGAAGGCGGTGGCCGCGCTCGAGAAGAGCCGCCGCGACAGCGGCGTCGACTTCAGCCTCGAACTGATGCTCGGCCGCCTGTATCTCCAGTCCGGCAATTTCGACAAGGCCCTCGTCAGCCTGCGCCGCGTCGTCGACGGCCAGCCGGGGTATCCCGAGGCCGCGCTGCTGCTCGCGACCGCCCTTGAAGGGGCGGAGCAGCCCGATGCGGCGATTGCCGCGCTCGAGGCCTCGCTCGAGGAGAACCCGGAATATTTTCGCGGCCACGTCCGCCTGGCTGAAATCTACGAGCGCCAGCACCGCTTCCAGGACGCCGCCGACGCCTACGCGCACGCCCAGGCGGCCAACGCGCGGGCGGATGTCGGGCCGCGGCAGGCCGCGTCGCTGATCAACGCCGGCAAGCCGGCCGAGGCGCGCGAATTGCTGCGCGCCGCGATCGCCAGGAGGACCGCCCCGGACGCCGGTTTGCTGTACATGCTGGCGCAGTCGCAGCGCCTGCTGAGGGATGCCGACGGCGCCAGCGCCACGGCGCAGAAGCTGAAGGCCGCGTTTCCGAACGACACTCGCGCCTTCTACCTCGAGGCCCAGCTGCTCGAGGACCGCGGCCGCCGGCCGGAGGCAATCGCCGCCTTCGCCGATCTGATCACGCGCGCGCCGGACAACGGGTCCCTCGTTATCGAATATGCCAGCCTGCTCGAAAAAGCCGGGCGCGCGGCCGAGGCCGAGCGCGCGCTGCGCGATCGCCTTGCGGCGGACCCGCTCGATGCGAACGTCCTCAACTCGCTCGGCTACATGCTCGCGGAGCGCGGCGAGCGGCTCGACGAGGCGGTCGGTCTCGTCCAGCGCGCCCTGAAGGTCGAGCCCGCCAACCCGTCGTTCCTCGACAGCCTGGGATGGGCTTATTTCCGGCAGGGACGGCTCGATCTGGCCGAGCGTCCGCTGACGGATGCGGCCGCCAGCATGCCCGCGAATTCGGTCATCCTGGATCACCTCGGCGACCTGCGGTTCAAGCAGCAGCGCTACGGCGATGCCGCCGCGGCGTGGGAGCGGGCCCTCGCCGGCGACGGCGACGCCATCGATCGCGACGCCGTTCAGAAGAAGATGCGGGACGCACGCGCCCGGGCGGAGCGCTGACCGCGTGAGCAGGCGCGGCCGTGGACTCGGCGCGGCGCTGCTACTGGTGTGCGCCGCCGCGGCCGGCTGCGGCCGGCCGCCGCGCATCGCCCTGCCGTCGGGCCCCGGCTCGCCGTTTCCTGATTTCGCCGCCGCATACCAGGAGGCGATCGCCGACTGCGCCGCCGCCACGCGCCTGAGCGCCTCGATCCGCCTGGCCGGACACGCCGGCCGGACCCGCCTGGCGGCTCGCATCGATGCCGGTTTTGCAGCCCCGGACGAGATGCGCCTGGAAGGCTTCCCGCGGGTGAATTTCGGCGGCCGGCCCTTTTTCGTCTTCGCCGCCGACGGCCCCGACTCGACGCTGCTGCTGCCGCACGATGGCCGCGTGCTGCGCGGCGCCACGCCGGCGGCCGTTGTCGAGGCGCTGGCGGGCGTGGCGCTGGGCGCCGCCGACCTCCGCACGCTGGTTGCCGGATGCGGCCTGCCGGCCGGGGCGCCGACCGACGGCCGGATCTTCGGCGACAGCTGGGGCCGGGTCGACGCCGGTGACACGTCCCTGTTCCTCCGCCGCCTGGCGGGCCGCTGGCGGATCGCGGGCGCGACCCGCGCCGGCCTCCGCATCGCCTACGCCGATTTCGACACCGGCCGCCCGGCGACCGCCCAGCTGACCACCGATCCGGCGCTCGTCGACCTGGATCTGCGTCTCACCCAGATCGAGGTCGGGCCCGCATTTGCGGCGGGCGTGTTTGCCGTCGAGGTGCCGCGGGATGCCGTCCCGATCACTCTCGACGAGCTGCGCCGCGCCGGTCCGCTGGCCTCCGAGGCGCCCCCGGCGCGATGAGCGCCGCCCGCCGCCTCGTCGGCCGCGCGCACGCGAAGGTCAACCTCGACCTCCGGGTCCTCGGTGTCCGCGCTGACGGTTATCACGAACTCCGCACCGTCTTCCAGACGATCGAGCTGCACGACACGCTGACCTTCATCGAGCGCCCCGGTCTGTTCGCCCTCCGCTGCCGTACGCCCGGCGTGCCGCTCGACGACTCCAATCTCGTCTGGCGCGCGGCGGCGGCGTTGTGGACCGCGCTCGGCCGCGACGGCCAGCCGCGCGATGCGGCCGTGACCATCGAGAAGCGCATTCCGGTCCAGGCCGGCCTTGGCGGCGGCAGCGCCGACGCCGCTGCGGCGCTGGTCGGGCTGGGCCGGCTGTGGGGCGGTGTCCCCGCGACGCTGCTGCGCGAGGTCGGCTTGGGCATCGGCGCGGACGTCGCCTTCTTCCTTTCCGGCGGCACCGCGCTCGGCCTCGGCCGGGGAGAGGAAATCTACCCGCTCGTCGACCTGCCGCCCCACTGGGTGGTGATCGTCCGGCCGGCCTTTGGCGTCTCGACCGCCGAGGCCTACGGCTGGTACGACGACGACCGGACCGCCGGCCTCAAGGAATCGCGCGAGCTGCAGATCCTGCCGGTGCCGTGGCCGAGCCGGGCGGCGCAGATGGTCAACGACCTCGAGCCGCCAGTCGTCCGCCGCCATCCCGAAATCACCACGCTCAAGGCCTGCCTGAAGGACGCCGGGGCCCTGGCGGCGGCAATGTCGGGCAGCGGCTCGGCCGTATTCGGCCTGTTCCGCAGCCGCGCCGCCGCGGCGCGGAGCCTGCGGCCGCTGGCGAAAGGGGGCGCCCGGGCGTTCCTGACCAGGACGTTGAGCCGGGCCGAATACGAGCGCCGCGCCCGGCCGATTGCCAAACGGCCTCAAGCACGCTAAACTTCATCTTTTGCGGACATGCGGGTGGCCCGGGCCGAGTGGCGGTGCCCAGGCTCGACTCGGAGGGCCCCGCCGGGCACGAACGTCGATGGGGCGTGGCCAAGCGGTAAGGCGCGGGACTTTGGCTCCCGTATTTCGGAGGTTCGAATCCTCCCGCCCCAACCACTCAGTGACTGGATGCTCGTGGCTCGGGCCGGCGGATTATTGATGCGCGTATGAATGGCGGCCAGCTGAAACTGTTCTCCGGCAGCGCGCATCCGGCGCTGGCGCTTGAGATCGCCGAGTTTCTCGGAGTCGCGCCGGGGCACGCCCGGCTGCAGCGGTTTCCGGACACCGAGTGCTCGTTCCAGATCGACGAGAACATCCGCGGCACGGATGTCTTCATCGTCCAGCCGACGTGCGCGGATGTCGACCGCCACATCATGGAGCTGTGCGTGATGATCGATGCGTTTCGCCGCTCGTCGGCGGCGCGCATCACCGCGGTGATTCCGTATTACGGCTACGCCCGGCAGGATCGCAAGGACAAGCCGCGCGTGCCGATTTCGGCCAAGCTGGTCGCCAACCTGCTGAGCGCCGCCGGCGCGACGCGGGTGCTGAAGATGGACCTGCACAAGGCGCAGATCCAGGCGTTCTTTGACATTCCGGTCGATCACCTGTTC
The DNA here is from genome assembly GCA_031393955.1 of Acidobacteriota bacterium. Taxonomy (GTDB): domain Bacteria; phylum Acidobacteriota; class Vicinamibacteria; order Vicinamibacterales; family 2-12-FULL-66-21; genus JALZOC01. Next base: position 14,050 of record JANMWI010000022.1, read on the forward strand.
GCCGCGCCGGTAATCATCGATTACTGCGCCCGGCTCGGTCACCCGAACCTGACGATCGTCTCGCCCGACGCCGGCGGTGCCGAACGCGCCCGCGCCTACGCGAAGCGGCTCGGCGGCGAGCTGGCGATCATCGACAAGCGGCGCAGCGACGACGGCACGGCGGAAGTGATGAACGTGGTCGGCGACGTCGCCGGCCAGACCTGCATCATCCAGGACGACATCATCGACACCGCCGGAACCATCGTCAAGGCGGCGACGGCGCTGAAGAAGAGCGGCGCGGAGCGGGTGATTGCGTGCGCGGTCCACGGGGTGCTGTCGGGTCCCGCGATCGAACGGCTCGAGGCCGCGCCGATCGACCAGGTGATCATCACCAACACCATCCCGCTCGGCGGCGCCAAGGCGGGCTGTACGAAGATCAAGGTGCTGTCGGTGGCGCGGCTGCTCGGCCAGGCGATCCGCAGCATCCACGAGGAAACGTCGGTATCGTCGCTGTTTGTGTGAGACCGCCTCCCGCTCCCAGCTCCCAGCTTCCTGCTCGGAAATGGACGAAGGAAAGCGGCAGCGGCGGAAACGGGGAGCGGATTTCAGCGCTGCGGGCAGCGAAAGCGAAAACGGATTTTTTCAACGCTGCGGCCAGCGGGCAGCGGGAAGCGGGTAGCTGATTTATGGACGCGACACTTCAGGCGGAAAAGCGCGACGGGCGGGGCAAGAACGAGGCGCGGCGGCTGCGCGCGAGCGGCAGGATTCCCGCCGTCGTCTACGGCGCCGACAAGGGCAAGGCGGTCGAGATTGCCGTCGATCCGAAGGTGCTGCTGCGCATCCTGCACTCGGAGTCGGGAGTCAACACGCTCATCGGGCTGCAGCTCGACGGCAGCGACTCGCGCGTCCTGGTCAAGGAATACCAGCTCGACCCGGTCGCCCACCGGCTGCTCCACGCCGACTTCTACCAGGTCGCGATGGACAAGATGCTGACCGTTACGGTCCCGGTGCTCCTCAAGGGCGAAGCCAAGGGCGTGAAGCAGCAGGGCGGCGTCGTCGACTTCGTCCACCGCGAGATCGAAATCGAGGTCCTGCCCGGCGACATCCCGGAGAACATCACCGTCGACGTCACCGAGCTGATGCTCGGCCAGGGCGTCCGCGTCCGCGACGTGATGGGCAGCGACGACGCCGGCACCGCCGTCAAGTGGAAGGCGACGAGCGATCCCGACATGATGCTCGTCCATGTCGTGGCGCCGCGCGCCGAAGAGGCGCCGGCGGTGGTTGACGCGGCGGCGGCCCCGGTTGCCGGTGCCGAGCCCGAGGTCATCAAGAAGGGCAAGACCGACAAGGACGAGGACGAGAAGACCGAGAAGAAGAAGTAGCGGTGAGGCTCGTCGTCGGGCTGGGCAACCCCGGGCGGGAGTACGCCGGCACCCGCCACAACATCGGCTTCGAGGTCGTCGACCTGATCGCGGGCCGGCACCGCCTCGACTGGGAATCGGCGCCGGCCGAGGCGCTGCAGGCGAGATGGCGGGCGGCCGCGGCGCTCGTCGTCAAGCCGCTGACGTTCATGAATCTCAGCGGCCAGGCGGTCGGCGAGTTGCTGCGGTTCTACAAGATCGACCTCGCGGACGTCCTCGTCATCGTCGACGACGTCAACCTCGAGCTCGGCCGGCTGCGGGTGCGGCCGTCGGGATCGGCCGGCGGCCACAACGGCCTGCGGTCGATCATCGGGTCACTCGGCCGGGAAGACTTTGCACGGCTGCGGGTCGGCGTCGGGCGCGGCGATGCCCGGCGCAATCTCGCGGATCACGTGCTCGCGACCTTCGACCCGCAGGAGCGGGCCGGGGTCATCGACGCGGTCGGCCGCGCGGCGGATGCCGCGGAACTGTTCGTCGCCGAGGACATCGGCGCGGTGATGAACCGGTTCAACAGGAAAGAAGACGGGGACTAGAACACCTTTCTTCTCCTTGTCCGTCCTAGCGCAACGCGCGACGGCGGACCGTTTAGTCCATAAGGAGACACATGAGTACCGCACGACAGTACGAGCTCGTCTACATCGTCACACCTGAAGCGTCCGAGCAGGAGGTCGCCGATCTGCATACCCAGATCGAGCAGATCATCCAGCGCTACAACGGGACGCTCGACAAGACCGAGAACTGGGGCCGCAAGCGGATGGCCTACGACATCGGCCGCCATCGCGAAGGCACCTACGTGGTCGAGACCATCACCGGCTCGGGTGAGCTGATGAAGGAAATCGGCCGCCGCCTGCGCGTCATGGACGCGGTCATCCGCCAGCTGATCGTCCGCGTCGACGAGGAGCTGCAGGTGGCGCAGCGGACCACCGACGCCCGCAAGGCGTTCGTCGCGCGGCGCCGGACGGCGCGCGGCCTGCCGCCGGAACGGCAGCCCGGCGAGGGGCGCGGCGATGGCGATAACCAGGACGACATGGATCTCTCGGAGGGGCAGCGATGAGGGAAGAACGTAGCGGAGGCGGCCGCGGCCGCGACAAGGACAAAAAGGACGGCAAGGGCGGCGACGCGCCGCGCCGCGGCTTCTTCCGGCGCCGCCGGGTCTGCAAGTTCTGCGCGGAGAAAATCGACTACATCAACTACCAGGACGTCCGCCTGCTCGCGCCGTTCCTGCCCGAGCGCGGCAAGATCCAGCCGCGGCGGATTTCCGGCACCTGCGCGCTGCACCAGCGGAAGCTGCAGGTGGCGATCAAGCGCGCCCGCCAGCTCGCGCTCATCCCATACGTCACGGAGTAGGACCAGGCCATGGAAGTCATCCTCAGAGAGCACGTCGACAACCTCGGCCGCCGCGGCGACGTCGTCAAAGTCGCCGCCGGCTACGCCCGGAACTTCCTGCTGCCGCGCAAGCTGGCGCTGGCGGTCAACGACAACAACAAGCGGCAGATCGAGCGCGAGCGCAAGCTCGCCGAGGCGCGCGAGCTCGAAGAGCGGTCGCAGGCCGAGGCCTTTGCGCGGCGGCTCGCCGACGTCGAGATCGCGATCGCCCGCCGCGTCGGCGAGAACCACACCCTCTACGGCTCGGTCACCTCGGCCGACGTCGCCGAGGCGCTCCACGCCAAGGGCTTCGACATCGACAAGCGCAAGATCACGCTGGTCGATCCGCTGAAGGCGCTCGGCGAGTACACCCTGCCGGTGCGGATCCACCGCGATGTCACCGCCGACATCAAGGTCAAGGTCGTCTCCGAATAGCCGCAGCCGTTGCCGGACAGCGGCGGCTTTTCTGCTAGACTTCGGGGGCGCGCTTCGGCGCGCCCCTTTCTTTTTGCCCTGCACCGGAACCGGATGGCACAAGTCTCGTCACCCGAACGCACGCTGCCGCACAATCTCGAGGCGGAGAAGTCCGTGCTCGGTGCGATCCTCGTCCACAACGAGGCGTTCAACCACGCCGCCGAGCTGATCGACTCGCGCGACTTCTTCCGCGATGCCCACCGCCGGATCTTCGACCGGATGGTGGCGCTCAGCGAGCGCGGCGACGCGATCGACTTCGTCACCCTCAAGGAGGAGCTGTCGCGCGGCGGCGAGCTCGAGGAGGTCGGCGGCCCGGCCTACATCGCCTCGCTCGCCGACGGCGTGCCGCGCTCGGCCAACGTCGAGTACTACGCCAAGATCGTCAAGGAGAAGTCGACCCTCCGCAGCCTGATCCACTCGGCCAACAAGATTCTGACCGAGGCCTACGAGGCGGAGGAGGAGCCCGACCTGCTGCTCGACGAGGCCGAGCGGGCGATCTTCGCGATCGCCGAGGACCGCATCCGCGCCGGCTTCGTGCCGCTGCGCGACCTCGTCCAGAGCAGCTTCACGACGATCGAGAAGCTGCAGCAGCACAAGGGCGCGGTCACCGGCGTCCCGACCGGATTCGTCGATCTCGACGAGATGACCTCGGGGCTGCAGCCGTCTGACCTGGTCCTGGTCGCGGCCCGGCCGTCGATGGGCAAGACCAGCTTCGTCCTGAACATCGCCCAGCACATCGGCACCTCGACCGACATGACGGTCGGCTTCTTCAGCCTCGAGATGTCGAAGGAGCAGCTGTTCATGCGGATGCTGACCTCCGAGGCGCGCATCGACGCGCACCGCTTCCGGACCGGCTACCTGAACGAAAAGGATTACGGCCGGCTGTCGCATGCGCTCGGGACGCTCGCCGAGGCCAAGGTCTTCATCGACGACACCGCCTCGATCGGCGTGCTCGAGATGCGCGCCAAGGCGCGGCGCCTCAAGGCCGAGCACGGCCTGCACCTGCTGATCATCGACTACATCCAGCTGATGCAGGGGCGCGGCCGGTTCGAGAGCCGCCAGGCGGAAATCGCCTCGATCTCGCGGTCGCTCAAGGGGCTCGCCAAGGAGCTGAACGTGCCGATCGTCGCGCTGTCGCAGCTGTCGCGGGCGTCCGAGACCCGCGCCGACCACCGCCCGCAGCTCTCCGACCTGCGTGAGTCGGGCGCCCTCGAACAGGACGCCGACGTCGTCATGTTCATCTACCGCGAGGAGCAGTACCGCGACGCCGACGGCAACGCCAAGCAGGACGCCGAAGGGACCGCCGAGATCATCATCGGCAAGCAGCGCAACGGCCCGGTCGGCACCGCCAAGCTCGCCTTCATCAAGGAACACACGCGGTTCGAGAACCTGGCGCACGGGGCCGCGTAGTGATCCGCCCGACCGTCGCCCGCGTTGACCTGGCCGCGATCCGCGCCAACTTCCAGGCGATCACCGCATTCGTCGCCAGTTCATCGCGGCCTCCCGGAATCATCGCGGTCGTCAAGGCGAACGCCTACGGCCACGGCGCCGTCGAGGTGGCGCTGGCGCTCGAGGCCGCCGGCGCCGCGATGCTCGCCTGCGCCGACATCGAGGAGGGCGTCGTCCTCCGCCGCGGCGGCGTCCAGGTCCCGATCCTGATTTTCGGGGCGCTCAGCGTCAGCGATCTGGACGGCATCTTCGAGCACGGCCTGACGCCGACGATCTCGACGCCGTCGGCGGCGCGGGCGCTGCAGGCCGCGGCGGCCCGCCACCGGATCCGGCTCCACTGCCACCTGAAGATCGACACCGGGATGAACCGGCTCGGGTTCCGCCACGACAACCTGGTGCACACCATTCCGGAGATCGCCGCCGCCGGCAGCCTGGCGATTGATGCCGTCTACACCCATTTCGCGACCGCCGACGACCCCGAGCACCCGCTGTTCGGCGAGCAGCGCGAGCGCTTCGAGGCGGCGCTCGCCGGGCTGCCGGCGCTCGGCGTCGCCGCGCCGCGGCGCCACGCCGCGAACTCGGCCGCGTTGCTGCGCGACGAGCGCGTCTGGTACGACTACGTCCGCCCCGGCCTGCTCCTCTACGGCATCGTCCCGCCGCCGCTGGCGGCGCTGCTGCCGCTCGCTCCGGCGCTGTCGCTGCACAGCCGGATCGTCGCGGTCAAGGGACTGCGCGCCGGCGAGGGTAGCGGCTACGGCCAGGCCGCCGTCGTCGATCGCCCGACGACCGTCGCGGTCGTTCCCGCCGGCTACGCCGACGGCCTCGACCTCCGCCTCGCCGGCCGCGGCCACATGCTGGTGCGCGGCCGCCGCGCCGCGGTCGTCGGCTCGGTCTGCATGGACATGACGATGATCGACGTCACCGGCACCGACGCCGCACCCGGCGACGAGGTCGTCATCCTCGGGCGCCAGGACGATGAGATGATGGACGTGCGGGAGATGGCGGCAGCGGTCGGGACCATCCCGTACGAGCTGCTCTGCCGCCTCGGGGCGCGCATCCAGCGGGCCTACCGGGGCCAGTAGCTGAGAGCTGACAGCTGAGAGCTGAGAGCTGAAAACCATGAAACAGAAGACGGTCTTCGCCTGCCAGGAGTGCGGCGCGCAGTCGCAGAAGTGGCTCGGGCGGTGCCCGGAGTGCGGCGCCTGGAACTCGCTCGTCGAGGAGCGGGCCGCGCCGGAGGTGGCCGGCGCCCCCGAGATCGCCAAGCGCTACAGCCTGGCCGTGACCACCGGGCCGCAGCTCTACGCCGACATCGATACCCTGGTCGCCGAGCGGCTGACGACCGGCATCGGCGAGTTCGACCGCGTCCTCGGCGGCGGCGTCGTCCCCGGGTCGCTGGTGCTGATTGGCGGCGAGCCCGGGATCGGCAAATCGACGCTGCTGCTGCAGGCGGCAGCGCACTTTGCCCGCACCTACGGCCCGGTGCTCTACAGCTCCGGGGAAGAGTCCGAACATCAGATCAAGTCGCGCGGCGAGCGGCTCGGGATCGAACGGGCGCCGCTCTACATCCTCGCCGAGACCTGCCTCGAGCGGATCCTTGAGGAGATCGCCCGCCTCAAGCCGGCGTTCCTGATCGTCGATTCCATTCAGACCGTGTTCTCGCTCCGGTTCCAGTCCGCCCCCGGCAGCATCGGCCAGGTGCGGGAAGCCGCCACCCAGCTGCTGTTCGCGGCCAAGGGGCAGAACATCCCGACCTTCCTGGTCGGCCACGTCACCAAAGACGGCAATCTTGCCGGCCCCAAGGCGCTCGAACACATCGTCGACACCGTTCTGTATTTCGAAGGGGAAAAGCATCACGCGCACCGCATCGTCCGGGCGGTCAAGAACCGGTTCGGAGCGGTCAGCGAGCTCGGCGTGTTCGAGATGACCGGGACCGGGCTGCGTGCGGTGCCAAACCCGTCGCAGCTGTTCCTGGCCGAACGTCCGGCCAGCGCCCCCGGCTCGGCGGTGCTCTGCTGCGTCGAGGGATCGCGGCCGATGCTGGTCGAGATTCAGGCGCTCGTCAGCACCAGCTCGTACGGCAATGCCCGGCGGATGGCCAGCGGGCTCGATCAAAACCGTCTGTCGCTGCTCCTGGCGGTGCTTGAGAAGCGCGCCGGACTCAACCTGATTGCCGAGGATGTCTTCGTCAACGTCGCCGGCGGCATGACCATCGATGAGCCGGCGGCGGACATGGGGATCGTCGCGGCGGTCGCCTCCAGCGTCCGCAACCGGCCGATCAAGCCCTCCACCGCCGTGTTCGGCGAGGTCGGCCTGGCCGGCGAGGTTCGCGGCATCAGCCAGGCGGCGCTCCGCGTCCGCGAGGCCGCCCAGATGGGCTTTACCCGCTGCGTCGTGCCGCACGGCAACTGCGCCGCCGCCGACGTGCCGCCGGGCTGCGAGCTGGTCGCCGTGCGGAGCGTCTCCGAAGCGCTCGATGCCCTGATGGACTGGTAAGCCCCGCCCGCTGCCGTTCGGCGCGGCCGGAAGTATCATAGAAGCTCATGGCGTGGTTCCTCCTGGCCCGGGTGCTCTTTGTGCTGGCCGTCGCCTACGCGTCGGCCCTGATTCGGCCATTCAGCGCTTCGCTCCCCGTCGACCTCGCCGTCGGCACCGCGCTGGGCCTGGTGATGGTCGTGGTCGAAACCCGGCTGCGCACAGCCGAGGTGTCGGACCTGCTCGGTGCGCTGATTGGCGGAGCGGTCGGGCTCGGGCTGGCCAAGACCATCGGCGCGGCGCTGTTCTGGGCCGACACCTCCGACCCGCGGGTGATGTTCCTGCACAGCTTCATCCTGCTGGTCTTCCCCTACCTCGGCATCGTCATGGGCGCGCGTAAGGCCGAGTGGCTCGAGCCGCGGCGGCTGGCGGCCCTCTTCCGCGATGCCGGCCCGCAGAAGCGCTACGGCATCCTCGACACCAGCGTCATCATCGACGGCCGCATTGCCGACATCTGCGAGACCGGCTTCCTCGACGGCACTCTGGTGATCCCGCAGTTCGTGCTCAAGGAGCTCCAGCTCGTCGCCGATTCCTCCGACGCGCTCAAGCGCAACCGCGGCCGTCGCGGACTCGACATCCTCCAGAAGATCCAGAAGATGGCCAACCTCGACGTGGTGATCTCGGACATCGATTTTCCGGAGGTCCGCGAAGTCGACCTGAAGCTCATCGACCTCGCCCGCACGCTCCAGGGCAAAATCATCACGAACGATTTCAACCTGAACAAGGTCGCGCAGCTGCGCGGCGTGGCCGTTTTGAACATCAACGAACTGGCGAACTCCCTCAAGCCGGTGGTGCTGCCCGGCGAGTTCATGAAGATCTTCGTGCTCAAGGAAGGCAAGGAATACAACCAGGGGGTCGCGTACCTGGATGACGGGACGATGGTGGTTGTCGATAACGCGCGCCGGATGATCGGCCGCAACATCGACGTTGTCGTCACCAGCGTCCTGCAGACCACGGCCGGCAAGATGATCTTCGGCCGCTACGTCGAGGCATCGACCCAGGTCGCCCAGCCGGCCGGCGCGGCGCAGCCGGCGGCCGCGCCCATCGGGAAATAGCCCGGGATGCCCGCTGGGCGCGAGCGACGCGAGCGGCGCCTGCCGCCCTTCCACTGGTGGCGGACGGTCTTCTATCTGATTCCCGTCGTCAGCCTCTACACGATCGTCCTGGGGACGGCGTCGCTGCTGTCGACCCTGGTCGATCGGCGCGGCACCTTCGGCCATCGCTGCGCGCGGACGTGGGCGTGGCTGATTCTCAAGACGACCGGCGTCACCGTGACGGTGTCGGGGCTGGAGCATTTCGAGCCCGGCCGGAGCTATGTCGTGGCGGCGAACCACCAGAGCATCTACGACATCCCGATTCTGTTCACGGCGCTGCCGCTCGATCTCCGGATCGTCGCCAAGGACTCGCTCGGCCGGATTCCGTTTCTCGGCTGGCACCTGCAGCGGACGGGGCACCTGCTGGTCGACCGGAAGCATCCCGGCGCCGGCATCCTCAAGCGGATGGCGCAGCTCGTCCGTGCTTCGAGGTCGGTGATCGTGTTTCCGGAAGGCACGCGCAGCCTCGACGGCGGCGTCGGACGCTTCAAGGGAGGGATCTTTCTGCTGGCGATCGATTCCGACCTGCCGGTGGTGCCGGTCAGCATTGTCGGCAGCCGGTTCGTGATGCGAAAGGGGCGGCTGATGGTCTGTCCGGGTGCGGTGGCGCTGACCGTGCACCCCGTGATGGCGACGACCGGGATCACCCGCGAGCAGGCGCGCAGCTTCGCCGAAGAGGTCCGCGCCGTGATCGTCAACACGGCCGGCAACGACGCGATATAATAGGGCGTTTTGCCGCTGCGCGCGGCGCGATCCTTCCAGAACCCAATGCAGGTCACCGCCATCATCGCGGCAGCGGGCCACGGTCGCCGTCTGGCGTCGGAGGTCCCGAAGCAGTTTCTGGAGATTGGCGGCGTCTCCCTGCTCCAGCGATCCGTTGCCGCGTTCTGCGCCGTGCCGCGCGTCACGGCACTGGTGATCGTGACGCGCGCGGATGCGGTCGCGGAAATCACCCGCACGCTCGCGACCGGCGGCCGGCCGGCGACCATCGTCGCCGGCGGCGCGACCCGGCAGGCGTCGGTCGCGGCCGCGTTCGAGCGCGTCACGCCGGAGACCGACTACGTGATGGTGCACGATGCGGCCCGGCCGTTCGTGGCGCCGGCGCTGATCGAGCGGACGCTCGATGCCGCGATTGAGTCCGGCGCGGCGATTGCCGCGCTCGGGGCGCAGGATACGATCAAGCTCGCCGAAGGCGACGGCGGGCAGCGGTTCGTCGCGCGGACGATTCCGCGCGAGCAGGTCTGCCTGGCGCAGACGCCGCAGGCGTTCCGCCGCGAGGTGCTGGCGGCGGCGATTCGTCTTGGCCAGAGCGGGGCGATCGCGACCGACGAGTCGGCGCTGGCCGAGCTCGGCGGCGCGCGCATCCGGCTGGTCGAAGGAGATGTTCTGAACTTCAAGGTGACGACCGAGAGCGACCTGCGACTCTCGCGCGCGGTGGCCGGCGAGGAACCGGCCGACCGGCTGCGCGCCGGCACGGGCTACGACCTCCACCGGCTGGTGGCGGGCCGCCCGCTGTGGCTGGGCGGCGTCCGCATTCCCGCCGAGCTCGGCGCGCTCGGCCACTCCGACGCGGACGTTGTCTGCCACGCGGTGACCGACGCCGTCCTCGGCGCGGCCGGGGCAGGGGACATCGGCCGGCATTTTCCGGACACCGATGCGGCCTGGAAGGACGCCGCCAGCCTGCCGCTGCTCGAGCGCTGTGTGCGGCAGGTCGCCGCGCTCGGCCTGACGATCGTCAACGTCGATGTCACGGTCATCCTCGAGCGCCCGAAGATCGCGCCGCACGCCGCCGCCATCCAGGCGGCGCTCGCCGGTGCGCTCGGCATCGAGCCGTCGCGGGTCAGCGTCAAGGGCAAGACCAATGAAGGGCTCGACGCGATCGGCCGCGGCGAAGCGATTGCCGCCCACGCCGTGGCGCTGTTGAGGGTGCGGTGAGAGTCCGATTCGCGCCCAGTCCCACCGGCCACCTGCACGTCGGCAACGCCCGCACGGCGCTGTTCAACTGGCTGCTCGCCCACGGCAAGGACGGCACGTTCGTGCTCCGGATCGAGGACACCGACACCGAGCGCTCGACCCGCGAGTCGGAGGCCGGCATCCTCGAGGATCTGCGGTGGCTGGGGCTCGAGTGGGATGAAGGCCCGGATGTCGGCGGTCTGCACGGGCCGTATCGGCAGTCGGAGCGGGTGCATCTCTACGCGTCGTACGCGAACGAGCTGATTGCCGGCGGGCACGCCTACTACTGCTTCTGCTCGCCCGGCAAACTCGAGGACGACCGGAAAGGCGATCTCGCCGCCGGGCGGCCGCCGAAGTACCACGGCACCTGCCGGGACCTGCCCGCCGAGGAGACGCGCGCCCGGATGGCGTCGGGGGAGCGCCCGGTGATCCGCTTCCGCGTGCCGGAGCAGGTCGAGGTCAGCTTCCAGGATCTCGTCCGCGGCGACGTCTCGTTCAGCAGCGACGTCATCGGCGATCCGGTGCTGGTGCGGTCGGACGGCCGCCCGGCCTACAACTTCGCCGTGGTGATTGACGATGCGCTGATGGAGATCACGCACGTGATCCGGGGGGAGGACCACATCTCCAATACGCCCCGGCAGGTGCTGCTCTATCAGGCGCTCGGCTTCACGCCGCCGGAGTTCGCGCACCTGTCGCTGGTCATGGGGCCGGACCACACGCCGCTGTCGAAGCGCCACGGCGCGACCTCGGTCGCGGAGTTCCGCGAGCGCGGCTACCTGCCGGAGGCGCTGCTGAACTACCTGGCGCTGATCGGCTGGTCGCCCGGCGGCGGCGAGGAGCTGCTGCCGATTCAGGAGCTGGCGCGCCGCTTCGCGCTCGAGGATGTCGGCCACAGCGCCGGCATCTTCGATCAGGAAAAGCTCGGGTGGATGAACCGGCACTACATGAAGGAAGCGCCGCCGGCGCGGCTCGCCGGAGAAGCGGTGCGCTACTTCCTGAAGCGCGGGTATCTGCGGCGGCACACCGACGAGGCGATGCAGTTCCTGATCTCGGTCCTGCCGATGGCGGTCGGATCGGTCGATCGGCTGGAGGAGATTCCCGATCGCCTCCGTTTCCTGTTCGAGTTCGATCCGGCGCGGTCGCTGGCGCGCGAGGACGTCGCCGGCGTGTTGCACGAGCCCGGCGCGCGAGAGGTGATTGCGGCGCTGCCCGGCGCGCTGGCGGCCACGGCCCGGCTCGATCGCGAGTCGTTCCGGGCCGCCGCGGCGTCGGTCCGCCAGCAGACCGGCCAGAAGGGGCGGGCGCTGTTCCATCCGATCCGGGTGGCGCTGACCGGCGAGGCCGGCGGCCCCGAGCTCGATCAGGCGGTGCCGGCGATCGATCGCGGCGCCGAGCTGTCGGCCGGAGGGGAGCTGGTGCCGATCGCGACGTGCCGCGAGCGCGCGGCGGCGTTCGCGGCGGCGGTTGCGGATCGATGATCGTCTACGGCATCAACCCGGTGCTCGAGGCGCTGCGCAGCGGGCACGCCCGGCGCGTGCGGGTCGGCCCGCGATCGGACCGGCGGGTCGAGGAAGCGCTGGCGCTGGCGCGGACGCACGGCGTCGCGGTCGAGCGCGTCGATGCCGCCAGCCTCGAGCGCGCCGCGCGCGGCGGGGCCCATCAGGGGATCGTCGCCGACATCGATGGGCCGCGCGACTATACGCTGGCGGCGCTGGTTGCCGGTGCCGCGCCGGCCGCGCCGCTGCTCGTCGTCCTCGACGGCATCGAGGATCCGCACAACGTCGGCGCGATCGTGCGAACCGTTGACGCCGCCGGCGGCCACGGCCTCGTGCGCCAGGCGCGCCACGCCGCGGCGCTCGACGGGCTGGCAGCGAAAGCGTCGGCCGGCGCGGTCGCGCACGTGCCGATTGCGACCGAAGTGAACATCGCGCGCGCGATCGAGGAGCTCAAGGCGCTCGGCGTCTGGACGGTGGGGCTGGCGGGAGACGCGGCGGAGCGCTACGACCAGGTGGATTTCACGGTGCCGACCGCGCTCGTCCTCGGGGCGGAAGGTACGGGGTTGCGGCGGCTGGTGCGCGAGCGCTGCGATCGCCTGGTGTCGATTTCAATGTACGGCGCGATCAGCAGTCTGAACGTGTCGGTGGCGGCGGGGGTGGTTTTATTTGAGGCGGCAAGACAGCGAAATCATGTGAAAGATTAGAAAAAACGCGATTATTATGGAAGAGCTCGACGTGCGGATGGTCCGCCGCTTGCAGCCGTGGCACGGCATGTGCTACAAATACTCTTTTGTCTGGGCTGGCGTAGCTCAGTCCGGTAGAGCAGCTGATTTGTAATCAGCCGGTCGGGGGTTCGAATCCCTTCGCCAGCTCCACGAGCATCAAAGAAGGGTTTCGGCGCGGCCGGTCCGCAGAAATTCGCGAGCGGCCCAAATCCTGAACACGATAGACAAGTCCACAGCCGTCAGCGCGGGAGCGTGCTCCGCGCGGCTGAAACGTGTGGGCACGGGATCGGCGAGGTAGCGAAGCGGTCAAACGCAACAGACTGTAAATCTGTCGCCCCAGCGGCTTCGGAGGTTCGAATCCTCCCCTCGCCACCAGCCTTCGCTCACGCGCCTCGGCGCGTGAGCTTCGGCTGGCAGGCCAGCCTCGGCTGGGCAGACCATCCGGGGGCGGACCATCCGGGGGCTCGAAGGCGAGTACGGCTCGGCGACGTCGGAAGTAGTGCGGCGGGCTTGCCGCCGAAGCGGCGACAAGGCGAGACGAGTGAGAGTGCGGGATTGCCCGCCGAAGCGGCGAGCAGGCGGCGCGGCGCGAGCCGCGGAGGCGGGAGTAACTCAGTGGTAGAGTCACAGCCTTCCAAGCTGTTGGTCGCGGGTTCGATCCCCGTCTCCCGCTCCACCTTCCGAGCGCTGCACATTTTGTTCGGAGGCTGCCCGGCCGGTTTGTCGACCGACGCGCCGACGGCGCCTCTGCGGGAGAGAGTGGCTAGAGGACGCCAGGCCGACTTGTCGGCCGAAGCGCCGACGGCGCGAAGGCCGATGTAGCTCAGTTGGCAGAGCACGTCCTTGGTAAGGACGAGGTCACCAGTTCGATCCTGGTCATCGGCTCCAGCTTTGTCGCTGCTGGAGCCCGCGCGGAAGGCGGCAGGCGGGTTTGGAGCGGCAAGCCACGCGGGGTGCGGATCCCCGACGGAAATAACGCGAGGAGCGGCGCGGGGAGAAGGGGTCCCCGCAAGCGACGAGCTTGGCGGGGTGCAGGGGTCCCTGGCATCCACAGAAGAAAAGGGCAGACACGACCATGGCAAAAGAGAAATTCGACCGATCCAAACCACACGTCAACGTCGGCACGATCGGCCATATCGATCACGGCAAGACGACGCTGACCGCCGCGCTGACGAAGGTCGCCGCCGACAAGGGCTGGGCGAAGTTCATTCCGTACGACGAGGTCGCCAAGGCGTCCGAGTCGCAGGGCCGGCGCGATGCCACCAAGATCCTGACGATCGCGACCAGCCACGTCGAGTACGCCACGCCCAACCGGCACTACGCGCACGTCGACTGCCCGGGTCATGCCGACTACATCAAGAACATGATCACCGGCGCGGCCCAGATGGACGGCGCCATCCTCGTCGTCTCCGCGGTCGACGGCCCGATGCCGCAGACCCGCGAGCACGTGCTGCTCGCCAAGCAGGTCAACGTCCCGTACATGGTCGTCGCCCTGAACAAGGTGGACGCGGTCGACGACCCCGAGCTGGTCGATCTCGTCGAGCTCGAAGTGCGCGAGCTGCTGTCCTCGTATGGCTTCCCCGGCAACGACGTCCCGGTCGTCCGCGTCTCGGCGCTCGGCGCGCTGAACGGCACGCCCGAAGGGGTCGACTCGGTGCTCAAGCTGATGGAGGCGCTCGACACCTACATCCCGATGCCGGAGCGCGAGATCGACAAGCCGTTCCTGATGCCGATCGAAGACGTCTTCTCGATCTCCGGCCGCGGCACGGTCGTGACCGGACGGGTCGAGCGCGGCAAGGTCAAGGTGGGTGAGGAAATCGAGATCGTCGGCTTCAAGCCGACCGAGAAGAAGATCGTCACCGGTGTCGAGATGTTCCGCAAGCTGCTTGACGCGGGCGAGGCCGGCGACAACATCGGCGTGCTGCTGCGCGGCGTCGAAAAAGACGACGTCGAGCGCGGTCAGGTGCTCTGCAAGCCCGGCTCGATCAAGCCGCACACCAAGTTCAAGGGTGAGGTCTACATCCTGTCGAAGGATGAAGGCGGCCGGCACACGCCGTTCTTCAACGGCTACCGCCCGCAGTTCTACATCCGCACCACCGACGTGACCGGGTCGCTGAAGCTGCCCGAGGGCGTCGAGATGGTGATGCCGGGCGACAACACCAGCATCACCGCCGAGCTGCACACCCCGGTCGCGCTCGAGAAGGGCGCCCGGTTCGCGATTCGTGAGGGCGGCCGGACGGTCGGCGCCGGCACGATCTCCGAAATCCTCGAGTAGGGCGGGTAGCGAGAATGCGAGACATCATCGCTCTGGCGTGCACCGAGTGCAAACGCCGAAACTACAGCACGACGAAGAACAAGAAGAAGACGAGCGAGCGGCTCGAGCTGAGCAAGTTCTGCCGGTTCTGCCGCAAGCACATCGCGCATCGAGAGACGAAGTAAAGCTCTCAGCTCTCAGCCGTCAGCTGTCAGCGCTCAGCCGAACGAGGTCGGGAGACGCGGACCGGGCTGAAAGCCGAGCGCTGAGAGCTGATTTAGGCCAGTAGCTCAATTGGCAGAGCACCGGTCTCCAAAACCGGGGGTTGGGGGTTCGATTCCCTCCTGGCCTGCCAGTCCGCCGCGTGGCCGGAAGCCCGCGCTCCGGGCGGGATGGCCGGCCCGGCGCTGGCAACGACAGGGATCGCAGAAATGAAGACGGCAATGGCGGAACACGAAGACTCGATCGGCGGCCGTGCCCGGGACAGCGTCACCGGCTGGTGGGGCCGCTCGCGCCGCTTCCTGTCGGAGGTCCGCAACGAGACCGGCCGCGTCACTTGGCCGAGCCGTAAGGAAGTGTACGCGACGACGGTCGTCGTCATCCTGACGTCGATCTTCTTTGGTGTCTATCTCGCCGGGGTCGATTTCATCCTGACGAGACTGATGAACTGGCTCCTCGGGGCATTCAGGGCGGCATGACCAGCATCACGGACGACCGCACGAAGCAGTGGTACATCGTCCACACGTACTCCGGCTTCGAGAAAAAGGTATCGGAGTCGCTCGCCCAGCGCGTTCAGGCCTACGGCCTGCAGGAGGAGATCGGCGAGATCCTGATCCCGACCGAGGACGTCGTCGAGATGCGCGGCGGCAAGAAGGTGGTCAGCTCGAAGCGGTTCTTTCCGGGCTACATCCTGGTCGAGATGCACATGTCGGACAACGCCTGGCATGTCGTCAAGAACACCCCGAAGGTCACCGGCTTCGTCGGCGCCGGCGCCAAGCCGACGCCGCTGACGCGCGAGGAAGTGGATCAGATCCTTCACCAGGTGACGGTCGCGGCCGAGAAGCCGAAGCCGAAGTATTCCTTCGAGAAGGGCGATCAGGTCCGGATCAACGAGGGCCCGTTCACGAGCTTCAACGGCACCGTCGACGAGGTCAACCTCGACCGCAACACGCTCAAGGTGATGGTGACGATCTTCGGTCGCGCCACGCCGGTGGAGCTGGATTTTTTACAGGTGGAAAAACTGTAGCTGACGCTTCCAGCTTCCAGCTTCCCGCTTCCAGCAGAATCGGGCCTCAAGCTGGCAGCGGGGAGCTGGCAGCCGAAAGCTGACAGCGAGCCCAAGAATCATGGCGAAGAAAGTACAGGCGATGGTGAAGCTCCAGATTGCCGCGGGGAAAGCGACCCCCGCGCCGCCGGTCGGGACCGCGCTCGGTCCGCACGGCGTCAATATCATGGACTTCTGCAAGAACTTCAACGCGAAGACCGCGAAGGACGAAGGGCTGATCATCCCCGTCGTCGTGACGGTCTACGCCGACCGCTCCTACAGCTTCATCACCAAGACGCCGCCGGCGTCGATCCTGCTGAAGCGGGCAGCCAACCTGGCCAAGGGCTCGAACGAGCCCAACAAGAACAAGGTCGGGACGGTGACCAAGAAGCAGGTCGAAGACATCGCCAAGCTCAAGATGCCCGACCTCAACTGCGAGTCCGCCGAGGCCGCCTACAAGACGGTCGCCGGCACCGCCCGGTCGATGGGCATCGACGTGCTCGGCTAGAAGCTCTGAGCTGTCAGCTGTCAGCTATCCGGTGTCAGCGCGGCGGCTGAGCCGATCGACGGGAAGACGGGGAAGGCCCCGGAACGTTCGGAAACCGGATCGTTGCTGGGGCCAGCGGCGCGAGCGAGAGCGAAGCGCTGGCAGACGGGACGGAAAGGTCCCGGAACGTTCTGAAAGCGGACCGCTGCGGGAACCACCGGCGCAAGCGAGAGCGAAGCGCTGGCAGGCGATGGGGGTGGGGCCCCATCGCAAAGTAAATAGACGTGGGAGGTCGCCGCAGGCGGCCGTCAGCACCACCGAGGTCACGATGCGCAAGTCAGGCAAGAAATTCACTGCCGCCAGGCAGCAGGTTCCCGAGCGTCCGCATACGATCGAGGATGCGATTCCGCTCATGCAGAAGGTCAAGTTCGCGAAGTTCGACGAAACCGTCGAAATCGCACTGCGCCTGGGCGTCGATCCCAAGCATGCCGACCAGATGGTCCGCGGCACGGTCGTCCTGCCGCACGGCCTCGGCCGGACCAAGCGCGTCCTGGCGATTGCCAGCGGCGACAAGCAGAAGGATGCGCTCGAGGCCGGCGCCGACTTCGTCGGCGGCGAAGAGCTGGTCGACAAGATCCAGGGCGGCTGGATGGACTTCGACGCCGTCGTCGCGACGCCCGACATGATGCGCGCCGTCGGCAAGCTCGGCAAGGTGCTCGGCCCGCGCGGCCTGATGCCCAACCCGAAGACCGGCACCGTCACGCCCGACATCGCCAAGGCGGTCCGCGAGATCAAGGCCGGCAAGGTCGAGTTCCGCGTCGACAAGACCGGCATCGTCCATGCGCCGATCGGCAAGGCGTCGTTCCCGACCCAGAATCTGGTCGAGAACGCGCACGCGCTGGTCGACAGCGTCGTCCGCGCCAAGCCGTCGGCGGCCAAGGGCAAGTATTTGAAGAGCGTGACGTTGTCCTCGACGATGGGCCCGGGCATCGTCATCGATACGACCCACGTGACCGAAGCGGTGAAACACTAATGGCAGTCACGAGAGCAAGCAAGGAAACGGAGCTCCAGGAGCTCGAAGGCGCGTTCAGGGGCACCCAGAGCGCCATCCTGGTGGATTACCGGGGTCTGAAGGTCCCGGAAGTGACCGAGCTGCGGCGCCAGGTGCGCGGCGCGCAGGGGCGGTACAAGGTCATCAAGAACACGCTGGCGATCCGCGCGGTCAAGGGCACGGCGTTCGAGCCGCTGACCGAGCACCTCGTCGGGACGACGGCGATTGCCTACAGCGGTGACGACCCGGTCGCGCTCGCCAAGGTGCTGACGACGTTCGCCAAGACGGCGCCGTCGCTGCAGATCAAGGCGGCGGTGGTGCAGGGCCGGTCCGTCAAGGCCGGCGAGGTGACCGAACTGGCGTCGCTGCCGGGCAAGGCGGAACTCTACGCCAAGCTGCTGTTCGTGCTGCAGGCGCCGATGGTGCAGCTGGTCAGCGTGCTGAGCGCCGTGCCACGCGACCTGATGAGCGTGCTGGTGCAGGCGGAGAAGAAGCGCGGCGAGGCGCCGGCGGCGGAGCAGGCGTAGAACGAATCGGGCCCGGGGGCCCACGATGTTCTGAAAGTGGCAAGTCGGAGCTAACCAGCGGCGCGAGCGAAGGCGAGCGCTGGCAGGCGCTGGGGGTGGGGCCCCAGCGCGGATCAAGTAAAGAGGACAGCAATCATGCCGGAAGTGAATCAGCAGCAGGTCGTCGACTACATCAAGGGAATCTCGGTGCTCGAGCTGTCGCAGCTCGTCCAGGAGCTCGAGAAGGAGCTCGGCGTCTCGGCGGCGGCGGCGATGCCGATGGCGATGCCGGCCGGCGGCGGCGGCGGCGCGGCGGCCCCGGCCGAGGAGAAGACCGAGTTCACCGCGACCCTGACCGAGGTGGGCGGCAACAAGATCAACGTCATCAAGGTGGTCCGCGAAGTGACCAGCCTCGGACTGAAGGAAGCGAAGGATCTCGTCGAGGGGGCGCCCAAGCCGATCAAGGAAGGCATCCCGAAGGACGAGGCCGAGGCGATCCGCAAGAAGTTCGAGGACGTCGGCGCGAAGGTCGAGATCAAGTAGCGCGGCGCGGGGCCCGTCCCCGCGCTGTTGCGGCCGCGGCGGGGCTTCGGCCCCGTCGGTTCTGGCGCGTCGTTTCTCGTCCACCCGCTGAAGGATTTTTCACACGATGTACAGCCTTCCCAAGAACGTCTACCGCGAGCGCATCGACTTCTCCAAAATCAAGCAGACGATCCCGATCCCGAACCTGATCGAGATTCAGAAGAAGTCGTATGAGCGGTTCCTGCAGATGAACCGGCTGCCCTCGGAGCGCGAGGATGCCGGCCTGCAGTCCGTGTTCAAGTCCGTCTTCCCGATCAGCGATTTCCGCGAGAACTCGTCGCTCGAGTTCATCGAGTATTCGATCGGGAACTGGGAGTGCAAGTGCGGCCGCCTGCAGGGGCTGCATCACCTGCGCAAGCCGTGCGTCAACTGCGGCCACACCCTCGTCGCCGACCCGTACGGCGAGCATGACGTGCTCTGCCCGCGCTGCGGCAAGCCGAACGAGGCGCGCGGCGACGTCTGTGACATCTGCGGCAACACCGTCGGCCTGAAGCTCAAGTACGACGTCGACGAGTGCCAGGAGCGCGGCATGACCTACGCCGTGCCGCTCAAGGTGACGATCCGGCTGGTCGTCTGGAACAAGGACCCCGAGACCGGCGTCAAGACGATCCGCGACATCAAGGAGCAGGAGGTCTACTTCGGCGACATTCCGCTGATGACCGACAACGGCACCTTCATCATCAACGGCACCGAGCGGGTCATCGTCTCGCAGCTGCACCGCTCGCCGGGGGCGTTCTTCCACTCCGAAGACAAGTCGCTCTACATCGCCCAGATCATCCCGTACCGCGGCTCGTGGGTCGAGTTCGAGTACGACGCCAAGAACCTGCTCTACGTCCGGATCGACCGCAAGCGGAAGTTCCTGGCGACCGTCTTCCTGCGCGCCCTCGGGCTGCGCGGCGCCGACGAGATCATCCGCAACTTCTACACCGTCGACAGCCTGCAGTTCCGCGACGGCTCGATCTACTGGGCGGTCAACGACAGCCTGCAGGGGCTGCGCGCCGCCAAGGACCTCAAGGCCGGCAGCGACGTTGTCACCCACGCCGGCAAGAAGATCACCTCGACGGCGATCGCGGCGCTGCGCAAGGCCGGCGTCGAGTCGGTCGAAGTCGCCGCCGCCGAGCTCGAAGGGGCGTTCGCGGCCACCGACGTCGTCGACCCGTCGACCGGCGAGGTCATCCTCGAGGCCAACGAAGCGGTCGAGCCGCGGGTCATCTCGATGGCCCAGGAGAAGAACGTCGACAAGCTCGAGATCTTCTTCCCCGAGCGCGACGAGATCGGCTCGGTGCTGTCGCAGACCCTCAAGAAGGATCCGATCCACACCCACGAAGAGGCGCTGATCGAGATCTACCGCCGGCTCCGGCCGGGCGATCCGCCGACCCTCGACAGCTCGCGGTCGCTGTTCGAGAACATGTTCTTCAACGCCCAGAAGTACGACTTCTCGCGGGTCGGCCGGCTCAAGCTCAACACCAAGCTGAAGCTGAACACGCCGCTCGACGAGAAGATCCTGCATCCCCAGGACTTCTACGAGGTCATCAAGTACCAGCTCAAGCTGCGCCGCAACCCGGCCAACGTTGACGACATCGATCACCTCGGCAACCGCCGCGTCCGGTCGGTCGGCGAGCTGCTCGAGAACCAGTTCCGGATCGGGCTGGTCCGGATGGAGCGGGCGATCAAGGAGAAGATGTCGGTCTACCAGGAAATGGCGACCGCCATGCCGCACGACCTGATCAACGCCAAGCCGGTGATGGCGGCGATCCGCGAGTTCTTCGGCTCGTCGCAGCTGTCGCAGTTCATGGACCAGACCAATCCGCTGTCGGAGGTCACCCACAAGCGCCGGCTGTCCGCCCTCGGGCCCGGCGGGCTGTCGCGCGAGCGCGCCGGCTTCGAAGTCCGCGACGTCCATCCGACCCACTACGGCCGGATCTGCCCGATTGAGACGCCGGAAGGCCCGAACATCGGCCTGATCTCGTCGCTGTCGTGCTACGCCCGGATCAACGAGTTCGGCTTCATCGAGTCGCCGTACCGCAAGGTCAAGAACGGCCGGGTCATCGATTACGTCATCGTCACCAACGCCGGCGGCTCGAAGTACAAGGTCGGCGACATCGTCGAGGCCGACGAGTTCACGGCGTCGGATCTCGAGGCCGGCAAGGGCAAGCGGAAGCGCGGCATGGAGTTCGAGCCGTATTCCTACTACCTGTCGGCGTGGGAAGAGGATCAGTACATCGTCGCCCAGGCCAACGCGCAGGTCGACGAGAACGGTAAGTTCACGACCGACCGGGTCAACGCCCGGCAGGCCGGCAACTTCATCCTGACGCCGAAGGACAAGGTCGACTTCATCGACGTCTCGCCGAAGCAGCTCGTCTCGGTCGCCGCGTCGCTGGTGCCGTTCCTCGAGAACGACGACGCCAACCGCGCGCTGATGGGGTCGAACATGCAGCGCCAGGCGGTGCCGCTGCTCCGGGCGCGCTCGCCCTACGTCGGCACCGGCATGGAGTACATCACCGCCCGCGACTCGGGGGCGGTCGTCGTTGCGCGCCGCTCCGGGACGGTCGACTACGTCGACAGCCAGCGGATCGTCGTCCGCGTCGAAGGGGAGGAGAACGCCACCTCGCGCGAGATGGGGGCCGACATCTACCCGCTGACCAAGTTCAAGCGCTCGAACCAGAACACCTGCATCAGCCAGAAGCCGATCGTCAAGGTCGGCGCGAAGGTCCACAAGGGGCAGGTCCTCGGCGACGGGCCGTGCACCGAGCTCGGCGAGCTGGCGCTCGGCCGCAACGTGCTGGTCGCGTTCATGCCGTGGCGCGGCTACAACTTCGAGGACGCGATCCTCGTCTCCGAGCGGATGGTCAAGGACGACTACTACACCTCGATCCACATCGAGGAGTTCGAGATCGAGGCCAGAGACACCAAGCTCGGGCCCGAGGAGATCACCCGCGACATCCCGAACGTCGGCGAGGGCTACCTCCGCGACCTCGACGAGAGCGGCATCATCCGGATTGGCGCGTCGGTCAAGCCCGGCGACATCCTCGTCGGCAAGGTCACCCCGAAGGGGGAAACCCAGCTGACGCCCGAAGAGAAGCTGCTGCGGGCGATCTTCGGCGAGAAGGCCGGCGACGTCCGCGACGCCTCGCTGGTCTGCCCGCCCGGCATCGAGGGGATCATCGTCGGCGTCAAGATCTTCTCGCGCAAGGGCATCGAGAAGGACGACCGCGCCAAGGCGATCGAGCAGGAAGAGCTCGACATGATGGAGCGCAACCTCCAGGACGAAATCCGCATCCTTCACGACGAAGTGAAGAAGCGGGTCATCGGCATGCTGCAGGGGCAGTCGTCGCGCGCCGACCTCTACGACGAGCACGGCCGCGAGCGGCTGCTCAAGAAGGGCACCGACCTCAGCGCCGAGGTGCTGATGGCGCTGCCCTACGACGCGGTCGTCCGGCTGAAGGTCAACTCGGACGACTCGCGTCTCGAGGAAGACCTGCGGATGCTCGAGGAGCGCACCGAACGGCAGGTCGAAGTGATTCGCCAGCAGTTCGAGGAGAAGAAGGAGAAGGTCCGCCGCGGCGACGAGCTGCCGCCGGGCGTGATCAAGCTCGTCAAGGTCTACGTCGCGATGAAGCGCAAGCTGTCGGTCGGCGACAAGATGGCCGGCCGCCACGGCAACAAGGGCGTCATCGCGCGGATCCTCCCCGAGGAGGACATGCCGTACCTGCCGGACGGGACGCCGGTCGAGATTGTCCTCAATCCGCTCGGCGTGCCGTCGCGGATGAACGTCGGGCAGATTCTCGAGACCCATCTCGGCTGGGCGGCGCACGCCCTCGGGCTGTGGTTCGCGACGCCGGTCTTCGACGGCGCGACCGAGGTCGAGATCAAGAACTGGCTCGAGAAGGCCGGGCTGCCGAAGAGCGGCAAGACCGAGCTGTTCGACGGCATGACCGGCCAGGCGTTCGAGCAGGACGTCACCGTCGGCTACATCTACATGCTGAAGCTGTCGCATTTGGTCGACGACAAGATCCACGCCCGCTCGATCGGCCCGTACTCGCTGATCACCCAGCAGCCGCTCGGCGGCAAGGCGCAGTTCGGCGGCCAGCGCTTCGGCGAGATGGAAGTGTGGGCGCTCGAGGCCTACGGTGCGGCGCACATCCTCCAGGAGCTGCTCACCGCCAAGTCGGACGATGTCACCGGCCGGGCGAAGATCTACGAGGCGATCGTCAAGGGCGACGCGTCGTTCCAGCCGGGCCTGCCGGAATCGTTCAACGTCCTGATCCGCGAGCTCCAGGCGCTCTGCCTGGACGTCGAGCTGATGAAGACCAAGAAGAAGCCACTGCTCGAAGCGCCGGAGGAGGAAACCCCGGTGCTGACAGAGGGGTAGGCGTCAGTAGCCAGTTGCCGGTTTCCGGTGCTCTGCCTCGAACGGCGGCGGCCCGGAATCCGGCGACTGTGAACTAGCTGGAAGCTGGTAACTGGAAACTGGAAACTGATAAAAATGAGACCATCATTCGACACCCGCGGTTCGTTGACCAGCGACTTCGATGCGATCCGCATCAGCCTGGCGTCGCCCGACAAGATCCTGTCGTGGTCGCACGGCGAAGTCACCAAGCCGGAGACGATCAACTACCGGACCTTCAAGCCGGAACGCGACGGGCTGTTCTGCGCCAAGATCTTCGGACCGGTCACCGACTGGGAGTGCCTGTGCGGCAAGTACAAGCGCATGAAGCACCGCGGCGTGATCTGCGACAAGTGCGGCGTCGAGGTCACCCAGGCGAAGGTCCGGCGCGAGCGGCTCGGCCACATCACCCTCGCCACCCCGGTCAGCCACGTCTGGTTCTTCAAGGGCCTGCCGAGCCGGATCGGCCATCTCCTCGACATCTCGCTGCGTGACCTCGAGCGCGTCCTCTACTTCGAGGCCTACGTCGTCGTCGAGCCCGGCGACACCGAGCTCAAGCAGAACCAGCTGCTGTCGGAAGACCAGTACCGCAAGGCGCGCGAGGAGCACGGCCCGGTCAAGTTCCGCGCCCAGATGGGCGCCGAGGCGATCAAGGAGCTGCTCAAGCGCGTCAACGTCGAGCGGCTCGCCGGCGAGATGCGCGAGAAGATGCGCGCCGAGCCGTCCGGCGCCAAGAAGCTGAAGTACGCCAAGCGGCTCAAGGTCGTCGACTCGTTCCGGAAGTCGACCAACAAGCCGGAGTGGATGATCCTCGACGTCATCCCGGTCATCCCGCCCGAACTGCGGCCGCTGGTGCCGCTCGACGGCGGCCGGTTCGCGACCTCGGACCTCAACGATCTCTACCGCCGCGTCATCAACCGGAACAACCGGCTGAAGAAGCTGATGGAGCTCAAGGCGCCCGACGTCATCATCCGCAACGAGAAGCGGATGCTCCAGGAAGCGGTCGACGCGCTGTTCGACAACGGCCGCCGCGGCCGCGTGCTGCGCGGCGCCAACAACCGCCCGCTCAAGTCGCTGTCCGACACG
>JANMWI010000027.1:0-104594 GCA_031393955.1 Acidobacteriota bacterium
GCTGAGCCAGCTAAACCAAAGACCGTGTTATGCTTATCCGCTGCTGTCGTCGCGGCGGATAAGCTGCGATGTCCGGCGCCGTGTGATGCCTGTAACGCCTGTCGAGTTCTCGCTCGAGCTGACCCCCAGGTCACGCGTCGATGTATTCGACGTTCGCCGCGAGGTCTCTGAGCGGCACGGCGATGCGCTCGACCACTATTCCCGCGCCCTCTGCTGTTCCTTCCACACCACCGCCGGCTACATCGATCCGGCGCTGGCCGTGCGTCTCAACCAGAACCGCGCCGGCGTGATGCCGTACATCGACCTCTTCAGGACGATGTTCCCTGAAGGGGCCGGCTACGAGCACGACAAGATCGAGCGACGCACCGAACTGACCGACGACCAGAAGCCGACCGAGCCGCTGAATGCGGACTCGCACCTGGCGGTGATGGCGGGGGCGCTCCGGACCTGCGTCTCGTATCTCAATCGTCCCGGCGAGCCGATGTCGTTCATCGACCTTGACGGCGTCCACGCCGGCCGGCCGCGCACGCGCCACACCACCGTGCTCGGCTACACAGACGAGGAAGTCGTCGCCCAGGCGCGGGTCGTCGTCCCGGTCGCGGGCCACAGCGTCGAGTCGATCAATCTGAAGGATCCGCGGCTCGGCGTTTACGAGCAGTGCGCCGAGCTGCTGGCGCGGCACGACGTCACCAAGGGGCGGATTCGCCTGTCGCTCGGTTCAGGCGAGCGCCATGCCGGCCTGACGGTCAACGAGTACGAAACGCTGCTGATGCGCCACGATCTCTCGGAGGTGCTGCGCGACCCGGTCCGCTTCATGGCCGAGAAGGCCGGGCACATGCTCGGGAATCCGCGCGCCATCCCGGCGCGGACCCTCGACTACGCCAAGTACGATCTGGTGCGGGTCTTCAACCGCTTCGTCGACGCGCTCGGCCTGCGCGAGTCGATGGTCGAGAGCGTCCTGTCGCGCGCGATCGCGATGCCGGCGTCGCGCTTCCTGCGGATGAAGCGGTCGGTGAGCCTGCTGGTCTCCGACCGGGTGCAGCCGGGCCGCGGCGCGATTGTCGAAGGGACCTATCAGAGCCCGATCCTCGTCCAGTGGCACCGCGACAGCAAGCAGCGCCGCGTCCTCGACGTCACCCTGACCCGCTTCATCTAATCCCCTACTCCCCGGTCCCATGGGGACCCTCACCTGTAGCGTAAGTTGTTGATTCCGCAGGTCCATTTCGCCCCCCCGGAACGGCGAACGCCGATCGGCGCTACTTCCAGGACTGGCCTTTTGGAATCAACGACTTAGGCTAAAGGTGAGTGTCCCCCTTGGGGCGGCTGACGGTATGATCGAGCGGTGATTCGCGAACGCCGCGTCAATGTCAACGGCCGCCAGACCCGCTGTCTCGAAGCCGGCGCAGGCTGGCCCCTCATCCTCCTCCATGCGTTCCCGCTCAACGCGGACATGTGGCGGCCGCAGCTCGAGCAGGTGCCGGACGGCTGGCGTTTCATCGCACCCGATCTCCGCGGCTTCGGCCCTGACGCACGGCCGACGCCCGGCGGCAGCGCCCCGACGATGGACGACTTCGCAGACGATGTCGCGGGCCTGATGGACGCGCTCGAGATGCCCGAGGCGACCATCGGCGGTCTTTCGATGGGCGGCTATGTGGCGTTTGCGCTCTGCCGTCGCGCCCCGGAGCGCTTCACCGGCATCATCCTGGCGGACACCCGGCCGCACGCGGACACCCCGGCCGCCCGCGAGGCCCGCCGGGAAATGATCGCGCTCGCCGAGAAAGAGGGATCCGCGGCGGTGGCCGAGCGCATGCTCCCGAAACTGGTCGGCCAGACGACCACTGATTCGCGTCCGGAGGTGATCGCCGTGATCCGCCGGATGATCGAGTCCGCACCGGTCGCCGCGATCACCGGCGCGCTCGCGGCGATGCTCGGCCGGCCCGATTCGACCCCCGAGCTGTCGGCGATCGGCTGGCCGGCGCTGGTGCTTGTCGGCGCCGAGGACGAGATCACCCCGCCCGCTCACGCCGAAGGGATGCAGCGCGCGCTGACGCGTTCGCGCCTGGTCGTGATCCCCGAGGCCGGCCACCTCTCCAGCCTCGAGGCCCCCGCCATGTTCTCCGCCGCCCTTGCCGATTTTCTTCAGTCGCACATCTGACGCGGCGGGATACGCTAGGATCAGTCGATGTTGCGACATGCGGTTCCGGCGTTGCTGCTCTGCGGCGTCCTCCCCGGCTTCGGCGGCGTCCCGGTCCGGCCGGTGACGGCAGCGGGGCAGCCGCCGTCGGCGCTCGCCGACACCCTGCACCGGCCGCTCGACCAGATTCTCGACCTCAACGTCCGCGACGGGCTGGTCTACTATCGCGCCCTCAAATCCGAGCGCGGCCGGCTCGATCGCTACATCACCTCGCTCAACGTCACCGCGGCGGTCTACGACGCCTGGCCGCGCGACGAGAAGATGGCGTTCTGGGTGAACGCCTACAACGCGCTCGTCCTGCAGACGGTGATCGACAGGTACCCGATTCGCGGCACCAGCGCCAAGTATCCGGCCAACAGCATCCGGCAGATCCCGGGCGCGTTCGAGACGACCCGCCACCGCGCCGCCGGACGGAACGTGACGCTCGACGACATCGAGAAGACCATCCTGCCCGAGTTCAAGGAGCCGCGGCTGCAGCTCGCGATCGGCCGCGGCGCGGTCGGCGGCGGCCGCCTTCACAGCGAGGCCTACACCGGCGGACGGATCCAGGAACAGCTGGCGGCGATCCAGAAAGAGTTCGTCTCCGAGCGCCCGCTGCTGATCATCGATCGCGCGGCGGCGCGGGTGTCGCTGACGCCGGTGCTCAGCTGGCACGAGGCCGAGTTCGTCGCCGCCTACGACCGGGGAGCCGAGGGCCCCTTCGCGCAGCGCTCGCCGCTCGAGCGCGCGGTCGCGGCCTTCATCGCGCCCAACCTGCTGCCGCTCGAAAAAGAGCTGCTCCAGAAGAACCAGTTCACGGTGGTGTTCCACCCGTTCGACTGGCGGCTCAACGACTTGACCGGCGGCCGGCCCGACTGACCGACATGGACCTGTCCCTGACCGACAAGATTGCGCTCATCACCGGCTCGAGCCGCGGCCTCGGGCTGGCCAGCGCCCGCGCGCTCGTCGTCGAAGGCTGCCGGGTTTGCCTGTGCGCCCGTAACGCCGAGCGGCTGGCTGAAGCGGCGGTCGAGGTCGAGGCCGGCGCCCGCCGCCCCAACATGGTGATGACGGTGCAGGCCGACGTCTCGACGGCTGACGGCATCGCGCTCGTCATCGACCGGACGGTCGAGCATTTCGGCGGCCTCGACATCCTCGTCAACAACGTCGGCCGCGGCGCCGGCGCCGGGCTGCTCGACACCTCCGACGCCGAATGGCAGGCGGCGTTCGACGAGACGCTGTTTCCGGCGATCCGCGCCTCGCGGCTGGCGGTCCCGCATATGAAGGCGCGCGGCGGCGGCGCGATCATCATGATTGCCTCGATCTGGGGCCGCGAGTCAGGCGGACGGATGACCTACAACGCCGTCAAGGCCGCCGAGATCAGCCTGGCCAAGTCGCTCGCGCAGCAGCTCGCGCCGCTCAACATCCGCGTCAACAGCGTCGCGCCGGGCTCGATCCTCTTCCCCGGCGGCTCGTGGCACGCGCGCCAGCAGGCCGACCCGGCCGGCATCGCCGAGTTCGTCAAGCGCGAGCTGCCGTTCGGCCGCTTCGGCCGCCCCGAGGAAGTCGGTGCGCTCGTCGCGTTCCTCGCCTCGGCGCGGGCCAGCTGGGTCAGCGGCGCGTCCATCACCGTCGACGGCTGCCAGTCGAGATCGAATATCTAACGGCTGCAAGCTTCCAGCTTCCCGCTTTCAGCTTCCCGCTGAAGCCAGGAGCCGGCAGCCAGCAACCAGAAAGCGGGGAGCGCGGAGCTGGAAGCTGATAGCTGATAGCTTTATACCCATGCTGCAGTCGCTCGCCGACGCGCTCTTCATGCCGTGGGTCGTCACGGTCCTCCTCGGCACCGGCCTGTTCCTGACGCTGCGGCTCGGCGTCGTCCAGGTCCGCCGCTTCGGCGATGCCATCCGCGTCGCCTTCGTTCGCAAAGGCACCGGCGCGACCGGCGCGGTGACGCCGTTCCAGGCGTTCATGACCGCGCTGGCCGCGTCGATCGGCACCGGCAACATCGCCGGCGTCGCCACCGCGATCGTTTCCGGCGGTCCCGGCGCGCTGTTCTGGATGTGGGTCTACGGCTTCGTCGCGATGGCGATCAAGTTCAGCGAGGCGGTGCTCGGCGTCACCTTCCGCGACTCCCGCGCCGGCGTCGTCCTCTCGGGGCCGATGTATTACCTCCGCGACGGCCTCAAGTCCCCCTTCCTCGCCTGGCTGTTCGCGCTCGTCGCCGCGGTCGCGGCCCTCACTACCACTCCCTTCACCCAGCCCAACTCGATGGCGCTCGCCCTCTACAGCGTCGTCGGCATCCCGAAGATCGTCTCCGGGATCGTCATCGCGATCCTCACCTGGCTGGTAATCATCGGCGGCATCAAGACGATCGCGAAGGCCGCGGAAAAGCTGTCGCCACTCAAGGTTGGCCTCTATCTCACCGGCGGGGTGATCGTAATCGCCGCCAACATCTCGAAGATTCCCGCCGTCATGTCGCTGATCTTCGAGAGCGCCTTCTCGATGCGCGCGGCGGCCGGCGGTGGCGTCGGCCTGCTGGTGGCGATGCGCTACGGCATCGCCCGCGGCATCTACGCCAACGAGGCCGGCTACGGCACCGCCGCGGTCGCCTACGGCACGGCGCGCAGCGCCCAGCCGACGCAGCAGGGGCTGAACGCCGTCATGGAAGTCTTCATCGTGTCGTTCGTGACCTCGACGATCAGCGCGATGACGCTCCTCCTCACCGGCGTCTGGCAGTCCGGTCTGACCAGCACCGCCGCCGTTGCCGCCGGCTTCAACACCGTGATGCCGGTCTTCGGCGGTTACATCGTCGCCTTCTGCGCGTTCCTGTTTGGCTACACCACCCTCATCGGCTGGGCCTACTTCGGCGAGCAGTTCTTCGAATACATCTTCGGCCGGAAGGTGACGACGCCGTACCGGTGGGCGTACTGCCTGCTGATCCCGTTCGGCGCCGTCTCGAAGGTGACGACGGTGTGGGCGTGGGGCGACCTGATGAACGCGCTGCAGGTGTTCCCGAACATCATCGGCCTGATCGGCCTGAGCGGCATCGTCGGTGCCGCGTCGCGCGAGCGGATCCTGCCCCAGCCGTCCGGCGACCAGTCCTGATGGCGCGCATCGTCCTGACGACGTGGGGGTCGCTCGGCGACCTGCATCCATTCCTGGCCGTGGCGATCGAGTTGCAGCGGCGCGGACATGACGCCGTCCTCGCGACCCTGCCGTCGTGGCGCGACAACGTCGAGCGCGCCGGCATCGGCTTCCGGCCGCTGCGGCCCGACGTGCCGATGAGCGAGGACGAGGCGCGGCAGGTGGTGCGGCGGGTCCTCGATTCGCGCGACGGGCCGCGCTATCTGTTCAGCAGCTTCCTCGGCCCGCGGCTGCGCGAGGCCTACGACGACACCGTGGCAGCGGTCGCGGGGGCGGATCTCGTGGTCTCCCACCAGCTGCCGCAGACGACGCCGATCGTGGCGGAGCGGAGCGGCATGCCGTGGGTGTCGGCCGTCGTGGCGCCGATGGGATTCCTGTCGGCCTGGGATCCACCGAGCCCGCCGCAGGCGCCGGCGCGGCGGCCGTTGATTGCGATGCACCCCGGGATGGGGCGCGCCATCACCGGGATCGCCAGGATCGTCACCGAGCGATGGATGGCGCCGGTCTACCGGCTGCGGGCGGAGCTCGGGATGGCGCGTGGCGGGCATCCATTGTTCGAGGGGCAGCACTCCCCGGCGCGTGTGCTGGCGCTGTTCTCGCCGTTGCTTGGCGGCAAGCAGCCCGACTATCCGCCGCAGACCGTCGTCACCGGCTTTCCCTTCTACGATGCGGCGCCGAGCCGGCCGGTCGATCCGGCACTGGCGGCGTTCCTGGACGGGGGAGAGCCGCCGATCGTCTTCACGCTCGGGTCGTCGGCGGTGTGGGTGGCGGATGATTTCTACGAGGTCAGCATCGCCGCGATCGAGGCGCTCGGCCGGCGGGCGCTGCTGCTCGTCGGCGGCGATCCGGCGCCGCTCAGGGCGCGGGTGCCGGCAGGCCTCGGCGTGTTCGACTACGCGCCGCACGCGCTGGTCATGCCGCGCGCGTCGGTGATCGTGCACCAGGGGGGCGTCGGGACGACCGCGCAGGCGCTGCGGTCCGGCCGGCCGTCGCTGGTGGTGCCGTTCGGTCAGGATCAGCCGGACAACGCCCGGCGCGCGGTGCGGCTGGGGGTCGCGCGGACGATCGCCCGGGGCCAATACCGCCGGGATCGGGTGATCAACGAGCTGACCGTGCTGATGACGCCCGATTACGACCGTCGTGCCGCCTCGGTCGGGGCGCAGATCAGGTCGGAGCGGGGCGCCGAGTGCGCTGCGGATGAGATCGAAAAGGTATTGGGCCGACGTTTCGCCGCTTGATCGCCCGCCCGCCGCCTGCTAGGATCGGGCCTCAAAATCCCTCACTCTCCAAGACTTTCCATGGCGCAAGAGACCCTGCCCGTCGTGACCGGTGAAAAGGACCGGTCGCTCCAGGAGGCGCTGACCCGGCTGACGGCGTCGCGCGGTCCGGTGAGCGATCCGGCGGAGCCGATCGTCACCGCGACGCATCGGCTGGCGCCGATCGTCGCGTCGTTTGCTCCGTATCCGGAAGGCACCGACCCGCGGCTGCAGAGCGCGCTGGCGGCGCGCGGCGTCGAGCAGCTCTACACCCATCAGGCCGAGGCGTTCGGCCACGTCCTCGCCGGCCGCAACGTTGTCACCATCACGCCGACGGCGTCGGGGAAGACGCTCTGCTACAACGCCCCGGTGCTGAACGCGATCCTCCAGGACCCGTCGACCCGTGCGCTGTATCTGTTCCCGACCAAGGCGCTCGCGCAGGACCAGCTCGCCGAGCTCCACGCGCTGTCGGAGCTCGTGACCAGAGATACGGACGTCGAGATTGGCGTCTTCACGTATGACGGCGACACGCCGTCGGACGCGCGGCGCGCGATCCGCGGCAAGGCCCACGTCGTGCTGAGCAACCCCGACATGGTGCACTCCGGCATCCTGCCGCACCATCCGCGCTGGGCGAAGCTGTTCGAGAACCTCAAGTTCGTCGTCATCGACGAGCTGCACGCGTATCGCGGCGTGTTCGGCAGCCACCTTGGCAACATCCTGCGCCGCCTGCAGCGGATTTGCCGCCACTACGGATCGGATCCGATCTTCATCTGCTCGTCGGCGACGATTGCCAATCCGCGCGAGCTCGCCGAGGGGCTGACCGGCCGGCCGTTCGAGCTGGTCGAGAAGAACGGCGCGCCTCGCGGCGAGAAGTTCTTCCTGTTCGTCAATCCGCCGGTCGTCAACGCCCAGCTCGGCATCCGCCGCTCGTACCTGGCGGAGGCGCGCCGCGTCGCGCTCGAGTTCCTGAAGAAGGACCTGCAGCTGATCCTGTTCGCGCAGAGCCGGCTGGCGGTCGAGATCCTGACGACCTACCTGAAGGACGCGTTCCACGGACCGCCCGGCGCCGCCGACGTGATTCGCGGCTACCGCGGCGGCTATCTGCCGAACCGCCGGCGCGAGATCGAGCGCGGCCTGCGCGAAGGGCTGGTGCGCGCGGTCGTGTCGACCAACGCCCTCGAGCTCGGCATCGACATCGGCGCGCTCGACGTCTCGGTGATGGCGGGCTATCCGGGGACGATTGCCGCGACGTGGCAGCGCGCCGGGCGGGCCGGGCGCCGGACGACGCGGTCGGCGGCGGTGATGGTGGCGAGCAGCGCGCCGATCGACCAGTTCATCGTCCGCAACCCGTCGTACTTCTTCGACGCCAGTCCCGAGCACGCGCTGATCAATCCCGACAACCTGCACATCCTGCTCGACCACGTGAAGTGCGCCGCGTTCGAGCTGCCGTTCACGAGCGACGAGAAGTTCGGGGTCGAGGGGCGGCGCGACGAGGTCGACATCCAGGCGGTGCTCGGCGTGCTCGCGGAAGAAGGCTTCCTCCACCACGCCGACGGCCAGTGGAACTGGACCAACGAGTCGTATCCGGCCGACGCCGTCAGCCTGCGCTCGGTATCGTCCGACAACTTCATCGTCATCGACACGACTCACGGCGAGCGGGTGATTGGCGAGACCGACTTCACGAGCGGTCCGTCGACGCTGCACGAAAAGGCGATCTACATCCTCGAGGGGCAGCTGTTCCAAGTCGAACGGCTCGACTTCGAAGGCCGCAAGGCCTACCTGCGCGCGGTCGACTGCGACTACTACACCGACGCCATCACCTACACGAAGGTGACGATTCTCGATACGTTCGAGACGGGAACGGCGGGTCCCGAGCCCCCAGCTCCCAGCTCCCAGCTCCCAGCTAACGACGCAGCGCTCTCAGCGCTGGATGACGACGAAGAGTTGTCAGCTCCCGGCTCTCAGCTGTCTGCTGCACTCCCCGGCGATCTCGAGCCGGCGGGCATATCCGGCCCTGGCGCGATCCGCTCGCATGGCGAGGTCCATGTCGTCTCGCGCGTCGTCGGCTTCAAGAAGATCAAGTTCTATACGAACGAGAACATCGGTTCGGGTGAGCTCGATCTGCCCGAGCAGCAGATGCACACCTCGTCGTACTGGCTGACGATTCCGTCGGCGGTGATGGCGGCGCTGCCGTATGCCGGCGACGACCGCCGCGACGGCGTCGTCGGGCTGGCGTTCGCGATGAAGAACATCGCGCAGCTGCTGCTGATGTGCGACGGCCACGACATCGGCCTGTCGGTGGACGGCGGCACGCTCGAGCGATCGACGCGGACCGGCGGGATCGGCGGCGTGCCGGACGCACTCGCGACCGAGCCGAACGTCTTCATCTACGACAACTATCCGGGCGGCATCGGCTTCAGCCGACCGCTGTTCGAGATGCACGGCCTGCTGCTGGCACGGACCCGCGAGCTGATTGCCGGCTGCCCGTGCGAGTCCGGCTGCCCGTCGTGCGTCGGGCCGGAAGGCAACACCGGCCCGTACGCCAAGCAGGTCGCGTCGCGCATCCTCGATACGCTCCTCGCCGCGGAGGCCGCCTGATGGATCTGTCGGCGCGGCTGCGGTCGATCGTACGGGGCGACGGGAGCGAAGCGGGGAAGACGGGCGGGCAGGGGCTGCGCGAGCTGACGTATGTGCCCGACAGCGGCGGCTACGAAGGGGTCATGGACGGGGCGCGGGTCGGCGCGCTGCTGGGCGGCTGCTGGACCGACACCGCGTTCGGCCCCTGCCTGGTCATCGACCGACGCTACGAGGCGAACCGCTTCCACGGGTCGATCCGCATCGGCGACTGCGACCACGAGGACTGCGATGCGCTCGGCATCCTCGACCCGTCATTGCGCGGGGCGGACGGGGAGTCCCTCGATCGCGACGGCTCGGCCGACGGTCTGCGCCGCTTCCCGCGCACGGTCTTCATCGACCTCGAGACCACCGGCCTGAGCGGCGGCGCCGGCACGCTGGCGTTCCTGGTCGGCTGCGGCTATTTCGATCTCGGCGCCTTCCAGGTCCGCCAGTTCCTGCTGACCAGCCACGCCGGCGAGCGCGCGCTGCTGTCGGCGGTGGCCGACTTCTTCGCCGGCTGCGATCTGATCGTCACCTACAACGGCAAGACCTTCGACGTCCCGGTGATGGAGACGCGGTGGATGTTCCACCGCCTGCGGATGCCGCTCGGCGACGTCCCGCACTTCGACATGCTCCATCCGGCGCGGCGGCTGTGGCGATCGCGGCCGGGCTCGGGCGGCGAGATCGAGGAGGCCGGCTGCCGGCTGTCGACGCTCGAGCAGACGCTGTTTGGCGTAACGCGCATCGGCGACGTCCCCGGCTTCGAGATTCCCGGCCGGTTCTTCAATTTCCTGCGCAGCGGCGATCCCCGGCCGCTCGAGCCGGTGCTCGAGCACAACCGTCTCGATCTCGTCTCGCTGGCGGCCGTGATGGCGCGCGGCCTGCGCCTCGCCCGTGACGGGCATCCGCACTGCCGCGACGCCGCCGAGGCGCTCGCCCTCGGCCGCATCTACGAGCGGGCCGGCGCGCACGATCGCGCCGAGCGCTGCTACGCGTCCGCCTGCGAGTCGCCGACGGGAGAGGTGAGGGGGGAGGCGCTGTACCGGCTCGGGCTGCGAAAGCGGCGCGAGCGCCGGTTCGGCGAGGCAGCGGCGGCGTGGCGGGCGATCGTCGAGCTGACCGAGCCGCGCGCCGTCCGGCGGCTGGCGCGGCTGGAGGATCTGCGGCAGTTCGCGGTCGAGGCGCTGGCGATTCATCACGAGCATCGCGAGCGGGATCTCGACGGCGCGCGCGAGCTGGCGCTGTTCGCGCTGCAGGAAGCGGCCGGCGCACGGGCGCAGGACATCCGCCACCGCCTGGCGCGGATCGATCGGAAGATTACCGGGAAGCTGGAGCGGGGAGCGGGCGGCAAGCCGCCGCGTCAGGCGCAGGCCGTCAAAAAAACAGACGCCCAGCTCTTCTCGAGCTGAGCGTCTGCCGAAGCGATACGGCCGGGTGCGGCCGCGAGCTTACTTGGCGGCGACGGTGGCCTTCTCGGCCTTCTTCGTCTTCGCAGCGGCCTTGCGGCTTTCGGACGTCTGGACGCCGAAGCGCTTGGTGAACCGCTCGACCCGTCCTTCGGTGTCGACCAGCTTCTGGCGGCCGGTGAAGAACGGATGGCAGTTGTTGCAGATCTCGAGGTGCAGCTCGGGCTTGGTCGAGCGCGTCTTCCACGTCGCGCCGCACGCACAGCGCGCCTCGATCTCGTTGTACTGGGGATGAATCCCTTCCTTCACTGCAGGCTCCTTGGGGGTTCGGGCAAAAGGACATTATACCAGCCCCTCGCCGCGAATGGAACAACCTTCTTGCTAAGCCACGTCTTTACAGCGACTTAGCAAGACGTCTGGGCCTTTTCTACTCGAAATCGACGCTCCGTTCCCAGCGGTGCTGCGCCAGCTCAGCCATGAGTTCAGGCGGCAGTTTCCTGCCGTCGCTGGCGGCGATGTTCTCCTCGACGTGGCGCAACTTGCGCATCCCCGGGATGACAGTACTGACGGCGGGGTGCTGGAGGATGTGGCGCAGCGCCAGTTCGGGCAGGGTCATGCCTTTCGGCACGACCGGCTTCAGCCGCTCGACGCGTTCGAGCGTCGGCGTCAGCTGCTCGGGACGGAAGTAGAGGTTCCGGAAGTCCCCCTTGGGCCATGTCGAGTCGGCGGTCAGCGTCCCGGTCAGGCTGCCTTCGTCGAACGGCACGCGGGCGATCACCGCGATGTTCTTCTCGCGGCAGGCGGGGAACAGGACGTCTTCCGGACTCTGGTCGAAGACGTTGTAGACGACCTGGACGGCGTCGATGATGCCGGTGTCGAGCGCGCGCAGGACGTTTTCGGGCTGCCAGCGGTTGATGCTGATGCCGATCGCCTTGACCAGTCCTTCTTCCTTCAGCGACGAGATTGCCTTCTGCCAGCGGTCGTCTTCTGCCCAGGTGTCGCTCCAGACATGGAACTGCTGCAGGTCGATGGACGAGACGCCGAGGTTGACGAGGCTCTTCTCGGTGTAGTCGCGGATGTAGTCGGACGGATAGACCTCGTCCAGCGAGTACTCGGGGCGCGCCGGCCACTTGCGGTTCTTCGGCGGGATCTTGGTGGCGGCGTAGAGCCGCTTATCGGTGTGGCGCTTCAGGGCGCGGCCGAGCAGCTCCTCGCTGTGACCGTCGCCGTAGGCCCAGGCGGTGTCGAAGAAGTTGCAGCCGAGCGCGATCGCGTGGTCGAGCGACTTCAGCGATTCGTCGTCGTCGCTCCCGGTCCAGCCGGCCATGCCCCACATGCCGTAGCCCACTTGCGAGACGTCCCAGCCGGTGCCGCCAAAAGGTCGATAACGCATCCCTGAATCATATCCTCTCGGCGGCTGCCTTCGCTGCCCGCTACCCGCTGCCTGCTGCCCGCGACCCGCCACCTGCTGCCGGCCATCTGCTGTCCGATACCCGCTGCGCTCCCGCCACGGTGCTCAGAGGTCGGCGCGTCCAGGCCCGCCGCGTCGTGACGCGATTGGCTACGGCTGCGCCTTGCAGGAGTGGGCTCGAATCGTGCGCCATTGAGGGCGCGTCTCGCCTGGTATCCAGTTATCGAGATCTTGGTGATCCGCCTGGCGCGCGTCGGCGATCCTCGGATAAACTCCCGCCCAGCAACACGTTCGCCTTCTAACGAAAACGCGGCGGCCTGATTACCGAGCGGCGGCTGCCGGGCGCGTTGCAGGTGGCGAGTGGTTGGTTGCGTAGCACGATGACTTCCCGTTGAGTCCAGTCAGTTTTATGCGACGAGCGATCTTCCTCGCGGCAATCTTGACTGGCGTTCTCTCGGTCGGGGGGTGCGCGGATGCCCCCGCGACTTCAACGGTGCAGCGGCCATTGAACATCGGCTTCGTGCTGTACACCAAGGGAGACGTGCCAGGCACGCTGCAGGCCCGATGGAGATACACCACCGAGTACAGCGGCACCGGCCTCGCGACCGGGGGGCCCGCGGAAGGCTTCGCCGGCCGCTACCACGTTCGCTACTTCGACGAGCACGGTACGTTTTCCGACGAGTATGACCTGGTCCTCGAGCGCAACGATGACTTCTATAGCGGAACGTGGCTCACGAACGGGAAGGTCAGCGCTCGTGGCGTGGGCACGAAGGTTCAGGAAGGCGTGGCGATCGGCTGGCGCAGGATCACTGACTAGCGACGACCGCGAATGCGCCGTCACATCAGTGAGGAATGGCGCGGAAGTGCCACCGAACGAGCCGTTGCCGCAGACGGGCGATCTGTGGTGGCCTCACTGCACTCGGCGTTGGTTGACCTTCGCCCGCAGCTGAACTCTGGCGTTAGGCCGTCAGCGGTTGGCGGCGAGTTTCACACACGGTGATGACCCATTGGGGGTTGGATGTCTTTCGCCAGAATCGTCGTCCTCGCACTGCTGTTCGCTGGCGTTGCGACCTTTGCGCAATCGCCGAATACGGACCTGCATCATGTCGTGCCACTGCATACGTTTTCCGCAGGTCAGTGGGTCGAGAAGGTGTCAGGCGATTTCAGCAAGCCAGGAGAGCCCTTCGTCTTTCGGATTCACCAGGACGCGGGATACATCACGCTGCCGCACATTCATCCGATCGACGAACACATTACCGTCCTGAAGGGCACGTGGTCGCTTGGCATGGGCCGGCGCTTCAA
Organism: Acidobacteriota bacterium; assembly: GCA_031393955.1. Lineage (GTDB taxonomy): Bacteria > Acidobacteriota > Vicinamibacteria > Vicinamibacterales > 2-12-FULL-66-21 > JALZOC01. The sequence continues at coordinate 13,309 of JANMWI010000027.1, forward strand.
CCAATCTGCCCTCGAGGTCATGGAGACCGGGACTTACGGAATGGCCCCCAAGAACATGGAGCACTTCGCGTGGTCCAAAACCGAGACGATTCTGCAGGTGCATGGAATCGGGCCGTTTACGTCCACGGTAGTCGAGCCCGTGTACGAGCTGACGGACCAAGGCGTGTTTTCGCTGACGTCTCTGCTGTTGCCAGGGCGCCCCACCTCGTCTAGCCCGCCAGACTGCTTTGCCCTGAAAGTCAACGACAAGGTGCACGGCGACGCCGGTGAAGGCCGCGTGGTTGGCGCGCGGTGCTCACCCAGCAACCAGATCACTGAGTACTGGGTCCAAGAGGCGAACGGCAAGCGATTTTGGGCAACGCTTCAGCAATTGAAGAGACGCTAACCCGATTCATGTGGGTCTCTGGACGGCCGTCTAACTTTGCCTGCAGCCGACGGTGGCGGGTGAATGAACCGTCCACCGGATCACACTCACCGCGCGCCAGGACGCTGAAAGGAGTCGTCATGCGATGGCTTGGGCTCGTGATTGGCGCACTGGTCATCCTCGCTAGTGCGATCAGCTTTGCGATGCCCGATCTGCGGCTCTCGCTGGAGCGCTCCGTAATGACGCCGACCGGCCTTTACGCGATCGCCGCCCTGAGAATCGCCATTGGGCTGGTCTTCGTCTTTGCCGCACCAGCATCGCGGGCACCGCGGGCGCTCCGCGTGCTCGGCCTCATCGTAATCATCGCGGGACTGTCGACGCCGTGGTTCGGCGTTGCCCGCGCGCAGGCGTTCGTGAACTGGTTGGCGAGTGCAGGGCCGTTGTTGATGCGCCTTGACGCCGTCGTAGGGATGGCGCTTGGGGGGTTTCTCGTGTACGTGTTCCGAACGCCGACTCGACGAGCAACATAGCTAAACCGTCCACAGGATCGGATCAAGCCCAGGTTCTGATGCGAGGCCTTCGATTCACTCTCTTCGCGCTGGCGTTCGTGTCGCTGACCGCCGAACTGGTCAGGCACTCGTACATCCGGTTCGTCGAGAAGCATGAATCGGTGCTCGACCACTACGACGCGATCCGCAACGAAATCAAGGGCGCGACGTCCCTGGAGACGCTGCGGCAGCGCTACGCCGAAGAACTTGATAAGGACAAGGCGGCCAAGGCCCAGCAACCGCCGAGCAGTCCAGATGGCGGCGGCCCTGCTCCGGGGTTCGTACGGGAAGACTCCGAGTCGCCGGTGGTCAAGTTGCGCCAGGCAATCACGAATTGGGAGGAGGCGGACAATAGCATCCGCGAACTGCGGTTCTTCTGGGGTGCGGGTCTGGCATTGCTGTTGCTCGCGCTGGCATGCCATCTACGGGGTTTCGCGTGGCTATCGGTATGTCTCCAGGCAGCGGGCTTTGCCGAGATGACGTGGTGGACGAGCCCAACCTATTCGTACGTCCTGACAATGGGCGCCGCCAACGAGGAATTCTCCAGGTTGCTTGAGAACAAACTTGCCTTCACGACGTTGGCGCTGGCCCTGTTGCTGGCTTTCTGGCAGACCGGCATCCTTCGACCCACGGCACCGCCGCCAGGCGAAGCGGCAGGCTGACGCTCGCGACTTATCCGGTCAACGCTTGATTGCCGTCGCGCAGACGAGAAGGAACGAGCCCGATGGAAGGCACGCCTTATACGCTGGCGAAGTGGAGAGTCGCGCCCGAAAGGACTGACGAATTCGAGGCGGCATGGCGGGACCTCGCGGAGGCCTTTACCCGGCTCCCGCAACCGCCGATCGAAGGCACGCTGGTCCGGAGCACGACCGATCCGCAGCTCTATTATTCTTTCGGCCCGTGGCGATCGGCCGCCGATGTCGCCGCGATGCGGGCCGACCCGAAGGCGCAGACGGCGCTGGCGCGCCTGCGCGCCATGTGTGAGGAGGCGACGCCGGGTTCGTACCAGGTCGTCCTCCACGTCAAGGTGTAGCGCCATCCGGAGGCAGGAATGCTCTCACTTGCTCTCGCACTTGTCGCAGCAGCCCTCGCGGCGGGCGTTCCCGTCGAAGTGCCCGCTTCGCCCCTCGCAGCGACCCAGCAGCCGGCGGACCCGCCGCCGAAGATCGAATTCGAGTCGTATCAGCTGGTCCTGCTCCAGCGGCCGGATCACCCGCGCGACTACCCCGAGGCCAGACTGCAAGAGATCCAGCAGGCGCACACCGCCCACCTCCGGCAGCTCGCCGAAGCGGGCAATCTGCTCGTCGCGGGTCCATTTGACGACCAGCCAGACCCGCGCCTCCGCGGCCTGGCGCTGTTCCGCGTCGGCAGCATCGAGGAAGCCAGGCGCCTCGCCGAAGACGACCCGGCCGTCAAGGCGGGACGCCTCGAAGTCGTCGTCCTTACCTGGTACACGGAGAAGGGGGCGCTGACGTTCCCTGTTGCCGAGCGCCTGCGGAAGCACTAGCCATCCCCAGCATGACCAAGAGTGAGGGGAGACGAGCGTGATGAGCGATCCACACGGCGGCAGCTTCCGGGTCGACCAGATCGACCACGTCGAACTGTTCGTTCCGGACCGCCATCACGCCGCCGAGTGGTACGGGCGGGTGCTGGGTCTGACGATCCTGCCGGCCTACAGGCGGTGGGCGGACGACCCGCGCGGGCCGCTCATGATCTCCAGCGACGGCGGCAACACCAAGCTGGCGCTCTTTGAGGGGCGGCCGCAGGGTGATCGGGAAACGGCGGGGTTTCACCTGGTCGCGTTCCGGGTCGGCGCCGCGGCCTTCAAGCGCTTCGTCGATCGCCTGACTGACCTGGCACTGACCGACGACCGGGGACGGCCGGTGACGGCGAAGTCGGTCGCGGATCATGCCGTGTCCTGGTCGCTCTATTTCTGCGACCCGTTCGGTCATGGACTGGAGCTGACCACCTACGAATATGATCAGGCAAGAGGGTTGCTTGGGCGCTGACCCGGCGCGTCCCCAGTCCGATCGCGGCCAGGCTTCTCACGCGCAATGGAGGCCGCATGACTGACACACCCACCGACCTTCTCGAACGCCTGACCGCCGCGGTGAACCGGCACGACCTGGCGGCCCTCGTCGCCTGCTTCGACCCGGACTATGAGAGTGAGCAGCCGGTCCACCCCGACCGGCGCTTCCGTGGCTCCGCCCAGGTGCAGCGGAACTGGAGCGCCCTTTTCGGCGCGCTGCCGGACTTCCGCGTCGAGGTCGTGCGCAGCGTTGTCGACGCGGACGAGCTCTGGGTGGAGTGGCGATGGACCGGAACGCGCGCCGACGGGACAGGCCTCGATGCGCGCGGCGCCTGCATCTTCGGGGTCCGCGCCGGACGCCTGGCCTGGGGGCGGCTCTACATGGAGGACGTGGCCGCGGGCCACGGGATCGAGGCCGCGGTCGATTCGCTCGCCGGCCGAGCGCGCCGCGATCCGGACGCGTCGGAGTAGCGCGTCGTCCACGGGCGATCTAGGCTTGACGGCATGGTGACGACATCACGGCCGAGGTCGCGCCGGCCACACCGACCGACGGTCACGATCCGGCTCGTGTTCAGCGCGAGCGCGCTGCTGAGCAGCGTGTCGGCGTTCGCGCAAGCCCCGGGTCCCAGCAGCGCCGGCAGAAGGAGTCTCGCAAGGTGCGTAATCGATGGCTCGCCCTCTGGATCACACTGGCCGGGGCCCTCGGCGCCGGCTACGGCGCTGGCGCCCGCCTCGAGGCACAGGCGAACAGCGACTGGACCGAATCGTTCCCGCCATTCAGGATCGCCGGGAACCTCTATTACGTCGGCAGCAAGGGTCTGGCGAATTACCTGATCGCGACGCCGCAAGGACACATCCTGATCAACAGCGACCTCGAGGCGAATGTGCCGCTGATTCGGGCCAGCGTCGAGCAGCTCGGCTTCAAGTTCACCGACGTCAAGATCCTGCTGATCAGCCACGCCCATTGGGACCACGATGCCGGCAGCGCGGCAATCAAGAAGATAACCGGCGCAAAGTACATGGTCATGGATGCCGACGTGCCGGTCGTCGAGTCCGGCGGCAAGGCCGACTTTCACTACGGCGAGGTCGCGGCGTCCCTCTATCCACCGGCCACCGTCGACGAGGTCCTGCACGACGGATCGGAGGTGACGCTCGGTGACACCGTCCTCGTCGCCCACCTGACACCGGGGCACACGAAGGGGTGCACCACCTGGACGATGAAGGTCGAGGAGGCCGGAAAGGCCTACAGCGTCGTGATCGTCGGCAGCCCGAACGTAAATCCCGGCTACCGGCTGGTGAACAACACGACCTATCCGGGGATCGCGGCCGACTACGAGAAGACGTTCCGGGTCATGAAGTCGCTGCCGGGGGACATCTTCCTCGGCGCGCACGGCAGCTATTTCGACCTCGAGGCGAAGTATGCGCGCCGTCAGCAGGGCGCCCGCACAGCCTTCGTCGATCCGGCAGGCTACAAGGCATACGTCACCGACCGGGAGCAGGCGTTCAGAACAGAGCTCGACAAACAGAAGGCGGCGGCACCCGGCGGCAGGTAATCGCACGGCGGTGATACTCTCTGCTGACTTCCAGAAGGAGAGCCCATGGCCATCGCGTCAGCGACCATTCCCGTAGCGGCCGCTCCGGTCCGCGCCCCCGGTGCACACGACCGCCTGTTTTACGGCACGATGGCGGTCATGCTGGGGCTCACGGTGTTCGCCGGGTTCGCGCCGACGTACTACCTCCGCCTGGCCTCCGGCGGCCCGAAAGCGACACTGAGCGGTGGGCCGTTCACCACGATCGTCCAGGTCCACGGCGCGCTGTTCACCGCCTGGGTCTTCTTGTTCATCATCCAGACCGCCCTGATCGCGAGCCGGCGAGTCGCCATCCATCGCCGGCTGGGCATCGCCGGCGCGACACTGGCGGCCGCGATGGTGATGGCAGGGACGTCAATCGCGATCGCGACGGCGGCGCGCGGTTCGGCGCCCCCCGGGATGGAGCCGCGCGCCTTCCTGATCATTCCTCTCTTCGACATGGTCCTTTTCGCGACATTCGTCACCCTCGCCCTGCTCAAGCGGCGCGACAAGGAAGCGCACAAGCGCCTGATGCTGCTCGCCTACGTCAGCATCGTCACCGCCGCCCTGGCGCGGCTTCCCGGCGTACTGCCGCTCGGGCCGCCGGCATTCTTCGGGCTGTCGCTGCTCTTTGTGGCCGCCGGCATGATTTACGACCGCGTGTCGCGAGGGCGCATCCACCGGGTCTACCTGTGGGGCGGCGCGCTCATCGTCGTATCGATCCCGGTCCGGCTGGCGATCTCCGGCACTGCCGCGTGGCAGGCGTTCGCTCACATCCTGACGAAATAGTGCGCGGGAATCCCGGAGTTCTTTTCGTCACGCGTACTGGTTTTATTTTCCGGTAACTGCGTACCTCCGATGTGTGAGAACCGGCGCTCGACGGAAGCCGTCGGCATGTAAGGTCTTTTCCTTTCAGCGGTCGCTGGCCGCGGCCGGGGCCGAGGAGGTAAGGACGATGAGGATGACGCTCGTTGCGTTGCTGCTGGCGGTGTCGGCGGTGGTAGCCGCCGAGAGTTCCGCACAAGGCCTTCCCGACCTTCATCCGGGTGAGCGCGTCCGGATCGCGGCACCGGAGCAATCCCCGAAGCGGATTGTCGGGACGCTGACCGCCATGGACTCCTCGTCCCTGACGATCGCGACAGCGAACGATCGCGTCACCGTCAGGCGCGAAGCGATCGACAAGGCGGAGGTCAGCACGCGGCGGAGCTGGAAAAGGAAAGGCGCGCTGATAGGCGCCGGTGCCGGCGCCGCGCTGGCGGTCCTTGCCGCCGTCACCACGTCTGACAAATCGTCCTGCTTCGCGCTCGGGTGCAGCGACCCGTCCTGCTACAGCAACTCCGGTTCGTGCTCAGGCGGCTCACTCCTGACGCGCGGCGCGACCGCCGCGCTCGGCCTGCTTCTCTTCGTTCCCGTCGGTACGGGTATAGGCGCCATGGTGGCGCCGGGCGAGCGCTGGACTCCCGTACCCGCGCCGTCCTTCCGGGCATCGTCGTCTGGCCGCCGCCACGGCCTGCGATTCGACGTCAGCATCCGGTTTTGAGAAGAGAGCGCAATCAAGGACCATGAAGCTCGATGTCTTGGGCTCGATCGTCATCCAGCGGCCGCGTGGTCAGGTCGTCGAATACGCGGCGAATCCCGACCACGCCCCCGCTCAAGTTCCTGCTGGAGAGCCGTTGAGTCAGTCCCCGCAAGCAAGGTGAACCCGTGACGCGTATCGATGATGTCCAAGCCGTTCGTGAGGAACTCCAGGCGCTGTCAATTCGTGTGAGCCGTCTTCGCACCCAGCCGGAGACGAAGCTCACATCACGACCGTCGGCGGGCGGATGGTCGGCGCTCGAATGCGTCGCTCATCTCAACATCACCTCCGACGCGTTCCTGCCGGTTCTGTCGGCGGGGCTTGCGCGGGCGCCATCTTCGCAGGGCGACGCGCCGTTGCGGATGGGGGTGGCGGCGCGGCTTTTTCTCTGGTACATGAATCCCCCCTACCGGACCCGCTCGAAGACGCCGGCCCGGTTCGAGCCGGAGAAAGTGGACGACATCGCGGGCGTGTTCGCCGCATTCGACAGCCGTCAGGCTCGCGTCCTGGCACTCCTCCAGGAGGCGAAAGGCCGTGCCATCGACCGGGTTCAGGTGGTGTCGCCGTTCGACGCGCGTTTCTCCTACAACCTCTTTGCGGCGTTCAAGCTCTTCGCCGCTCATCAGCGGCGGCATATCTGGCAGGCCGAAAGGGTGGGGGGGAGAGGGTGACAAGGTGCCAGGGTGCCAGGGTGCCAGGGTGCCAGGGTGCCAGGGTGCCGGGGTGCCGGGGTGCCGGGGTGCCGGGGTGCCGGGGTGCCGGGGTGCCGGGGTGCCGGGGTGCCAAGGTGCCAAGGTGCCAAGGTGCCGGCAGACCTCATAGAATGGACAGATGCGCTTCCTGTCCACCGCTGCGTTGGTTGTTTCGCTGTCGGTCGCGGGCGCTCCTCAGGCTGGTGAGAAGCTCGATCTCCAAACCATCGCGAAGATCCGCGACGAGGGGATGAATCACTCGCAGGTGATGGATCATCTCAGCTGGCTGACCGACGTTTACGGTCCGCGGCTGACCGGCAGTCCCGCAATTCTCCAGGCCAGCGACTGGGCGATGGAGAAGCTGAAGGGCTGGGGACTCGCCAACGTCCATCGCGAGACGTTCGCGTTCGGCAAAGGCTGGACTCTGGTGCGCTTCAATGCACAGATGATCGAGCCTCAGGCTCAGCCGATCATCGGCTATCCGGCGCCGTGGACCGCCAGCCGGGGCACGGTCGTCGCGCCGGTGGTGCGCGTCGTGATCGCCAGCGACGCTGACTTCGACAATTACCGCGGCAAGCTCGCCGGCGCCATCGTCCTGCAGCAGCCCGAGCGGGCGGTGCCGCTGCTCGAGGGGCCGGTGGTGCATCACGCGGCGCCTGGCGATGCGCCTCCGGCGGCGCCCTCCACTGCGCCGATTGCCGCGCCGTCGCCGGACGCCGCCGCGAGGCTCGCGGCGCAGCGGGCGCTGGTCGCGAAGAGCGCGCAGTTCTTCAAGGACGAAGGGGTCGTCGCGATCTTCAACCGCGGCACCGACGCGGTGCGGGTTCCCGCCGGCGTCGGACTGACGGTCGAGGTCCAGCGGACCGACGGCGGCACGATCTTCCCGACATCGTCCGGCGCGCGCGGCGCCGACGCCGGCACGGCCGTGCCGATCGTGACGATCGCTGTCGAGCACTACAACCGCATGGTCCGCGTGCTCGCCAGGAACATTCCGGTGAAGGTGGAGTTGACGCTCGAAACGAAGTTCTTCGACGAGACGTCACCGAACGGCTTCAACACGATCGCGGAGATCCCTGGCACCGATCCGGCGCTCAAAGACGAGGTCGTCATTGTCGGCGCGCACTTTGATTCGCTGCAGGCTGCGACCGGCGCCACCGACAACGCCGCCGGCTCGGCGGCGATGATGGAGGCGATGCGCATCCTGACGACACTCGGCGTGAAACCGCGGCGGACCATCCGGCTGGCACTGTGGGGCGGGGAAGAGCAGGGGCTGCTGGGGTCGAAAGCCTACGTCAAGGACCACTTCGCCGATCCGGCGACGATGGCGCTCAAGCCCGAGCACGAGAGGGTCGCGGCGTATTTCAACTCCGACAACGGCGCCGGGCGCGTCCGCGGCATCTGGACACAGGGCAATGCCGCCGCGGGGGCGGTGTTCGAGCAGTGGATGAAGCCGCTCGCCGATCTCGGCGTCTCGGCGCTCGGTCCGCGCTCGGTCGGCTCCACCGACCACGTCTCCTTCGACGCTGTCGGCCTGCCCGGCTTTCAGTTCATGGTTGACCGCCTCGAGTACAACTCCCGCACCCACCACTCGAACATGGACGTCTACGACCGCGTCCCGAAGGACGACCTCGTCCAGCAGGCGATCGTGACGGCGGTGTTCGCCTACGACGCGGCGATGCGCGGCGAGAAGCTGCCGCGCAAGCCTCTTCCGCCTCCGCCCGCGCCGCCGCGGTCCACCGCCAGCTAGCAGCAAAAGTGATTTGCCTGTGGGGATGAGAGTGCCTGCGGGCATCGGTCTGCCCGCCCTTTGATAAGATCGCACGCATGAAGCACGCGCGCCTCGTGCGCTGGGTGATCTTCGGCTGTCTCGGCCTCCTGATCGCCATGGCGGTGGTCGCGGGGCTCGGCTCCCGCACCGCCCCGCTCAGGCAGCTGGTTATCGAGACCCTGGCGGACCGGCTCGACAGCGAGGTCGAGCTCGGCGCGTTCAGCGTCGATACCTTTCCGCGCGTCCACATCACCGGCGCGGGGCTCGTCATCCGTCACAAGAACCGGCGCGACGTCCCGCCGCTCGTCAGTATCGAGAGCTTCACCGTCGACGCCGGGCTGTTCGGACTGTGGCATCGGCCGCGGCGGTTCCGGACCGTGACCGTCACCGGACTGCGCGTCAGCATACCGCCCGGCGGCTTCAAGAAGGATCACGACGACACGCCCGACGACGACCAGGGCGGCCCCGGCGCGATCGTTGTCGACGAGCTGATCGCCGACAACGCTGCGCTCGTCCTGGTGCCGCGGCGCGCCGGCAAGGAGCCCAAGATCTTCGACATCCATCACCTGACGCTGACCCCGCTCGGCAAGGGGGAGGTGATGCGCTACGAAGCGGCGATCACGAATCCGCTGCCGAAAGGGCTCGTCCAGGCCAGCGGCACCTTCGGTCCGTGGCACCGCGGCGATCCCGGCGGTACTCCATTGACCGGGCGCTACAGCTTCGACAACGTCGATCTCTCAACGGTGAAGGGCATCGGCGGCAACCTGACCTCGACCGGGAGCTTCAACGGCCAGCTCGATCGCATCGCCGTCTCGGGCGAGACGCGCACACCAGACTTCTTCGTCAAGGTCGCCGGCAACCCGGTCCCGCTCGAGACGAAGTTCGAGGCGGTGGTCGACGGCACGGACGGCGACACCTATCTCAACGCCGTCTCCGGGCACTTCCTCAGCACCTCGCTCGACGCGCGCGGCGCGGTGGTCGGCGCCGAAGGGGTCAAGGGGCGGACCGTCAAGGTCCACGTGAAAATAGCCGACGGTCGGATCGAGGACATCCTGCGGCTCGCGGTCCGCGGCGAGAAGCCGGTGATGAGGGGGCAGCTGGCGCTTCATGCCGACATGAACCTGCCGGCCGGCCCGGCCGACGTCATGGACCGGCTTGGCGTGAACGGCGAGCTGGACGTCGCTGCCGCCCGTTTCACCGATAAGGGCGTGCAGAAGAAAGTTTCCGACATGAGCGAGCGGGCGCGGGGGATGGACCCCGACGCGAGCCACCAGAACGTCGCCTCGGACCTGCGCGCGAAGTTCACGCTCGATCGCGGGGTCATCCGGCTGCGCGACGCCTCGTTCGCGATGCCGGGCGCGACGGTGCGGATGGCCGGCTCATACGGGCTCTTCAGCGAAGCGCTCGAGTTCGACGGCACGGCGCGGATGACGGCGACGATCTCGCAGGCCGCCGGCGGCGGCATCAAGGGCGCCCTGCTCAAAGTCGTCGATCCGATCTTCCGCAAGGACGGCGCGGGAGCGGTCCTGCCGCTCAAGATTCGCGGCACCCGGAAGGAACCCAAGGTCGGCCTCAACGTCGGCAAGGTCTTCGGCCGCGACTGAATAGCCTGCCGCGTGCCCCCCGCCTTGCGGCCGGGAGTGACGGCTGGCGGCGAATCGTCGTCTACGCGACCATCTCCCTGACGCGCTTCGCGGCGCGGCCGACCGCCAGCGATCCCGAAAAAATCGTCTTCACGTGGACGACGCCGCCGAGCCGGTGGTCACCGACCGCGGCCAGTCCGACGGACGCCATGCAGCCGCACTGGCTGCAGTCCGGGTTGCCGCCGAACTGACACGGCGCAATCGGCTGCTTCAAGTCGGCCGAGATGCACTCCGTCGTCCTCGAAAAGATGCAGGCATCCGGATTCGGCGGCGGGTCGAGGTAGCCGCGGACCACGGAGGGCCGCATGTCGCTCAGCTTCGGCTCGTCGGCGTAGAGCGCGGTGATCTCCTCGACGAACAGCGCGCGGTCTTCCGGACGAAGCCGCTCAACCGACTCCTCGCCGATCTGCGGCGTGTATAGGCTGAACCAGATCCGCCGGACGTCGCGATTCGCCGCCCAGAAGCGGGTGAACTCGGTGACGTAGCCGGGCCGCGCCTGCTGCCGCGTCAGCGTGCAGTGCACCGTCACCTGCTGGCCGGCGATGTGCTTCAGGATGCGATCGTAGGTCGCGGGCGTGCGGCGGACGTCGTGTTCCGGCTGCAGGCCGTCGATCGAGACGACCACCTGCAGTTTCGGGATGTGCGCCCACGCTGCCGGGATCGGCCGGACCGCGCTCGTCACGACCTGGGTGTGCACGCCCATCTCGGACAGCTGCGGCAGGATGACATCGAGCTCGCGAAAGCGGACCAGCGGCTCGCCGCCGACGATCGACAGGTGCAGCGGCTTCCGCGCCTGCACCAGATCGAGCATCCCGTCGATCAGCGCCTGACCCTTGAGGTCCGACAGCTGGCGCAGGACGACCTCGCCGCCCAGATGCTCGTCGTTGTAGGCGTAGCATCCCGGGCAGCGCAGCGGACATTCCCGCGTGATTTCTATGGAAAGGTTCGGACGGTATCCGGAGAGGATCCGCCCCCAGGCTCGAACGACGTCGTGCTTCTCCAAACGACCACCCCCGGCGCGCGCGCGCTATCTCTCCCTTAGGATAGCTTACCGCCCGCCGTTGGCCATCGATCCGAGGAACTCGGCGTTGTTCTTGGTCTTGCCCATCTTCGACAGCAGCAGCTCCATCGCCTCGACGGGGGAGAGCGGAGTCAGCACCTTGCGCAGCACCCAGACACGGTTGAGGTCCTCCTTCGGAATCAGGAGCTCTTCCTTTCGCGTGCCGCTGCGCTGGATGTCGATCGCCGGGAAGACGCGGCGATCCGCCAGCTTGCGGTCGAGGTGGATCTCGAGGTTGCCGGTCCCCTTGAACTCCTCGAAGATCACTTCGTCCATCCGCGATCCGGTATCGATGAGCGCCGTCGCGACAATCGTCAGCGAGCCGCCTTCCTCGATGTTGCGGGCGGCGCCGAAGAACCGCTTCGGGCGCTGCAGGGCGTTGCTGTCGACGCCGCCGGACAGCACCTTGCCGGACGGCGGGACGATGCTGTTGTAGGCGCGCGCCAGGCGCGTCACCGAGTCGAGCAGGATGACGACGTCCTTCTTGTGCTCGACCAGGCGCTTCGCCTTCTCGATGACCATCTCGGCGACCTGGACGTGGCGGGTCGCCGTCTCGTCGATGGTCGACGTGATGACCTCTCCCTTGACCGAGCGCTGCATGTCGGTGACCTCTTCGGGCCGCTCGTCGATCAGCAGGACGATCAGGTAGACCTCGGGATGGTTGGCGGTGATGCTGTTGGCGATGTTCTGCAGCAGCATCGTCTTGCCGGTGCGCGGCGGCGCGACGATCAGGCCGCGCTGCCCCTTGCCGATCGGCACCATCAGGTCCATGACCCGGGCGGAGAGGTTGTCCGGGGCGGTTTCGAGATTGATGCGGTTCTGCGGATAGAGCGGCGTCAGGTTCTCGAAGAAAATCTTCTCGCGGCCGCGGTCTGGCGGCTCGAAGTTGATCGCTTCGACCTTGATCAGCGCGAAGTAGCGCTCGCCTTCCTTCGGCGGCCGGATCTGTCCCGACACCGTGTCGCCGGTGTGGAGGTCGAACTTGCGGATCTGCGAAGGGGAGACGTAGATGTCGTCGGGGCCGGGCAGGTAGTTGTAGTCGGGGGCGCGGAGGAAGCCGAAGCCGTCTGGCAGGGTCTCGAGGACCCCTTCCGAGAACAGCAGGCCGCTCTTCTCGGCGCGGCTCTTCAGGATCTCGAAGATCAGCTCCTGCTTCCGCATCCCGGTCGCACCGGCGACGTCGAGCTGCTTGGCGACCTTGGTCAGCTCGGTGACGCTCATGTCCTTGAGGGTCGAGAGCTCGACCACCGCCGGCGCTTCCGCCGCGGGTGCCGCCGCCGCTGCTGCGGGTGCGGTCGCTGCCGGTGCCGCGGTTGCGGGTGCCGTCTCTGCCGGTGCCGCCGGAGCGGCCTTGTCTGTCGTCATCGGTTGTTGTCCCCTGGCCGGGCCAGTCTTGCTATCAGTCGCCACAGTTCATCCAGTCCTTCGCCGCCCGTTGCCGAGACCGGCAAGGGCGCGCTACCAAATACTTGTTCGAGGGCGCGGAGGTTCCGTCCCCGCTCGCTCCGCGAGAGCTTGTCGACCTTGGTCGCCACGATCTGCGGCGCCGGGCCGACCGTCGACAGCCACCGGTAGGCCTGCGTGTCGGAGTCAATTCCCGGATGCCGCGAATCGACCAGCAGCAGGGTGCCGCGCGGCCCCGGCGCGGCGGCCGGGTCGGCGGCGCTCGCGAAATAATTCGCCGCCACCGCCGCCAGTTCCTTCGCCGAATCCTCGCCGCCCCGGGCGTAGCCGTAACCGGGGAGATCGACCAGGTAGAGGCTCCATCGCCCCGGGCCGCCCGTGCCACCTTCGACCGTCAGCCGGAAGATGTTCGCCAGCCGGGTCTTGCCGGGGGCGGCGCTGGTCCGCGCCAGCTTGCGGCGCACCAGGGCGTTCAACAGGGTCGACTTGCCGACGTTCGAGCGCCCCGCCAGCGCGATCTGGCCGAGGCCGTCCGCGGGGACACCTGTCGTCCGGCCGCCGGCGGCGGCGCTGGTGACGAAGTCGGCGCTAAGAAGTCTCAATACTCAATGCGTGATCGTTTCGTCCTTGACGGCGGGCTGAACGGCCGCATCGGCGGGAGCGATCACCGGCAGCGGGCCGATGAGCGCGATTTTCAGCACCTCGTCCATCTTGTCGACCATGTAGATGTCGAGCGTGTCGAGGACGTTCTTCGGGATGTCCGCCAGGTCCTTCTCGTTGTCCCTGGGCAGGATGATGGTCTTGAGGCCGGCGCGGTGGGCGCCGAGCACTTTTTCCTTCACGCCGCCGATCGGCAGGACCTTGCCGCGCAGGGTGATTTCGCCGGTCATCGCGACGTCCTTGCGGACCGCGATCCCTGACAGCGCCGACACCAGGGTGGTCGCCAGCGTGATGCCGGCCGACGGCCCGTCCTTGGGGATGGCGCCTTCGGGGATGTGGACGTGGACGTCCATCGTCCGGCTGAAGTTCTTGGGCAGCTGGAACTCGTCCGCCTTCGAGCGGACGTAGCTCATCGCCGCCTGCGCCGATTCCTGCATGACGTCGCCGAGCTTGCCGGTCAGCGTCAGCTTGCCCTTGCCGGGCATCAGCGTCGCTTCGATGACGAGGATCTCGCCGCCGACTTCCGTCCACGCCAGCCCGGTCGCGACGCCGATCTCGTTGCTCTCTTCGGCCATCGTCGGGCGGAAGCGCGGCACGCCGAGGTACTCGGTGACCTTGGCGGCGTTGATCTCCTCGCTGAAGGTCTTCCCCTCGGTGACGACCTTGCGGGCGATCTTGCGGCAGATCGACGAGATCTCGCGCTCGAGGCTGCGGACGCCGGCTTCGCGGGTGTAGCGCTGAACGACGGTCTGGAACGCCTCGTCCAGGAACGTGATGTTGTCCTTCGTCAGGCCGGCCCCCTCGACCGCCTTCGGCGACAGGAACTTCTTCGCGATCTGGACCTTCTCCTGCTCGGTGTAGCCGGCGAGCTGGAGGACCTCCATGCGGTCGCGCAGCGCCTGCGGGATCGTGTGGATGACGTTGGCGGTGCAGATGAACATGACGTTCGAGAGGTCGTACTCGACGTCGAGGTAATGGTCGAGGAAGGCGTTGTTCTGTTCCGGGTCGAGCACCTCGAGCAGCGCCGCCGACGGGTCGCCGCGGAAGTCCATTGACATCTTGTCGACTTCGTCGAGCAGGAACACCGGGTTCATCGAGCCGGCCTTCTTCATCATCTGGATGATCTGGCCGGGGAAGGCGCCGATGTAGGTGCGGCGATGGCCGCGGATCTCCGCCTCGTCGCGGACGCCGCCGAGCGACAGCCGGACGAACTTGCGGTTCATCGCCCGGGCGATCGACTTGGCGAGCGAGGTCTTGCCGACGCCCGGAGGGCCCGAGAACGTCAGGATCGTCGCCTTCGGCTTCTTGATCAGCGCGCGGACGGCGAGGAACTCGAGGATGCGATCCTTGATTCTCTCGAGGCCGTAGTGGTCCTCGTTGAGGATCTGCTCGGCGCGCTTGAGGTCGCGGCTCTCCTTGGTCTTCTTGAACCACGGCACCGCGATCAGCCAGTCGAGATAGTTGCGCGAGACGGTCGCTTCGGCCGACATCGGCGGCATCGATTCGAGGCGCTTGAGCTCCTGGACGGCCTTCTCGGCCACCTCGGGAGGCATCTTCGCCTGCTCGATCTTCTTCTTCAGCTCGTCGACCTCGTTGCCCTTTTCGTCCTTGCGCCCCAGTTCCTTCTGGATCGCCTTCATCTTCTCGTTGAGGTAGTACTCCTTCTGCGCCTTCTCCATCTGCTTCTTGACGCGCGACGGGAAGCGGCGATCGACCTGGAGCTTGTCCACCTCGCCTTCGAGGATGCCGGCGATGCGGTTGAGGCGTTCGACCGGGGAGATGATCTCGAGCAGGTTCTGCTTCTCGTCGACGCCCACCAGCAGGTGCGCGGCGATGGTGTCGGCGAGCTTGCCCGGGTCGTCGACCCGCACCGCCGCGATCATCGCGTCGTAGTGCAGGTTGTTCGACAGCTTGACGTACTGCTCGAACAGCGAGACGACGCGGCTCATCGTGCTCTCGGCGTCGACGCCGCTCTCCTTGTGCTTCGGGATGACCTTGACGACGACGCGGTAGAAGCCCTTGTCTTCCTTCCACTCGACGGCGCGGGCCCGCTCGATGCCCTCGACCAGGACCTTGATGTTGCCGTCGGGCAGCTTCAGGCTCTGGACGATGTTGGCGACGCAGCCCATCGTGAAGATGTCGGCGGGCTGCGGGTCGTCGACGCCGGCGTCGTGCTGGGCGGCGAGGAAGATCCGCTTGTCCTTGAGCAGCGCGTGTTCGAGCGCGCGGGTCGACGACGGCCGCCCGATGACGAACGGCATCATCATGTGCGGAAAGACGACGACATCGCGCAGCGGAACGATGGGTAGCGTTTCGTAGAGTTCCATAGGTTAACAAAGCTACCGGCTTCCAGCTACCGGCTTCCAGCCAGTTCGTCGGGTGAGATCTGCTGGGAGCTCGAAGCTGGAAACGGGAAGCTATCCAGCCTTTTCGATCAGCGTAATCGGCTTTTCCTTGGACTGCACGACTTCCCGGGTGATCACGCACTCGCGGATCTTCTTCTGGCCGGGGAGGTTGTACATCAGGTCGAGCATCAGGTCCTCGATGATCATCCGCAGGCCGCGGGCGCCAATCTTGCGCGCCAGCGCCGCCTCGGCGATCGCCTCGAGCGAGTCGTCCGTGAAGCGGAGCTTCACGTTCTCGTATTCGAACAGCTTCTGGTATTGACGCGTGATCGCGTTGCGAGGTTGCGTGAGGATCTGGACGAGCGCGGCCTTGTCGAGCTCGTGCAGCGTGCCGATCACCGGCAGGCGGCCGACGAACTCCGGAATCAGGCCGTATTTGATGAGGTCTTCCGGCTCGAGCGTCTCGAGCGTGGTGCCGACATCGCGGTTGGCGACCGACTTGACGTCAGCCCGGAAGCCGAGCGTCTTCTTGCCGGTGCGGCGCTCGATCAGCTTGTCGAGGCCGACGAACGCGCCGCCGCAGATGAACAGGATATTGGTGGTGTCGACTTGGAAGAACTCCTGGTGCGGGTGCTTGCGGCCGCCCTGGGGCGGCACGTTCGCGACCGTGCCCTCGAGGATCTTGAGCAGCGCCTGCTGGACGCCTTCGCCCGAGACGTCGCGGGTGATCGACGGGTTCTCGTCCTTGCGGCAGATCTTGTCGACTTCGTCGATGTAGATGATCCCCTGCTGCGCCTTCTCGATGTCGCCGCCGGCCGACTGCAGCAGCTTGAGGATGATGTTCTCGACATCCTCGCCGACATACCCCGCCTCGGTCAGCGTCGTCGCGTCGACGATCGTGAAGGGGACGGAGAGCAGCTTGGCGAGGGTCTGGGCGAGCAGCGTCTTGCCGGTGCCGGTCGGGCCGATCAGCAGGATGTTCGACTTGCTGAGCTCGATCTCGTTCCGGCCGCGCGCCTGCTTCTGGATCTCGATGCGCTTGTAGTGGTTGTAGACCGCGACCGCCAGCTTCTTCTTGGTCTGCTCCTGGCCGATGACGTACTCGTCGAGGAACTTCTTGATTTCCTGCGGTACGGGGAGCGACGTCCGGGCGCCGCCGCGCGCCTCGAACTTGTTGTCGTCGGCAATGATGTCGTTGCAGACCTCGACGCACTCGTCGCAGATGAAGACGGTGGGTCCGGCAATCAGCTTGCGGACGTCGTTCTGATCCTTGTTACAGAACGAGCAGCGGAGAACCTCGCCGTCGCCGGCTTTTTTGACCATGGTGGTTGTCAGTGTCGCGCCCGGCCGCTAGGCCCTTTTGCGGATGACATCGTCAATAATACCGTATTCCTTGCCCTGTTCGGGGCCCATGATGTAGTCGCGCTCGGTGTCGTCCTGGATGCGCTTGAGCGGCTGGCCGCAGTGCAGCGCCAGGATCTGGTTGAGCCGTTCGCGCGTCCGGAGCAGCTCCCGGGCGTGGATGTCGATATCGGTCGTCTGCCCGCCAAGCCCCTGCACCCACGGCTGATGGATCAGAATCCGCGAGTTCGGGAGGGAGAAACGCTTTCCTTTCGCCCCCGCGGCCAGCAGGACCGCCGCCACCGAGGCGGCCTGGCCGATGCAGTAGGTCTGGACGTCCGGCTTGATGAACTGCATGGTGTCGTAAATCGCCATGCCGGCCGTCACCACCCCGCCGGGGCTGTTGATATAGAGCAGGATGTCGCGATCCGGGTCCTCCGCTTCGAGGAACAGCATCTGGGCGATGACGAGATTCGCCACGTTGTCGTCGATCGGCGTGCCGACGAAGATGATGCTGTCCTTGAGAAGACGTGAAAAAATATCGTAGGCGCGTTCGCCGCGGTTGGTCTGTTCGACCACCATCGGGATGAGCTGCATGCGTTCAGACATAGCCATCGAACCCCGGAGTTCGTGCGGAAATCGGATTGCTGGGGAAGCCGTCGTCGTAAGGGGCAGGGTCAGGAAACGAATCAATCATCATTGTACCATGCTCCCGGCGCCGGGTGTCAATTACCGTATCGGTCGATCAGGCCGGAACCTTTGTGGCCTTGGACAGCAGGAACGCGAGGGTCTTTTCCCGCTTGATGCCTGAGTAGAGGCGGGCGATGCCCCCCTCCTTCTCGAGCCGGGCCCGGACCGCGGCCGGCGTCCGGCCGCTGCGCTCGGCATAGCGCCCGACCTCGGCGTCGATCTCCTCCTCGGTGGCGGCAATCTGCTCGCGGCGCGCCACCTCGTCGAGCGCCAGCGCCCCGCGAACCGCCTCGAGCGCCGCGTCGCGCTGCTTGTCGCGGAATTCCTCCCAGTTGATGTTGACCTTCATCGGATCAATCTGCTGGTCCATCAGCCGGCGGACGAATTCCTCGACGCGGCGGTCGATCTCGCGGTCGAGCAGCGACGCCGGGACCTCGAAGGTGACCCGCGACGCCAGCTGGGCGAGCAGCTCCGTCCGCGCCTCCCCCTCGGCCTCGTGCATCGCCTCGTGCTCCAGATCGCCGCGGACCCGGCCGCGCAGGGCCTCGAGATTCTCGAAATCGCCCAGATCCTTCGCGAACTCGTCGTCCAGCTCGGGCAGGACCCGGCGGCGGATCGCCTTGACGACGACCTTGTAGCTGACGGTCGTGCCGGCCAGCTCTTCGATGGCGTAGTCGGCGGGGTAATTGACGTCGAACGTCTTCTCGTCCCCCTCGTTGAGACCGGCCAGCTGCTCGTCGAACCCCGGCGGGTTCGCGGGCGCGCCAATCTCGACGGTCACCGCCTCGTGCCGATCGGTCTGCGGCTCGGCGGCGGGCCGCGGCGGCGCCGGCTCGCCGGCAATCACGACCAGCGGCTCGTCCGGCTCGGCCTTGGGAAATGCCGTCCGCTCGAGGTCCATCACCACCGAATCCCCGGTCTCGACGGCGCGTCCTTCGACCGGCTCGTAGCGCGCCGCGCGCTCGCGCAGCCCCTTGAGCGCCTCGTCGACGGCCGCGTCCTCGACCCGGTTGGCCTTTTCGTGCAGCGTGATGCCGGCGTAGTCGCCGGGCTCGATCGGCGGCACGGTCTCGAACGTCGCGGTGAACTTCAGCGGCTGCCCCTCTTCGACGACGACGTCGCGGATGTCGGGGGTATCGACCGGCTCGACCCCGCGCTCGCGCAGCGCCTCGTCGACGGCGCGCGGAATCAGCCCGTGGGCGACGTCGTGGAGGATCTGGTCGCGGAAGCGCTGACGGACGACCTTCGCGGGCACCTTGCCGGGCCGGAAGCCGGGGATACGCGCCGCCTTGCTGTAGTCGCGCGCGACCTTGTCGATCTCGGCATCGACAATCGTGCTCGGGATCTCGACGACGAGGTTCTTCTGGGTATCGTTGACGTCGATGTATTCAGTCTTCATTGAAAAATTCTGGTTACTGAGCACCGGCTCGATCGCCGAGCTGGTCCGCCGTCGCGCTTCCAGCGCTTCGGCGGACGCAAACCGCGTGCTCGCGCGATCATCCGCGAGCCGCTGAGGGTTTGCGAAAGGGGGGAGTCGAACCCCCACGGCCTTTCGGCCACCGGATCCTAAGTCCGGCGCGTCTGCCAGTTCCGCCACTTTCGCGCGGGGACCGGCAACATTTTAGCGTATCACGGGGAACAGGCGCACCGCTTCCTGCTGCCCGCTACCAGCTTCCCGCCACGGCCTCGCTTCGCGACATCGTTCCAGGTCGGGGACGCTGTCGCAAGCGGGCAGCCATCAGCGGCTAGCGGAGGGCGGGCAGCGAGGAGCGGGAAGCTGGGATCTGGAAGCTGGAAGCGGGAAGCTGGAAGCTTCTACTGAGGCCCCAGCTCGACGCTGTAGAGCGTCTGGCCGGCGACATTGCGAAGCTGGACCGTGAGCGCTCGCGTCCGCGCGTCGGCGCGCAGGGTGCCGAAGAACTGGAGGCCATCACTTGGCGGACGGTTCGGTTTGGTGCCCGGCGGGATGCCCGAGAAGCGCACCTCGGGCCCGAAGGTGCGGTCGAGGGTGTTGGGGCCGAAATTGCCGGCGTGCAGCGGACCGGCGACGAACTCCCAGAACGGGTCGAACGCCGCCACCCGCGCGCGCGCCGGATCGTAATGGTGCGCGGCGCAGTAATGGACGTCGGCGGTGATCCAGACGGTGTTGCGGATCTTTTCCTTCTGGATGAAGGCGAGCAGATCCGCGATCTCGAGCTCGCGGCCGAGCGGCGGGCCGTCGTCCTTGTTGGCGACCGCCTCGAATGCGTCCGGGCCGTCGAAGACGACCAGTCCGATCGGCATGTCGGCGGCGATGATCTTCCAGGTCGCGCGGCTGGCGGCGAGCGACCGCTTGAGCCAGGCGCGCTGCGCGGCGCCGAGAAACGCGGACGAGGCGTCGATCGCCGGCTCGCGGTTGGCGCCGTTCGGCCCGCGATAGCTGCGCATGTCGAGCGCAAACACCTCGACCAGCGGTCCGAGCGGAATCGACCGGTAGACGCGCTCCGGATCGTCGCCGGCGAGCGGCAGCGGGTTGTATTCGAAGAACGCCTGCCGCGCCCGCGCCGCGAGCAGCGCCACCGACTTGACCTGATAGCGCGCGTCGGTATCCTGGCGCCGCTCCCAGAACCAGTTGTCGCGGACCTCGTGGTCGTCCCACATCACCACCTGCGGCACGCCGGCGATGAAGCGGCGCATGTGTTCGTCGCCGAGGTTGTACTGATAGCAGCCGCGGTACTCGTCGAGCGTTTCGGCGACCTTCGACTTCGCCGCCGTCACCACGTTCTTCCAGATCGTGCCGTCGTCCAGTGTCACTTCGGCGAGCACCGGCTGGTCGGCGTAGATCGTGTCGCCGACGTTGATGAACAGGTCCGGCTCGGCGCGGCGCATCGTCTCGTACATCCGCAGCCCGCCCCACTCGGGGTTGCGGCCCCAGCCCTGGCCGACGGTGTCGCCCGACCACGCAATCGTCACGTCGCGCGGTGCGGCGGCCGGTGTGTTGAAGCTGCCGATCGCCGGCTCGCTCCAGGCGCGCAGGTCGGAAAGATCCTGGAAGAGGACGCGGTAGAAGATCCGCTGCCCCGGCGGCAGGCCGGTCAGGACGACGCGCGCGGTGAAGTCGGAGGACTCGAGCGCCGCCGGGCCCGGGACGCGGCGGACGTTCGTGAACGTCTCGGTCGTCGCATATTCGACGACCATTCGAGAGGATCGATCGGCGCGGCTCCAGATCACGGCGCGGCCGGCGCTCGAGACGTCGCCGGCGGCGACGCCAAAGGGAGTCGCGGGGCGCGCGCCGGCGGCGGCGACGATCGCGGGTGCGCCAGACGCCTGACCGGACGCCGCGGCGACCGCGTCGGTCACGTGCGCCAGCGGCGCGATCGTCAGGGCGGTCGCGGCGCGCAGGAAGTCGCGGCGGTCGATGCGCGGCTCGCCGCTCATCGCGTCATCCGCGCCGGCACGCTGCCAAGATCCCGTGCCGCCGGCACGCCACTCGACGCGGTCGCCTGCGTGGCGGCGCGCACCACGGCGTCCGCCATCGCCTCGGCGGCGAGCGCGCCGATGGTGCCGTAGTTCGCGTCGCCGTTCCAGGTGCCGGTTGCCAGTGAAAAAATCGTGTCGCCGTCGCCGGGAGTGTGAACCGGCGAAATCGCCCGCGCGTAGCCGTCGTGCGCCATCTGCGCCATCTTCTGCGCCTGCACCTTGGTCAGCTTCGCGTTCGTCGCCACCACCCCGATGGTGGTGTTCTCTCCAGGCCGCGCGGTCGCCCCGGCCGAGCCGCGCAGCAGGCGCCGGGCATCCGCCAGCCGGCCATCCGCGCCGCGCACGCCGGCGACGACGAGGCCGGTCGCTGGATCGATGATGTCGCCGCCGGCGTTCACGGCGACCAGGGCGGCAACGACGAGCCCGTTCGGAAAGCGGATCGCCGCGGAACCGATGCCCGCCTTCATCGGACCGCCACCGCCGCCGCGCGCGCCGCCGGACTTGCCGACCGTGGCGCCGGCGCCGGCGCCAACGTTGCCTTCCTGGACGGGCCCGTCAGTGGCGGCGTCCGCCGCGCGGTAGCCGCAATCGGCGCCAGGACGTACCGTCGGCTTCCCGCCGAAGGGCAGGTCGAAGAGAATCGCCGCCGGCACGATCGGGACCACGCCGGACGCGCCGACGGGATAGCCGATATGCCGTTCATCCAGCCACCGCATCACACCGCTGGCGGTATCGAGGCCGAAAGCGCTGCCGCCGGCAAGTGCAATCGCGTTGACGATCTGGACGCTGTTGACGGGATCGAGCAGATCGGTCTCTCGCGTGCCGGGCGCGCCGCCGCGCACGTCGACGCTGCCGACGGTGCCGTCGCGCGCGAGAACCACCGTGCAGCCGGTCGGGCGCTCGGCGAGCGTGAAGTGGCCGACCTTGATGCCCTCGACTGCCGTCAGCGTCATGTTGGCGGCGTCCGTGCGGGCCGCCGCCGGGCTGTCCGGACGCGCGCGGGGGAGCGTCTGTGCCTGGAGGATCGAGGCGAGCGCGAGGGCGAACGCGCCCGCGGTAATGCGGCTGATCATCCTCGAAGAACGATACTCCATTCCGCAGCCGCCCGGTGCCGTCCAGGCGGCCGCGAGTCGCCGCGGTTACTCCAGCCGGGACTTGGCGGCGGCGAGCTTGGCGGCGGTGGCCTTGACCGCCATTTCGGTCGCTTCGCCGAGGATCGTGTCGCGGAAGTCCGAGGCGCCGAATTCAATCTTCCCAACCCCGGCGCCGCCGTGGCCGCCGGCGCCGCCGCCGAGCAACAGGCCGCTGCGCTTGGACGTGCCGTCCCCCTTCGCCACCGCCAGCACCTCGCCGGTGGACGTGTCGATCATCCGCGCCGAGATCGCGACGTTCGCCTTGCCCTTGGCGGTCCCGACCTCGCCGAGCCCGAACTTGCTGCCGAAGCCGCCGCCGCCGAAGCTCTTGTTGCTCTTCTCGGTCCCGAACTTGGTGATCGAGCCGACGATCAGGTATTTCACGCCGAGGACCTTGCCGACCTGGGCGAGCGTCTTGGCGCTCGGATCGGCGCGGTCGCTTTGCGAGAAATTCTGCTCCGCCAGGACCGCCGCCAGCCGCTTCCGCTCGATGACGCGGAACGTTCCGTCGGTGACCAGTTCGTCGACCAGCAGGTCGGAGATGCCCTCGCCGATGTCCTGATTGCCGCTCCACCAGTGATCGATGGTTCCGTAATCGAAGTTGAGGATCGCCACCGCCGGCCGCGACGACTGAGCCGCCGCCGGCATCGCGCAGAGCGCGATCCCCATGGCGACGATTACGGCACGCACACCTGCTCGCATATTGAACCTCCGCTGGAAGGCTGGGAGTGTAGCAGTTTTGGCAAAACGCTTCCGGTCCGTTACAGTCCGGCTGCGGCCCCGCGCCGCCCGAGCCATGTCATACCTGCTTCTGCTGCTCGTCTACTCGGCCGCACAGATCGCGATCGGCCTGTGGATCGGCCGCCGGGTCCGCACCGCCGGTGATTTCTATGTGGCCGGCCGCGCCCTCGGCCCCGGCCTGCTGTTCTCGACTATGCTGGCGGCGAATATTGGCGCCGGGTCGACGGTCGGCGCCGCCGGACTGGGGTACCGCGACGGCATCGCGGCGGTCTGGTGGGTCGGCTCGGCGGCGCTCGGCTCGCTGGTCCTCGCGCTGTGGATCGGCCCGGCCATCCGCCGCACGGCCGCGACCCACGACCTCCGCACCGTCGGCGACTTCCTCGAGCTCCGCTACGGCGTCGAGGTCCGCACCGCCATCGCGGCGCTGCTCTGGGTCGGCGCGATCTTCATCCTCGCCGGCCAGCTGATCGCCGTCGCCACGATCCTCCACGTCGTCGTCGGCCTCGCCCCGGCGATCGGCTGCGTGCTTGGCGGCGTGCTGATCACGATCTACTTCACCGCCGGCGGCCTGCTGACGTCGGTGTGGGTGAATGTCGTCCAGCTCACGGTCAAGCTGGCGGGCTTCGCCATCGCCCTGCCGCTGGCGCTGGCCGGGGTCGGCGGATGGCCGGCGGTGGCGGCGCTCGAGCCGCATTCGCACTACTGGGACGTCTGGAGCAGCGGCGAGTCGGGGCTCGTCTATCTGGCGCTGCTGGCTCCCGCCTTTGTCATCTCGCCGGGCCTGCTCCAGAAGATCTACGGCGCGCGCGACGATCGGACGGTGCGGATCGGCGTCGGGCTGAACGCGCTTTGCCTCGCGCTCTACGCCGCCGTCCCGGTCGTGCTCGGCATGATTGCGCGCGTCCGTTTCCCGGCGCTGGCGTTGCACCAGCTGGCGCTGCCGATGGTGCTGCTGCACGGCGTCCCGGCGGTGGTCGGCGGGATTGGTCTCGCGGCGGTCTTCTCCGCGGAGCTCAGCGCCGCCGACGCGGTGCTGTTCATGCTGACGACGTCGCTGTCGCAGGATTTCTACCGGCGGTTCGTCGATCGCCAGGCATCCGACGCGCGGATGCTGCGCGTCACCCGCATCACCGCCGTCCTGGCCGGCGCGCTCGGCGTCGTCGTCGCGCTGGCGGCCGCGAGCGTCATCACCGCGCTCAGCATCTTCTATACCCTGATGAGCGTCGGCCTGTTCGTGCCGATTGTCGGCGGACTGCTGGTCAGGCGGGCGGGCAGCCGGGAGGCGCTCGGCGCGATCGCCGCCGGAGTCGGCATGGTGATCGTCCGCCAGTTCGGGTTCGGCGGCGCCGCGCTGTACGGCATGACCCCCGCGATGGCCGGGTTGGCCGCCGCCGGCGCGGCGTTTTTCGGGCTGCTGGCGATCGGCCGTCGCGGGAGGGGTCCTGGTTCCTCAGCCTGGTAGCAGCGAGGCCAGGCGACGCCGCGGCGATCCGGGGGTTCAGTGAGAATTGGCCCGTCGATTCAACAACTTAGCCTGAAGGTGAGTGTCCCCGTTGGAGGGGGAGGGGTGGCGCGGTTCCTGCAAAACAGAAGCAGGGGGCGTCATGCCGCGTGCAATGTGGAAAGGCTCGATCGCGTTCGGGTTGGTCAATATCCCGGTTGAGTTATACACCGCCGTGCGGGATCATCGGCCGAAGTTCCGGATGCTGCACGCCAAAGACGAGGCGCCGATCCGCTACGAGCGCGTCTGCCAGACCGACGGAAAGCCGGTCGCCTGGGAGGACCTCGTCAAGGGCTACGAGTACGAAAAGGGCCGGTTCGTCGTTCTTACCAAGGACGACTTCAAGACCGCCGCCATCGAAAAGACCAAGACGATCGACATCCTCGACTTCGTCGATCCCGACGCGATCGACGAGCGCTACTTCGAGACGCCGTATTACCTCCAGCCGGCCAAAGGGGCCGACCGCGCCTACGCGCTCCTGCGGCAGGCGATTGCCGAGTCCGGAAGGATCGGCATCGCCAAGGTCATTCTCAGGGACGCGCAGCACCTCGCCGCCGTCGAAACGATCGACAAGGCGCTGGTGCTGACGATGATGCGGTTTGCGGACGAGCTCGCGGATCTCGGCGACTACCGGTTTCCTGAGGCCGAGGGGATTCGCCCTGCCGAGCTCAAGATGGCGACCCAGCTCATCGACAACCTGAGCGCGAAGTGGGATCCCGACAAGTACACCGACGAGTATCGAGACAACCTCATGAAGGTCATCCAGGGGAAGATCAAGGGGCGGACGCCGAAGTTGAAGGAGCGCGAATCACCGCAGTCGGCGGACGTCGTCGACCTCATGACCCGGCTGCGCGCGAGCCTCGAGGGCAAGGCCGGCGGCAAGAAAGCAGCGAAGACGACATCGTCCTCGCGCAAGAAGACGACGCGGAAGCGGAGTCGTCATGCCGCCTAGCGCCGCGCTCGATCGCCCATCGCTGTCGGAGTGGTACCGGCGCAACCGCACCCGCTCGCGCAACATCTTCGACTTGATCGATCCGTCCGCCTACTACTCGCGGCCGATTGCGCTGCGCAATCCGATCGTCTTCTATGAGGGCCACCTGCCGGCGTTCAGCGTGCTCGCCCTGCTCCGCCGCGGGCTCGGGCAGCCGGCGATCGACGAGCGGCTCGAGAAGCTGTTCGAGCGCGGTATCGACCCGGACAGTCGCGAAGCGGCGGTGCCGCGCAGCGGCGCGTCGACGCTCTGGCCGGCGCGCGAAGAGATCCACGCGTTCGCCGACCGCGCCGATGCGGCGATGCTCGAGGCGCTCGGGCGGGCCGATCTCGAGGTCGACCGTCCGGCGATGCGTGGCGCGGAAGCGCTCTTCACCGCGCTCGAGCACGAGGCGATGCATCAGGAGACGCTGCTCTACATGTGGCACCGGCTGCCGTGGGAGCAGAAGCGGAAGCCGGCGGGGCTGCGCTACGAGACCGAGCCGGTGGTCGCCGCGGCCGCGCCCGATCGGGTCGGGATTCCCGCCGGGCGCGCGACGCTGGGATCGCCACGGCAGTCGGGCGTCTTTGGCTGGGACAACGAATTCGAGGCGCACGCGGTTGACGTGCCCGCCTTCGACATCGATCGCTACGATGTGACCAACGGCGAGTTCCGCGCGTTCGTTGACGCCGGCGGCTATCAGGACGAGCAGGTGTGGAGCGCGGAAGACTGGCAGTGGCGCCAGGCTGAGAAGGTCGAGCATCCGGCGTTCTGGATGCGTGACGGGGAAGGCTGGCTCTGGCGGGGAATGTTCGAGCCGATTCCACTGCCCGAGGCGTGGCCGGTCTACGTCAGCCAGGCGGAAGCGGCCGCGTATGCCCGGTGGAAGGGACGGCGGCTGCCCACCGAGGCCGAGTTCCACCGCGCCGCGTACGGCACGCCCGACGGCACCGAGCGGCCGTTCCCGTGGGGTGAGGCGCTGCCCGACCCGTCGCGCGGCAACTTCGATTTTCAGTCGTGGGAGCCCGTGCCGGTCGGCGCGCGCCCAGCAGGCCGCAGCGCATGGGGTGTGCACGACCTCGTCGGCAACGGCTGGGAGTGGACCTCGACGGTCTTCGCCCCCTTCGACGGCTTCGAAGCGATGGCCTCCTACCCGGAGTACTCGGCCGATTTCTTCGACAACCGCCACTTCGTCATGAAAGGCGGCTCCCAGGCCACTGCCGCGGAACTGCTCCGCCGCAGCTTCCGCAACTGGTTCCGATCGAACTACCCATACGTCTACGCGGCGTTCCGCACGGTATCGCGCTAGCGCCGGGCACCCGAATCCTGCAGAGCACCGAGAACCCAGCGAACCCGATGATCACCACATCCCCCAGGCTGCAGGCCGAGTTCGCCGCCGACGTCCGGCGCGACCTTCTGATGTCCCCCAAACAGCTGCAGTCGAAGTATCTTTACGACGCGCTCGGCTCGAGCCTCTTCGAGGCGATCTGCCGCCTCCCCTGGTATCGCATCACCCGCGCCGAGAGCGCCCTGCTCGCCACGCACGCCCCCGACGTCGTCGCGGCACTCGGCGAGGACGATGGCGGGATGCTGGTCGAGCTCGGCTGCGGCAGCGGCGAGAAGCTGGTGGTGCTCGCGGAGGCGCTCCACGCCGCGGGCCGGTCGGCGCGCGTGCACCTCATCGACATCTCGTCGCAGGCGCTCGAGCAGACCGAGCAGCGGCTGACCGGTTTACGGCACTTCTCGGTGGTCGGCCACCAGTCGACCTACGAGGTCGGCCTGCGGCGCGCCGCGGCGGCGCGGTCCGGCGACGAACCGATGCTGGTACTGCTGCTCGGATCCAACATCGGCAACTTCGATGCGCCGGCGGCGCTGACGTTCCTGCGCCAGATCCGGCTGGCGCTGCAGCCGGCCGACCTGCTCCTGCTTGGCGCCGACCTGCTCAAGCCGGAACACGACCTGCAGCTCGCCTACGACGACCCGCTGGGCGTGACGGCGGCGTTCAACAAGAACCTGCTGGTCCGCATCAACCGCGAGCTTGGCGGCCATTTCGATCTCGACGCGTTCGATCACATCGCGGCGTGGAATCCGGCCGAGCAGCGGATCGAGATGCATCTCGTCAGCCGGGTGGCGCAGACGGTCGCCATCGACGACGCGCATATCGAGGTGCCGTTCGCCAGGGGCGAGCGCATCTGGACCGAGAGCTCGTACAAGTACACGCCCGACCAGATTGAGCAGATGGCGGTGGAGACGGGGTTCGCGGTGCGCGACCAGTGGATCGACCCGCAGGCCCGCTTTGCCCTGTCGCTCCTGACCGCCCTCTGATAAACGGGGACACTCACCTTTAGCGTAAGTTGTTGATTCAACGGGGCGATTCTCTGAAACCGGCCCGATCGGCAACCGACCATGGTGTCACTCACCAAACGGCCCCTCCACGGCGATCGCGCGTCGCGCTGCCGCTGAGTTGCGCGGAGTAATCGACCAATCGCATGAGAATCGGAGCTAATACTAGTTTTGTATGATATGGTGTGAGTATGCCGAAGAGGGCGGTTTCGATCACTTTGGAGGAGGCGAATCTGCTCTGGCTTCGAGGCCGCGGATACGGCCGCGGCAGCCTCAGCGCCGCGCTTGACGCCTTGATTACCGAAGCGCGACAAGGGCGCCTCGGCGCCGCGACGCCGGTACGCACTGTCGTGGGGAGCGTCGATATCGCCGCTGACGATCCTCGGCTCGAGCACGCCGACGCAGCGGTCCGCGATCTGTTTGCCGCGTCTCTCCGATTGCCGTTCCGGGTCGCGGAATCCGAAGCCCCCTATGCCCCGACCCGGCCAAAGCGTTCGCGCCGTGTCTGAGCTGCCAGCGGCCGTCTGCGATACTCACGCGCTCGTGTTTCACGCCGCCGCCAGTCGAGCGCTCGGAAGTCGAGCGGCGGCGCATTTCGACGCGTGCGAGCGGCAGCAGGCGCTCGTCTATGTCCCGATGGCCGTGGTGTGGGAGATCAGCCTCCTCTCGCGCGTCAGCCGCGTCAATCTGCGGCGTCCGGTGCGGGATTTCTTCGCCGATCTCTTCAGCAACCCGGGCTATCACCCTGTCGATCTCGACATCGAACAGGTCTACCGGGCCGACGAGTTGCGATTCACCCGCGATCCGTTCGACGCGTTGATCGTCGCCGCCGCCGCCACACTCGATCTCCCGCTGCTGACTCGCGACGCCGACATCCGCGCCTCCGGAACCGTCCGCGTCGTCTGGTAGCCAAGTCGCCGGTCCAGCGTCTGACCCCTCCCGCGGCCGCTTTCCCAACCCTTGCAGGGTCGCGTATCATGGCCCCGCATATGGCCGTCCGCGCCAGCCGGGTCGCCGTCTCCCTCAGCCTGACGGCTGTTCTGGGAATTGCCGGCTTCGTCTACACGCTGCACGCGCAGCAGCCCGCTTCCCGTCCTGCCGCCACCGCCGCCGCGCCACGCGCCCTGGTGGACGAGTACTGCGCCTCGTGCCATGACGAGGACAAGAAGAAGGGCGGCCTCGATCTCGACAGTCTGGCTGCGGACGCGGTGTTCCATCATCCCGAGGTCTGGGAAAAAGTGGTCCGCAAGCTGCGCGCGCGCCAGATGCCGCCGGTCGGGAAGGAGCGGCCGGACGATCGCACGTATGACACGGTGATCGCGTCGCTCGAGACGTCGCTCGACCGCGCCGCCAGAGCCAATCCGAACCCCGGCCGCACGGCCACGATCCGCCGGCTGACGCGGACCGAGTACCGCAACGCGATTCGCGATCTCCTGGCGCTCGACGTCGACGTCGCCGCGCTGCTGCCGGCAGACGATGCCAGCTACGGCTTCGACAACGTGACGGTCGGCGACCTGTCGCCGACGCTGCTCGACCGCTATATCTCGGCGGCCGAGAAGATCAGCCGGCTGGCGGTCGGGCGCCCGAGCCGTTCGCCCGGCGGCGAGACGATTCGGATGCCGGCCGACCTCACCCAGGAGGACCATAGCGAGGGGCTGCCGATCGGCACGCGCGGCGGAACGGTGGTCCCGTACACGTTTCCGCTCGACGGCGACTACGACATCCAGATCCGCCTGACGCGTGACCGCGATGAACACGTCGAGGGGCTGAGCGAGCCGCACGACCTCGAGCTGCTGCTCGATCGCGAGCGCGTCCAGCTGTTCACCGTCAAGCCGCCGTCGCGCGACGCCGGCGCCGCGCAAACGCAGGACACCATCGACCAGCACCTCAAGGCGCGGATCGCGGTGTCAGCTGGTGCGCACGAGCTCGGCGTCGGCTTCCTCAAGAAACCGTCCGTCCTGCTCGAGACCGCGCGCCAGCCGTACCAGGCCCACTTCAATTCCTACCGGCACCCGCGGGTGCAGCCGGCCATCTATTCGGTCTCGATCGTCGGCCCCTGGAATCCCCGCGGCCCCGGCGACACGCCCAGCCGGCGCCGGCTGTTCGTCTCGCGCCCCTCGGCTCCCGACCAGGACGAGCGCTGCGCCAGCGAGATTCTCGCGCGGCTGATGCGCCGTGCCTACCGTCGTCCCGTCACCGCGGCCGACCTGCAGGGGCCGCTCGCCCTCTACCGGCAGGCCAGCCTGGACGCCGGCTTCGACGCCGGCATCGAGATGGCCGTGTCGGCCGTGCTCGTCAGCCCCCGCTTCCTCCTGCGTCTCGAGCAGGATCCGCAGGGGCCGCCCGGTTCGATCCATCGCATCAGCGACCTCGAGCTGGCGTCGCGGCTGTCGTTCTTCCTGTGGAGCTCGATTCCGGACGACCCGCTGCTCGACCTTGCCGCGGCCGGCACGCTGCACCAGCCGGCGGTGCTCGAGGGCGAGGTGCGGCGGATGCTCGCCGATCCGCGGTCCGAGGCGCTCGTCACCAACTTCGCCGCGCAGTGGCTGCACCTGCGCAGCCTCGACGCGATCACGCCGGACATGCGGCTGTTCCCGGACTTCGACGACAACCTCCGCCAGTCCTTTCGCCGCGAGACGGAGCTCTTCTTCGAGAGCGTCCTGCGGGAGGATCGCAGCCTGCTGACGCTGCTCAGCGCGAACTACACGTTCCTCAACGAGCGGCTGGCCAGGCATTACGGCATCCCGCATGTCTACGGCCCCCGCTTCAGGCGCATCGCGCTCGACAGCGACAGCTGGCGGGGCGGGCTGCTCCGCCAGGGCGGCATCCTGATGGTGACCGCGTATGCGACCCGGACCTCGCCGGTGCTGCGCGGCAAGTTCGTGCTCGACACGCTGCTCGGCGTGCCGCCGCCGCCACCGCCGCCCGACGTGCCCGCGCTCAAGGACAACACCGTCGACGGCCGCCTGTCGGTGCGCGAGCGGATTGCCGAGCACCGCCGCAACGCCGCCTGCGCCGGCTGCCACAACCTGATGGATCCGGTCGGTCTGTCACTCGAGCGGTTCGACGCTGTCGGCCGGCGGCGTCTTGTCGAAGCGGGCAGCCCGATCGACGCGTCGGGCGGAATGCCCGACGGCAGCCGCTTCGAGGACGTCGGCGGGCTGGAAGCGGCGCTGCTCCGCCGGCCGGAGCTGTTTGCCGGCGCGTTCGCCGAAAAGCTCCTGACCTACGCGCTCGGCCGGGGCGTCGAGTACTACGACGCGCCGGCGCTGCGCACGGTCGTCCGGCAGGCGCGGACCCAGAACTTCCGCCTCTCGTCGATCATTCTCGGCATCGTCAACAGCGAGCCCTTTCAGATGAGGAAGTCCGGATGATCATCACCAAGAAGGCGCTGCCGCGACGCACGTTCCTGCGCGGCGTCGGCGCCGGGCTGGCGCTGCCGCTGCTCGACGCGATGGTCCCGTCGATGACGGCGCTGGCGCGGACGCCGGCCGAGCCGGTCCGCCGGCTTGGCTTCGTCTACATGCCGATGGGCTGTGACCTGCCGCGCTGGACTCCGGCCGGCGAAGGGGCGCTGACCGCGCTGTCGCCGGCGCTGCAATCGCTGGCGCCGGTAGTCGATCAGCTCACCGTGATCAGCAACCTCGAGCTGAAGAATGCCTACCCCGGCACGCACGCGACCTCCAACGCCGCATTCCTGAGCGCCGCCACCGCGAAGTGGACCGAGAGCACCGACTACCACCTCGGCACGACCGTCGATCAGATTGCCGCGCAGCACCTCGGCGCCCAGACCGTGCTGCCGTCGCTGGAGCTGTCGATGGATCTGCTCCAGACCGTCGGCCAGTGCGACAACGGCTACGCCTGCGTCTATCAGAACAATCTCTCGTGGTCGTCGCCGACGACGCCGCTGCCGGCCGAGGCGCATCCGCGGATCGTCTTCGAGCGGCTGTTCGGCGAGGGGGGGAACGCCGCCGAGCGGCGGGCGGCGCTGCGGAAGCGCGCCAGCCTGCTCGACTGGGTGCGCGACGACATCATGCGGCTCCAGCGCGAGATCGGACCGGAGGATCGGATCAGGGTCGGGCAGTATCTGGAGACGGTGCGGGAGGTCGAGCGGCGCATCCAGAAAGCGGAGGCGGAGACCGCCGAGCACACCTTGCCGGATCTCGATCGGCCGGTCGGCGTGCCGGCGTCCTACGCCGAGCATGCCCGCCTGATGTTCGACCTGCAGGTGCTGGCGCTCCAGGGGGACGTGACGCGGGTGATCACGTTCCAGCTTGCGCGCGAGACCAGCAACCGGACCTATCCCGAGATTGGCGTGCCTGATCCGCATCATCCGCTGACCCACCACGGCAACGATCCCGAGAAGATCGCGCGGATGGCGAAGATCAATGCGTTCCACGTGTCGCTGTTCGCGTATTTCCTCGAGAAGCTCAAGGCGACGCCGGAGGGAGACGGCAGCCTGCTCGACCACTCGCTCTATCTCTACGGCAGCGGGATGGGAAATCCGAACATCCACGACCACGTCAACCTGCCGATCCTCGTCGCCGGCGGGGCCGCCGGCCGGCACAAGGGGGCGCGCCACATCAAGTACGCGGAGCCGACGCCGCTCGCCAACCTGCACCTGACGCTGCTCGAGCGGGTCGGCGTGCGGATGGACGCGTTCGCCGACAGCAAGGGCAAGATCGATGAACTGCTCGCCCTCTGACCAGCGCCGTCGTGAGCCGGCGCGGCGCGGCGCGCGTGGCGTGCGCGGCCTGGCCATCGGTGCCGCCGTTGCCGTCATGCTTGGCACCGCCGGTCTGGCCGGCGCGGCGGCGCCGTCGCCGCTGGCGGATGCGGCCGAGCGCGCCGACCAGGCGGCGATGCGCGCGCTCCTGGCGCGGCACGCCGAGGTGAACGCTCCGCAGGTCGATGGGATGACGGCGCTGCTGTGGGCCGTCTATCACGACGATCTCCGGGTCACGGACCTGCTCGTCGCCGCCGGCGCGGATGTCGAGCGCCGCAACCGCTACGGCGTGTCGCCGCTGTCGCTTGCCTGTACCAACGGCAACAGCGCGATGGTCGAGCGGCTGCTGAACGCGGGGGCGGATCCCGATGCGGCGCTGCCCGGCGGCGAGACGCCGCTGATGACGGCGGCGCGGACCGGCACACTCGACGCGGTCGCGGCGCTGCTGCGGCGCGGCGCGAAGGTCGACGGCAAGGACGATCGGCGCGGACAGACCGCCCTGATGTGGGCAGCCGCCGAGGGCCACGTCGGGGTGGTCGAGGCGCTGCTCCGGGCGGGCGCCGACGTTCACGCGCGGGTGCCATCGGGCTTCACGCCGCTGCTGTTCGCCGTCAGGGAAGGGCGCCTCGCGGTCGTCCGGGTGCTGCTCGAGGCGGGCGCGGACGCGAACGAGACCTTCCAGACCCAGGGCACCGGCAAGCTCAGTTACGGCGGCCGGCTGCCGCCGGCCGGTGCCAGCGCGCTGCTGCTGGCGGTGATCAACGCCCACTACGAGCTCGCGGTCGAGCTGCTGAGGGCCGGGGCCAACCCCAACGCCAGTCTGACCGGCTACACGCCGCTGCACGCGATCAGCGCGGTGCGCAGCCCGGGCGTCGGCGACAACGATCCGGCGCCCGAAGGGTCGGGGAGCGTCAGCAGCCTCGAGTTCGTGAAAGCGCTGGTCGCCCATGGGGCGGACCTCAACGCGCGGATGACGAAGAAGACGAACCTCAACAACACCCGGCTGAACGAGATCGGCGCGACGCCGTTCTTCCTGGCGGCCCTGACCGCCGACGCCGAGTTGATGACCACGCTCGCTCGGCTGGGCGCCGATCCGTCGCTGTCGAATGCCGACAACAGCACGCCGCTGATGGCGGCGGCCGGACTGGCGACGCGATCCCCCGGCGAGGACGCCGGCACCGAGAGCGATGTCCTTGCCGCCCTGCAGGTCGCGCTCGACCTCGGCGCCGACGTCAATGCGGTCGACAGCAACGGCGAAACCGCGATGCACGCTGCCGCCTACAAGAATCTGCCGCAGGTCGTGAAGTTCCTGGCCGCCAGGAAAGCCCGGATCCAGATCTGGAATCAGCCCGACAAGTTCGGCTGGACGCCGCTGGCGATTGCGGCCGGCTACCGGTTCGGCAACTTCAAGCCGTCGCCGGAGACCGAGCGCGCGATCCGCGACGTCATGATTGCCGCCGGCGTCACACCGCCGACCACCATCGTCGCCACAACCCGCCAGATCTACTAGCGGCCTGCCCGATTGATTTGTCCGGGCGCGGATCGGATCCTGAGGAGCAGCCTGCGGATGGCGAGAATTTCGGGTGCGGCGGCGATTCTGGGGGTCGTGCTGGGGTCAGGGGGCGCGCATCCCGCGGCGCAACGGGCGGACCGGACGGCCGCGGGCGGCGGGCCGAACATCATCTACATCATGGCGGACGACCTCGGCTACGGCGAGCTCGGCTCGTACGGGCAGACGCGGATCAAGACGCCGCGCCTCGATCAGATGGCGGCGGAGGGCATGCGATTCACGCAGTTCTACGCCGGCAGCCCGGTCTGCGCACCGTCCCGCGCCACGCTGCTGACCGGCCGCCACACCGGCCACGCCGCCGTGCGCGACAATCACGAGCTGGGCGGGTTCCTGGACGAGGGGGAGCGCGGTCAGCTGCCGCTGCCGCCCGGCACACCGACGTTCGCCCGTGCGCTCGCCGCCGGCGGCCGATGATCACGCACCTCGACGCGCAGGTCGGCGCGCTCCTCGACGCGGTGCGGGAATCGGGGCTGGACCGCCGGACGATCGTCTTCTTCACGAGCGACAACGGCGCCACCTTCGACATCGGCGGCGCGCCGACCGCCTTCTTCCGGAGCAACGCGCCGCTCCGCGGCACCAAGACCGAGGTCTACGTAGGCGGCATCCGCGTGCCGATGATCGCGCCGGGGACGACGTCGAATCACGGCTCGGCCAGCTGGGACATGTGGGCGACCTTTGCCGAGCTCGCGGGCGCGCCGCCGCCGCGGGGCGGCGACGGGATCTCGAATCCTGCCGACGCTGCTGAACCGCGCCGGGCAGCGCGAGCACGACGCGCTCTATTGGGAGTATCACTCTGCTGGCGGCGCCCAGGCGCTGCGGATCGGCCGGTGGAAGGGCGTCCGGACGCGCATCGCATCGCGGCCGGCGACCGCGTTCGAGCTCTACGACCACGACGCGGATCCGGGCGAAACCACCGACGTCGCCGGCGCGCATCCCGATGTCGTCCGCCGCATCTCGACCCTGATGCGCGAATCGCATTCGCCGGCCGCGCTGGCGGAATGGAACTTCTGAGGGATCACAAGCTCCCGCGTCCGATATCGGTGGCCCCACCCCTCCACCTGGAACCGCTTCCGACCGATATCCCGCTCGTGAGCACCCGGCGGGCGCGTGTCGTGACGGCGGACCAGTGGGGCAAGCCCGACCGCAACGAGGCGGGGGAGGTGGTCTGCCGCTGGTGCCGCGGTCCGGTGAAGCCGCCGCGGCGGACGTTCTGCGGGGACGCCTGCGTGCACGAGTGGAAGATTCGCAGCAGCCCCTGGTACGTGCGCCAGCAGGTCAAGAAGCGGGACAAGGGCACCTGCCGGCTCTGCGGCGTCAACGTCGTCAAGGCCCATCGCGAGTGGACGCGATCGAAGCCGCCGGCGGCCGACCGCGCCGCGCGGAAGGCGTGGCGGGCGGTCCGCCCGCGCTGGGAAGCGGATCACATCGTCCCGGTCGCGGACGGCGGCGGCGAGTGCGGCCTCGACAACTACCGGCTGCTGTGCCGGCCCTGTCACGTCTCGGTGACGCTCGCCTGGCGCGCCCGCCGCGCCGCGGGACCTTTTTCCCCAGAACACGAAGCCCCCCGCCCACGTATATGAACGCGTGCCGCGCACTTTCGGGCTGCCGGATCGCCCAACCTTCCCTTCGCAGTTTTCGTCTAAGCCAGAGTCATGACATCTCGCGGCGGTGCGCTGAAGTACGTGTTCCTGTGGCTGCTGGGGGGCGCGGCGGCGGCCGCTGGTCCGGCGCCGGCCCGGGTGCCGAGCGTCGCGGCCGCGGCGATTCCCGCCGCCACCGCGGTGCGCGTCGACGGCGACCTCAGCGATGCGATCTGGCAGTCGGCGGCGCCGGTCACCGGCTTCGTCCAGCGCACTCCCAGGGAAGGCGCACCCGCGACCTACGAAACCGAGGCTCGCATCGCCTACGATGCGACCGCGCTGTACATCGCCGTCCAGGCGTTCGACCCCGAGCCCGACCGCATTGTCGGGATCCGCACCCGCCGCGACGAGGAGTCGCCGTCGGACTGGATCGGCGTCATCATCGATTCGTTCCACGATCGCCGCTCCGGCTACGAGTTCTCGGTCAATCCCGCCGGCGTCAAGCAGGATGCCTACTGGTTCAACGACACCAACAACGACCAGGGCTGGGACGCGGTGTGGGACGTCGCCGTCTCGCGCGGCCCGCAGGGCTGGCGCGCCGAGTTCAGGATCCCATTCTCGCAGCTGCGCTACAAGCCCTCCGAGTCCGCGACGTTCGGCCTGGCGATCGTCCGCAAGATCGGCCGGCTCAATGAAGTCTCGTCGTGGCCGCTGCTCGGTCGCAGCGCCAACGGCTATGTTTCGTCGTTCGGCGAGCTCACCGGCCTGCGCCTCGACAACTCGCCGAAGCGCCTCGAGGTCGTGCCCTACGTCGTCGGCAACGTCAAGACGCAGCCGGTGGAGAGCGGGAACCCGCTGTCGAAGGCGACCGACTCCCATGGCTCCGCCGGCGTCGATCTCAAATATGCGCTCAGGCCGAGCCTGACGCTGACCGCCACCATCAATCCCGACTTCGGCCAGGTCGAGGCGGATCCCGCCGAGGTCAACCTGTCGGCGTTCGAGTCGTACTTCTCCGAGCGGCGCCCGTTCTTCGTCGAGGGCTCCGGCATTTTCCAGACCGACACGAACTGCGATGAGGGCTGCGGCGGCGGGCTGTTCTACTCCCGGCGGATCGGCCGCTCGCCGCGCGGCAGCGCCGTCATTCCCGACGGCGGCTACGCGACCGCTCCGGCGCAGAGCACGATTCTCGGCGCCGCCAAGCTGACCGGCAAGATCGGCAAGTTTTCGATCGGCGCGCTGACGGCGGTGACCGGGCGGGAGAGCGCGACGATTGTCGATGGCCCGCTGCACTCGAGGCAGACGGTCGAGCCGATGACCGGCTACACCGTGATCCGCGCCCGCCGCGAGTTCAGGAACCAGTCAGCGCTTGGCTTCATGGTCACGTCCACCAACCGCGCGCGCGACACCGCGACGCGGTTCCTGCCTGGCCAGGCGTACACCGGCGGCGTCGACTGGGATCTTCGCTTCGCCGGCAAATACGCGCTCCAGGGGCAATGGGCGGCAACTACCGTGCGCGGCGATGCCGAGGCGATCGATCTGCTGCAGCGCAGCAACGTGCACAGTTTCCAGCGTCCGGATTCGGCGACGCTGCGCTACGACCCGTCGCGGACCGCCCTCACTGGCTACGCCGGTTCGGCCGGGATCTCGAAGATTGGCGGCGAGCGCGTCCGCTTCCGCAGCAGTGTCTCGCTGACCAGTCCCGGGTTCGACATCAACGACCTCGGCTTCATGCGCCGCGGCGACGAGCGCTCCATCACCAACTGGATGCAGGTCCGCTACGAGACGCCGTCGAAATATCTGCGCAGCTTCCGCTACAACTTGAACCAGGGGGCCGACTGGAACGCCGACGGCGACCTGCTGCGCAACTGGGCCAACGTCAACGCCCACGTCTCGTTCAAGAACAACTGGGGCACCGGCATGGGCGGTAACATGAACTGGCAGACGTTCGACGACCGTGCCACGCGCGGCGGCCCCGGCGTCTATACCAATCTCAGGCAGTCGCTGTGGGGCTATGTCGAAAGCGATCAGCGCCCGGCCGTATCCGGCCAGTTCTTCGGCATCGTCGGCGGCGACCGCGAGCACTCGACGTTCTCGGACCTGAATCCGTCGCTGTCGTACCGGCCGTCGTCGTTTCTGAAGATTACCGGCGGCCTCGGCTTCACGCGCAACAACGACCAGTCGCAGTGGATCGAGCAGCGCAACGGACAGTACCTCTTCGGCGCGATCCACCAGCGGACGCTCGGCATCCGCACCCGCGTCAATTACACCATCACGCCGACGCTGTCGGTGCAGATCTACGCCGAGCCGTTCGTCTCGGCCGGCGCTTACTCGAACTTCAAGGCGCTCGCCGACGGACGCTCGCTCGACTACGCCAGCCGTTACGCGCCGGTCGCGTATGCCGGCAATCCCGACTTCAACTACCGCTCGTTCCGGACGACCAACGTGCTGCGCTGGGAATACAAGCCCGGGTCGACGCTGTTCGCGGTCTGGCAGCAGGGCCGCCAGGACACCGTCGACCGCGGCAGCTTCGACTTCTCGCGCGATTTCGGCGGCGTCTTCTCGGCGCCGGCCAGGAACGTCTTCCTCATTAAATGGGCCTACTGGCTCAATTACTGAGCCGTTCCCGGCTCTCAGCTCTCAGCCTTCAGCTCTCGGCTTGGCGGCCAGCCCTCGGCGTTCAGGTCAGCGCAGCCGGCAGCGTTCCGTGGCCAACCGCTTCCCGTGTGCTCAGCTGCCAGCGCCGACGGCCTCTGCGTCAGTGCCCGGCGATCCGCTGAGGAATCACTCCAGGCGGGGAACGTAGTGCGACCGGGTCCGTTCGATCTCTTCGAGAATCTGCGCGGCGAGCTCCGGCGGTGACGTCACCCGCGCCAGCGGACCGAAGCCGAGCACCCAGCTCCGCAGCGCCCAGTCATTGCAGACATGGAGCGTCATCGTCAGCGATCCGTCCGGCGCCTCGGCCGACTGCTGCGACGGGTGCCAGCTCCGCTCCTTGACGTAGCGTGCGATGCGCGGCTCAAAGACGATCTCAATCCGCTCGGGCGGGCCTTCGTTGACGCCGAGCGAATGCGCGAACGCATCGTCGGGCAGGTCGCGCGGCTCGAAGCGCTCTTCGGTCAAAGACAGCGAGACGATGCGCTCGATCGAGAAGGTCCGGACCTGGGCGTAGTCGGGCACGAAGGCGACGAGATAGAGGCCGCCCTGCGCGAAGACCAGGCGGTACGGCTCGAGCAGGTATTCCTTCTCGCGGTTGCTCGAGAACGAGTGGTAGCGCATCGTGACGCGGCGGTGGTTGAGGGTCGCGTCGAGCAGCTGCGCGACGCGGGCGCTGCGCGGCGCCGACTGCCGCGACGCCGTCGCCGGCGTCGCCGGGTCCTCCATCTGCGACTGGCCGCCCGGCTCGGCCTTGGCCTGGATGACGAGTGGCAGGCGGTCGAGCAGCTGGCGCATGCCGGGGGTCAGCGCCGCGGCGAGCTTGTCGAAGGCGCTGCGGACATCGCGCTGGAACGGCGTCGCGGCGAGGCACTCGACGAGCGACCGCGAAAAGTAGAGCGCGGTCATCTCGGCGAGGGTGAAGCCGGTGTCGTCGAGGCGGCGGAAGGCGCGCTGCTCGAGCGTCCAGTACTTGCGGCCGTCGTGCAGCTCGTCGAAGAGCGGAAAGCCGGCCGACTGGAGCGCCTCGAGATCGCGGCGAATCGTACGGGTCGAGACGCCGGTGCGGTCGGCGAGATCGTCAATCGTGACGCGGCGGGACGCCTCGAGGTCGCGGAGGATCGTCCACTGGCGGATGACTTCGGCGTTCCGCATAATCTTCAGCCGACCCGCGGCGCGGTACCGGTCACGAGGCCTGCGCCGGCAGCCGGTCGGCGAGCGCGTCGCGCTCGAGCCGCGCCCGCAGCGCCTGGCGGTAGGCATGGTGATAGAGCAGCGCAAAGACCACGAAGACCGCCGTGAAGCCGGTCGCGTAAATGGCGGCCGCATTGGCGAGCTGGTAGGGCTGCATCGGGTGCGGCGCCTCGGCGCGGTACGGCAGCAGCCGCGACACCTCGTGCCCGCGCCAGCGCAGCGGATTGATCATTCGGGCCAAATATAACCCGTTTCACCCTTGACCTATCCTGTCACCCCCCCCTCCTACACTGTCGTCACGGCAGGCGGCTCCTCCGCCTGCCCGGCTGCCCGGGGTCACCGGGCCTTACAGGAGACGACATGTCGCGCTTTGATGGAACCCTCGCCCGGTCACTGGATTTCGGAGACACCACGACGACGGCGCCGGTCTACACGGCGGGCCGCGGCGGCCTGCGGCTGGCGCCCGCCGGGAGCGTGCTGCGTGGACCCGGGAAGTACAAAGTGCTCGAGACCCGCCGCCGGCAGGCGCAAATCACGGCCCGGCGGGTGCTCGACCTGATTGAGGCG
The DNA here is from genome assembly GCA_031393955.1 of Acidobacteriota bacterium. Taxonomy (GTDB): domain Bacteria; phylum Acidobacteriota; class Vicinamibacteria; order Vicinamibacterales; family 2-12-FULL-66-21; genus JALZOC01. The sequence continues at coordinate 53,433 of JANMWI010000027.1, forward strand.
AGCGAGCGCGCCGCGGAGGGAGGCTAGCCATGGCCCGCTGCACCCACACGCACGGCAAGACGCTCTGTTTCGAGTGTTTTCGGATGGGTATGGACCGCACCCGGGCGCGGCGCGAAGCCTGGGCGCAGCGCTCCCTGCCGTTCGAGCCGGCCGGCCGGGCAGCGGCCAAGCCGCTCACCGAGCAGGCGATTGCCCACCGCCGCCAGATGCTCGAGTACCTGGCGACGACCGCTCGGCGTCGCGCCTGACCGCTGGCAGCCAGCGGGAAACGCTCGCGGACGTCCCCCGCTAGCCGCAGCAACCAGGCCTACAGACCCCGGCCCCGCCGTCCGCGCGGCGCTCCGTCCGGCGGTGTCTCCTTGGCCAGCGCCTCGCGCGCGGTGGCGCGCTGCTCGGGTGTCAGCACCTGCGCGATCCGCGTCTCGACCCCGATCCGCGCCGTCAGCGCCTCGTCCGCGGCCGCCGCGATGGCGGTCTTCAATTCCTCGATCTTCTGCGCATCAGGCGAATCGGCGAGAATCGCCAGATGCAGCTGCTTCTCGAGGTCCCCCAGCTTGCGGCCAGGGGAGGTGGCCGCATCCCCGCGCTGTTCCTGCGCGATCGACCGAATCTGCTCGCGCTGCGCGTCGCTCAGATCGAGCGTGCGCAGCATCGGGAACGGGCCGCCCCGCCCGAATCCGCCCGGGCCTCCTGGGCCGCCGGGCCCCTGCGGCGGCTGGGCGATGACCGGGAGTGCGAACGCGCTGGCCAGCACCAGGGCCGACGCGGACGCCAATAATGTGCGTTTCATGACAATGTCCTCCTGACGACTGCTTAGACCCGCGCCGCCGGCCGCTTATTCCCGGCCGGGTCCGGCGAGCGGCAAATACGCGGCGCGGCCGAACAGCGGGAATAGACTGAAGAGGCCCCGGGTCTAATGGTCAGGACGAGTCAACGCGAGAGCCTTAGTGGATGCCGATCGCAGCCTCGTTGACGCCGCGGCAGCTGGCAGCCGGGCGGCGTTCGACGAACTCGTCCTGCGCTACCAGGGCCCGGTGACGGGCCTCGTGCGGGCGATGGGGGCGTCGGACACGGATGCCGACGATCTGGTGCAGGAGGCGTTCGTCCGCGCCTGGCGGAGCGTCCGCCGTTTTCGGGCCGACAGCACGTTCCGCACCTGGCTCTTCGGCATCGCGATGAACGTCGTCCGCACGCATCGGCTGAAGCTGGCGCGATCGCGGCTGATGTTCTGGTCGCCGGCGGCGGAACCGGACGCCGGCAGCCATCCGACCGACCAGGCGTCGGTCGACGACGGGACCGAGGATGCGATCGCCGCCCGGCAGATGATCGATCGGGCGCTCGGGACGCTGCCGGAGGAACTGCGGGCGGCCGTCGTGCTGCGGGACGTTCAGGGGCTAGACTACCGCGAAATCGCCGACCTCCTCGATGTGCCGATTGGAACGGTGGAGTCGCGCATTTTCCGCGCCCGCCAGCGGCTGCGCCCGCTGCTCGAGTCGATGCGAAAGAAGTGACACCGTGATGACATGCTCCGACGCGGAACGCGTGATCGGCCGCTACGCTGACGATCCGGACGCACTCGCCGCGCCGGACCGAACCGCGCTCGACCGGCACCTGGCCGGATGCGAGGCCTGCCGGATCAGGGTCGATGATCAGCGGACGGTGGCGCGCCTGCTCGGCAGCCGACCGATCGAGACGGTCCGCCCCGGATTTGCCGCGCGGCTGACGGTGCGGCTCGACGCTGAACCTCAGGGCATCCTGGCGCTCGCCAACTGGCGCGCCTGGACCGCCACGCTCGCGCCCCTGGCGGCCGCGCTGGTATTCGTGGCGTGGTCGGGGACGGCCTCCACCACGACGGTCACTGCCCCGGCCGTGCCGGCCGCGGCGGCGCCCGAGACGTTCGCGGCCTGGACCGAGGCCAACGCCGGCGCCGGCCGAGCCGCGGTCTTCCTGCAGCAGTCGACGAGCGACGTCCTGCTCGAGTCGGTGCTGACCGGAACGATCGCGACTGCCGGAGGATCCGATGGCCGCTGATCGGACCCGCGTCTGGTTCTCGCTCTTCATCCTCGCCATCTTCGGCCTCGGCCTCGCGCTTGGTCTGGCGCTCGGCCGGCGGATGGGCCCGCCGCCACCGGGGATGCCCGGCTTCTACGGTGGAGCCCAGGCCGGCCGCGGTGGCCCCGGCCCGCGCGGACCGCGGGCGCTCATCGAGCGGCTCGATCGCGAGCTGCAGCTCACCGACGAACAGAAGCGTCAGGTGCAGGCTATCTTCGACGCGCGGCGGCCCCAGCTCGAAGCCATGCAGCGGGATGTCGCGCAGCGCGCCGAAGAGGAGCAGCGGGGCCTGCAGGCGGACGTGCGCAAGGTCCTCACCGTCGAGCAGCAGGTCAAGTTCGATCGCTGGCTCGAGCAGCAGCCCCGCGGCCGCCCGCCGCTCTGACGATGGCACGTTCTGGCGGCCGGTCGCGCCGGCGCGGAGGTCGAACATGGAGCGTGCGAAACAAATTCTTCGCGGCCTGCTGATTGCCGCGCTGACGGCGCCGGTGGTCGTCGATGCCGGCGGCGGCAAGCAGCGAATCGACAGCCACTGGAAAGATCGCGAGATCACGATCGATGGCGACGATGGCGAGTGGGCCGGTCCGCTCGTACCGGTCGACGGTCACCAGCAGCTGACGACCGCGGCGGAGAACGACGGTCAGTATCTTTACCTCGTCCTGAGCACCAGCGACGCGACGCTGCGCGCGCAGATCATGGGACATGGATTGATCGTCTGGTTCGATCCGGGAGGGAAGGAAAAGAAGTACTTCGGCGTCAAGTTCCCGGTCGGCATGTCGCCGGGTGACATGCCCGGCCGCGGCCGCGGCTTCCACCGGCCCGATCCGCCGGCTGGCGCCGGTCCGGGGGATCCGCCGGCGCGGGTCGCCGCGCTCGAGCCGCCGAACCGGCTGGAAGTGTACGGCCCCGAAAAAGACGACATCCACAGCTTTGTCGCCGACCGCGCGCCCGGTTTGTCGGTCAAGGTCGGCCAGGTCGAAGGGGCGCTGGTCTACGAGCTCAGAGTGCCGCTCGGCCGCAACGACGGCTCGCCGTATGCCATCGACACCCGGGCCGGCGCGGTCCTCGGCGTCGGTCTTGAAACGCCGAAACGGGAGCGCCCGCGGGAACGCGACGGCAGAGGGATGGGCGGGTTTGGCGGCGGGGGCCGCGGCGGCCGCGGTGGGATGGGTCGCGGCGGCGGGATGAGAGGCGGCGGCGTGATGCGCGGGCCGGATGTCGAACCGCCCAAACCCCTCAAGACCTGGGCGACGCTCCAGCTCGCGGCGCCGCGCTGATCCGCGCCGGTCCTTCGCCTTCCGCGGCGTCACGTCGTCCGGGTCACGGGCTCCCGGAGCGCCGCCGCGAGAGTCACTCCGCATGCCGGAACGAGTCCGGCTGCGTGGTCTCGACCGCTGATCGTCGATCTGCTGTATCGTGTGTGACGACGGCCGCGTGGCGCGGCCGTTTACGGTGACCCGGCATGGCGTCCGGGAGGAGCAGCATGGCCCCGCGCAGAATCCCCTCCATTCGTCTCGTCGAGTCGGCCGCAACCGAGTTGCGTCTGGCCGAGGCGCGCGCGTTCATCCGGGCGCATGTCGCCGGCGGCGCGGCCCGGCTCGTCGGCGCGTCGCGCGGCGCGGTCGACGACCTCGCCCGCGCGGTCGCGCGCGAGTCCGGCGCGACGATCGGGCTGCATCGTGCGAGTCTCACCCAGCTGGCGGCGCGGCTCGCCTTGCCCGACCTCGCAGCCGATGGGCGCGCGCCGGCGACCGCCCTGGCCTCGGAAGCGGTCGCGGCGCGGGCGGCATTCGAGGCGCAGCAGAGCGGCGCCCTCACCTATTTCGCGCCGGTCGCGGCCACGCCGGGCTTCCCGCGCGCGCTCGCCAGGACACTTCAGGAGCTTCGTCTCGCGCGGGTGCCGTCGGCCGCGCTGGCGGCGCTGCCGCTCGGCGGCGCCGATCTCGCCGTTCTGCTCGACCGCTTCGAGCAGGAGCTCGCGGCCGCCTCGGCGACCGATCGCGCCGCGCTGTTCCAGACCGCGACGCTGGCGCTCAGGCGGGATCATCCGGGTTACGCCCGCGGTGACGGCTCCGCGCCGCCGCTGCTGCTCCTCGACGTCCCGCTCGACTCGCCGACCGAGTTCGAGTTCGTCCGGGCGCTCGTCGAATCCTCGCCGGCGGTCCTCATCACGGTTCCGTTCGGCGACCTCCAGGCGTTGACGCGGTACGAGTCGATCGGCATCGCAGCGGAGGTCCTCGACCCGTCAGCCGATGCCGCCCAGCCCGCGTCCGATCTGGTCGCGCTGCGCCGCTACCTGTTCGCACGGACGCAGCCGCCGGTGCGCGAACGGAGCGGCGAGCTGCGCCTCTTCTCGGCGCCCGGCGAAGGCCGGGAAGCGGTCGAGATCGCCCGCCGAATCATCGAGGAAGCGGAAGCCGGCGTGCCTTTCGACGAGATCGCCGTGTTCGTGCGATCTCCAGAGCAGTACGCCGGGCTGCTCGAGCATGCGTTCCGGCGGGCGGGCATTCCGGGGTGGTTCGACCGCGGCACGGTGCGGCCGAATCCGGCCGGGCGGGCGTTCGTGGCACTGCTCGCCTGTGCGTGCGAGAAACTGTCCGCTCGCCGCTTCGCCGAGTATTTGTCGCTGGCCCAGGTTCCGGACGCCGGCGCGCCGCCGGTCACGGCGTTCGTCGTCCCGGACGACGAGCTGCTGGGGCCGGTCAGTGAGCGCGCCACGCGGGAGGAGGGTGACGCCGCGCCCGCCGACACGGCCGGGGCGGCGGTCGATGGCGCCGACGAGCGGCCGATCGTCGACGGCTCGCTGCGGACGCCATGGAAGTGGGAAGCGCTGCTGGTCGAGTCGGCGGTGATCGGCGGCGACCCCGCCCGGTGGCACCGGCGGCTCGACGGTCTCGGCCAGGAGTACCGGCTGAAGATTCAGGAAGCGACGCGTGAGGATCCGTCCTCGCCGCGGGTGCAGCGCCTCGAGCGTGACGTGCGCAACCTCGGCCATCTGCGATCGTTCGCGCTGCCGATCGTCGACCTGCTGGCCGGCTGGCCCGCGACCGACACCTGGGGCGGCTGGCTCGATCGTTTCGCGGCGCTCGCACCGCGCGTGCTCAGGCAGCCGGAGCCGATCCTTCATGCGATTGCCGCGCTCCGGCCGATGAGCGAGATCGGGCCGGTCGGCCTGGTCGAGGCGCGCGACGTCATCACGGAGCGCCTGCTCACGCTCGAGCGCGATCCGCCGGTGCAGCGCTACGGACGCGTCTTCGTGGCCGGCCCCCAGCAGGCCCGCGGCCGGACCTTTCGGGTGGTCTTCGTCGCCGGACTGGCCGAGCGCCTGTTCCCGCGCAAGCCGCACGAGGACCCGATGCTGCTCGACGAGGAGATGCGCGCGCCGTTGTCGGCCGGGCTGCCGCTGCAGGAGGACCGCGGCCGCCACGAGCGGGTGATGCTGCGGCTGGCGGTCGGCGCCGCGACCGAGCGGCTGTGGCTGTCCTACCCGCGGCTCGAGATGGCCGAGTCGCGGCCGCGCGTCCCTTCGTTCTACGCCCTCGACGTGATGCGCGCGGTGACCGGGCGCATCCCCAACCACGAAGCGCTCCAGGAGCAGGCGGTCGGCGAAGGGGACGCCGGGCTCGGCTGGCCGGCGCCCGGCGACCCGGCGCGGGCGATCGACGATCAGGAGCACGACTTGTCGGTGCTGCGGCAGCTGCTCTCCGCCGAGGTGCCGCAGAGCGTCCGCGGCCACGCGCATTACCTGCTGCGCCTCAACGACTGCCTGCGCCGCGCCGTCTCGGCCCGCTGGTCGCGCGCCCGCTCGGCGTGGACGCCGTTCGACGGCCTGACCCGCCTGACCGATCGGACGCGGCCGCTGCTTGCCGGGCAACGCCTCCGCGCCCGTCCGTATTCGCTGTCCGCGCTGCAGAAATTTGCGAGCTGTCCCTATCAGTTCCTGCTCTCGGCGATCCACCGGCTCGAGCCGTCGGAGGAGCCCGAGCCGCTGCAACGGCTCGATCCGCTGACCCGGGGCGCGCTCTTCCACGAGGCCCAGGCGGAATTCTTTCGCGCCCTCCAGCGCGACGGCCGGCTGCCGCTGGCCGCCGCCGGCCTTGGCGCCGCCCTCGCCCTCCTCGACCGCATCGTCGCCGAGGTCGCGGGCCGCTACCGCGAGGCGCTCGCCCCCGCGATTGCCCGCGTCTGGGCGGACGAGATCGCCGACATCGCCCGTGATCTGCGCGTCTGGGCCCGCCGCCTGCCGGAGCGTCCGGGCTGGCGGCCTGAATATTTCGAGTTCAGTTTCGGCCTGTCCGACAGTGGCCGCGACCCGCGCAGCGTCGCCGAGCCGGTGCGCCTGGATGAGGGTTACCTGCTGCGCGGCTCGGTCGACCTGATCGAGCAGAAGGAGGGGTCCGACCTGCTGCGCGTCACGGACCACAAGACCGGGCGGAACCGGACGACGTGGCGGACGATTGTCGGCGGCGGCGGTGCGCTGCAGCCGGTGCTCTACAGCCTGGCGGTCGAGAAGGCGCTCGGCGCGCGCGTCGAATCCGGGCGGCTGTTCTACTGCACCGCCGCCGGCGGCTTCACCGATCACGAGATTCCCATGGACGCGAGCAGCCGCCGCGCCGGGCTCGAGGTGCTCGAGATTGTCGATCGCGCAATCGAGCTCGGCTTCCTGCCGGCGGCGCCGGCCGAACGCGCCTGCGTGTGGTGCGACTTCCGCACCGTCTGCGGCCCTGATGAGGAGCGCCGGACTGGCACCAAGGCCGCCGATCGGCTGGGTGACCTTCGCGCGCTCAGGGAGATGCCGTGACGCCGCTCGCCGATCAGGCCGCCCGCGACGCCATCGCCACCGACCTCGACGCCACGCTCGTCGTCGAGGCTGCCGCCGGCACCGGCAAGACGACCGAGCTCGTCAAGCGGATCCTCCGCGTCCTCGGCACCGGCCGCGCGGAGGTCGGCGCGATTGTCGCGGTGACATTCACCGAAAAGGCCGCCGGCGAGCTGAAGCTGCGGCTGCGCGAGGCGCTCGAGCGCGAGCGCACGGTCGCGGCCGACGAGCAGACGCGGCAGCGCCTGGACAAGGCGCTGGCGAGCCTCGAGGAAGCCCACGTCAGCACGATTCACGGCTTCTGCGCCGAGCTGCTGCGCGAGCGTCCAGTCGAAGCGCGGGTCGACCCGCTGTTCAGCGTCCTGACCGAGGGCCAGGCGCGGCGGCTGTTCGACGAGGCGTTCGACGCGTGGCTGCAGGAGCGGCTGGCCGATCCGCCGGCGGCCGTACGGCGGGCGCTGCGGCGCTCGGCGGGACTGCTGTTCGGAGCTCAGGCCGCGCCCAGAGCCGGCGGCCCGATCGATCGCCTTCGCGGCGCCGCCTGGGAGCTCGGCGGCTGGCGCGACTTCCCGACGCCGTGGACCAGGCCGCCGTTCGATCGCGAGACGGCGATCGACCGGGTCGTCTCGGCGCTCCATGCCTTCGCGCAGCTCTCCGACCGGCCGTCGTACGCCAAGGATTACCTGTGCCTCGACACCGCGCCGGCGCGCCACCTGAGTCTGGAAATTCTCGCTCGCCAGGAACAGCCCGAGCCGGACGTTGCCGAGTATGACTGGCTCGAAGCGCGCCTCGTCGACCTGTCGCGCGACCGGACATTTGCCAAGGCGCGGCGCGGCCGCGGCGCCGGCTACCGCGACGGCGTCTCGCGCGCCGCCGTGCTCGAGGCGCTCGATGCGCTGCGCGCCAGCCTCGACGGCTTCAGGCTGGACGCCGACGCCGACCTCGCCGCCGGACTGCAGTCGGAGCTCCAGGATGCGCTCGGCCGCTACGAGCGCGCCAAGGCCCGCGCCGGCGCGCTCGATTTTCTCGACCTGCTGCTCAAGACCCGCGACCTCGTCCAGGGGGACGCCGCCGTGCGGCGCGGCTTCCAGTCGCGCTTCACCCACCTGTTCGTCGATGAATTCCAGGATACCGACCCGCTGCAGGCGGAAATCCTGCTGCTGCTCGCCGCGTCCGACCCCGCCGAGTCGGACTGGCGCAGCGCGATGCCCGTTCCCGGCCGGCTGTTCATCGTCGGCGACCCGAAGCAGTCGATCTACCGGTTCCGCCGCGCCGATGTCGGCATCTATCGTGAGGTCTGCGAACGCCTCGAGCGGCGCGGCGCGCGGCGGCTGCACCTGACCACCAGCTTCCGCAGCGTGCCGCAGATTCAGGCGTGCATCAACGCCGCCTTCGCGCCGGTCATGACCGGGGACGCCTTTACGCTGCAGGCCGATTACGTCCCGCTGACGCCGTGCCGCGGCGGCGACCCGGCGCAGCCGGCGGTCGTCGCGCTGCCGGTGCCGGCGCCCTATGCCACCCGGAACGTCTCGGCGATCGCGATCGAGAAGTCGCTGCCTGATGCCACCGGGGCGTTCGTCGACTGGGTCATCAACCGCAGCGGCTGGCAGGTGACCGAGCGATCCGGCGACCGCCCGGTGCCGGTGGCGGCGCGGCACATCTGCATCCTGTTCCGGCGCTTTCTCAGCTTCGGCGAGGACGTCACGCTGCGCTACGTGCAGGCGCTCGAAGCCCGCGGCGTCCGCCACGTGCTGGTCGGCGGCAAGACCTTCCACGAGCGCGAGGAAGTCGAAGCGCTCCGCGCCGCGCTCGCGGCGATCGAGTGGCCAGACGATGAGCTGTCGGTGTTCGCGACATTGCGCGGCGGATTCTTCGCGATCGGCGACGACGAGCTGCTGGAGTGGAAGCAGGGGGATCGCGGCCGCGGCTTCGGCGTACTGCATCCGTTCCGGATTCCGGCCGACCTCCCGTTGCCGCTGGCGCCGATCGGCGAGGCGCTGCGCGTACTGCAGCGGCTGCACCGGCGCCGCAACTACGTGCCGCTGGCCGAGACCATCCACGAGCTGATGCACGTTACCCGCGCCCACGTCGGTTTGGTCCTGCGCAGCGCCGGAGAGCAGGCGCTCGCCAACGTCCTGCATGTGGCGGAGCTCGCGCGTCAGTACGAGGCGGGCGGCGGCATCTCGTTCAGAGGATTCGTTGACGAGCTGCGTCTGGCGGCGGAAAACGCCCAGGCCGCGGAGGCGCCGATCCTGGAGGAGGGGAGCGACGGCGTCCGCCTGATGACGGTCCACAAGGCCAAGGGGCTCGAGTTCCCCGTCGTCATCCTTGCCGACCCGACCTGCAAGCTGGCGCGGGCCGAGGCCGGACGCTGGCTCGATCCCGCTCACGGGCTGTGCGCGTTGAAGCTCGGCGGCTGGGCGCCGGTCGATCTGCTGCTGCACGACGGCGAAGAGGCGGCGCGTGACCGGGCCGAGGCCGAGCGGCTGACTTACGTCGCCGCCACCCGTGCCCGCGACCTGCTCGTCATTCCGGTCATCGGCGATGGTCTCTACGAGGGCGGCTGGCTCGATCCGCTGATGCCGGCGGTGTACCCGCCCGAGGCGCAGCGGCGCCAGCCCGCGGCCGCCGCCGGGTGTCCCGGCTTCACGTCGAAGGATTCAGTCGTCAACCGTCCGGACGGCGACCCGGCGACGCCGCTGACGGTCGCGCCGGGCTCGCACCGCTTCCCCGGCTCGGCCGATTCCGGCTACGACGTCGTGTGGTGGGATCCGCACGCCCTCAACCTTGGCGCGGCGTCCTCGTTCGGCCTGCGGCGAGACGATCTGATTGTCCGCGACGGTGATCCGGCCGCGGTCGCGGCACGGCTCGACGCCTACGAGACCTGGCGCTCCGGCCGGGCCGCCGTCGTCGCCCGTGCCTCGGTCCCGGGCACTCGCGTTCAGACCGCCACCGCGTGGGCGGCGCAGGCCGCGCGCGACGGCGTCGATGCCGCGATCGCGGCGGCCGCGCAGGTCGAGGTGGTCGAGCTGCCGGGAGCCGCCGGCCGGCCGAGGGGACCTCGATTCGGCACGCTGGTCCACGCCGTGCTGGCGACCGTGCCGCTCGATGCCGGGATGGAAGCAATCGAGCGGACCGCGCGCATTCAGGGGCGGCTCGTGCTCGCGGACGAGGCCGAAGTGCGCGCCGCGACGCTGGTCGTGTCGTCGGTCCTGCAGCACGAACTGATCGCCCGTGCCCGCGCGGCGAAGACGCGCATGCGCGAGACGCCGGTGACGTGGCTGCAGGACGACGGCGTGCTGATCGAGGGGGTGCTGGATCTCGCGTTCGAGGACGAAGCGGGAACGACGGTCGTGGACTTCAAGACCGACCATGAGCTGGCGGCTGGCGAGGCGCGCTACCGGGCCCAGGTCCAGCAGTACGTCGCGGCGGTCAGCAGGGCCACCGGCCGTCCGGCGGCGGGTGTGTTGTTCAAGATCTGACCGTTCAGTCGTCGCTCAACCGGCCGCGGCCGGCTTTGACGTCGGCGCGCTTCTTCTTCGACGTCAGGCGCCGCTCCTTGGCGGCCAGCCCTGGGCGCGTCCGCCGGCGGCGCTTCGGGCTGACGGCGGCTCGGGCGACGAGCTCGACCAGCCGCTCGCGCGCCGCCTCGCGATTGCGGTTCTGCGTGCGGTGCTCGCGGGCGTCGATCACCAGCACGCCGTCGGTCGTCATCCGCGTGCCGGCGAGCGCCGCCAGCCGCGTGCGGACGTCCGCCGGCAGCGACGACCGGGCAACGTCGAACCGCAGCTGGACCGCGGTCGAGACCTTGTTGACGTTCTGCCCGCCCGGGCCGGACGCCCGGACGAACCGCTCGTCGAGATCGCTCTCGTCGATCGAGAGCGTCGCGGTGATGGGAATCATGCGGCGCCGCCCGCGCTCAGTTCCGCCGGCTGCCGGTCAGCCGCAGCAGCATGATGAACAGGTTGATGAAGTCGAGATAGAGCGTCAGCGCGCCGACGATCGCGTAGGAGCCGACCCGGCCGTCGGGCAGCGCGAGCGCCATCCCCTTGAGCCGCTGCGCGTCGTAGGCGGTCAGCCCGGTGAAGACGATCACGCCGATGAACGAGAGCACGAACTGGAACGCGTCGTTCTGCCAGAACATGCCGACGAACGAGGCAATCACGACGCCGATCAGCCCCATGAACAGGAACTGTCCCCAGCCGGCGAGGCTGCGCTTGGTGACCGTCCCGTAGGTCGCCAGCGCGCCGAACGTGCCGGCCGTCACCATGAACGTCGTCGCCACCGACTCGCCCGTGAAGGCCAGCAGCACGAACGCCATCGTCAGGCCGGTGAGCGCGGAGTAGACCAGGAAGAGGAGTCCGGCGGTCGCCGGCGCCATCGACCGGACCCGGGCCGAGAGCCAGAAGACGATGCCGAGCTGGGCGATCATCAGGCCCCAGAAGAGCGGGCGGTTGCGGGCGATGGTCAGGACGATGGCCGGGCTGGAGGCCACGAAGTAGGCGACCAGCGCGGTGATCGCCAGCCCAAGCGACATCCAGCCATAGACCGAGCGCAGGAATGTCGTGACGCGCTCGTCAGCGGCGTACGGCCGGCTGAAGGCGGTGTCGGGGGTCATTTCGTCGAAACGTGCCATGCCTGAGCCTCCAAGTGTGTTTGCATTCGATGCTAGCACGCCCCGCCCGGTGGGGGTCGTATACTAGGCCGGATGGCAACACCGCAGACGTTTCAGAATCACGCGCACCGGCCGACCGCGACGATCATCGGCTTTGCGTTCACCGGCGTCGCACTGGGGGCGTTCGGAGCGCGCTTCCTCAGGGGCGATCACTCCCCCGTGATGGTCGGACTGCTGGCGATCACCGGGGCGCTGCTGGCGCTGCTCTACATCAGCCGGGTCTACACCGTGAAGCTGCAGGACCGGATCATCCGGCTGGAGATGCGGGTCCGGGGGGCCGCGCTGCTGACGCCGGAGCAGCAGCGGATCCTGCACGGGCTGCCAATCAAGAAAGTGGTGGCGCTCCGCTTTGCCTCGGATGCGGAACTGCCCTTGCTTCTCGAGCGGGCGGGGCGCGAGCAGCTCTCGCCGTCGGACATCAAGCGCGCGGTCACGACCTGGACGCCGGATCAGGACCGCACCTAACCCCCGTCCGCTGCCGGAGCGGGCGACACGCGGAGGAAACGATGAGCCAGACCCAACAGTGTGCCCATCCAGGATGCGTCTGCACCGTCGAGCCCAACGGCGAATTCGGCAAGTATTGCAGCGAGCACTGCAAGGATGCCAAGGGGATGACCGAGCTCCGCTGCGGGTGCAACCACCCCGCCTGCCGCTGACCTGGCTGGCGGGACGGCGTCAGTCGCGAAGTCCCGCCAAGCCGAACAGCACGGTCGCCACGGCCGAGTAGTCGGCCTCCCCCTGTCCGGACGCCACCAGCGTTTCGACCAGCTGGTGAACGGCGGCCGACACCGGCGCGGGTGTCCCGTGTTCCGCGAGGGTCGCGCTGGCGATGCGCAGGTCCTTCGCATAGAGTCCCGCCTTGAACCCCGGCTTGTAATTCGCGTTCAGGATCCGCTCGCCGTGCACCTCGAGGACGCGGCTTGCGGCAAACCCGCCGAGCAGCGCCTGACGGACGAGCGCCGGATCGACGCCGGCCTTGCGCGCCAGCGCGAACGCTTCGCTGACGGCGGCCAGCGTGCCGCCGATCGCCATCTGATTGCAGACCTTGCAGATCTGCCCGGCGCCCGAGTCGCCGATGCGGACGATCCGGTCGGGATTGCCCATCGCCTCGAGGATCGGGCGCACCGTCGCAAATGCCGCCGCCTCGCCGCCGACCATGATTGACAGCGTGCCGCTGGTGGCGCCGATGTCGCCGCCGCTGACCGGCGCGTCGAGCATCGCGGCGCCGAGCGTGGCGGCGCGGGCCGCCAGCCGCCGGGCCGCGGCCGGCGCGATGCTGCTGTGGTCGATGAGGATCGAGCCCGGCTGGAGGGCGCCAAAGACGCCGTCGGGCCCCTCGAGCACCTCCTCGACGTCGGGCGAGTCGGGCAGCATCGTGATCAGGCGGGTGACTTGGCGGGCGACGTCGGCCGGCGTCGACGCGCGGACCGCACCGGCCCGGACGAGCTCGTCCACCGGGGGCTGGCTCCGGCTGTGGACGACGAGGGGGTAGCCCTTCTTCAAAAGATTGTGGGCCATCGGGCGTCCCATGAGCCCGAGGCCGATGAAACCGACCGTTTCGCGTGTGTCCATGCGAGAATCATCGCACGCGGGCGGCACGTCGCTGCTGCCTGCGCCGCACCGCCCCCCACGATTCACGGCCTCGAAGACGCCAGCGATTCGTGTAACTTCGCGACGATTTCGTAATCGCGGCACGGTTTCCGGGTCTTTTGGGCGCCGGCCGATCGCAAAAACGTCAATGTTTCCCGCGCCTGTAATCGCGCGGCTCCGGAATGAATCGTGAAAGGGCGGCACGCACATGGGCTTGATGTCAGCGTTTTCCACCGACGTGGCGATAGATCTCGGCACCGCCAATACCTGCGTGTTCGCGCGCGGCCGCGGCATCGTCCTCAACGAGCCGTCGATCGTCGCCTTCAACACCGCGACCGGCGCGATTGAAGCGGTCGGCATCGAAGCCCATGAAATGCTCGGCCGGACGCCCCCCAACATCAAGCCGGTGCGGCCGATGCGCGACGGCGTCATCGCCGACTTCGACGCCGCCGAGAAGATGCTGATGTATTTCGTCCGCAAGGCCCACGGCCGGCGCGCCTTCGTCAGGCCGCGGCTGGTGATCGGCGTCCCGCCGGAAATCACGCCGGTCGAGCGGCGCGCGGTGAAGGACAGCGGCTTCCGCGTCAAGGCGAGCGAAGTGTACCTGGTCGACGAATCGATGGCCGCCGCGATCGGCTCGGGGCTGCCGGTGCAGGAACCGGCCGGCAACATGATCATCGACATCGGCGGCGGCACGACCGACATCGCCGTCATCTCGCTGGCCGGAACGGTCTACGGCAAGTCGCTGCGCGTCGCCGGTGATGCCATGGACGAGGCAATCCTGCAGTACATGCGCAAGGCCCGCGACCTCCACATCGGCGAGCGGACCGCCCAGGCGATCAAGTACGAGCTCGGCTCGGCGGCGCCGCTCGACGACGAGCTGTCGATGGAAGTCAAGGGCCGCCACGCGCTCGAAGGCGTGCCGCGCACCGTGACGGTGACCGACACCGAGATCCGCGAGGCGCTGGCCGAGCCGCTGCGGCAGATTTGCCAGGCGGTGCGCGACTCGCTCGAGAAGATTCCGCCCGAACTGTGCGCCGACATCTACGATCGCGGCGTCGTCCTGACGGGCGGCGGCGCGCTGCTGCGCAATCTCGACGCCCGGCTGCGCGCCGAGACCGGGCTGCCGGTGCTCGTCGCCGAGAATCCGCTGACCTCGGTCGTGCTCGGCGCCGGCATGATCCTCTCGGACCTGCCGCTCCTCCGTAAGGTGTCCTGGGGCTAAACCGGCCCTTCTGTCAGCTCTTCCATCGCTCGTTCCCGACCGTCGCGTCACACCCGCACGAGGTGCCGGCGCGCGCGTCTGGCACGGATGTTCCTTTGAGTAGGGTGATACGTGCGGATCACTGAAAAGGGGAACTCAGATGGAACATTCCGACACCACAACTTCCGAAGCTGGCGCGGCCAGCGGACTGATCGGACGCGTCCGCGATCGCGCTGAGGCGCAGCTGTCGAGCCAGAAGGATCGCGCGACCGACGGGATCGGTACCGTCGCGCAGGCGGTACGGCAGAGCACGCAGCATCTGCGTGACAACCACCAGGAGACGATCGCGCGCTACGCCGAGCAGGCGGCGGACCAGCTCGAACGGTTCTCGAACGGTCTGCGCAACCGCGACGTCGGCGAGATCGTCGAGGACGTGCACCGCTTCGCGCGCCGCCAGCCGGCGCTGTTCGTCGGGTCGGCGTTCGCGATCGGCGTGATCGGCGCCCGCTTCCTGAAGAGCTCGTCCGACCGCGCCGCTCACGGACGCGGTCTGGCCGGCTACCGCGCGTCGGCGGGCGGCGTCGACTACGCCGGCAGGGGCTACTGATGGCGCCGCCGCTCGACGATGACCGCTCGCTCGGTGAACTGTTCACCGAGTTGTCGCGCGAGACCGGTACGCTCATTCGGCAGGAAGTCGAACTGGCGACGACCGAGGTCACCGCCAAGGTGAAGGTCGCCGGCGGGCACATCGGCATCGTCGCCGCCGGCGGCGCGCTGGCGCATGCCGGCCTGCTCGCCATCCTGGCGGCAATCATCATCGGCCTGGTGCAGCTTGGCGTCTCGCCGTGGCTCGCCGCCGCGCTGGTCGGCGGCGCGACCGCCGGCGCCGGCTACCTGCTCATGAACCGGGGCCTGTCGGCCCTCCGCCAGACCAACGTCGCACCCACCCGGGCCATCGAGGCCTTGAAGGAGACCGCTACATGGACGACAAAACAAAGGGCATAGATCCGGAGCGCGCCGCGGGCCGCTCTGATGAATACGTCAGCGGGCGCGAGGCGCTCGACACCGACGGCCGGCTCGGCGGGCGCGCCACGTCGCGCATCCCGGATCGGCCGGGCGACGGCGGCCGGATGCACGCGCCGGAATCGGCGCGCAACCATCCGCCGTCTTCGGCCGCCGCGGCGCCCGACGCCCGGGCGCGGCAGATTCGCGCCGACATCGAGCACACCCGCGGCGAGATGTCGGAAACCGTCAACGCCATCCAGGATCGGCTGCGGCCGTCCAATCTCGCCGCCGACGCCGCCGAGAGCGTGAAGAACTCGGTGCGGCAGGCAGCCGGAGAGCAGGCGCGGGCGGTCGCCGACACGGCGCGCGACCTGGTCGATTCGGAGCCGGTTCAGTACGCGCGCGCGAACCCGATTCCAACCGCGATGGTCGGCATCGGCCTCGCCGGGCTCGCCTGGCTGGCCTTCGGAGGGCGCGACGCGCGGTCGAGCGGATACCGGGCGCCGGGCCAGACCGCGCGCGACTGGCGGCGGCTCGGTCCGTACGACGAAGCGGATCGCTTCTACCGCAGCGGCTCCGCTCGCGCCAGCCACGGCGCGCCGGGCGTCGACGCGCGCAGCGCTGCTTTCGGCGACGCGGGATTTGGCGAGGCCACCTATCCGGGGCAGGGGGGCTACGAAGAGGCCGCTGCCTATCGGTCCGACTTCGCCGGCGGCAGCGCGGGGTCGTCATGGACGTCGGAAGGTGCGGACCAGCTGTCCGGCATGGCTGACGCGGCGGCGGACTACGGCCGTCGTGCGCGGCGGACCGGGCAGGACGCGACCCGCAAGGTGCAGCGCGCCTGGCAGGAGAATCCGCTGCTCCTCGGCGCGGCTTCCGCCGTTCTGGGTCTGATGGTCGGCATGGCCGTGCCCGAAACCGAGATCGAGAACGAGTACATGGGAGAAGCCCGCGACCACGCCCTCGAGGAGGTTCAGCAGACCGTGCGCGAGACGGTCGGCAAGGTCCAGAACGCGGCCAGTTCGGCCGTCGATCTGCTCGCTGGCAACGACGCCTCTTCCCAGGGCTCGAACCAGGGTTCAAAGCCGGCGGCGTCCCAGGACTCGAAGCCGGCAGCCGGCGGGGCCACGGACGGCAAGTCGAGCGCGTCAGCGACGCCGGCCACGCCGGTCCGGAATCAGGATCAGAAGCCGCTCGGCGCGCCTGCGCCGAAGCGCAATCCGGGCATCGGCTGAGGCAACAGGGGCCGGCGTCGAGCCGGCCCCGCTCTTTTCGTCAGCGGACGACGTCGTCCAGCCAGCGCCGCACTTCCACCGCGAAGTCGCGCCCCGCCAGTTCCTTCAGTTCATCGTCCGCGGTGGTCCCAAGCCGCGCGGCGGCCGTGGCGGCGCGGACCGATTCCTCCGCCTCCGTGCCCTCGAACAGATTGACGAACAGTTCCACGAGAAAGGCACGTTCGAAGGGTGAGCGTACCGAGTCGGGCGCCCCGCCCGACATCTCGATTCCGAAATACTCACCGCGCGATTCCGCCAGCAGCGTCAGGAACAGGCGATCCGACTCGTCGCCCGCGTTCCGGCCGCCGGAGGCCAGGATCCGGCTTTCCTCGGCGTCCGAGTCGCAGAACAGCTTCACACCGGAGGGCAGCGTGATCACCCACGCGCTCCAGGTGTCCTCGTCCCATCGCAGCGTCAGCAGCGTCCGGGATTTCAGCTCGGTGCCGTCGAAGGCGGAGCGGTCGCCGTCCAGGGCGCGGCCGATGATGTGGTCGAGCGGGAGAGGGTCGCGCGGAATCCGCAGCGGGTAGATGGCTTCGCGGGTCCGGAACTGCTTAACGCGATCCTCGAGCGATTCCAGCACGCGGAGGCGCAGGTGGCGCGGCGGCAGCATGGGGTCGAGTGTATCCTGCGGCGCCGGGCTGCCGGGAACCGGCGGCTGTCTCGCGGGGTGGCGCGGATTCCGGACGCAGGGACCGCCGGGTTAGGCGACCGTACTGGCGGTGCCGCCGACGGCGGCGTCTTCCGCTTCCAGCTGTTCTTCGATCGCACGTTCGGCACGCCGCCTTCGCGCCAGCAGCCGCTCTGCGGGGGAGATCCCGGCCAGCAGCCGGACCGACACCTGATAGGCGATGCTCAGAACGGCAAGCACCGGCCAGTAGGGAAGCCGGGCGGTGAACGCGATGAGCGTAGCGAGCAGTCCGATGACGAGCACGTCGCCCGCCGCGATGATCGCCCGGCGCAGCGCCCGCCGCCGCAGCTCTTCGGGGTCGACGTCCAGTTTGAGCCGCAGCGCGAAGGGAGTGGCCGGGGTCTTGGCGGCCGGCGTCGTGCCGATCGCGAGCGGCGTCTCGACCGGGACGCTGTAGTACTCGGCGAACTCAGCCGCAGTGTCGTCGGGATCCAGGCCGATCGCCGCCGCATACGCACGGATGAACGCGCGGTTGTACATGCCTCCCGGCCAGCGCCCGCAGTCCCCCTTCTCGAGCCCCGCGAACAGCGACGCCCCTACCTTCGTGGTGGCGGCGATCTGGTCGAGCGTCACGCGCTGCTTTTCGCGCTGCCGCCGCAGGCGTTCACCGAATGCACGTCGCTCGTTGATCACCCTTCGTCCTCGTAGATTCTGGCCGTGGCGAGCCAGTCGTTGCTGACCTGATCGCTGGGGAACCGCCGTGATTGCGGGGGCTGAGTCATCCGCCTGTATGTCGCCCGTGCGGCGACAACGGCCGCGGCACCGAGGGCCAGAATCCAGAATCTCAACGTGATGCGCTCTCTGTCCAGAAAGGCGGAGTTGGCCGGACGCCGTGCAAAAGCGGTTCCGGTGCGATCGCCCCGCCAGCACTCCTGCCAGCCGAGGCTGCTCGTGGACCGATCGAACGCTGCGTCTTGTTCCAATGCGGTAATTATTACCAGATACACTGCGTCAGAAACTCACCAGCGCGGTCGCTGGCGAGGAAAACGCAAATTGTCCGGCGCGATGGACTGATTATGATCCAGGACGCCTCGAACGCAGCCATCAGACGGCACGTTCGCAAAATTTTTTCTGATGGTGAGCGCTCCTCGGCGGCCTGACCGTTCGGTGCACCGGTCGCTGGCTACCCGGCCTCGATCGCGTCGTCGTCCGGCACGCGCGGATCGTCGGCCGGCGGTGCCTTCCCGGGGTCCACTGGCGCTGCCGTCAGGAGACAATCCGCGAGATAGGCATGCGCCGGCGCGTCGGACCGGGCGAGCAGGGCGTCGAGGGGGGAAACCGGCACGCGCGATTCCCGTACCTGCATGGATGGATAGCTGCCGTCGGCGCGCCGCGGGGCGTAGCGGCACCAGAAGCCGAGGTGCCAGAGCAGGAATTCCCGGATCCGGGTCAGGCCGTAGTCGTCTTCCCGCCAGTGCGCCTTGGCGAGCGTGACATACCGGCGGTAGACCTCGAGCCGGGCCTCCGGCGTCATGTCGAGGTCCCCCTCCGCCGCCTCCCGGAAGATCCACGGCTTGATCAGGGCGCCGCGGGCGACCATCACGCCCGCGCACCCGGCGCGCGCCAGACCGGTCGTGATTTCGTGGGCGAACAGCAGGTCGCCATTGCCGATGACCGGCACCGCCACGGCCGACGCGACCTCGCCAATCGCATCCCAGTCCGCGGCGGTCGTGTAGCGGGCCTGGCGGGTACGGCCGTGGACGACCAGCGCGTCGGCGCCGCCGTCGACGGCGGCGGCGGCCGCCTCGAGATAGTTGCGGGACTTGTCATTCCAGCCGAGCCGTATTTTCACGGTCACCGGAGTCTCCGGCACGCTGGCCTTCATGGCGGCGACGATGCGGCGGATGCGGGCGGGCTGGCGCCCGAGCGCGGCGCCGAGCCCTTTCCGGGTGAAATGGTCGATCGGGCAGCCGAGGTTGACGTCCACCAGCTGCGCGCCGCGTGCCGTCACGAGCGCCGCGGCCCACGCCATTTCTTCGGGATCATTCCCGGCGAGCTGGACGCCAAAGCAGGGCTCTTCCGGCGCCCGGCGGATGAGGGCGAACTCGCCGCGGCGCCGCTGTTTCAGCTTGCGCGCGACGGTCATCTCGCTCATCGTCACCTTCGCGCCGAGCTCGACGCAGAGCTGCCGGTAGGGCAGGTTCGAGCCTTTGGTCATGGGCGCCATCACGACGGCGCCCCTCAGGAAGTCGGTATTGATCACAATCCTCCGTGCCGCTGGCGGCGGCGGTGGCCGGTGCCGGCCGCGGCGCCCCCCTTCCGCGCCAGGAACAACGTGTGGGTCGGGCCTCCCCTGGTCAGCCGTCCGCGGACGCGCTCGACCCGGACGGTGAAGCCGGCGTAACGGAGCCGCTGCTCGAAGCGCCGATCCTCCCAGGCGGACCAGACGGCAAGCATGCCGTCCTCGGTCAGCGCATCGTGTGCGTCGGCGAGGCCGCGGTCCTCATACAGCCTGGCGTTGCTCGAGGCGGTGAAGGCGTTTGGCCCGTTGTCGACGTCAAGGAGGGCGGCGCGGAACCGCCCGCGGGCGGACGTCAGGAGGTCGCCGACATCACCCACTTTCACCTGCACGCGCGGATCCTGGAGCGGATGCCCGGCGAGCGCCCCGAGCGGGCCGCGGTTCCACTCGACCACCGCCGGCATCAGCTCGGCGACGATGACGGTGGCGTCGGGGGGCAGGCGGTCGAGCGTGGCGCGGAGCGTGAATCCCATGCCGAGGCCGCCGACCAGGACCTTCCCGCCGCTGAGGTCAATCCCTGCCAGTCCCAGCGTGGCGAGGGCCTGTTCGGAGCCGTGCATCCGGCTCGACATCAGGCTCCGCCCGTTCGCCATGATGACGAATTCCCGGTCATGCCGCGTCAGCGTCATCATCGTCCCGTCCGGCCCCCGCGCCTCGCCGAGCAGTTCCCACGCCTTCATGCCCGATCGCCGATCCGGAACCGAGTAGCCATTGACGATCCAGTCTAGCCCCTTGGCACCCTGGCCCCTTGGCACCCTGGCACCCTTGGCACCTTGTCTCTGAGGTACCATTCCCTTATGCGCCCTACCTTTCCGCTCTGCGCTGCCCTGTTAGTGACGCTGGCCGCCGCGTGCGGCTCAAAGCCGTCACCGCCGCCGCCGGCTGGTGGATCGGCCGACGGCTCGTTTACCGCGGTGGCGCACGATTATCTGGAGGACCTCTACCGGCGGCAGCCGACCCAGGCCACCTACCTTGGGATTCACAAGTACGACGACCGGCTCGAGGATTACTCCCGGACGGCGATGACCGACGCCGTCAGCGCCGCGCGGCAATTCCGCGAGCGGGTGGCGGTGATTGATCCCGGCTCGCTGTCGCTCTCGGCCCAGCTCGATCGCGAGCAGCTGCTCCATGCCATCGACTCGCGGCTGCTGACCCTCGACGTCGTCCGCCCCTGGGCGCGCGACGCCGACAGCTACAGCAGCGGCGTGACCAATACCGCCTACATCATGATCAAGCGTGGCTTTGCGCCGCCTGAAGCGCGGATGCGGCAGTTGATGGCGCGTGAGGCGGCGATGCCGGCGGTCTTCGCCGAGGCACGGCGGAACCTCGACAATCCGCCGCGCATCTACACCGAGATTGCCATCGAGCAGCTCGACGGCAACCAGGAGTTCTTCCGCACCGCCGTGCCGGCAGCCTTCGCCGAGGTGAAGGACGCCGCTCTGGTTGCGGAGTTCAGGAAAACTAACGACGCGGTAATTACCGCGCTCGGCGACTACAAGCGATGGCTCCAGACAGACCTGCTGAAGCGATCGGCCGGGAACTTCGCTTTCGGCGAGGAGACCTACCGGAAGAAGCTCGCCGCCGACGAAATGATCGAGGTGCCGCTCGACGACCTGCTGGCGGCGGGCGAGAAGGATCTGCGCCGCAACCAGGCCGCGTTCGCCGAAGCGGCGCGCAAGATCAATCCCGCGGGCACTCCGGCACGGGTGCTGACCGAAGTCCAAGCCGATCATCCGGCCCCCGGCCGGCTGCTGGCGACGACCCAGGCCGACCTCGACTCGATCGCCCGCTTCCTGACCGACCATCACATCATCACCATCCCGAAGGCGGCGCCGGTGACGGTGCAGGAGACGCCGCCGTTCCTCCGCGCCACGACGACCGCCTCGATGGATATTCCCGGGCCGTTCGAGACCGTCGCGGACGAGGCCTACTACAGCATGACGCTGCCCGATCCGTCGTGGAGCGCGGCGCGGGTCGAAGAGTTCATGCGCGGGTGGTACTACGCGCTCATCACCAACGTCTCGGTGCACGAGGTCTGGCCGGGGCATTACCTGCAGTTCCTCTACGCCCGGCACTTCCCGTCCGACGTCCGCAAGGTCTTCGGCGCGGCCTCGAACAGCGAGGGCTGGGCCCATTACTGCGAGCAGATGGTGATCGACGAGGGCTTCCACGCCGACGACCCCAAATTCCGCCTCGCGCAGCTCCAGGACGCGCTGCTGCGCGACGCCCGCCTGATCGTCGGCATCCGCATGCACACGCGTGGCATGACGATGGCTGAGGCGGAGGCGTATTTCGTGACCGAGGGATATCAGCCGCGCCCGGTGGCCGTCTCCGAGACCAAGCGGGGCACGTCCGACGCCACCTACGGCTACTACACGATGGGGAAGCTGATGATCCTGAAGCTGCGCGACGACTACAAGGCCAGGCAGGGCGCGCAGTACTCGCTTCAGAAGTTTCACGACACTTTCATCGGCCTCGGCCCGCTGCCGCTGCCGCTCATCCGGAAGGCGATGCTCGGCGACGCCGGTCCGGCGTTCTGATGCCGATCCCGCCGTGCGCCGTCCTGCTGGCGTTCTGCCTGTCTTCAGCGCCGGCGGCCGCCGGTCCGCCGATCCAGGTTGATGCCGCCCAGATCTTCCGCGACGTAGCGGTGCTCGCCGCAGACGATATGGAGGGCAGGCGCACCGGCACCGCCGGCGGCCGCAAGGCCCGCGCCTATATCGCCGGTCGCCTGCGCGAGATCGGCGTGGCGCCGATCGGCGGCGCCTTCGAGCATCCGTTCACGTTCAGCGGCGGCGACGACGGCCTGCGGAGCGGCGCGAACGTCATCGGCCTGATCCCCGGGGCCGGCGATCCGGCGCGCTATATCGTCGTCAGTGCCCACTACGACCACGTCGGGGTCCGCAACGGCGTCGTCTTCAACGGCGCGGACGACAATGCCTCCGGGGTGGCGGCGCTGCTGGCGGTGGCCAGCGCGTTCACGCGGCATCGCCCGGCGCATTCGCTGCTGGTCGTCGCTTTCGACGCCGAGGAGGCGGGACTGCAGGGGGCCCGGGCGATGATGCGGGACCCGCCGGTGCCGGTTGCGGGCATGGCCGTCAACGTCAACCTCGACATGGTCGGCCGCGACGCGAGCCACCGGTTGTTTGCCGCCGGCGTCCGCTACTCCCCGTTTCTGCGGCCGTACCTGGAACAGGCGGCGCAACCGCCGGTCACGCTGTTGTTCGGCCACGACGGCACCGAAGGGACGGGCAGCGACTGGACCCGCGACTCCGATCACTACGTCTTCCATCAGGCGGGGATTCCGTTCGTCTATTTCGGCGTCGAGGATGCCGAGCAGCACCACCGCGCCACCGACGACAGCGACACCATCGACCGGGCGTTTCTCGCCGGCTCTGCCGCGACCGCGATTGCGGCGGTGCGCGTCTTCGACGCGCATCTCGCGCAGATTGCCGCGGCCCGGACGGCCCGTTGACGCCGCGTCGTGGCACGGCGATCAGCCGGCGCGGCGGCGGCCGATCGGCTCCGGACGATATACTCATGCTTTCCGGCGAACGAGGAACAAGGATGCACAGACCCTGGAAGGCGGTGGCGCTCGCGGCCGCGTTGACTCTCTCGGCGGCCAGCCTGGCGGCGGCGCAGACCATCCTGGTGCGCAATGCCCCGCCCGGCACGGCGATCGATGTCGTGCTGAATGCGACGCCGACCGGCAGCGGCGTCGCCGATGCGGCGGGGGTCGCCACCGTGCCGGGGAAGATGAAGGAGACGATCGGCAAGGCCGAGATCGACGCCAACGTCTTCGTCGACGAGTGCCTGACCCGCCGGCGGGTGGTCATCGTCGAAATCGGCGGCGCGATCGCGGCGCCGGAGGCCGACTGCCGGCGCCAGCAGATCAGCGGGCTGTACTGGGTCCGGCCGATCAACACGATCGTCGTCAATCTGGCCGGCACCGTGCCGAGCCTGCTGCTGATCAAGGGCAGCTACGGCATTCCGCCGCCGGGGACCGAGGACGCGAACGGCGAAAGCACCGCGCGGACGTGGCGCCAGGCGCCGAAAGGGTTCGTGTTGTCGGGCGGCAGCGGGCGGTCGAGCTTTCGCGATGCGCAGAAGATTGCCTGCGGCACGGTCAGCCCCTGCGGCGGACATGAAGGCGGCGTCGGCTTCAGCGGCGGCGCGACGCTGTGGATTGCTCGTTTCCTGGGTGTCGAAGGCACGTATGTGAAGCCCAAGGCGATGACCGCGTCGGGTGGCGATACCTTCAAGTTCGACACCAAGCTCGATGCCGACGTCTGGACGCTCGCTGGCCTGGCCGCCGCGCCGATCGGCCCGGTCCGGATCTACGGCAAGGGGGGGATGAACTACCACCAGGCGACCTCGACGACGAAAGAGACAATCGGCGCCGCGAGCCAGAGCTTCGGCTATCGGACGAAGGGCTTCGGATGGCTGTTCGGCGCCGGGCTCGAGGCGTGGGTGACGTCGCGCGTCGCCCTGTTCGGCGAGGCCAACATCGCCCGGATCAAGGGGAAGTCGGACGGCGGCGGCGCCCCGCTCATCGACGACCGCCTGCGCCTGTTCACGGGGGGGATCCGCGTCCACCTCGGACGCTGAGCGTTACTGCGCGTCGAGCAGGTCGACTTCGAAGACCATCGACGCAAACGGCGGGATCGGGCCGTTCCTGGCGACGCCGTAGCCGAGCTCCGGCGGAATGACGATCCGGCGGGCGCCGCCGACCTTCATCCCGTCCATGCCGCGCTCGAGACCGGTGATGACCTGGCCGGCGCCGAGCGTGAACGAGAGCGGCGCACCGCCCACCGACGTGTCGAACAGCAGCCCCTTGTTTTCCGGCTTGGTCGAGTCGTAGAGCCAGCCGGTGTAGCTGGCCGTGATGATCTTGCCGACGGCCGCATCCGCGCCGGTGCCGAGGCGCAGGTCGGTCTGGCTGAACGCGACCGGCGTCGACGGAGTGGTGGGCGTCGGCCCGCAGGCCGCCGTGCCCAGCGCCAGCAGGGCGGCGACAACAACGCGATGAACGGCGCGGGGGACTTTCACCCCCGCATTCTACAGGACGCCCGGGCTAGCTGCCCAGTGCGTCCGCCTTCATCTTCGCCATCAGTCCGCCGAGCTGCCGGAGTTCGGCCCGGCTGAAAATCCCGCGTGCGGTCCTGAACATCTCCCCCTCCTCCTCCTCGATGTGGTGGTCGATGCTTTCCTTGAGGACCTTGAACTTTGCCCCCCACTGCTCGTCGTCTCGGGCCAGCCCCTTGAGCTCGCCGAGCAGCACGTCGGCGACATGGTGTTCCTGGTAGCCCTCGAGGACGATGTCCTTGGCCTGCGGATGCGACTGCAGCGCCGGATACAGCACCTTTTCTTCAACCAGCTCGTGGGCATTCAGCTCGCGCCCCAGCCTCGCCAGCAGCTCCGTCCGGGTCTTCACACCGCGCGTTGTCGTTTCCACGCCCTGCGAGAGGAGGTCCTGCATCAGCCGATGATCGGCCTCGAGGAGCTCGATCGCGTCCGGTTCGGCGGACGACCACGGCAGGCTGTCGGTGACCGCCGCGACCGCCCCCGCGACCGCCCCCTTGACGGTCGTCAGGAGCGAGCTGCTGTCGCTGCCTTTCGGCAGCCGCCGCTTCGCTTTGGTGGCCGGCGTCTTCCTGGCCGCGCTCTTCTTCGCCGCGGCCTTTGGCGTGGACCGCTTGGCCGCTGTCTTGCGGCGGGCCGGCTTCGCCGCGGCTTTCCGGCGGGCCGGCGTGGCCGCCGACCGCTTCGTCGCCGAGCGCTTGGCCGCGCCTGACCGCTTCGCCGCGCCCGTCCCCGTCGATTTCTTCCGCGTTGCTCGCTTCGCCACGTATCCTCCTGTGTCGGTCCGATGGATGCCTGCGGTCCCCGCGAGACCTGCCGGCCCCCATGCAAGAGCCCCACCATCCGGTGGTGGCCGGGCACCCGGCTCGCGGCGCTGGCGCGGCGCGGCGTGGAATGTATAATCCGGCGTCACCGCGACACAGACGACAAGAGGGACGCGAGACATGATCGGAATGACGCTGCGAGTCTGGCTGGTCCCGGCGTTTCTCGTCGCGATCGCCTGGAATCCGCCGGCGGCAGCGGCCCAGTCCGCCGACGCCGGCCGGCCGATCTTCGAGGCGCGCTGCGCGCGCTGCCACGGCGGCGACGGCAATGGCGGCGAGATGGGCCCCGCCATCCAGGAACGCCTCACCACCCGCGACAACACGCAGCTCGCGGCGCTCGTCCATGCCGGCATCCCGATGAAAGGAATGCCGCCAAGCGACCTCTCCGAGGCCGATACCCTCAGTCTGATCGCCTATCTGCGCACCATCGAGCGGCGCGCCGAGGCCGAGCCGGTCGTGCGGCGGCAGGTCCAGACGACGGCCGGCGCCACGCTCGACGGCCGGGTGATGGCGGAGGGTTTCACCGATCTGCAGATCCTGACCGACGACCAGCGGGTCCACCTCCTGCGCCGGGACGGCGATCGATTCCGGGAGGTCACGTCCGAATCGGACTGGCCGACCTACAACGGCGCGCCGGGCGGCAATCGCTACACCCGGCTGACGCAGATCGAGAAGAGCACGGTCGGGCGGCTGGCGCCGAGCTGGATCTTCACGATCCCCGGCGCCGGGCAGTCCCAGACCACCCCCGCGGTGGTCGGCGGCATCATGTACGTCTCGAATCCCAACGAGTGCTACGCGCTCGATGCCGGCAGCGGCCGCCGGATCTGGCAGTACCGTCGGCCGCGCACCGCCGGCGCCACCAGCGGCCACGCCAACCGCGGCGTCGCGGTGGCGGGGGACCGCGTCTTCATGGAGACGGACAACGCGCACCTGATCGCGCTCAACCGCTTCACCGGCGAGCTCGTCTGGGATACCGAGCTGGCCGACTGGAAGAAAAACTACTCGGCGTCGTCGGCGCCGCTGACCGCGGGCAGCCTCGTCATCGGCGGCGTGACCGGCGGCGAGCATGGCGCCAATGGCTTCGTCGCGGCGCTCGATCAGGAGACCGGCAAGGAGGTCTGGCGGTTCTGGACCGTGCCGCAGCCGGGGCAGCCGGGGTCGGAGACCTGGAAGGGCAAGGACATCGAGCACGGCGGCGCGCCGACGTGGTTCACCGGCAGCTACGACCCGGAGCTCGATGTCGTCTACTGGCCGGTCGGCAATCCCAGCAAGGAATACAACGGCGACGATCGCCAGGGCGACAACCTCTATTCGGCGAGCCTCCTCGCGCTCGAGCGGCGCACCGGGAAGCTGCGCTGGCACTACCAGTTCACGCCGCACGACCTGTGGGACTGGGATGCGACGCAGACCTCGGTCCTGATCGACGCCGACTGGCAGGGGCGGCCCCGGCGCCTGCTGCTCCACGCCAGCCGAAACGGCTTTTTCTATGTCTTCGACCGCGCCGACGGCACGCTGCTGCTGGCCAAGCCGTTCGTCCGGAACCTGACCTGGGCGAGCGGCATCGGCGCCGACGGCCGGCCGATCCGGCTGCCGAACCAGGACCCCTCGGTCGACGGCACCAAGGTCTGCCCGTCGCAGGACGGCGCGACCAACTGGTTCTCGCCGTCGTTCAATGCCGCGACCGGCCTCTACTACATCCAGACGTTCGAGAAGTGCAGCATCTACACGAAGCGCGGCGACTCGGTGTGGGAAAGCGGCAAGTCGTACCTGGGCGGATCGCAGCGCACCGCCCCGGACCCCAAGCCCGAACGGATCCTCAAGGCGATCGACATCCGGACCGGCGCGATCAAGTGGGAGCTGCCGCAGCCGGGTCCCGGCAACTCCTGGGGCGGCACGCTCACCACGGTGACCGGTCTGGTGATTGTCGGTGAAGAGGGCGGTTCACTGATGGCGGTCGACGCCGCCACCGGCGCGCCGCTGTGGAGCTTTCCGACGAACCAGTCCTGGAAGGCCTCGCCGATGACCTACGCCTTCGACGGCAAACAATACGTGGCGGTGGCGAGCGGGCCGAACATTATTGCCTTCGCGCTGCGGGACTGACAGCGGGATCGCGCGGTCATGCTTGTGAACGATACGACGATGGCGGCCGATACCCCCGGGCAGTTCCTGCCGGTCTTTGCGAAGCGCTCGCTGATCATCCTCGTCGGTCTGCTGCTGGCAGAGACGACGATCAACTTCATCGATCGTCAGGTCGTCTCGGTGCTGGCGCCGACGCTCCGGGCCGAGTTCCAGCTGAGCAACGGCCAGTACGCGATGATCCTCAACGCTTTCATGGCGACCTATGCCGTGAGCTATGCGTTTGCCGGCTGGGTGCTCGACCGGCTTGGCGTCGGGCGCGGGCTGACGCTGGCGGTCAGCTGGTGGTCGTTCGCGGGCATGGCGACGTCGCTGGCCTCGGGTCCGCTCAGCCTCGGCGGGCTGCGCGCCGCTCTGGCGATTGGCGAAGGGGGCGGCTGGCCGGCCTTTGCCAAGGCGATCGCCACCTGGGTCCCGCCGCATGCCCGGACGCTGGCGATCGGCATCTGCAACAGCGGCTCGAGCATGGGCGCGATGATCGCGCCGCCGCTCGTCGCCTTCGTCACCATTCGCTGGGGCTGGCGCGCCGCCTTCATCGTCACCGGCTCACTGGGCTTCCTGTGGGTCGCGGCGTTCCAGCTGTTCCGCTATCTGCACCCCGAGATGGCGGTCGCCGAGCGGGCCGCGAAGGTCGCCGGCGATCGCCTGCGGTGGGTCGATCTGATGCAGTACCGCCAGACCTGGGCGCCGTTCGTGTGCCGCTTCCTGGCCGATCCGCTCTGGTATTTCTATGTGTTCTGGATTCCGGAGTTCCTGACCCGCGAGCGCGGCCTGAACCTGGCGTCGATTGGCGCGGTGGCGTGGATCCCGTTCCTCGTCGCCGATGTGTCCAACTTCGCCGGCGGCTACCTGTCGCTACGCCTGCAGCGCGCCGGCTGGAGCGTGAACCGCACCCGCAAGACGCTGATGGTGATCGCGACGGTGATGTCGCCGGTCGGCATCCTGGCGGTGTTCGCGCACACGCTGTTCTGGACGATTGGCCTGATCTGCATCGCAATCTTCTTCTGGATGTGGTGGTCGATTGCGGTGCACAGCCTGCCCGGGGACTACTTCCCGCCGCGGGCGGTCGGTTCGGTGTACGGCATGGCCGGCACCGGCTCGACGATCGGGTCGGTGATCAGCACCTGGGCGGTCGGCCGGACGCTCGATGCGACCCACAGTTACGCGCCGGTGTTCATCGGCATCGGGCTGTTGATGCCGATCGCGCTCGTCGCCGGGTTCACCCTGATGCGCCGGGTCGAGCCGGTCAGGGGGCTGGCATGAGGCCGGCCGCGCTGCTGCTCGCGCTCGGGCTGCTGCAGGCGGCGCCCGCCGCGCCGCCGCCCGGTGCGGCGATGCCGCCCGCGCCGGATCTCGCGATTGGCGCCGGCGCGATCACGGCGGATCTCTACAAGCCGGACCCGGTGGCCGGCTACTATCGCGGCACGCGCTTCGACTGGTCCGGCTCGATTGCCCGGCTGACATGGAACGGCCACGATTACTTCGGGCGGTGGTTCGAGCACTACGATCCGCGGTCGCACGACGCGATCACCGGGCCGGTCGAGGAGTTCTCGAGCGTCGGCTACGACGATGCGCGGGCGGGGGAGAGCTTCGTGCGGATCGGCGTCGGCGCGGTCCGGAAGCCGGACGAGCCGGCGTATCGGCAGTTCGGGCAGTACGACATCACCGACCCCGGCACCTGGCGCGTCACGAAGGGCCCCACGCAGGTGGAGTTCGTGCACACCCTGCCGGCGACCCGCGGGTATGGGTACGTCTACCGCAAAGTGGTCCGGCTGTCCGGGGACACGCTCGTGCTCGAGCACCACCTGAAGAACACCGGCACCAAGGCGATCGCGACGACCGTCTACGAGCACAACTTCTACATGCTCGACCGCCAGCCGACCGGGCCTGATTTCGTGGTCCGGCTCCCGTTCGCCGCCGCCGCGGCGCGGCCGCTCAACGGGCTGGCGGAAATGACGGGACGTGAGGTGGCGTTCCTGAAAGTCTTCGAGCCGAAGCAGACGATTTTCACCGAGCTGACGGGGTTTGGCACCTCGCCGCGGGATTACGACATCCGGGTCGAGAACTCGAAGACCGGCGCCGGCGTCCGGCAGACCGGCGATCGCCCGATGTCGAAGCTGGTGCTGTGGTCGGCGGCAACGACCGTCTGTCCGGAGGCCTTCATCGATCTCCAGGCCGCTCCCGGCGCGGAAACGGCGTGGACGATCACCTACCAGTTCTACGCGCTGCCGCCACGCTGACCGCCGTCAGCGGAGGAACCGTCCCATCGGCGCGCCGGCGTAGCCGGTCATCTCCAGGTAGCCGCGGCCGCGGATGCCCTGGCCGGTCACGTCGATCGCCCCTTCCCAGTAAGTGACGCCCGATCCGTTCGCGGCGCGCAGCTCCTGGTCGTTGACCGCCGCCGTCACCGCCAGCGTCAGCCGGCGCGCCGGGATGTCGATCGTCCACGCCACCGGATAACGCGCACCGCTGGCCGCCGACGTCCAGGTCCGGCCCGGCGTCAGCCGGAAGCCGTCGGCGACCGTGATCGGGATCGCCTTGCCGTCCGGCTCGACAAGCGTGCCGCTGGATCGCGGATCGATCGACCCATCGGCGCGGCGGAGCTGGAAGATCATCAGGTCGCGGCCATCGTCCAGCTGGATGGAAAACCAGTCCCAGCCGACCTGCTCGCGCTCGAGAAAGCTGGTGCCGAACTCGTGATCCATCCAGCTCAGACCGGTCACCGCGAAAGCCCGGCCGCCGAGCGTGATCGTGCCGCGTGTCGGCATCCGTGTGAGCGAGTAGTAATGCGATGCGTTGGCCGGTGCGGCCCCCTTGCGACTGTAGCCGTGGTCGCCGTGGAGCACCGCCGGACGCCGCTCATCGAGCGTGAGGTCGAGGCCGAAGTCCGCCGTGCGCGCGGTCAGGTGATGGACGCCGTCCGGCCCGAGCACCGCTTCCCAGTCTTCGTTCCACACCCGGTACGCGGTCGTCGACGCGCCGGCCCACCCCGGCCCGGCCCGGTTCATCCGCTCGGTGAACCGATACGTGCGGCCGGTGACGTCGGTCAGCGCGAGGTGGGTCATGTAGAGGTCGCGTACCGCCCACCGGGAGGGATTGACCGGCACCGGGTCGACGCCAATCCTGAAGAAGGTCAGCTGATAGCCGAGACGCTGCCCGCCACCGGCGTCGAGGTTGCCGGTGTAGTACCACCACTCGATCTTGTAGTCGGGATGGCTGGCGTGATCGGCCGGGAGCACGATCGGCCGGCCCGGTGTGGCCTCTTTCCACGCGCCTGCAGCACCGGCCGCGGCGGCCGCGCCCGCCACGAACGTCAGGATTCCGCAG
Source organism: Acidobacteriota bacterium (assembly GCA_031393955.1). Taxonomy (GTDB): domain Bacteria; phylum Acidobacteriota; class Vicinamibacteria; order Vicinamibacterales; family 2-12-FULL-66-21; genus JALZOC01. The sequence goes on from JANMWI010000027.1 coordinate 84,351, forward strand.
GTGCGGGCGGCCAGGCGGCGGAGCGGCACCATCCGCACATTGTACCGGCTGGTCGTCCGGGCCTGCGGTAAACTCCGGCGTTGTCGTTCCCGTCGCCCTCCGGAGGTGTCAGATGAAACAGCGCAGCCGTCGTTCATTTCTGCAGCAGGCGGCCGCCGGGGTGGCCGGCGCCGCGATGGTTCCGGCCGTGTCACGCAGCGTCGCCGCGGCCTCGCAGGACCGTGTCGCCGGCGCCAACCGCCGGGTGCGGGTCGGGCTGATCGGCTGCGGCGGCCAGGGCACCGCCGACCTGCGCGCGATGCTCCGGCTCGGCGCGCAGTGCGTCGCGCTCTGCGACGTGGACGACGAGCAGGTCGCGAAGGCGAAGGAGCGCATCTCGAAGGAGTTCAATCAGTCTCCTGATTTCTCGACCCGCGATTTCCGTCGACTCCTCGAGCGCCCCGATCTCGACGCCGTGATCATCGGCACCCCTGATCACTGGCACGCGCTGACAATGATCGCGGCGGTCGAGGCCGGCAAGGACGTCTACGTCGAGAAGCCGCTCTCGCTCAGCATCGGCGAGGGGCGCCTCATGGTCGATGCCGCCCGCCGCGCCAACCGCGTCGTCCAGATGGGGACGCAGCAGCGGAGCGCGCCGCATTACCAGGCGGCAGTCGAGTACGTGAAGAGCGGCCAGCTCGGCAAGATCCGTCTGGTCAAGACGTGGGCCTATCAGGACTGGATGGGCAATATCGCGCCGGTACCCGACAGCGCGGCGCCCGCCTCGGTCGACTACGACATGTGGCTCGGCCCGGCGCCGAAGCGGCCGTTCAACAAAAACCGGTTCCACTTCAACTTCCGCTGGTACTACGACTATTCGGGCGGTCTGATGACCGACTGGGGCGCGCACATGATCGACATCGCGAACTGGGGGATGGGCGTGACGGCCCCGACCGCGGCGACGTCGATGGGCGGCAAGTTCGGGTTTCCGGACGACGCGGAGGAGACGCCCGATACGCAGCAGGCGATCTGGGAATGCGACGGCTTCACGATGCTGTGGGAGCACGCGACCGCGATCGGCCTCGGCCCCTACGCGCGCGATCACGGCGTCGCCTTCCACGGCAACAACGGCGTGCTGGTCGTCGATCGCGGCGGCTGGGAGGTCCTGCCGGAGACCGAGACCACGAACGGCAAAAAAGTCTATCGCGCCGGCGGCCAGCCGCGCCGCGGCGCGAGCGGCGACATGCACCTCGAGCACGTTCGCAACTTCCTCGACTGCATGGAGTCGCGCCAGCGCCCGCGCTCCGATGTCGAGATCGGCCACAACTCGATGATCGCCTGCCACCTCGGCAACATTGCGTTCCGCACCGGGCGGCGGATCCAGTGGGATGTCGCGGGGGAGCGGATCGTCGGGGACGCCGAGGCGCAGAAGCTGGTGACCCGCCCGTATCGGGCCCCCTGGGCGCTGCCGCGGACAGGGATGAAGTCCTCGTAGGAGTCGTCTCGCGGACGTCAACTTTCTCTGATCGACGCCAACGACCCCGATCGAGCCAGACAGCGCCGTCGCCTGGTTCGTGCAGCGAGACGGCTGCGGCGAATAGCTTCACATTCGCCGCATATCGTGCGTCAATTAGACCTCTACTTGAGGGTATCAGTGTATAATCACCGCTCAATAAGCGGTGATTATATCTTGTATATTCATGAGCTTCCCGATTGGCCCAATTGGTATTGGGACGACGCGCGCCTGACAGCGCCGCTCGCCGCAGCCAGACACCTCCAGGGACGCCTGCTCGGACAGATGGAAGCGTTGGGTTTCAAGCTGAGGGAGGACGCTGTCCTCGCCACGCTCACCGACGATGTGCTGAAGAGCAGCGAGATTGAAGGAGAGGTGCTGGACCGGGCGCAAGTGCGTTCGTCGGTGGCGCGCCGCCTCGGTATGGATATCGGCGCTCTGGGTGTCGTCGACCGCCACGTCGACGGTGTCGTTGAGATGATGCTCGACGCCACCCAACGGTACGACCAGCGACTCACCGAGGAACGCCTGTTCGGGTGGCACGCCGCGCTGTTCCCGACCGGGCGCAGCGGGATGCACCGGATCACGGTCGGCGCGTGGCGCGACGACCGCACCGCTCCGATGCAAGTAGCGTCGGGCCCGGTGGGCCGCGAGCGCGTCCACTTCGAGGCGCCGGCTGCGGTGCGGCTTCACGAGGAAATGCGGCGGTTCTGCGACTGGTTCAACGGCGACACCAGCGCCGACCCGGTCTTGAAGTCGGCGCTGGCGCACTTCTGGTTCGTGACGATTCACCCCTTCGACGATGGCAATGGCCGGATGGCGAGGGCGATTGCCGACATGGCCCTCGCGAGATCGGAGGGAAGCGCGCAGCGGTTCTACAGCATGTCGGCGCAGATCCGTGCAGAGCGCGGTGACTACTACCGCATCCTCGAACAGTCGCAGCGGGCGTCGCTGGACATCACGCCGTGGACGGAGTGGTTCCTTGGCTGTCTGACGCGCGCGATCGAGGGAGCGCGGGGTGCGCTCTCTGGTGTCATTGCCAAGGCGCACTATTGGGAGAGACTGCGCGACGTCTCGTTGAACGACCGGCAACGTTTGGTCCTCAATCGACTGCTGGACGGATTCGAGGGCAAGCTGACGACGTCCAAGTGGGCGGCGATGACGAACAGCTCACAGGACTCGGCGCTGCGCGACATCCAGCAACTGGTCGAGTGTGGCGTGTTGATTCGCAACCCGGCCGGCGGGCGAAGCACCGGTTACGTGCTCGCCACCCGGTAGTTCCCGTTGTCCCGTGGCGGCGGCCGGATTTGGCCGGCCGCGACCCGCGAGGTTGGACTAGTATGGGCGCAGTCCGGCGACCCGGGCGGCTGCCGTCGCCGCACGAGCCACCGAGCCCACGATGGAAGCGGTTCCCCCGTTTCGACGGCTCGAGGAGTCTCGGTTTATGCCAGCCACCGTCCGACAGATGCTGCGCGGCAAGAGTGCCGTCCACTCCGTCCCACCCGACCACACGATCCTTGACGCGCTGCGCCTGATGGCCGAAAAGAACATCGGCGCGGTGGTCGTGCTCAGGGACCAGAAAATCGAAGGCATCTTCTCCGAGCGCGACTACGCCCGGAAGGTCGTGCTCGCCGGCAAGACCTCGAAGGAGACCGTCGTCGGCGACGCGATGACGACCGGCGTCATCTGCGTCGATCCGGAATGGACCGCCGAACAGTGCATGGCGCTGATGACCGACAAGCACATCCGGCACCTCCCGGTGGTCGAGCAGGGACGGATCGCCGGCATCATCTCGATCGGTGACGCGGTCCGTGCCGTCCTGGAGGAGCAGCAGTTCACGATCCGCTCGCTCGAGCGCTACATCACGTCCTGACGGACGAGCGTGACGATGGCCGGGGCCTGGCCCGCTACGCCTCGTCGGCCGCGCCGTAGGTGCCGAGGCGGCGGGCCCGTCGCGCCGGGTAGAGCCCGGCGACGCCGGTGGCGATGACCATCAGGACTGATGCCTGCAGCAGGAATCCGGCTGGCAGGTGGAACTGGATCGTCCAGCCGAAGCTCTGCACGTTGATGACGTAGATCAGCACCATCGACAGCAGTAATCCCACCGCCAGGCCAATCGCCTGGCTGACGGCGCCGATCAGCAGCGCCTCCCCGACGACCATGCGGCGGATCTGGTTCCGTCCCGTGCCGATCAGTCGGAGCACTCGCAGGTCGCGCTCGCGTTCGAGGATCAGCGTCAGCAGCGTGCCCGACACACCGAGGATGGCGACGATGATGGCGATAATCTCGAGCGCATAGGTGATCGCAAACGTGCTGTCGAAAATCCGCAGGATTTCGCTGCGCAGCGACGCGTTGGTGTTGATCAGCACGCGGTGCGTCTCGCCGACCGCCGCCAGCAGCCGCTCCCGCGCCTCGTCCGGGTTCACGCCGTCGCGCAGGTAGACGCTCAGGCTGCTGATGGCGGTGTCCTCGAACCGCCGTTCGAAGGTCGGCCGGTCCATGACCAGCACGCCGCGATCGCTCGAGTAGTCGTAGTAGACGGCGGCAATCCGGAACGACACCGGTCCGCGCGGCGTCGGCAGGATGACGCTGCTGCCGGCGCCGAGATGCTGCTTGAGGACGAAGCTCTCCGAGACGACGACCGCATCCTGGCCGGCGGCGCGGCGCATCGCCGCGCGGGCGTCGGCCGGCGCCTTGAAGAGCAGCGATCCGTAATCGAGCAGGACGGTGAAGTCCCCGCCGCCGACCCGGACGCGGGTGTCGCCGTAGGGCACCTCGATGCTGCGGAACCGGTCGACGGCGGCGACGTCGGGGCTCGCGGCGACCGCGCGGACGACCTCCGGCGACAGCGTATCGCTGGTGCCTCCCCGCCGCGTCCCGGGCGCGACGAACAGATCCGCCTGGAGCGTCTGACTCACCCAGTAGCCGACCGTCTCTCGAAAGCTGCCAATCATCACCGAGATCGCCACCATCATCGACAGGCTGACGGCCAGCGCCGCCACCGAGATCGACAGCCGCGGGATCGCCGCCGAGAGGTTGCTGACCGCCAGCCAGTCTTCGACTTTCAGCAGCCGCCGCGCCGGCCGCTCGATGCCGCGGGCCACGACAAACAGCACCGCCGGCACCAGGGAAGACGCGCCGAAGACGATGACGACGGCGGCGGCGTAGCCGAACAGCGGCAGTCCGCCGACCGGCCCGAGCGTCGCCAGCCACGCGCCGCCTGCGAGCAGGATCACTCCGGCCGCCAGCGAGCGCCGCGGAAAGCGTCCGCGCACCTCGACCTGATCCGCGCCGCGCATCGCCGCCATCGGCGCGACCTGCGACGCCTCGATGGCCGGCACGAGCGCCGCCAGCAGCGACAGCGGCACCCCGGTGGCGAACGCCAGGACGGCGTCGCGCCACGACAGCGCCGGCGTCGCCGCGGCAGTCGCGATGTAGAGGGCCGACACCGTCGTCGAGGTCAGCGCCACCGTGGCGCTGGCCAGCAGCCGCGCCAGCGCCAGCCCGAGCGCCGATCCCAGGACCGACAGGACCGCCGCTTCGGCGAGGAAGAGCGCCCGGACGCCGCCGCGGGTCACCCCGAGGCCGCGGAGCGTGCCGATTTCATCGCGCCGCGACAGCACCGCGACCGAGACCGTGTTGTAGACCAGGAACAGTCCGACGAGCAGGGCGATATAGGAAAGCGCGGTCAGATTGAGGTGAAACGCCGCGAGCATCCGCTCGACCTGCCGGCCGCGCTGGCCGGGGCGCTCGACCGACAGCCCCGCCGGCAGGCGCCGGGCAATGGCGGCTTCAGCGGCGTCGACATTCGCGCCGGCGGTAAGTTGGATCTCGACGCGATCGATCCGCCCGAGCCGATCGAGCGCGAGCTGCGCCGACGCGATATCCATCAGCACGAACCGGCCGTCGAGCACCCGCGCCGGGCCCTCGTCCTCGAGCAGGCCGTGGACCTTCAGGGTCACCGTCCGATCGCCGACGCTGACCTGAAACGTCGAGCCCGGCGTCAGCCCTCGCGGCGCGGCGAACTTCGCCGCGACGATCGCCGACCCCGGCTCGATCAGCAACCCGAGGAAGTCCTGCGCCCGCAACTCGCCGGTGGCCGCGGCGGCGCCGTCCGCCGGCGCGCTCCGCGTCAGCAGCGGGTAGTCGCGGAACGGCTGATCGCGCAGGATGTCGACGCCGAGCAGGCGCAGCGTCTCGGCGGCGCGGCCCGGCTCGCGGTAGATCAGATCCCCTTCAATGACCGGCGCGACGCGTCCGTAGTCGCGCAGCCAGCCGATCTCCAGCAGCCGCTGCTCATCGATGCCGGCGCCGACCCCGACCACCTCCAGCGAGGTGCGCCCCGACATCGTGTTCAGCGCGGTCTCGAAGCCGGCCAGCGAGCTCGCATTGGTCAGCTGAATGGCGACGACGACGGCGACGCCGAGGGCGATGCCGATCGCGGTCAGCGCCGCACGGAGCGGCTCGCGGATCATCCGCCGCAGGATGAACCAGCTAAACAGCCGCACCGGCCCCGCCCGACTCGATGCGGCCGTCGCGCATCCGCACGACGCGGTGCGCCGCCGCCGCAATCTCCGGCGCATGGGTGGCCAGCAGCATCGTCACGCCGGTTTCGCGATTGAGCGCCGTCAGCAGGTCGATGATGCGGCGGCCGTTCTCGGAGTCGAGGTTGCCGGTCGGCTCGTCGGCGACGAGCAGCGCCGGCTGGTGGACGAGCGCGCGGGCGAGCGCGCCGCGCTGCATCTCGCCGCCCGACAGCTGCTGCGGATAGTGGTCCAGGCGCGGCGTCAGCCCGACCCGGTCGAGCAGCGCGCGGGCGGCCGGCGCCGCGTCGGTGGTCCGCCGTCCGGCGAGCAGCAGCGGCAGCTCGACATTCTCAAGCAGCGTCAGCGTCGGCAGCAGGTTGAAGAACTGGAAGACGAAGCCGACCCGTTCACGGCGCAGCCGCGTCAGCGCATCGTCGTCGAGCGCGCCGAGCGTCGCGGCTTCGAGCCGCACGGTGCCGCTGGTCGGCCGGTCCATCGCGCCGCAAAGGTGGAGGAGCGTTGACTTGCCGCAGCCCGACGGACCGACCAGGGCGACGAAGTCCCCCCGCTCGAGCGAGAGACTGACATCCGCCACCGCCTGAACCGCCGTTTCCCCCGCCGTATACGTCCGCGAGACCCGATCCGCCTGGAGGACGACGCTCAGGAGGTGCCCTTTTTCTTGCGCATCTGGAGCTCGCGGCCGCCGTCGGCGAACTGGACGTCGTCCATCAGGCCGTTGATCAGGAAGATCCCGCGGCCGCTCGGCTTGAGGATGTTCTCGGCATCGAGCGGGTTGGCGACGGTAGTGTGATCGAAGCCGGCGCCGGGGTCGCGCACGGTGATGACGATCTCGCCGGCCTCGTCGCAGGCGACCGAGCACTGCAGCTGCTGGGTGGCGTCGCCGCGGCAGCCGTGGCGGATCGCGTTGGCGACCGCCTCCTGGAGCGCGAGCTCGACCGCCATGATGTCGGCCTCGCTCCAGTGCTTCTCCTCGAGGACGTGGACGACGCCGTCGGTGAGCTTGGGAATCGCCGACGGATCGGCCGGAATCGTCATCGTGAACTGGCACGTCGAGCAGAACGGAATCATCGCGCTCAGCCGGCGGACGTCGTCGTGGGCGCTGCGCAGCTCCTCGAACAGCCGCGACTGCTCGGCCTGGGCGCGGTCGCGCTCCTCGATCGCCTGCTCAAGCCGGTAGACGTGCCGCCGCAGCTCGAGCTGCGACTGGACCTGCCGCCGCAGCGCGTCGAGCGCCTCGATCTGGTACGGCGTCAGCGAGCGCGTGACGCGGTCGACGACGCAGAGCGTGCCGAGGGCGTGGCCGTCGGGGGTGACGAGCGGCGCACCGGCGTAGAAGCGGATGTGCGGCTCGCCGGTCACGAACGGGTTGTCGCGGAAGCGATCGTCCTGGCGGGTGTCGGCGACGATGAACAGGTGCGGTTCGGCGATGGCGTGGGCGCAGAACGAGACCGCGCGCGGCGTCTCCGCGGCGTCGATGCCGATCCGCGACTTGAACCACTGCCGGTCGGCATCGACCATCGTGATGAGCGCCATCGGCGTGCCGCAGATATGGGACGCCAGCATCGTCAGGTCGTCAAAGGCCCGCTCGGGATCGGTATCGAGGATGTGGTACTGCTCGAGCTCGGCGAGCCGCGCCGATTCGTCCGGCCGGGTCACGCGTGGGCCTTGCCGACGAAGTTGGCGAGCGCGTCCGCCTCGGAGTCAAACGTCTGAAAGATGCCGGTCAGCCGGCTGATGGTCAGCACGCGCTCGCAGCGCGGCGACAGGCAGAGGAGGGCAAGATCGCCGCCGAGCCGCCGGACGCTGACGAACTTCGCTACCAGCAAGCCGACACCGCAGCTGTCCATGTAGCTGACATCCTTCAGGTTGAGCAGGATTTTGCGCCGCCCCTCCTCGACGAGGTGGTTGACGTGCGCCCGCAGCTCGTCGACGCCGTCGCCGAAGACGAGGCGGCCGTCCAGGTCGAGGACGGTGACGTCGCGGAGCGGCCGTTCGCTGATGGTCATTGACGCCTGCTCGAATTATAGCTCCCGCCGGGGCGGCGGCGGCGAACTGATCCCTGCCCGGCGCGATGCTACACTTCCGCGCATCGGGCGGCCAGTCCGCGTCTGCAGGAGGGCGATGTGAACGTACGGACGGCAGGGATCGCGGTACTGTTCGGAATGGTTGCCGCGGCAGCTGCCGCCCAGAGCACCACCGACAAGGCGGCACGGGCGTCGGATCCGTATCCCTCGACCTACCAGCCGGCCGCGGCGCCGGCGACCGTCATTCGCAATGCCACCATCCTGACCGCCGCCGGCCCGGCGATCGAGCACGGCTCGGTGCTGCTGCAGGGGGGCAAGATTGCCGCGATCGGTCCGGACGTCACCGCGCCCGCCGGCGCCGTCGTCATCGACGCCAGCGGCAAGTGGGTGACGCCCGGGATCATCGACATCCATTCACACCTCGGCGTCTATCCCGCGCCCGGGACGGAAGGGGTCGACGACGGCAACGAGGCGACCAACCCCAACACCGCCGAGGTCTGGGCGGAGCACTCGATCTGGCCGCAGGATCCGCAGTTCGACCTGGCGCTGATGGGCGGCGTCACGGCGATGCAGATCCTGCCGGGCTCGGCCAACCTGTTCGGCGGCCGCGGCGTGACGGTCAAGAACGTGCCGTCGCGCACCGAACAGGGGATGAAGTTTCCGGGGGCTCCCTACGGGTTGAAGATGGCCTGCGGCGAGAATCCGAAGCGCGTCTACGGCGCGCGCCATATCTCGCCCGACACCCGCATGGGCAACGTCGCCGGCTACCGCAAGGCGTGGATTGCGGCGACCGAGTACCGCAACCGGCTGAAGCGATGGAAGGACGAGGGTGCCGATCCCGCCAAGCAGCCCGACCGCAATCTGCAGCTCGAGACGCTGGCCGGGGTGCTCGACGGCGACATCCTCGTCCACAACCACTGCTACCGCGCCGACGAGATGGCGGTGATGATCGATCTGGCCAAGGAGTTCGGTTATCGGATCGCCTCGTTCCATCACGCGGTCGAGGCCTACAAGGTCCGCGACCTGCTCGCCGCGGGCGGCATCTGCGCCAGCATGTGGGCCGACTGGTGGGGCTTCAAGCTCGAGGCCTACGACGGCATCCGCGAGAACATCGCGCTCGTCAACGACGCCGGCGGCTGCGCGATCGTCCATTCGGACGATGCGAACGGGATTCAGCGGCTCAACCAGGAGGCGGCCAAGGCGATGCGCGCCGGGCGGGAGGCAGGGATGACGATTACGGAGGCGGACGCCGTGAAGTGGCTGTCGATCAACCCGGCCAAGGCGCTCGGCATCGACAAGGTCACCGGATCGATCGAGCGCGGCAAGAATGCCGATGTCGTGGTCTGGTCCGCCGACCCGTTCAGCGTCTACGCGCACGCCGAGCGCGTCTTCGTCGACGGCGCGCTGCTCTACGACCGGACTGATCCGGCGAAGCAGCCGCGGCGCGATTTCGTGGTCGGGCTGACGCCGGCGGAGACCGCGCGATGAGCATCGCCCCGCGACTCACCATCCGGCTATCGATCCTGGCGCTGTTCGCGGCGATGAGCCCGCTCGGGGCGAGCGGCCAGCGCCCGGCCCCGGTTGGTCGTCCGGCGGGCCGCCCGCCCGCGCCCGTCCGGCCCGCTGGTGAAACCATCGCCATCGTCGGCGGACGCATCCTGCCGGTCTCCGGTCCGGCGATCGAGCGCGGCGTGATCCTGATCGCCGGCGCAAAGATCACGGCGGTCGGCGCTGATGTCGCGGTGCCTCAGGGCGCGCGGGTGATTGACGCCGCCGGCAAGATCGTCACGCCGGGTTTGTTCGAGTCAGCGACCCAGCTGGGAATTGTCGAAATTCCGCTCTCGGCGGACGGGACCGCCGATCAATCGACCACCGATGCCGGCCTCAGCGCGGCATTCGCTGTCGTCGACTCGTTCAACGCCGAGACCACCCTGATCCCGGTGACGCGGGTCGAGGGGATCACGCGCGCGCTGATCATTCCGTCCGGCAAGCATGTCCTGCTTGGCCAGGCGGCGGTGGTCGATCTCTCGGGCGCGCAGGCACCTGACGCGGTCACCCGGACGCCGGCGGCGATGCTGGCGCAGCTCGGCGAGGCCGGCGCCGCGGCGGAGGGCGGGTCGCGGGCGTCGGCGATGCTGCGATTGCGCGAGGCGCTCCAGGACGCGGCGGATTTTGCGAGAAACCGCGCCGCCTGGAACAGCGCGCAGCGCCGCGGCTACGCGCGCGGCCGGCTCGATCTCGAGGCGCTCGCGCCGGTCCTCCGCGGCGAGCTGCCGCTGGCCGTCGCCGCGAATCGCGCCAGCGATCTGCTGGCGGCGCTGCGGCTCGCCGAGGAGTTCCGGCTGAAGCTGGTGCTGATGGAGGCGGCCGAAGGCTGGAAGGTCGCCGACCGCATCGCCGCGCAGCACGTGCCGGTCGTGATCAAGCCGCTGACCGACATTCCGTCCTTCGATGCGCCCGGCGCGACGCTCGAAAACGCCGCGCGGCTCGCGAAGGCCGGCGTGACGGTGATCCTGTCGTCGTTCGAGTCCCACAACGCGCGCAATCTGCGCCAGGAAGGCGGCAATGCCGTCGCCAACGGCCTCGGCCGCGACGCCGCCCTCAGGGCGGTGACGCTCACGCCCGCCGAAGTGTGGGGCGTGGCGAAGCGCTGCGGCTCGCTCGACGTCGGCAAGGACGCCGACATCGTCGTCTGGTCCGGGGATCCGTTCGAGCTGACGACCGGCCCCGAACACGTGTTCATCCGCGGCCGGGAGATCGCACGCGATTCACGTCAGCGGCAATTGCTCGAGCGCTATCGCACCATCCGATAAGCCGCCGCCCGCCGTCAGAACGCCCCCATCAGGCGAAGCGCCGCAACCGCGGCGAAGGCCAGCAGCAGCATGTCGAACGTCCGCTGCGGAATCCGCGTCGTCAGCCATCGTCCCGCAAGCAGTCCGGCGATGATGAGCGGGCTGAGCAGCAGGTTGAGCATCAGCGTGCCGCCGTGGATCAGCCCGAGCGCGAAGCTGAAGGGAATCTTGAAGCTGTTGACGATCAGGAAGAACCACGCGGCAGTGCCGACGAACTCCATCTTCGGCAGAGAGACGGCCAGGCAGTAGACCGCGAAGATCGGACCGGCGGCGTTGGCGAGCATCGTCGCGCCGCCGGCGATCAGGCCAATCGTCCAGGCGAAGAGGCGGGTGTGCGGAACGCGGCCGAACCACTCGGGCCTGTGCATGCGGGCGAGCTGCAGCGCCGTCAGGCCGAGGATGATGCCGCCGATGATCGGCTTGTAGAGCGCCTCGCTGAGCGAGCGCATGTACCACGCCGAGATGACGACGCCGACGAGCGCTGGCGGCAGCATCCGGCGGATGTAGTCCCAGCGCGCGTGCTGGTGGAAGGCGCGGACCGCCGTCACGTCGCCGACGATCAGCATCGGCAGGACGATGCCGGTGGAGGTCCGGGCGCCGAACAGGAAGGCGAAGATGACGACCGGCAGCAGTCCCATGCCCGAGATGCCGGCCTTGCTGATGCCCACACAGGCGGCTCCAAGCATGGCCAGGAGCCACTGCGTGAGGGTCAGATGGGGCATCGAGTCCCGCATAGTATCGGCCAGATGCGGACGGGAACGGGGGGCTTTTACCGATCGGGCTAGAAAATTGGATCGTCTATTTAGAATCAACAACTTACGCTAAAGGTGAGTGTCCCCGTGGGGGCGGGGGAGGCGGGGGCGCGGTATAATCGCTGGTTCCCCCTCCATGTTCATCAACGGAATTGCCCCGTCGGTCGCCGCCAGGACCAGAGCCAAGGGCCAGGCGTATTTTTCGTCGGGCCGGGTCATCGACATCAGCGGCGCCGAGTGGGTCGCCAACGCGACCGTCCGGGGCAGCCGCGACTACCGGGTCGACCTGGTGCGCGATCGGCTGCGCTTCACCGGGGCGTGCGAGTGCCCGTATTACGCCGACCGCGCCGACATCTGCAAACACATCTGGGCGGCGCTGCTCGAGGCGGAAGAGCGGGGCCTGCTCGCCGGCGACGGCCCGGCCGGCGGGGGCGCCACGCTCGAGCCCGAGTATCGGCCGAGCGCCGCGGACCTGCAGGCGGAGCCGGCTGTCCCCTATACACTGCCCGGCCGTAGCGCGCCCGCGGTCAAGCCGCCGGTCTGGCAGCGGTTCCTGCACGAGCTCCGCCAGGATGTCCAGGCCGGCGAGGCCGCCGTGCCGCTGCCGCGTTTCTCGAACGGCGAAATCATCTATGCGATTGACGTCCGGGACACTCTGACCGGGCGCGGCACCGTCGTCGCGGTGCTGTTCCGCCAGCGGCGGAAGAACGGCGCGTGGACCCGGCCCAAGCCAATCTATGTCACCTCCGCTGAGGCCGAACATCTCGTCGACAGCCACGATCGCGACATCCTGTCGCTCCTCCTCGGCGCCGCGAATGGGACCGGTCAGGGGCCGTCCTATGACGGCGGCTACGCGCGGCTGTCGCGCTACGTGCTGAACGGCCCGCTCGAGGACCGCGTGCTGCCGATGCTCGCCCGCACCGGCCGGGCGCAGCTCGACGTCGCCGGCGACGCGCGCAACCTGCTGCCGCTCACCTGGGACGCCGGCGACCCATGGCGCTTCGACCTCGACGTCATCGAGGAGCCGGCGGACGACACGCTGCTGCTCGATGGCGGCTTCGTGCGCAGCGGCGAGCGGATGCCGCTCAAGGAGCCGGTGCTGCTCCTCAGCCGCGGCTTCCTGTTCACGCGCTCGGCGATGGCACGGCTGGATCTCGAGGGTGGCTTCGCCTGGGTGGCGCGGCTGCGCAGCTTCGGCCGGATTGCGATCCCGCGCGCCGAGGCCGGCGCGCTGCTCGAGACGCTCGCCCGCTCGGGCGTCAACCCGGTGCTGCTGCCTGAGGACCTCCGCTACGAGATCGTCGACGGCGTGCCGCGGCCGCGGATTCGGGTCGGACGCCCCGAGCGCCAGAATCCGTACGCGCTGCGCCAGGATCTTCGCGCCTCGGTCCAGTTCGACTACGACGGCATCGTCGTCGACGGCCCCCCCGGGGCGACCGCCTACGACGGCGAGCGCCGCCGGCTGGTCCGGCGCGATCGCGGCGCCGAGCAGGCGGCGATCGATCGGCTGCACCAGCTCGGCTTCCGCTATACCTGGAGCCACTTCGAGTCGCGGCAGATGCTGGGGATTTCGCCGGAGCAGTTCCCCAAGGTCGTCCACACCCTCGTCAACGAAGGCTGGCGGGTCGAGGCCGAGGGGCGGGCGTTCCGATCGGCGGTCGGCATGCAGCTCGAGGTGTCATCGGGGATCGACTGGTTCGATCTGCACGGCGACATCGACTTCGGCGACGGCCGCTCGGCGCCGTTTCCGCAGCTGCTCGCGGCGATCGCGCGCGGCGAGGACGTCGTCGTCCTCGACGACGGCAGCGTCGGGCTGCTGCCGGAGGAATGGCTGCGGCGCTACGCCACGGTGGCGGGGCTCGGCCGGGCGGAAGGGGATGCGATCCGCTTCGGCCGGTCGCAGGCGGCGCTGCTCGACGCGCTGCTGGCGGCGCAGCCGGCGATTACCTACGACGACGCGTTCGCGCGGGTGCGATCGGAGCTGCACACGTTTGGCGGCGTGGCGGCGGCGGATGCGCCGGCGTCGTTCCGCGGCACGCTCCGCGAGTACCAGCGCGAGGCGCTCGGCTGGTTCGAGTTCCTGCGGCGGTTCGGCTTCGGCGGCTGCCTCGCCGACGACATGGGGCTCGGCAAGACCGTCATGGTGCTGGCGCTGCTCGAGGGCTGCCGGAGCAGCCGTCCGCCGGGGACCAGGATGCCGTCGATTGTCGTCGTGCCGAAGTCGCTGGTCTTCAACTGGATGGAGGAGGCGGCACGCTTCGCGCCGGACCTGAAGGTGCTGGATTACACCGGCCCGCTGCGGGATGCCGCCGCGATTGGCGGCGCCGACCTGGTGCTGACGACCTACGGGACGCTGCGCCGGGACGCGGTGTCGCTCGCGGCGATCGAATTCGACTACGCGATCCTGGACGAGGCCCAGGCGATCAAGAACGCCGCGACCGCGTCGGCCAAGGCAGCGCGGCTGCTGCGCGCCCGGCACCGCCTGGCGCTGAGCGGCACGCCAATCGAGAACCACCTCGGGGAGCTGTGGAGCCTGTTCGAGTTCCTGAATCCGGGTCTGCTGGGGAGCGCCCGCGCCTTTCAGCGGGCGAGCGGGCCGCGGGCGCGCACCGACGAAGAGCTCGAGTGGCTGGCGCGGGCGCTGCGCCCGTTCCTGCTGCGGCGGACCAAGGAGCAGGTCGCGCCCGAGCTGCCGCGGCGGACCGAGCAGACCCTGCAGTGCGAGCTCGAGGGGCCGCAGCGCCGGCACTACGACGAGCTGCGCGCCCACTACCGCGAGACGCTGCTGGCGCGCGTCGCGCGCGACGGCGTCAATCGATCGAAGATGCAGATCCTCGAGGCGCTGCTGCGGCTGCGCCAGGCGGCGTGCCACAGCGGCCTGATCGATCCGCGTCGGGAGGGGGAGCCGTCCGCCAAGTTCGAGGTGCTGATCCCGCGGCTGTCCGAAGTGATCGACGAGGGGCACAAGGCGCTGGTGTTCTCCCAGTTCACGAGCTTCCTGGGGCTGCTGCGGCCGCGGCTCGACGCGCTGGGAATGAACTACGAGTATCTCGACGGCCGGACCCGCGACCGCGCCGCCCGCGTCAACCGGTTCCAGAACGATCCGGACTGCCGGCTGTTCCTGATCAGCCTCAAGGCCGGCGGCCTCGGCCTCAATCTGACCGCCGCCGAATACGTGTTCCTGCTCGACCCGTGGTGGAACCCGGCCGCCGAAGCCCAGGCGATCGACCGCGCCCATCGCATCGGACAGTCGCGCCACGTCTTTGCCTACCGGCTGCTGGCGCGGGATACGGTGGAGGAAAAGGTCGCGGAACTGCAGCACACCAAGCGCCAGCTCGCCGACGCGATCCTGAGCGCCGACGCGGGGCTGGTGCGGACGCTCAAGGCCGAAGACCTCGAGCTGCTGCTCTCCTGACGAGCTGGCGCGAGCGGCGGACGCCCCGGCCGAGCTTCATAAGGCGCGTCAGGCGTTACAGTAAAACGATGCGTACCTCCACTCACCTCATCGCCGCCGCCTTGTTGACGATCGCCACCGCGAGCACCGCTGCCGCCGGCACGGTGAGCCGCGTCGCCGTCTCACCCGATCGGATCACGGCCGGCGGAACCGTCACGATCACCGTCTCGGGAAGCAATCCGTGCGGCGCCGCACAAATCAGCTACGGCGACGGCGCGTCGGTGGTCTATGCGATCACCGGCCTCCCGTACAGTCAGAGCCATGTCTACAAGACGGCCGGCACCTTCACCATCTTCAGCAAGGGCCAGGGCAACTGCGACGGTGAGGTCTCGACGACCGTGACCGTGGCCGCCCCGCCGGCGCCGGCGCCGCCGGCCGCCGCCGCGACGCAGATTACCGCCGTCGACATCGCGCCCAATCCCGTGCGGGCCGGACAGCCGGTCACGATCGACGTGAAGGGATCGAAGACCTGCACCTACGAGGTGCATTACGGCGACGGCAACGCCCAGGAGGTCACCGGCGAGTTGCCGCAGCAGTTCCGTCACGTCTACGCCAAACCCGACAAGTACACGGTGATCGTCAAGCCGGCGGCGCCGTGCACCGGCCGCTTTACGCAGGTGCTCCAGGTGGTCAGCAGCGAGGCGCAGCAGGCGCGGATCACCCGTCTCCTGATCTCGCCCTCGCCGGTCGATCCGGGGCAGCCTGTCGACATCGCTGTCGAAGGCACCGGCACGTGCGGCTACACGATTGAGTTCGGCGACGGCAACGACGAGGCGCGCTCGGCGGCGCTGCCGGAGCGGGTTCGCCACGTTTACCCCGCCGCGGGGGTCTACACCGTCACGGCGCGGGCGTCGGCGCCCTGCGCCGGGGTCGCGCGCGGCCGGGTCGACGCCCGAGACCGACGGTAGTAGACTGCCAGCTGATCCGCAGGCGGACGGAACGGGGCTTGCTGAGGTGATGAGGTGCAGCCGTGAGAAAGACGGCCGGACCAGAAGCACCGGTGCTGCCATCATGCTGAAAATCGACCTCCACCTCCACAGCGCCGAAGACCCCGAAGACGTCGTCATTCACGATGCGCGAACGCTCGTTGCCAGCGCCCATTCGAAGGGGTTCGAGGCACTGGCGATTACGCTCCACAACCGTCAGCTCACGGACGCCGGCCTGTCGTCCTATGCGGAAGAGCTGGGTGTGACCCTGATACCGGGTGTGGAAAAAACGGTCGAGGGCTGTCATGTTCTGCTCCTCAACTTTCCCCAGGAGGCGGAGCGGGCGCGGACCTTCGCCGACGTCGCGGCGCTGAAAGATCGCCATCACGACGGAATTGTGATCGCCCCGCATCCGTTTTTCCCTCATTTTTCGAGCCTCGGCCGGCGGATGCGGGACTGCGCCGACCTGTTCGATGCGGTGGAGTGGAGCTACTTCTGGACCGGAACCGTGAACTTCAATGCGCGGGCGGCGCGGTGGGCGGAGAAGCATGGCCGGCCGCTGGTGGGTAGTTCGGACCTTCACGACATCCGGCAGCTCGGCCGCACCTGTTCGCTGGTCTTCGCCGAGCGGAACGCGGACGCCATCTGCCACGCGATTCGTGAAGGACGGGTATCGCTTCAGACCGAGCCGGTGCCCGCCGTGGAGCTGGCGCAGGTCGTCATGGGCATGTCGCGGAGAGGACGCAAGATCCTGCCGGCGGCCGGCGAGCTCGCGACCACCTGAGCGTCAGGAATCAATCCTGATCAGCTCGATGTCGAAGACCAGCATACCCTGCGGCGCGTCCGGGCGATTCGCGTAAGCGAGCGCGGCCGGGATCCAGAAGCGGCGCTTCTCTCCCTCGACCATCATCTGCACACCCTGCGTCCAGCCGGGGATCACTTCATCGAGGCCGAAGCTCGCCGGCTCGCCGCGCGCCACCGAACTGTCGAACGTCTTGCCGTCCACGGTCCAGCCCGTGTAGTGCACCGTGACGCGCGAGTTCGGACGCGGATGGCGCGTGCCGCGGCCCGGTTCGAGGACGCGGCTCGCCAGACCCGTCGACGTGATGGTGGCGTTGGCCGGAGGGGCGGCAACATCCGCCGGCGGCGGGACCTGCGGCGACTCGGGCGCGGCGTTTTCACCGCGCGAACACCCAGCGACGGCGACAAGCGCGATGGCGGCGACGGACAACACCCGGACGATCGACTTCACGTGGGTCCCTCTGGTGCGCGAACGCTCAGTCATGCGTGGCGGTCGGTCCCCACCAGCCTTCGCTCTTGAACCCTTCCTGCAGCTCGCACCAGCGCTTGTGGATGTCCGCGCTGCTCGGCAGGTGCTCGGTGACGACCGGCTGGCCGGGCTTCATGATGATGATGTCGTAGCCCTCCCCGCGGCCGCTGGGGCGCATTTCGCAGGATACGGTCGCACTGTTGCGTTTGAAGAAGTAGACCACGCCCCATCAGTATGCACAACGCCGGGTCCAGTGACGGCGGATTTTTCCACAGTAGGTACCAAGGTCGCAGAACGTTCCGCCCGATTACAAAATTGGCGCTACAGATGGATCGCCGCAACCAGCGCGGCCGCGCAGAGCAGCAGCAAGCCCAGGTAGACCGGAACGGCAAATCGCAGCCAGTCGGTGTACCTCACTCCCGCCGCCACGGTCACCGCCATCAGCGCCCCATTGGTCGGAATGATCAGCTCGCTCAGGCCGGCGCCGAACTGGTACGCCAGGACCACGACCTGGCGCGACAGGCCGATCAGGTCGGAGACCGGCACCAGCACCGGCATCGTCAGCACCGCCTGCCCGCTGACGCTCGGCACCACGACATGAAGGACCGCCTGCACCAGCATCATCCCCTGCGCCGACAACGTAGTCGGCAGCGACTGCAGCGGCGTGACGAGCGCGTTCACCATCGTGTCGATGACGTGCCCCTGATCGAGGACGACGAAGATGGCGCGCGCGAAGCCGATCAGCATCGCGGCGTAGGCCATCGACGCGAACCCGCCCGCGAAGCTCTGGGCCGTGCCTGCGACGCCCAACCCCCCGACCAGGCCGGCCGCGATGCCCATCGCGAAAAAGAGCGCCGACATCTGGTCGAAATCCCAGCCGAGCCGCAGGATGCCGTAGATGAAGATGACGAAGGTGGCGAGCACAATCGCCAGGACGGCGCCCCTCGAGCGGTCGACACGGAGTGGCGCATCTGGGGCCGCGTCCGGAATGGCCACGTCGGCGCCGGCGGCGGCAAGACCTGCGGCTGCCAGCGGCAGAGGCGGCCGCCCGGCGGTCCTGGTTCGCGTCGCGTGCCGCCAGGTCGCCCAGATCCAAACAGCCAGAGCGATCGCGAGGACGATGAGCCGGAAACCCCAGCCGGACAGCAGCGGCAAGCCCGCGAGCTTCTGGGCGATCTGCGCCTGAAACGGATTGACCGGACTGAAGGCCGCGCCGACGGCCGCCGCGCCGACGCTGATCGCCATCGCGGTCACGGCATCGAGGCCGAGCGGCCGCGTCACGAGCAGCAGCACCGGCACGAGCGCGATGATTTCCTCGGACATGTTCTCAAGGGCGCCGCCGGTCGCGAAGATCAGCGAGACGATCACGATAATCAGCGCCTCGCGGTGGCCGACCCGGTGCACCAGCCAGCCGACCGCCTGCCGGAGCGCCCCGGTCTCGTCGACGACGGTAAAGGCGCCGCCGACGAGGAAAACGAGAAAAATCACCGGCGCGGCATCGGCTAGACCGCGTGGGATGTCGACGATCGCCTCGAACGGTCCGACCGGCCGCGGTGGCACGCGATGGTAGGTGCCGGCGACAACGACGCGGCGGCCGGTGACGCTGTCGTCTCTGCGTTCGTACTCGCCAGCCGGGACGATGTAGCTGGAGATGGCGGCCGCCAGGATGCAGCCGGTCATCAGGGCGAGCGGGTGCGGGAAGCGGAGCGACGGCATGCCGGGCATCTTACCTGATGCGTTAACGCTGATATTTTCGTGCCGCCGTGTGCCGCGGTGCGGCCGCGGCCGATAACCACCGTGTAAGATGATCGTCAGTCCCCACTCATGCCGGCCTTTCACGCACTCTTCCTGATCGCCCTCACCTTCGTCGTCTCCATCCAGGATGCAGGCCGCCGGCCGGACTGCGCGACGTGGCAGGCGTGCCGGCAGGAGGGCGAGGAGGCCGCCGGCCGCGGCGAGTTCGAGGCCTTCCACGATCTGGCGTGGCGGGCGGTCCAGCTCGGGCCGAAGAACGATCCGGCGCTGATGTATCAGCTGGCGCGGGCGATGAGTCTGAGCGGCCGCCCCGGCGATGCGGTTGTCATCCTCGATCGCCTGGTGGCGATGGGCGTGCCGGTGGATGTCGAGACCAACGACGACTTCCGGCGCGTCCGCGCCCTCCACGGGGACACTCACCTTTACGGTAAGTTGTTGAATTCACAGGTCGAAGTTCAAAAGACCCCCGGATCGGCCACGGGGGTGGACGTTGCCGGCGGCGCACCCGCCTCTCCGGCGCCGGCGGCGCGGATTGCGCCCAGCGAACCTGCGGCGGCCGCGCCGAGGGCGGACGTCAATCCGCCGTCCGCCGCCGTCGATCGGGCGGTAACGCCCGCGCCGGGCCGGACGGATCCTGCGGCCGCGGCGGCGCCGCGTTCCAGTGCACGCCATCTGACGGCTGCGGCGGCGCTCCCGGCGCTGCGCTTCTCGACGCCGCGGTTTACTCCGGCCGGGCTGGCCTACGATGCCGTGTCGCGCCGCTTCGTTGTCGGCGATCGTCTTGGACGGAGGCTGGCGGTCGTCGATGAGTTCTCGCAGCACGTCGCCAACCTCGCCGGCGCGCGCAGCTCCGGATTCGGCGACATCGCCGCGATCGAGATCGACGTCCGCCAAGGCGACCTCTGGGTGGCGAGCTCGGAAGGGGCCGGCACCAGCCTGCACAAGCTGCAGCTCGTCTCCGGACGGCTGCTCGCGACCTACCCGGTTGCCGACAGGTTTGCGCCGGTCAGTTTGGGTGACGTCGCGGTCGTGGACGGCGGCGTGGTCTATGCGCTCGACACCGCCGGCCATCGCCTGTTCAGGCTGCAGCCGCGCTCGACCGACGCCGAGCCGGTCCTGACCCTTCCCGACACCGCGCCCGTGTCGATCGCGCCGGCGCAGCCCGGCGTGCT
>JANMWI010000044.1:0-7165 GCA_031393955.1 Acidobacteriota bacterium
ACTGACGGTAGGCGTTCATCTGCTGCTGATACACGCGGCGGAAGTGGGTGGCGGTAATCTCGCGCCCTTCGACGGCCGCCACGACCGTATTGCCGGCCGCGCCCTGGGCGCCGTCTTCTTTCAAGAAGCTGGGGATGTAGAGAAGGACAAACGAGACGACCACAATCGCCAGGCTCCACTTGAGCCAGTTCCTGTGGCGGCGCATCCGGTCGAGCATTGTCATGGCTGTCGCAGTACCTCGTTGGGGGAAAAGTCGATTATGTCACGTTTTGGGCGCCACTCCGGCGTCATGGGCCCACGTGCCGTGTGCTATATTTATGGAGGATAGAAGGACTTAGAGGGATTCGGCATTCCGCAGCCCCGCCTCCGCCGTCCATCGGGCACGCGTGTGCCGGCCCGCGGCCGGCGATCGCCGTTACCGTCCACCAGGGTGGACCTCGCCAGCCGACTGCGGCCGTTGCAGAGCGCGCTGCGAAGCCGCCTTTCACGCGCAGACGTGCTCGCCGAAGTGATTCGCGAAGTTAATGCCACGCTCGACCCGGAACGGGTCGCCGATGCCATCGTCGCCCGCGCGGCGCAATGGTTGCCGGCGCCGGCCTGGGTCGTGTACGCGGTCGACAACGCCGGCGTCCGCACGTTCGGCGCGCACGGCATTACCGCCGCGCTCGAGCCGGCCGCCGTCGCCATGGGGCAGTGGGTCCTCAAGCACGGCGTGGTCTGCGCCGCCAAGGACGTGTCGGAGGATCACCGCTTCGGCGGCGGCGCCAGCGCCGCCGGGTTCGCCTTTCCGCTCGAGTGCCGGGGCAAGACCGTCGGCGCACTCGTGGGGCTGGACAAGAACCCCTCCTCGCGCGAGCCGCAGTTCGCGCCCGCGACCCAGGCCGCACTCCTCTGGGCGCTCGAGCCCGGGGCGATCGCGCTGGACAATGCGCTGCGCGTGGCGCGCGCCGAGGCGCTGTCGGTCACCGACGACCTGACCCAGCTCTATAACTCGCGCTACCTGTCGCAAGTGCTGCGCCGGGAAACCAAGCGCGCCTCACGCAGCGGCCGGCCGCTGTCGCTGCTGTTCATGGACCTCGACGGGTTCAAGGCGATCAACGACACGCACGGCCACCTCTATGGCAGCCGCGCGCTGATCGAGGCCGCCGGAGTGATTCGCCAGTGCGCCCGGGAGACCGACGTCGTGTCGCGGTTCGGCGGCGACGAGTTCGCGATCATCCTGCCCGACACCGGCAGCGAGGGCGCGGCGGCGGTCGGCGAGCGTATTCGCGAGCGGGTCAACGCACGGCATTTTCTGCAAGGCGACGGGCTGGACATTCATTTGACCGTATCGGTGGGCGTGGCAACGCTCCCGGACGTGGCCGCGTCGACCGAGGGGCTGTTCCAGGCGGCCGACGAGGCGATGTATCACGTCAAGGACCAGGGCAAGAACGGGATCTATATTGCGGTGAGCAAAGATGCTGAGTTGTGAGCGGCGCTCGGCGTTGCTGAGGAGTTTCTGTTGAGTTTACGGTCACTGTTTTCACTGTTCTCGAGCGATCTCGCGATCGATCTGGGGACGGCCAATACCTGCGTCTACGCCCGGGGCAAGGGCATCGTCGTCAACGAGCCCTCGATCGTGGCGATCAACAAGGTCAACGGCAGAATCGAAGCCGTCGGCAAGGACGCCAAGGAGATGCTCGGCCGCACCCCGGGCAACATCGTCGCGATCAAGCCGATGAAGGACGGCGTCATTGCCGACTTCGAGGTGACCGAGAAGATGCTGACCTACTTCATCAAGAAGGCGCACAACCGCAACGTCTGGGTCCGGCCGCGGATCGTCATCGGCGTGCCGTCGGAGATCACCCAGGTCGAGAAGCGCGCCGTCAAGGACAGCGCCTACCGCGCCAAGGCCAGCGAAGTGCACCTCGTCGAGGAGGCGATGGCGGCGGCGATCGGCGCCGGGATGCCGATCACCGAGCCGTCGGGCAACATGATCGTCGACATCGGCGGCGGCACGACCGACATCGCCGTCATCTCGCTGGCCGGAATTGTCTACAGCAAGGCGGTCCGCGTCGCCGGCAACGAGATGGACGAGGCGATCATCCAGTACATCAAGAAGACCTACAACCTGCTGATCGGCGAACGCACCGCCGAAGCGATCAAGATGGAGATCGGCTCGGCGTTCCCGCTCGACGAGCGGATGACGATGGAGATCAAGGGGCGCCATCTGATTGAGGGGGTGCCGAAGACGATCACGATCACCGACGAGGAGATCCGCGAGGCGCTCGCCGAGACCGTCAACGTCATCGTCGACGCGGTGCGGGTCGCGCTCGAGCGGACGCCGCCGGAGCTGTCGGCCGACATCGTCGATCGCGGCATCGTCCTGACCGGCGGCGGCTCGATGCTCAAGAACCTCGACAAGCGGCTGCGCGAGGAGACCGGGCTGCCGCTGGCGATGGCGGAGGATCCGCTGTCCTCGGTCGTGCTCGGCGCCGGCAAGATGCTGTCGGACTTCAACCTGTTGAGGAAGATTTCGATCGACTAGCGATCAGCTGTCGGCTTTCAGCTGTCAGCTTCCCGGGTCTCGGGGAACCTCTGAGCGCTGAACGCTGAAGCTGAGAGCTGATCGCTGAGAGCCATGCTGGATATCCGCCGGCGAACCGGGGTGCTGCTGTTCGTCGTCACGATCGGGCACATCTTCCTGATTTCGGTGCAGGTTCAGTCGAAGTCGGGCGTGCCGATGGTCGAGGCGATGACGTTCGGGATCTTCGCCCGCGTCCAGGGCGGGACGTCGAGCGCGCTGCACGGCGGCCGCACTTTCTGGGAGCGATACGTCGCGCTGCGCGGCGCGCACCTCGAAAATGAACGGCTGCACAGCGAGGTCGCCGAACTCGAGGTCCGGCTGCAGGAGCAGCGGGCGCTGGCGCTGCGCAGCGAGCGGCTCCAGGCGCTGCTCGACCTGAAGGCGGCGACGCCGCTGCCGACGCTGGCCGCGGACGTCATCGCCGGCAACCCGAATCCGGGGATGCGGACGGTGACGATCGGCCGCGGCAGCGCGGACGGC
Organism: Acidobacteriota bacterium; assembly: GCA_031393955.1. Classification (GTDB taxonomy): domain Bacteria; phylum Acidobacteriota; class Vicinamibacteria; order Vicinamibacterales; family 2-12-FULL-66-21; genus JALZOC01. The sequence goes on from JANMWI010000044.1 coordinate 3,047, forward strand.
GTCGAGACGAACATGGCGGTGATCGCCCCCGCCGGCATCGTCGGGCGGATCATCGGCCGGCCCGCTGCCCACGCCGCGCGCGTGCAGCTGCTCATCGATCGCTACGCCGCCGCCGGCGCCGTGACCGAGCGGACCCGGGCCGGCGGGATGGTGGCGGGGGCCGACAAGGAGCCCGGGTTGACGATGGACCTCGTGTCGAATCTCGCCGACGTCAAGCCGGGAGACGTCGTCGTCGCTTCCGGCGTCGACGGCATCTATCCGCAAGGATTTCGGATCGGCGAGGTCGCCATTTCCGAGCGCGGCGCCCAGCTGTATCGCACGATTGCGGTGCGCCCGGGGGTGAACTTCTCGAACATCGAGGAGGTTCTGATCGTCATGGTGCCGTCACGGCCGGCGGTCTCCGAAGCCGAACCGGCGGCCGGCGGGACGACGCGGTGAGAACCGCCGGGGTGCTGGCGGCGCTCGCCGCCGCGATTGTGCTTCAGGCGACGTTGTCGGGCATGTGGCTGTCGGCCGGGACGCGCGTCAACCTGGTCCTGGTGGCGATCGTCTACGTGGCGCTGGCGTTCGGCGCCGTCACCGGCCTGCTCGCCGGCACCGCCGGCGGGCTCGCTCAGGACGCACTGGCCGGCGGCATCGTCGGCATCGGCGGCCTGTCGAAGACGATCGTCGGGTTTTTCGTCGGCGTGCTCGGCGCGCAGTTCATCGTCTCGCAGCCGCTGCCGCGCTTCGTGATGTTCGTCGGCGCGACGTTCGTTCACGAGTTGTGCTTCCAGGCGGTCTACGCGCTGGTCGAGTCGCACGCGTTCACGATGCAGTATCGCGCCGTGCTCCTCCAGGCCCTGGTCAACGCGGCGATCGGCGTCCTTGCGTTCCAGCTCGTCGAAGGGGCGCCGGGCCTCCTCCAGCGCCGGCAGGAGAGGAGGAGATATTGAGGGTGCCAGGGTGCGGCGGCGTAGGCGATACTAGGATTTAGCGAGCCATTCATGTCCAGCCCGACCTTGATGCCGGACGACCGTCGCAGCCTGACGCAGCGGCTGACGGCCATTCAGTACATCGTCGCCGGGCTGTTTGCGATGCTCGGGGTCAGCTTCTGGATTTTCCAGATTGCCCAGCACGACCGGTTCGCCGAGATGGCGGCCGAGAACCACCTGCGCCGGCTGCCGCTGCCGGCGCCCCGCGGGGTGCTGTTCGACCGCAACTTCAAGGTCCTCGTCGACAATCAGAACAGCTTCAACATCGCGCTGCTGCGCGAGCAGACGCGCAACCTCGACCAGACCCTGCGCACGCTGGCACTCGCCACCGGCACCGACGAGGCGCAGCTCAAGGAAGCCGTCGTCCGGCGGCGACGCGACCCCAGCTACCGGCCGATCGTGCTGATCGAGAACGCGACGCTCGGACAGGTGATTGCGGTCCGCGCCCGGCGCTGGGAGCTGCCCGGGATCGAACCGCGGCAGGTGCCGGCGCGGCACTATCCGGCCAGCGACATGGCGGCGCATCTGTTCGGCTACGTCAGCGAAGTGACCGAGGCGCAGCTGGCGCGGCCCGAGTATGCCGGGGTCGAATCGGGCGATTTCGTCGGCCAGGCCGGGGTCGAGCAGGCCTACAACCGGCTGCTGATGGGCACCGAGGGCAACCGCGCGGTCGTCGTCAACAGCCTCGGCCGCGAGATTGAAGAGCTCGAGAAGCAGGATCCGATCGAAGGGCGCCGGCTGCAGCTGACGATCGACGCCGACGTCCAGAAGGCGGCCGACGACGCCTTCGCCGCCTCGGGCTTCAACGGTGCGGCGGTCGTCCTCGACCCGCGCGACGGCGAGGTGCTGTCGTTCACCAGCCGGCCGGCCTACGACCCCAACGCCTTCGCCGCCGGCATCGATCGCGCGACCTGGGCGAAGCTGAACACCGACGAGCTCAAGCCGCTCCAGAACCGCGCCCTGCAGGGCCGCTACTCGCCCGGCTCGACCTTCAAGATGGCGGTCGGCCTCGCCGGCCTCGAAGAGGGCGTCATCACGCCCGATTTCAAAGCCCACTGCTCGGGCGGCGCCACCTTCTACGGCCGCTACTTCAAGTGCTGGAAGAAGGGCGGCCACGGCACGGTTGACCTGCGCCACGCCATCGAGCAGTCCTGCGACGTCTATTTCTACACCGTCGGCAACATGCTCGGCGTCGATCGCATCAACAAGTGGGCGACGCTGCTCGGCCTCGGCGTCAAGTCCGGCATCGATCTTCCGAACGAACTGACCGGGCTGGTGCCGTCGACGGCATGGAAGCGCGAGCGGATGCACGAGAAGTGGTACGCCGGCGAGACCATTTCGGTGTCGATCGGCCAGGGGCAGGTGTCGGTGACGCCGGTGTCGATGGCGGTCTATACCGCGACGCTCGCCAACGGCGGGACGCGGGTCACGCCGCATCTCATCAAGGCGGTCGACGACGGCTCGGGGTGGAAGGCGGCCGAGGCGCCGCCGCCGCAGTCGAAAATCGAGGTGACGCCGGAGAAGCTGTCGGCGATCCGCGACGGCATGTGGATGGTCGTCAATGCCGCCGGCACCGGCGGCCGCGCCCGGATCGCCGGCCACGACGTCGCCGGCAAGACCGGCACCGCGCAGGTCATTTCGAACCAGGGCCGGGCGGCGGCCCGCGGCAACAAGGACCTCCGCGACAACGGCTGGTTCGTGTTCTTCGCGCCGCGCGACAACCCGCAGATCGCCGGCGTGGTGTTCCTGGAGCACGGCATCCACGGACCGAACGCGGCGTCGATTGCCCATCACATCCTCAACACCTTCTTCGCCAAGCTCGACGGCAAGCCGCTGCCGCCGCCGCCGACCCACGAGGACCTCCGGCTCGACTTCGCCGATCCGATGGCGCGCCGGCCGTCGCCGACCGGCGGGAACGACTGACCATGTTCGAACGGCGCCTCTACTTCCATATCGACTGGCTGCTGCTCGGCGCGGTCCTGACCCTCGCGGCGGTCGGCCTGTCGATGATCTACAGCACCACCTACGTTCACCTGCCCGGCGGCGGCGGCCATCCCGGCGGGCGGTTCTGGGTCCAGCTCTACGCGGTCGGGCTCGGCGTCGGCGCGCTGCTGGTGTTTCTGGCGATCGATTACCGCTTCCTGGCCGAGCATTCGCTGTTCCTCTACGTCGCGCTGCTCGGGCTGCTGCTGTTCGTGCTGATCGGCGGGGTCAAAGCGGGCGGCTCGACGCGCTGGATTTCGCTCGGCGTGTTCAACCTGCAGCCGTCCGAGTTCGGCCGGATCGCGCTCGCCCTGATTCTCGCGATGTACTTCGGCGAGAACCGCCGCGGCGCCCGGACCACCAGCGACCTGGTCATCGCCGCGCTGTTCTTCCTCGTTCCGTTCCTGCTCATCGCCAAACAGCCGGATCTGGGCACCGCCGTCACGCTGGTCCCGGTCTGCTTCGGCATCGCCTTCCTGGCCGGCCTGCGCGTCCGCCTGATCGCGATCGTGGCGATTGCCGCCATCCTGCTGGCGCCGGTCGCGTGGAAGGTGGCGCTCAAGGACTACCAGAAGGACCGCATCAACACCTTCCTCAACCCCGAGCAGGATCCGCGCGGCCGCGGCTATCAGCAGATCCAGGCGCGGATCACCGTCGGCTCCGGCGGCCTCCGCGGCAAGGGCTTCATGAACGGCACCCAGGGCACCTACAAGTTCCTGCCGGTCGCCGACAACGACTTCATCTTCTCGGTCCTGGCCGAGGAGCACGGCTTCATTGGCGTGCTCGTCACGCTGGGGCTTTACCTGTTCGTCATCGTCAGATCGCTCGAGGCGGCCCGGCTGTCGAAGGACCGCATCGGCGCGTATCTGGTGGGAGGCATCATTTCCGGGTTCGCGTTCCAGGTGATCTACAACGTCACGATGTCGGCTGGTCTGGCCCCGGTCAAGGGGCTGACGCTGCCGCTGATGAGCTATGGCGGGTCGTCGATGATCGCATCGCTCGCCGCGTTCGGGCTCGTCCTCAACGTGAGGATGCGCCGGTTTACCAATTAACCATGACGGCCCTTCTCGCACTCGTGCTGTTCGCGTGCTGGCGGGCCCGGCGTCTGCCGGGCCGCGCGCCAGCGCCAGCGCACGCAGGCGCGGGACGCGCGCCGGCATGC
>JANMWI010000062.1:0-17752 GCA_031393955.1 Acidobacteriota bacterium
ATGACACCTACCACTCGATCCAGACGGCGCTGAACCGCCGCTTCCGGAACGGGTTTTCGTTCGGCGTCAACTACGTGCTGAGCCTCTCGCTCAAGGGCAATACCGGGCTGCAGAAGCGGCTCCAGCACGCCGCCGACGGCACCGTCTCGGTGCGCGCCGACGAGGCCGCCTACGAGAAGCTGCTCGAGGACCTCAACCTGCAGCGTCACCTTATGAAGGCAAACTTCGTGTGGCAGCTGCCGCGAATTCCGACGCCGAACGCCGGTCTCCGCGCCGCCGGGCTGATCATCAACGACTGGCAGCTGTCGGGCCTGTTCACCGCCGGCTCCGGCAACCGCTACGACCTCGGCTACAGCTACCAGAACAACGGCAGCAACGTGAACCTGACCGGTTCGCCGGACTACGGCGCCCGCATCCTCTACACCGGCGATCCGGGATCGGGCTGCTCGAGCAGTCAGTACAAGCAGTTCAACACCGGTGCGGTGACGGGACCGGGCTACGGCAGCGTCGGCTTGGAATCGGGCCGCAACATCCTAATCGGCTGCCCGGATCACACGCTCGACCTGGCGGTGGCACGGAACATCCGGCTCGGCGGCAGCCGCCAGCTGCAGCTCCGGCTGGACGCGTTCAACGCGCTCAACTCCTACATCATCACCGGGCGGAATACGACCGTCCAGTACGTCAGCCCGACCGACCTGACGATCCGCAACTCGCAGTACCGCGCGGATGGTTCGATCGACCCGGCCCGCCTGACGCCGCGCAACGCCGGCTTCGGCGCCGCGACGGCAGCACTCAACCGCTCGCCCGACGGCGGCGTCAACACCGGCAACTACAACCGCACGATTCAGGCCCAGGTCCGCTTCCAGTTCTAGAAGCGGCGGGGCGTCTTTCAGAGAGCGGGCAGGATTTCCTGCCCGCTCATTTTTTGTGTCCACGGACTGGTGTGCGGTCGGTGCACGACGGCTCGCCCTGCGCCGAACGACAAAGAGGGGACAGGGCGTGTCACCCTGTCCCCTCTGGTTTCCTGCGGGAACCGTGCGCTGCGGCGCGCGCTACTTCGGCGGCGCGGCGAGGACGGGGTCCGGGACCTTGTTCTTGATGGCGGGAATCGTCTTCAGATACGCGAAGATCGCCTTGAGGTCGGCGTCGTTGTAGTTCTTGAAGGCCGGCCAGGGCATCGGCGGCAGGATCTCGCGGCCTCGACCCTGGTGACGCCCGGTGCGGATGGTGTCGATGAACTGCTGTTCGGTCCACTGTCCCAGGCCGGTCTCGGCGTCCGGCGTCAGGTTGGCGGTATAGCTGATCCCCCAGGGGCCGGCCCACGCGGTATTGGTGGCGGTGGCGGACATGATCCACGGGCCGGACGGGGCCGGTGGCGGCGGCGGTTTCATCGTCGCCGGGTGTCCGGACAGCATCAAGGTCATGTCGGGCTCCGGCCCGTTCGCTCCCATCTTCCACGGGCTGTGGCAGTCGTTGCATCCGCCGGCGGTGACGATGTACTTGCCGCGCGCCACCGCCGCGGCGTTGCCTGGCGACGCCTGCATCGCCGCCGGGGTGGCGGCGCTTTTCGCCGGGCTCTGGTTCCCCTGAGCCATGGCCATCGTCTGTCCGCCGCTGACCAGCGCGACCGCTGCTGCCAGCGCGATTCCCGACCTCTTCAACTGCATTCCGTTCCTCCTTGGGTTACTTCCCACCCTGCCGAGCCGCCGGCACCGGAGAACCCGGCGCCACGTCCTCGGCAATCCATCGCCGCACCAGCGCCACCGCCTCGGCATCGACGACGCGACTGCCGAGCGGGGGCATCTGCACCAGCGGATTTCGCGACGCCATCCGCGCCAGTACGACACTCTTCTCCGGGCGTCCCGCGCAGACGCGCTCGACGATGTCGTCGGCGTCAGGCATCTTGAAGCGGCTGGGCCGGCTGACGGCTGTGAGGAGCACGGCGGGGCCCCAGTCGAGGGGGCCGGTCAGCCGATAGTTCAGCCCGAACTCGAGCGAGCTGAGCTCGCCGGCGTCGCTGTGGCAGCCGCCGCAGTTGGCGTGCAGGTAGCCCATCGCGGCGCGGGCGGTTGCGCTCGGCGCCTCGATACGCGGCGGCTCCTGCAGCAGCTCGCGCGGGAACCGGCGCAGCAGCCGGCGGGCGACGAGGCCAGCCAGATCGACGTCACCCGGCTGCGGCGTTTCGGCGTGGGGGACATTCGGGTCGCGATCCGGCGACAGCTGCAGCGCGGTCACGCCGAGGACGCGCACCGGGCCGGCCATGTGACAGGCGCGGCAGTCGGCCTGCGACGGAATCGCGTGGCGGACGCCGTCGGCGATCGGCACGCTCTGGCGGATCCCGTCGGCCGGCGCCAGTACGGCGTCGCTCTCGTCGTCGTTCCAGACGTAGCTGGCGAACTGCCAGCCGGACCGAGTGTGTTCGATGAACCGCGTTTCGGCACGCCGGCCGAAGCGGAATTCCTTCCACAGCCGGGTGCCGACGGGAAATTGCCAGACGTCAGGGTTGGAACCGTCGATGAAGCGGCCGGGGGGAAGGTAGAGCCAGCGCGCCTTCCGGGCGCCGTCCGACCAGAGCGGGTATTGCGGCGAATAGGGCAGGTTGGCTGGCGCGATGGTCCGGGTGCTCCAGTCCGAATACAGACCGGTATCGCGCAGGTGGGCCGGGCGGGATGCCTGGACGGGTGTCTCCGTCCCGGCATCCCGCGTGGTACACAACGTTGCGAAGAGCGCGGCGCTGATCCACAGCGCGCGGGTGCGAGCGCTCACGGTTGTACGACCCTCCGGAGACCGGCGTTGCAGCGGCTAGCGGCTCCTCGACGACGGCGGGACCATCCCCTTGATGCGGAGGTAGGTCACGATGTTGCCGTAGTGCTCCATGAAGTGCCCGTAATTGATGGTGAGCGGGAACGACCGCGACCCTTTGCCCATCCCGAACGGCAGGTCGATGGTTTCGGCGGCTTTGACGTCGGTCATGGCCTCGTAGGCGCTGTCGCAGTAGGCGATCGCATCGTTGACCGCCTTGACGATCGCCGCCTTGCCGGTGGCGTTCTTCTCGAAGTGATCTTCCTCGTAGGGGGATTTCTCACCCTTGGCGGCCGAACAGAACACGTAGCCGGCGCCGGCGACGTGGGCGAGGATCTGCCCGTACGTCCGGACCGTGTCCACCGGCTTGAAGGTGTAGTTGGCCTCGTCCATCATGGTGGCGGACTCGCGGATGTTGACCTTTGCCGAGTTCCAGCCCTGCTTCAGGGCCGCGCTCGCCGAGGCGGTCGCCGGGGTCTGCGCCGTCGCGGTCACCGCGATTGCCATCACGGACGCCCATACGAAAGCGGTAGTCGCTCGCATCAGTCTCCTCCATCAAAAAGATGGCCGATTCTACTCCCGAATGTGCCGCCGGCGCAGCCATTTCGAGACGGTCGGTAAACGGCGGGCCGGGCCGGGCGTATCCAGGGACCGGCACCCCATTTCATTGCGTGTGGATTCGATACGGTGTAGCCTACGGCACCGCCAGATACCCGCCGGCCGGCCTACCGGATGCACTTCCGGCACACGCTCGCAACGAGGAGAGATTTCGATGGAAAGCAGGCGCAAGTTCTTGCAGCTCTCGGCCGCGGCTCTGACGGCAGCGGCGGCGAAGCCGTTGTTCGGCGCGGGCATTCAGGGCGCGAACGACCGCGTCCGGATGGGCATCATCGGCACCGGCAACCGCGGTGGACGGGTCTTCGATTCGCTGGTCCGGAGCAAGGACTGCCAGTTCCTGACCGCGGCCGAAGTCAACAAGGCGAAGCTCGATCAGTGGATGACCGCGGCGCGTCAGACCTTCAACCTCAAGGTCGAAGGGGATTACCGCCGCATCCTCGATCGCAAGGATATCGACGCCGTCCTGATCGCCACCCCCGACCACTGGCACAGCCAGCAGCTCGTCGACGCGATCTCGGCCGGCAAGGACGTCTACGTCGAGAAGCCGGCGTCCAACACCGTGCCGCGCATCAACGCGATGCTCGACGCCTACAAGAAGGGCAAGCAGGTCGTCCAGGTCGGCACCCATCAGCGCAGCTGGGATCACTTCATCGACGCCAAGAAGTTCCTCGACGGCGGCTCGCTCGGCACCATCAGCCACGTCATCATCGTCCAGCCCGGGTCGTACGCCCGGCCGAAGGAGCCCGAAGCGCCGGTGCCGGCCGGCCTCGACTGGGAGGGATTCCAGGGGCCGGCGCCGCGGAAGCCGTTCAAGCCGTCGCGGCTCGGGTTCCGGGCGTGGTACGACTACGGCGGCGGCCTGGTCGCCGACTGGGGCGCGCACCACGTCGACGTCGCCCACTGGTTCATGAACGCCGACGGCAAGGTGCCGATCAAGACGATCGCCAACGGCGCGTTCCTGGCGGTGCCGAACGCCGATCCCGAGCAGGTGCCCGACACCTTCTCGATCTCGTGGCTCTATGAGAACTTCATCATGACCTTCGCCAACGGCGAGGTCTACATGGGGGACGGCATCGAGAACTGGGGGGTGTTCTTCGTCGGCAACCGCGGCTCGCTCCAGGTCAACCGCCAGGGCTGGGCGGTGCGGCCGGTCGTGCCGCATGTCATCCGGAAGCAGGGCGCACCGCCGCCGCCAACGGCCGGCGGCGTCACGCTTGGTGCCGGCGGCACGGCGATCGCGCCGGGCGGGCCGGGTGGTCGCGGCAATCGCGGCGGCAGCGCCGGCGCCAACCTCCCGCCGGTCGAGGCGAAGATGTACGTCAACCCGCGCGGCGGCGTCGAAGAGGACTATCCCCTCGACGCGCACACCCGCAACTTCCTCGACTGCATCAAGTCGCGGCAGAAGCCGAACGCCGACATGGAGATCGGCTATCACGCCGCGCTGCCGTGCCTGCTCGCGCTCGAGTCCCTCCAGCAGGGCAAGCCGCTTGGCTGGGACGAGGCGGGCCGGAAGAGCAAGGCGGTATAAGAGTCCGCTTCCAGCTTCCCGCGCCCAGCTTCCCGTTCACGACGATGTTCCGCCCACCGGCCGGGACGGCGCGGGGCGCGGAAGCCGGGCCCGCTGGAAGCGGGCAGCTGGCGGCTGGAAGCTCTCAATGACAGACCTCCGCGTCGCGCTGCTCGGCCAGGGCTTCATGGGCAAGGCCCATTCGAACGCTTATTGCCAGGCGCCGCATTTTTTCGACCTGCCGTACCGGATCCGCCGGACGCTGCTCTGCGGCCGCGAGCCGGCGTCGCTCGCGGCGATGGCGGCGCGCTGGGGCTGGGAGGAAACGTCCACCGACTGGCGGACGGCCATCGATCGGCCCGATATCGATGCGGTCGACATCGCGCTGCCGAATCACCTGCACGCCCCGGTGGCGATCGCCGCCGCCGAGGCCGGCAAGATGGTCTTCTGCGAAAAGCCGCTGGCCTTGTCGCTCGAGGAGGCCGAGGCGATGGCCCGCGCCGCCCGGCGCGTGCCGACGCTGGTCTGGTTCAATTACCGCCGCGTCCCGGCGATTGCCTACGCCAAGCAGCTGATCGACGAGGGCCGGCTCGGCACGATCTTCCACTACAACGCCGCCTACAAGCAGCAGTGGGGGGCCGATACCTCCCGCGCTGCGACCTGGCGCATGGATCCCGCACTCGCCGGCTCGGGCGTCGGCGACGACCTGCTAACGCACGTCCTCGACACCGCGCTCTATCTGAATGGCCCCATCACCGAGACGGTCGCCCGCGCCCGCACCATCGCCCCTGGCCGTGCCGTGGACGATGCGCTGATGGCGCTGGTGGTGTTCGCCAACGGCAGCGCCGGCACGTTCGAGTCGACGCGCTACGGAATCGGCTGCAAGAATCAGAACCGCTTCGAGATGCACGGCTCGGGCGGCATGCTGCGGTTCAACCTCGAGCGGCTCAATCACCTCGAGTTCGTCGACGCCGCGCGGCCGTCGGTCGAGCAGGGGCCGATCGACCTGCTCGTCACCGACCTGAAGCATCCCGTCTTCGGCAATTTCTGGCGGCCTGGGCACATCATCGGCTACGAGCACACCTTCATCGCGACGCTGGCGGAGTTCCTGATCGCGCACGCGAAAGGGGAGCCGTTCCATCCGGACTTCGCCGACGCGCTCGCGGTCCAGCAGGCGCTCGACGCCGTCCAGCGGTCGGCGGCGACGCGGCAGTGGACGAACGTGAGCAGGGAAGAGGATCAAGCATGAGCGTGGCGGTCAGCGACACGGGGCTCTCACCACGGGCGCGGTGGACGATCGTCGGACTGCTGTCGACGTCGATTGCCATCAACCTGCTCGATCGCCAGGTCCTCTCGGTGCTGGCCTCGGAGCTGCGCGCCGAGTTCAAGTGGACCAACGCGCAGTACGGCTACATCGCGGTCTTCTTCAACCTCGGCATGATGCTCGGCCAGGTGCCGGCCGGGGCGTTGATGGATCGGCTCGGCGCCCGCACCGGGCTGGCGTTGATTTTCGTCGCCTGGTCGCTGATCGCCGCCGCTCACGCGGTTGTTGGCGGCGTCGCCGCCGCCCTCGGCGTCAGCGCCCTCGCCGGCTTCATCGTCATTCGCTTCCTGATGGGCCTCAGCCAGTGCGGGAACTACACCGCCGGCATCAAGGCGGTCGCCGGGCTGTTTTCGTCGGCCACCCGCTCGCGGGCCGGCGGCCTCTTCAACGCCGGCGCCCAGTTCGGCTCCGTGATTGCGCCGCCGATCGTCGTCTTTCTCGCCAGCACGTTCGGCTGGCGGATGGCGTTCGTCATTCCGTCGCTGGTCGGGCTGCTCTGGCTGCTGCCCTGGCTGGCGATCTTCCCCGACAAGGAACGGATGGCGGCGCTGTCGATCAAACCGGCCGGGGCAGCGTCCGCAGCGTCGTCGTCGATACCGCTTGGCGAGCTGATTCGGAACCGCAAGGTGGTCGGACTGTTCCTGATCAGGGTCTTCACCGGACCCATCACCACGTTCTACTGGACGTGGCTGCCGCTCTACCTGCGGACGGGCCGCGGCATGTCGTTTCTCGCGGTCGGTTTTTTCGCTTCGGTCCCCAATCTGATCGGCATGAGCGGCAACGTCTTCGGCGGCATGCTGACGGACCGGCTCGTCAAGGCGACCGGCTCGCCCGATCTCGGCCGGAAGGCCGCCTTCATGTGCGCGTTCATTCTCGGCGCTCTCAGCATGACGATGCCGTTCGTGCGCAATGACTATCTGGCGGTCGTGCTGATGGGGCTGGCGCTGTTTGGCAACCAGTGGGTGTCGGCGACCTACATCGGCACCGTCGGCGACGTCGTCCCGCAGCAGCTCGCCGGCCGGGTCAACGGGATTGCCGGTTTCGGCGACAATGGCGCCGCGCTGCTTGCGGTGCTGTATACAGGCGTCATCGTCGACAAGTACGGATGGACGCCGGTGTTCGTTGGCGCCGGCTTGCTGCCGTTCCTGGCGATGGCCAGCGTGTTCCTGGTGTTACGGAAGATCGAGCCGGCGACGTTCGCCCACGCTCGGTGAAGTCGCCCTGTAGAATCAGCGACGTAGCTCAAAGGTGAGTGTCCCGTTGGAGGCTGGAAAATGCGACGAATGCTGAGCACGGCGGGAGTGGTCGGGATGATGATGGCGGCGGCGATGAGCCGAGGCAGTGCGCAGGCGCCCGCCCCGGCGGTGCCTGAGCTCCCCAAGATCATCGCGGCGCCGAAGCCGTTGACGCCGCCCGGATTCACGGCCATTTTCAACGGCGAGAGCCTCGCTGGCTGGCACATCAGCCGCACCAATCATCACGGGACGACGCCGGACTACCACGTGATGCACGGGATGATCGTCGCGACGCAGAGCCCGCTCGGGCGCGGCGGCATTCTGCTGACCGACAAGAACTACCGGAACTTCGAGATCTACATGGAAGTGAAGCCCGACTACGGCTGCGACAGCGGGCTGTTCCTGCGCTCGAACGAAGCCGGCGACGCTTACCAGGTGACGATGGACTATCTGCCGGGCGGGAGTATCGGCGGCATCTATGGTGAGGGGCTCGCGGGGGTGAACGGGCAGGACAACAGCGCCGCGGGACGCCGTCAGCAGGCGGCCGCGCGGAGCGCCGCGGCGTCGGCGCCGGCCGCGCCGGCGACGGCGGTGCCGCCACCGGTCGTCGGCGGGATCCCACTGGGCGGCACCACCGGGACCGGTGAGGCGCCGTGGATGAAGGCGTGGAAGCGCGAGGACTGGAACAAGGTCCGCGTCCGGATCGCCGGCGAGACGCCGCACATCACCGTCTGGCTCAACGATCAGCAGATCGCCGATTTCACCGACTCCGCCAATCACGCCGCCGGCGGCATCGCCGAGGGGCCGATTGGCATCCAGGTGCACGGCGGCGACCGCTGGGTGCCGGGCGGGTTCTGGCGCTGGCGCACGATTGCCGTCAAGGAACTGCAGCCCGACGCGCGGTAGCGCGCCGATGACTGCCGCACACGAGGTTCGCCCGACATGAGTATTCCGTCCCCGCCGGCCGCATCCCAGGTCGTGGAGCGTCCGGCCGTCCGGCCGACGCGGGCCCGCGACATCGCGGTCATCTACACGATCGTGCTAGCGATCATCACCTACATCGATCGCGTCTGCATCTCGATGGCGGCGCCGTCGATGCAGCGCGACCTCGGGCTGTCGCCGATCCAGATGGGCTGGGCGTTCTCGGTGTTCGGCTGGTCGTACGCGCTCTTCGAGGTGCCGGGCGGCTGGCTCGCCGACCGGATGGGGCCGCGCCGCGTGCTGATGCGGATCGTCATCTGGTGGTCGTTTTTCACCGCCGCGACCGGCTGGGCGTGGAACTTCTCGTCGCTGATCGTGACACGGACGCTGTTCGGCGCCGGCGAGGCGGGCGCCTTCCCGAACATGACGCGGATCTTCACGACCTGGCTCCCGACGAAGGAGCGGGACCGGGCGCAGGCGACGCTATGGCTGGCGTCGCGGTGGGGCGGGGCGCTGACGCCGCTGCTGGTTGCCTACATCCTCCAGTACATCTCGTGGCGGCGCGCCTTCGAGGTGTTCGGCGTCCTCGGCGTCATCTGGGCGATCGCCTTCTACTGGTGGTTCCGCGACGATCCGGCGACGCACCCGTCCGTCAACAGCGCCGAGCTGGCGCTGCTGCCGCCGGCGCGCGAGACCGCGCCCGTGAAAGGCGCGCTGCCGTGGCGGCTGCTGATCTCCAAGCCGGCAGTGTGGCTGCTCTGCGCGCAGTATGCGTGCCTGGCGTACGGGTGGTGGTTCTACGTCACCTGGCTGCCGACCTACCTGCGGACCGCCCGCGGCACGAGCATCAAGATGAGCGCGCTGCTGGCCGGCCTGCCGCTGCTGATGGGCGGCATTGGCTGCCTGATCTCGGCCGCGATCATCCCGCGGCTGGCCCGGTCGATCGGCAGCGTCGCCCGCGCCCGCCGCATCGTCGCCATCACCGGCTTCCTCGGGGCGTCGGCGTCGATCATGGTGTTCACGCGGATCCAGGATCCACGGCTCGGCATGCTGGTCCTCGGCTTCGCCGGGCTCTTCAACGACCTGGTCATGCCGGCGGCATGGGCCGGCTGCATGGACGTCGGCGGCCGCTACGCGGGGACGGTGGCTGGCAGCATGAACATGATGGGCAGCGTTGCCGGCGCGCTCTCGCCGCTCGTTGTCGGCTACCTGCTCGCCTTCACCAACCAGGACTGGACGCTGACGTTCTATGTCTCGGCGGCGATCTACAGTCTCGGCGCGGTTTGCTGGATCTTCCTGGACGCGCATACGCCAATGGAGCTGCCAGTCGCCGGCAGCCAGTTGCGCGTAAGCTGACAGCTGACAGCTGAGAGCTGAGAACACCCGATGCCCGACATGAACGACGATCTCGATGTGGTGTTGAGCCGGCGGCACATGCTGCAGCTGGCGGCGTATGCGCTGGCGCTGCCTGGTGCGGCCGCGTTCTTTGGCGCCTGGCTGCAGGCGGCGCCGCAGACGCATGCGGCGATGACGGCGCCCGCCGAGCCGCCGCTGCTGCGCGATTATCGCCCGGTCTTCTTCGACGCCGCGGATTTCGAGGCGCTGCAGTCGTTCACCGCGATCCTGATTCCGACCGACGACACGCCTGGTGCCACAGAGGCACGATGCGCGCACTTTATTGATTTCGTCCTGCAGGCTTCGGTCGAGCACGCGCCGGAGACGGTCCGGCAGTGGCGGAGCGCGATGCAGGCGCTGCGCGCGGCCGGGTTCCACGCCGCCGATGGCCGCGGCCGCGCCGCACTGGTCGAGGCGATGTCGGCGCCCGAGCGGGACGCCGCCGCCGCGCACCCGGCGTTTGCCGCCTACCGGCTGATCAAGCAGCAGAACACCTTCGCGTTCTACACCTCGCGGGCCGGCATGATCGAGTCCCTCGACTACCGCGGCAACACCTATAACGCGACCTTCCCGGCCTGCACGCATCCGGAGCACCAGACCCTCTGAGGGCGACCGGCATTTCCTGGACAAGGCGATGACATACGACGTTGTGGTGGTTGGCTCCGGCGCCTGCGGTGGATGGGGCGCGATGGAGCTGGCGCAGGCGGGCATGAAGGTCCTGATGCTGGAGGCCGGCGCGCGGATCGAGCCGGCGCAGGAGTTCCGGCACCGCTTCCTCTATCAGCTCGACTATCGCGGACGCGGCGAGCCGGGGCTGCTGCGGCGCTACGCCGGCAGCGAGCGCAACTACCGGATCATGATCGACAACACCGAGAACCCGTACACGACCGCGCCCGATACGGTCTACAGCTGGGGGCGGTCGCGCTGCCTGGGCGGCCGGACGCTGCACTGGGCGCGCGCGACCGACCGCATGGCCGACTACGAGTTCAAGGCCGCCTCACGCGACGGCTACGGGATGGACTGGGCGGTCTCCTACGCCGACATGAAGCCGTACTACGACCGGGTCGAGCGCTTCATCGGCGTCAGCGGCGCCAACGAAGGGTTACCGCAGTTCCCGGATGGCGAATTCCTGCCGGTGATGCCGCTCAACTGCGCCGAAACGATCTTCACCGCCGCGGCCAAAGGGCTCGGCTGGCCGGCCACCCACCGCCGGCTCGCCCAGCTGACCCGCCCGCACAACGGCCGGCCGCCGTGCCACTACTGCGGCAATTGCGTCAACGGCTGCGATGTCGGCGCGATGTTCAACCCGATAGCGGTCACGCTGCCGCCGGCGCTCAAGACCGGCCGCCTCGAAATCCGCACCGACAGCGTCGTGTCACAGGTCCGGATGGGACCGGGCAACCGCGCCAGCGGCGTGACCTACATCGAGCGCCACACCAAGAAAGCGGTCGAGGTCGACGCGTCCTGGGTGATTCTCGCCGCCTCGACCCTCGAGAACACGCGCCTGCTGCTGCTGTCGGCCAAAGGGGGCCTCGGCAACTCCAGCGGCACGCTCGGCCACTACATGATCGACCAGATCGGCGGCGGCGGGGTCAGCGGCATCCTGCCGAAGCTGCGCGGCGGCCCCAGCCGCCTGGACGACGGCAAGATGGCGGGGATGACGATCCCGACATTCCAGAACTACGACAAAAAGACCCAGCGGAAGGATTTCATCCGCAGCTACGTGATGAACGCGACCGGCGGCCAGACGGAGTTCCCGCAGTTCGCGGCCGGGCTGCCCGGCTACGGGTCGGCGTGGAAGAAGGACGTCAAGAGCCGCTACGTCGCCCAGGCGCGAGTCTGGAACGCCGGCGCCGAGATGCTGGCGCGGAAGGACAACTTCGTCGAGCTCGATCCGGAAGTGAAGGACGCCTGGGGCATCCCGGTCCTCAAGATCCACTTCACCCACGGCGACAACGACTACAAGCTGCTCGAGAACTTCCAGCAGAACGCCGAGGAGCTGTTCCGCAAGGCCGGCGGTGAAGTGATCCCGACGGCGCCGGTGGCCCCGGCGGGGTTTCCGGGCGGCCCTGGCGCGCCCGAAGGCACCGGTCGTGCCGGCGGCGGGGCCGGCCGCGCGCCGGCCGCGGCCAGACCCGCGTCCCGTCGTCCGCTCGGCGGCTCGATCCACGAGGTCGGCACCGCCCGCATGAGCGTCGATCCGAAAGAGGGGGTCCTCAACTCATTCTGCCAGACCCACGACATCGCCAATCTCTACGTCTTCGGCGGCAACGCCTTCCCGTCCACCGGCGACAAGCACCCGACCCTGACGATGATGGCGCTGGCTGCCCGCGGCTGCGATCACCTCATGGAGAAGGCGAGGGGGAGGGGCATATAAAGGTGCCGGGGTGCCGGGGTGCCAAGGTGCCAAGGGTTCCAAGGTGCCGGGGTGCCAGGGGTGCCAGGGTGCCAAGGTGCGGTGAGAACTAGCACGGTTGTCTGAGGACCTCCGGGTTGAGGATGTCCATCGCCTCGAACTGCCCCTGCTCGGCGAGGGCGATGTTGTGCAGGGCGCGCTCGGCGAGGCGGATGTTGGCTTCGGTGGTGTTGCTGCCGACGTGGGGGGCGAGGATGACGCGCGGGGCGGTGCGCAGGTCCTTGCCGGGGACCGGCTCGTAGGGCTCGCGGTCGTAGACGTCGATGGCGGCGCCGCCGAGGCGTTCCGCGGCGAGCGCGTCGAACAGCGCCGCCTCGTCCACCACGGCGCCGCGGGCGGTGTTGATCAGCCAGGCGTCGCGGCGGAGGAGGGCGAGACGTTCGGCGTTGATGAAGGCGGCATTCTCGGGCGTCGCGGGAATGTGCAGGCTGACGTAATCAGCCTCGCGCACCGCCGCCGCGAAGTCGTCCGTGAAGAGATCGAAGTCGGCATCGCCAGGCCCGGCCCCTGACCGGCGGTAGCCGACGACCCGCATGCCGAGGCCGGCGCGGGCGATGCGGGCGGTGGCGCGGCCGATCGTGCCGCACCCGACGATCGCCACGGTGCTGCCACTGAGCTCGCGGCCGGAGCGCGGGTCCCAGCGGCCGGCGCGCATCCCGGTCATGCCGTACTCCAGATGGCGCGCCGCCGCGAGGATCAGCAGGATCGCGAACTCGGCCACCGACTGATGCAGCACCCCCGGCGTGTTGGTACAGATCAGCCCCGCCGCGGTGGCGCGGGCCTTGTCGATGCCGTCGTGGCCGACGCCGTACCGGGCCAGCACCGCGCCCCGCTCGAGCGCGGCGTAGAGCTCGTTCTTGTAGACGAACGGCCCGACGATCGCGTGTCGCGCGCCGTGACTGCGGATCGCGGCGGCCAGCTCGGCTTCGCCCGGCGGGGCGGCGACACAGCGCACGGGACTGGCACTGAAGACCGATTCCGATCGACGGAATTCCGGCTCGGTGACGACGATCACGGGCGGTCGAGAAGGCATGTAGTGTTATATACGGTTTTTCACCGGAGGTTCCTTGTGCGAATCCGAGCAGCCGCGTTCATCGTCTCGACCTGCTGTGCCGCGGCCGTCCTGCACGGCCAGCAGCCCGCGCAGGGCACCCAGCCAGCGACACCCGCTGCTCCGAAAGCCGCGGCTCCGCAGGCAAGCCCCACGGCCGACGCCAACGGCAACCCGCTGCGCCGGGCGAAGAGCGGCCACGTCTCGAATTACGACGAGGCGAAGGTCGCCCCCTACGTCCTGCCCGATCCGCTCGTGCTCGCAAACGGCGCGCGCGTGACCGATGCCGAGACCTGGCGTACCGAGCGGCGGCCCGAGATCCTGCGGGTCTACGAGACGAAGGTGTTTGGCCGCATCCCGGCGGAGACCCCGAAGGTCGCCTGGAGCGTCAAGGCCACTGACCCTGCCGCGCGCGGCGGGAGCGCGCTGATGAAGCAGGTGGTCGGCGCGGTCGGCAGCGGTCCTGGCGCCCTGACCATCCACCTGACGGTCTACACACCGGCCAAGGCGTCCGGTCCCGTGCCGGTGATTCTGCTCGCCAACTTCGGCGGTGGCGGCACCCCGGTCCGCGCCGGCGGCGGCGCGCCGCTCGGCGACCCGCCGGTCGCCGACGACATCCTCGCGCGCGGCTGGGGCTACGCGATGTTCGGCTATCAGGACGTCCAGCCGGACCGCGCCGACACGCTCGACGAGGGCATCATCGGCCTGACCTCGGGCGCGATGCAGACGCCCGGGCCCGGGCAGTGGGGCAGCATCGGCGCCTGGGCGTGGGGCGCCAGCCGCGCCATCGATTACCTCGCCACCGACAAGTCGGTCGACGCGCAGCAGATTGCCCTGCAGGGGCACTCACGGCTCGGCAAGACCGCGCTCTGGGCGTCGGCGCTCGACGACCGCATCAAGGTCGTCTACGCGAGCTGCTCGGGGGAGATGGGGGCGGCGCTGTCGCGGCGCGACTGGGGCGAAAGCATCGACGACATGACCCAGAACTTCCCGTGGTGGTTCGCGGAGGATTTCCAGAAATACACCAGCCACTGGAACGAGCTGCCGGTCGACGCCCACATGCTGATCGCGCTCAGCGCCCCGCGCCCGGTCTTCATCACCGGCGGGACCACGGATCAGTGGGCCGACCCGGTCGGCATGTACCTCGCCGAAGTGGCCGCCGGCCCGGTCTACCGGCTGCTCGGGAAGCGCGATCTCGGGGCCTCGAACGTGCCGCCGCCGCTCGACACGCCAATCATCAAGGGAGACCTCGGCTTCCACTATCACACCGGCGGCCATGCCGCGACGCCGGCCGACTGGAAGGCCTTCCTCGACTTCGCCGGCAAATACCTGGTCACCCGCGCGCGATGAACACGGCGTAGTAGCCCATCATCACCGCCATCACGGCGGTCGTCGCCCACAGCGCGGCGGTCGTCACCGCCGACGGGGCGATCTCCGCCGGCAGCCGCCGGTGGCGCAGGAAGATCGCGCCGGCGCCGATCACCGGCAGCATCACCGCCTGGACGATGCCGCCGACCATCACCATGGTGACCGGCGCCTGCACCGTGAAGAAGAGCGCGACCGGCAGCAGGCCGAGCAGGACGACGAAGCGGTTGCGGGCGGCCAGCCGCCGCGGCAGGTCGTCGGCCTCGAACCGGCCCGCCAGCCGGCACATGTCGGCGAACAGCCGCGAGTGGGCGGCGGTAGCGGCGAAGACGGTGCCGTAGAGCGTGGCGATGGCGCCGACATAGAAGATCCCCAGCGTCCAGCTGCCGAGCGTTTGCGTGTAGAGATTCGAGAGCACCGGGATCATGTCGGCGCTCGCCGGCACCAGCGCCATGCCGTGGAGGACGCCGGCGCCGAGCAGGTAAAAGGCGACCGTGGCGGCGGTGTAGATCACCATCGACACCGTGATGTCGAAGTGCATGACCCGGGTCCAGCCGCGGGCGCGCCGCTCCCAGCCGCGGTCCGCCGTGCGCGGGCCCGTGAACTGGGCGTAGCCCTTCTCGACGCACCAGTACGGATACATGAACAGCTCGGCGGCGCCGACGCCGGTGATGCCGAAGACCGCGACCGCCATGCCGATGCCCGCCTGGGGCAGCTCGAAGCGGAGGCCCTCGGCCACCGCCGGCCATGAGAAGAACCGCGGCATCCGCATCAGCACGACCGCCGCCAGCGCCGTGATGACGGTGAAGAGGCCGACCTTGACCATCGCGATTTTCTCGACCCGCGCGTAGCCGGCGCCGAGCAGCAGCGCCAGCGTGATGGCGAGGAAGACGATCACCCACGCGGCCACCGGGACCGCCGGAATCACGAGGTGCATCACCTGCGAGACCCCGCCGTACATCGCGCCGACCTGCAGCTGGGTGGCGCCGACCATCACCGCCCACGCCCAGACCAGCCAGTTCAGGCGGCCGAGGCGCGGTCCCGGCACGTGGTTGAGCGCCTCGAGTCCGGTTTCGCCGGTCGCAATCGTGTAGCGTCCCAGTTCCGCCTGGATGACCGGCTTGACCAGGCAGCTGAGCAAGACGACCCACAGCGCCGTATACCCCGCCTGCGCCCCGAGCGTCGTCGTCGCGATCAGCTCGCCGGAGCCGACGATCGAGGCCGCGAGGACCATCCCCGGACCAATCCGCCGCAGCGAGGCGAGGACGTGCGTCGGTGGCTCTTCGACCGCTGAGCCCGTAATCGCGTAAGGATTCCGCGTGACCGCCGTTTCACGGGGAGACGCCACTGTGCTCATGCCGCGAGAGTATGCCCGTTTTTGACGACCGCGGCCCGACTTTCACCCGCGACGTGGCGCCCCCATTCACACCGGTGCCCCGCGCGCCGTCACTGGTCGCCCCGAACCAAATGCCGAAGCCCGGAACCCTGACGTTCTCCCTGTGATAAAACCCCCTCGTGATGAGTGCCCTGAAATCGCCCGTCGCCCGCCTCGCTGCCTTCGGCGCGTTGCTGTTCGTCACGGCCGTCGGGGCCCAGGGGCCGACGCCCGGGGGCGCCGCCTCGCCGCCTCGCGGCGCGAATCCTGCCGGGCCGGAGCTGCGCGCCGCGGCGGTACGGGTCGACATCACGCCCGACTCGCCGCAGTGGCTGCTCGGCTATCAGGCGCGGCAGTCGACCGGCGTCCTCGACCACATCTACCACCGCGTCGTCGCGCTGCAGGCGGCGGATACCGAGATGGTGATGATCTCGAGCGACCTCTGCCTGTTCTCGCCGACGCTGTACGACAGCGTTATGCGCGACCTGCAGGCGGCGACCGGTCTCACGCCCCTTCAGGTGCTGTGGAGCGTGACGCACACGCATGCGGCGCCAGAGGTCGGGCCGCCGGACATGTACAAGGTGCTGCTCGGCCGATCCGAGCACGAGTGGGACCGGGAGTACACCGCCACGGTAACGCGCGCGCTCATCGAGGCGGTCCGGACGGCGCGCAGCCGGCTCGAGCCGGCCCGGATTGCGTTCGGAACCGGGACGTCGGTGGCGAACATCAACCGCCGCGCCAGGGACGTGGACGGGACCGTGTCGCTGGGTCTCAATCCAGAGGGACCGGTCGATCGGCAGATCAACCTGATCAGGGTGACGCGTCCCGACGGCGGCCTGATTGCGCTCGTCGCCAACTACGCGATGCACGGCACGGTCATGAACGGGGACAATCTCAGCATCAGCGGCGACGGCCCCGGTGTGGTGACCAGCTACCTGGAGGAGAAGCTCGGCGCGCCGGTCCTCTATGTCAACGGTGCGGCCGGCAACATCGCGCCGATCTATTCGGTGTATCCGAGTGCGAAGGCCGGACATCTGTCGCAGTTCCGGGTCCTGCTTGGCGATCGCATCCTCGCCGCGCTGGCGACGATCGGATCGGGCACGAGCGAGGTCGTGATGCGCGCCGCCGAGCGCGTGGTCGAGACGCCGCGCCGGCCGGGCCTCGACTGGCCGGCCGAGATGGCGGCGTATGCGCCGGCTGACGGCCGCGCGATGGTCCGGCTGCCGCTCCGGTTCCTGCGGATTAATGACACGCTGATCTGGTCGGCGCCGGTGGAGCTCTTCTGCGAGATCGCGATGGAGATCCGCGCCCGGTCGCCGTTTGGCCGGACGATCTACTTCGGCTACACCAACGGCTGGCTCGGCTACCTGCCGACGGCGGCGGCGTTCGCGGAAGGGGGTTACGAGCCGAAGACCTCGCCGTTTACCCCGCAGGCGGAATCCGACCTGCGCGGCGTCGTCACGGCAACGCTCGACGGCTGGCCGCGCTAGCTCGCGCGCCTGGTCCACTCCGCCGGCATTTCTGCCCGGACCCGCGATACGGGTATCATCAGCCGCGGCGCGGCGCGCGAGCGCCGGGCCGGACTGCGGGAACTCGCCAACTGTCGAGCGTCGAAAAGAGGGGCTGATGCGGATCGCGGGCAGGGTGTTGTTGAGAATCGTTCCGTTTGCGGCGACCGCGGCCGTCCTGGTGGCGGGCCAGACGCCGCCGCAGGGGGGCACGCCGCCGCCGGCCGCGCAGGCG
>JANMWI010000006.1:0-2187 GCA_031393955.1 Acidobacteriota bacterium
GCGCGGGGGCCACGGCGGCCGGCGGCGGCGGCGCCGGTGCGGGCGTCTGCCCGAGCAGCGCGGCGCCCATCGTCAGCGTCAGGCCGGCGATTGCCAGCGTGCGCCATCCCGATACGGAGCGGGTGAGTTCACTCATTTGACTGAGGGCTGCTTGGGCACGACGCGGCCGCCGCGGCCGGCGCCCGGCGCGGCCCCTTCCTGGAGGACGAAGGTGGTGGCGGTGCACTCGGCCTCGACCGTCGCCCGCGCGTCCGGGGTCGCCTTGGCCTTGATGGTGATGTCGCTGACGTTGATGATTCGCGGAAACTTGCTGATCCGGTCGAAGAAGAAGCCGAGGTCGTGGAACGTCCCTTCGGCCTTCACCTTGTAGGGCAGCGCGGCGTACATCGTTTCCTGCTTCGGATCCTGCGGGGTAAAGCGCTGGATGGTCAGGTTCGACTGCGTCGCCAGGCCCTGCACACGGCGCAGGATGTCGGCGACGTCCTTTTCCTCCGGCAGCACCGCCCGCAGGCTGTCGAGCCGGGACTCGAGCGCGGTGACGTCGGCCTCGAACTGCGGCAGCCGCCGCGCCGTCGCGATCCCCTTGGCGACGTCCTCCCGGACCGTCACGAGGCGCGCCTGCCGGGTCGCCATCTCCGCCTCGACGTCGGAGACGTAGAAGTACCAGAAGCCGAAAATGGCGAGCCCCGCCACGACGACGAACGCGCCGACTTGCGCGTGCCAGGGGAGCTTGCTGAGCGACAGTTCCATGGGTGTCCTGCTGCCTATCGAACGTGCAATCGCCGGTTACTGCGCCGCGCCGCCGGCGCGTCCGCGACCGGCCGGCGCCGCCGCCACCGGCGCGCCATCCGGGTTGTTGAAAGTCGCCTTGACCGTGAACTTGAAGAGGTCTCCCTCTTTGTCCGACTGCGCCTGGCTGTCGACGAGGTCGACCGGCTTCTTGAACCAGCGGCTCGTGCCGAGGTTGGCCACGAACGTCGACAACTCCTGCAGCGACGTCGTCATCCCCTCGATCACGAAGTCGTCGTTCTTCTGCGTCAACGTGGTCAGCCACAGCCGATCCGGCACCGCCTTGCTGATTTCGTCGAGCACGTGCACCGGGCCGGTCTGGCCGCGCCGCAGCTGCTCGATGATCGTGACGCGCTGCTGCAGCTGCGCCTTGCGCGCCTCGAACTTCTGGACCTGGGCGAGCACCGACCGCAGCTGCTGGGCCTCGACTTCCCCGCTGGCGATGTCCTGATCGAGCTTCGTCGAGGCCTGCCGCAGCGACCAGAACCACCAGCCGATGACCAGCGCCGTAACGATGATGATCAGGCTGGCGGCAATCGTGACGCGGTGCGCCGCCGGAATCAGCACCGTCCGGCGCGCGCGCTCGCGTTCGACGGCGAGCAGGTTGATGCGGATCATCGGTCCCCGGCCCGGCGCAGCGCGAGGCCGACCGCGACCGCCACCGTCGGTGCGACGTCCGCGCTCGACTCGACTTTGAAGCGCTTGGTGTCGAAGGTGACCCGCTTGAACGGATCGAGCGCTTCAATCGGTACCGCGAAGCGTTCGGTCAGCATTTCGGCGAAACCCTCGGCGCGCGACGCGCCGCCGCTCAGCATGATCCGGTCGATGCGGTCCGACGCGGCGGTCGCCTTGAAGAAGTCGAACGTCTTCTGGATCTCGAGCATCACGTTCTCGGTGACGGCGCGGAGCACCGGCCGGGCTTCGTCGTAAGTGACGCCGTCGACCGCGCCGCCCCGCTACAGCTGGTCGGCGTGGTCGAACGGCAGGTTCAGCTCCTTCTGCAGCGCCTCGGTATAGGCGTTGCCGCCGATCGACAGGTCGCGGGTGAACACCGACTGATCGCCATTCAGGATGTTGATGTTGGTGGCGCTGGCGCCGGCGTTGAGCAGCACGACGACGCCCTCCGGTTCGATGCCGTAATTGGCTTCGTAGGCGTTCTGCAGCGCGAAGGCGTCGACGTCGACGACCACCGCCGACCGCCCCGCCTGGGTGATGACGCCGGTGTAGTCGGCGATCTTCTCCTTCTTGGCGGCGACGAGCAGGACCTCCATCGTCCCCTCGCCGCCGGCGGCGCCGCCGTCGATGATCGCGCCGTCGACGATGCTGTCGGGCGGGACCGACTCGCTGCCGAACGCGGTGACCTTGTAGCCCTTGCCTGACGGCTTCAGCTCGATCGCC
>JANMWI010000096.1:0-29420 GCA_031393955.1 Acidobacteriota bacterium
CGGACTGGACTTCCTCGGCATCGAGCTGGACGCGTCGCGCAACGCCGAGGCGGCGGGCGTGATCTCGACGGACGCCAGCCGGGCCACCGTTCGCGTCATTCGCACGGACGAAGAGCTGATGATTGCGCGCGCCGTGCGCCGCGTTGGCGAGCGCCACGGCAGCCGCGGCTAACCTCGTGACCACGGGGGTGCGGGCCGCCCTTCCTCCCGCCGTGATCCATGACCTGTAATTTCATCGTCCTGCACGAGTGGAGCAGCTACGAACCATGAAGACCAATACCCTGGCGCCCAAACTGCTTCAGCAGATCGACGCCTACTGGCGCGCCGCGAACTACCTCTCGGTCGGGCAGATCTATCTCTACGACAACCCGCTGCTGAAAAAGCCGCTCACCCTGGCGCACATCAAGCCGCGCCTGCTCGGTCACTGGGGGACGACGCCGGGTTTGAACTTCATCTATGCCCATCTGAACCGCGCCATCAAGGCAAACGATCTGAGCGTGATCTACGTCGCCGGCCCCGGCCACGGCGGTCCGGGGGTCGTCGCCAACACCTATCTGGAGGGCACCTACAGCGAGGTCTACCCGTATGTCTCCCAGGACGAGGAGGGGATGAAGCGGCTGTTCACCCAGTTCTCCTTCCCCGGCGGCATTCCGAGTCATGTCGCGCCGGAGACGCCGGGCTCGATTCACGAGGGCGGCGAGCTCGGCTACTCGCTGTCCCATGCCTACGGCGCCGCCTTCGACAATCCCGACCTGCTCGTCGCGTGTGTCGTCGGCGACGGCGAGGCCGAAACCGGTCCGCTCGCGACCAGCTGGCACTCGAACAAATTCCTCAATCCGGTCCGCGACGGCGCCGTGCTGCCGATTCTGCATCTGAACGGCTACAAGATTGCCGGGCCGACGGTGCTGGCGCGGATCCCCCACGGCGAACTCGAGGCGCTCTTTCGCGGCTACGGCTACCGGCCGCATTTCGTCGAGGGGGACGACCCGATGGCCATGCACCAGCTGATGGCCGCGACTCTCGACACGGCAGTTGCCGAAATCCAGCGCATCCAGCGGGACGCCCGCACGAAGGGGTTCCAGGCGCGCCCGCTCTGGCCGATGATCATTCTCCGCTCGCCCAAGGGCTGGACCGGACCGAAGGTGGTGGACGGGAAGCAGACCGAGGGCACCTTCCGCTCGCACCAGGTGCCGATGGGCAACATGAGCCGGCCGGGGCACGTCAGGATTCTGGAGCGGTGGCTGAAGAGCTACCGGCCACAGGAGCTGTTCGACAAGACCGGCCGGCTGATCCCCGAGCTTGCCGCCCTGGCGCCGGCCGGGGAGCGGCGGATGAGCGCCAATCCGCACGCCAACGGCGGCCTTGTGCTGCGCGACCTGCGGCTGCCGGACTTCCGCGCCTACGCCGTGACGGTGCCGCAGCCGGGCGCCGTCGACGCCGAGGCGACGCGCGTGCAGGGCCAGTTCATCCGCGACGTGATCACGAAGAACGTCGACAATTTCCGGGTCTTCAGCCCTGACGAAACGGCCTCGAACCGGTGGAACGCGGTGTTCGAGGTGACCGACCGCTGCTCCACCGCCGAAATCCTGCCGGGCGACGATCACGTTGCGCCGGACGGCCGCGTCATGGAGATGTTGAGCGAGCACCAGTGCGAGGGCTGGCTCGAAGGCTACCTGCTTACCGGCCGCCACGGCTTCTTCTCGTGCTACGAGGCCTTCATCCACATCATCGATTCGATGTTCAACCAGCACGCCAAGTGGTTGAAGGTCTGCAACGAAATTCCCTGGCGCCGGCCGATCGCGTCGCTCAACTATCTGCTGACATCGCACGTCTGGCGGCAGGATCACAACGGCTTCAGCCACCAGGACCCGGGCTTCATCGACGTCGTCGCCAACAAGACCTCAGACGTGATCCGTGTCTACCTGCCGCCCGACGCCAATACGCTGCTGACCGTGACGGACCATTGCCTGCGCAGCCGCGACTACGTCAACGTCGTCGTCGCCGGCAAGCAGCCGTCGCCGCAGTGGCTGACCATGGACGAGGCGATCACGCACTGCACCGCCGGCCTCGGCATCTGGCCGTGGGCCAGCAACGATCAGGGGGGGGAGCCGGATGTCGTCATGGCCTGCTGCGGCGACGTGCCAACGCTCGAGACGCTCGCCGCGGTCCAGCTGCTGCGCGGCTATTTTCCCGACCTCAAGGTTCGCGTCATCAACGTCGTCAATCTGATGAAGCTGCAGCCCCACAGCGAGCATCCGCACGGGCTGAGCGACAAGGAATTCGACGTGCTGTTCACGACCGACAAGCCGATCATCTTCGCCTTTCACGGCTACCCGCTGTTGATTCACCGGCTGACCTACCGGCGCACCAATCATCACAACCTGCACGTCCGCGGCTTCAAGGAGCAGGGCACGACGACGACCCCCTTCGACATGGTCGTGCTCAACGATCTTGATCGGTTCCACCTCGTTTCCGATGTCATCGACCGGGTGCCGGCGCTCGGTGCGCGCGCCGCCTACGCCCAGCAGGCGATTCGCGACAAGCTGCTCGAGCACAAGCGCCACATCGACAAGCACGGCGAGGACCTCCCCGAGATCCGGAACTGGCGGTGGCGTCCGGTCGAGGCGCGGACCTCATCGCCGCGAAAGACAAGATCTCGTCAGAAATGAAGCCGGCGGTCGTAGTCACATGGGCTGTCGCTTCTCCCGACTGACCGGCGGTCACGGCAGACGCGCGACTCGTGTCAGTACTCCTTCCTGTTTCATCACCGCCTCGATCTCCGCAGGTGTGCTGGCGAGAAAGTCGGTGAAGTTCTCCATGCCGTCCCTGGTGACGACGATGGTGTCCTCCATCCGGACGTACAACTTCTCGTCCGGGATCCACATCATCGGGTCGACCGTGAAGACCACACCTTCCTCGAACGGCCGGCCCCAGATGGCGCCGGGATCGTGCACCGTCATCCCGACCGGATGCTGAAGGTGACCGCGAAACGACAGCATCTCCTCAGCCGCCTTCCGATGGCTGCCTTTCGCGAACCGGGTGTTCGCCAGCACCTTTTCCATGTCTCGTCGCGCACGCGCCAGCACCTCGTCCGGCGTGACGCCCGGCCTGATGTAATTGAAGAAGGCGGCCCGGTAGGCGAGGACGAAACTCGCCAGCGTGCGCTGCGCGTCGGTATAGGTGCCGCTGACCGGCCACATCCGGGTGACATCGCTGGTGTAGTACCGCAGGTCGGGCGCGTAGTCCATCAGCACCGTGTCCCCGGCTTTCAGCGGATCGAGGTTCCGTGAGTAGTGGCCCATCCAGGCGTTGGTGCCGCCGCCGGCGATCGGGTTGTAGCCTTCGAACCTCGCGCCGTTGGCCAGAAAGGTGAACCGCGCGGCGGCGGCCACCTGGTACTCGAAGACGCCCGGCCGCGTGCTCTTCATGGCTTCCAGCAGCCCGAGCCCGGCCAGCACCGAGGCCTTGCGGATGAGCGCAATTTCGCGCGGGCTCTTGGTGAACCGCAGCGTGTCGAGGATCGGCGTGAGATCGCGTCGTTCGAGCGCCGGGAAGCGGTCGGCGAGCAGCCGCAGGAAGTGCGCCTCCCGCGACGGCCGCCCGTCCCATGGGTCGCCCGCCACGCCGGCCTGATGGGCGAGCCGTTCGTCGCGGCTCTGGGCCTCCCCCTCGGCCGGGCTGAACGGGACATACAGCACCGGGCGCGGCGGCCGCAGCATCGCGCCAAAGGACTGGCGTGCGAGCAGCTCCACGGGGGCGATCGCGTCGACGCCGGTGAGGCGTTTCACCTCATCGGCGTCCTCGACGGACCAGACCGTGCCGGTGCTCCGCTCGAGCGCCTCGTTCCGATGAGAGAGGTAGAGCGTCGTCCGCCGGGTCCGTCCGTCGAGCACCAGGTAGGCATGCGGGCTCTCCAGCCCGGTGAGGTAGTAGAACTCGTTCGACTGGCGGAAGACCTTGAAGCCGTCGACCCCGGGCGCGCCCTGGACGATGGCGATGGCGTCGGTGCCGATCGCCTCCATGACCAGGCCGCGCCGCTGCACGAACTCGTCGACCGGAAAGTCGTGCTGGAACGGCGGATGGTCCTGGCCGCTCAGCAGCGCGGTCGCGAGGAGCAGCGAGACGAACAGCGGCAGACGTGTCATGGAATGTCCTCCGGTGAGGTGTCGGGACGGGATCGCTGGGAAGGCTGCCGAACGGGCCGGTCGCTGGTCACGAGCCCATCGACGATCTCGATGATGCGATTGCAGCGATCGGCAATGCGCGAATCGTGAGTCACCACCAGAAACGTCGTGCCGAACTCGCGGTTGAAGCGCCGCATCAGCTCGAAGATCTCGTCAGACGACACCGTGTCGAGGTTCCCGCTCGGCTCGTCGGCGAGTACCAGCCGCGGCCGGTGCGCGAGCGCCCGCGCGATGGCGACGCGTTGCTGCTGCCCGCCCGACAGATCGTTTGTCTTGTAGTTCGCGCGATCGGACAGCCCGACGTCGTCGAGCAGCGCCTCCGCCCTCGCGCGCATCTCACCGTGATGTGCGGCTGCGAGCATCGACCGACACGGTCATGTTCGGCTTGAGAAAGTCCGGCGGCTCGGGAACGCGGAGCCGCACTTCGATGCTGCCGCGCTGCCGATCGATCGCCGGCGCGATGTAATCAACCGCCGCGTCGAAGATCGCGCGCGGATACGCGTCCGCCGACGCACGAGCCTGTTGACCGAACCGAATCCAGGCGAGGTTGCGCTCGACGGCCCGGACGCTCATCACCCGCCCGGCAATCTGCGCCGACAGCTGCACGCGCGTCACGACGCGTACCCGGCCGCTCGCGATCACGTGCTGTTCGAGGTCGGTCCTCGATGCGATGGCCGTCGCCACGACCGGTCCGCGGGCCCGGACGGCGGCAATCACGCCCGCGACGATGAGCACGCCGACGGCGATGCCAACGCCCGGAGAGCGAAAGATTCGCATCTTCGCTCTATCGTATCCGTTCCACCGCCCTGGCCGGACGGCCGACGACCGGCCGCCGACTGAAAGTACCGGTTCTTCGAGGTCGTCCCTGGATTCCGGGATCGGAGGCGCGCGATCAGGTGCGCCGCCAATCCGCCGCCGTCACCGTTGCCGCATTTCCGTCCGGCGCATGGGCATGCTGTCAATCAGTTCGAAAAGAGGTTTCAGGTCAAAGACCTCGCCCGCTTGCCGCGTCTTCACTCCGCCGTCCTTGCCGATCAGTACGAGTTGCGCGCCGCGACCGGCCAGCCCGAGTTGACGGCGCACGGCGGCGCGCTCCGGCACGCCGAGATCGACCGCGGGCGGCGGCGTGTCCCCGGCCCGCGGCAGGTCGCCGACCGGAACGATCAGCAGGTCGCG
The DNA here is from genome assembly GCA_031393955.1 of Acidobacteriota bacterium. Classification (GTDB taxonomy): domain Bacteria; phylum Acidobacteriota; class Vicinamibacteria; order Vicinamibacterales; family 2-12-FULL-66-21; genus JALZOC01. Next base: position 5,361 of record JANMWI010000096.1, read on the forward strand.
GTCGAGCACGTCCGTCATGCGGTCGGCGAGCGCTGCCCGGAAGGACGCGAGCGTCGCCTGGCCGGCCGCGGTGTCGGGCACGTACAGCACCAGCAGGCGGTTCGTCCAGCGATAGACCGACAGCGGGTCGGAATCGGCGCCAGCTGCCAGCGGAGCGAGCAGCGCGACAGCAGAGAGCAGGGCGAGGATGGTCATCGGAGTCCTCTACTGGTGACGGACCGGCGCGGTGCTTCCCCAAGCGTTGAGGGTCAGCGGCCGGCCGCCGACTGAAAGTAGAAATCGAGCATCGGCGTCAGCGGCGTCGCATTGCCGCGCAGTCGGCTGCGCAGCGCCGCCCCCTCCCAGCAGTCGACCAGCAGGCTGGCCATCCGCCGCGGGTTGGCGTCGGCGCGAATGTCCCCCTGCCGCCGGGCTTCTTCCAGGCAGACGGCAATCCGTCCAGCGATGTCGGTGAAACATCCCTCGATCCGCCGCCGGAACACCTCGCTGACGCCTGACAGTTCCTGCCCCAGCCCGCCGAGCAGACAGCCCATGTAGCCTTCCGTCCGGTAGGTCTGCTGGGTCAGTTCGAAGAAGCGGCGGATTCGCCTGAGCGGCGGACGGGTTTCGTCGTTGAGGCAGACATCGAGCCCCTGGTGCACCTGGGCCATGTACTGGTCGATGACCTGCAGCGCGAAGTCCTCCTTGTCCTTGAAGTGATGGTAGAAGGACCCCTTGGGCGTGCGCGTTTCGGCCAGCAGCGCCTGAATGCCGAGGTCGTGGTAGCCGTGCTCCAGCAGCATCGACAGCCCGGCGTCGATCAGGCGCTGTTTGGTCGGATGTGTCGTCGGCATATCGAAAGTCGGGCAAAGCATCCCAGGAAGCGGGCCGCCCCGCAACCCGTTTCCCGGGAGACCAGCTAGCCGCTGACCTTCTCGATCATGTGGTTGATGACGTGGCTGTGTTCGCGCTGCGGACTGAACATCACGATCTCGGCGTCGGCGTCGACCTTGACGTTGTGTCCGGGCGGCCAGTAGAACAGGTCGTTGGCGCCGACCGTCTCCCGCGCGCCGTGCGCGTCGGTCGTCGTCAGCTGGCCGCGCAGCACGAAGCCCCAGTGCGGGCACAGGCAGAGATCGCCTTCCAGCCCGACAAACAGCGGCGTCGTATCCACGCCCGCCGCGAGCGTGAAGTACTCGCCGCTGATTGTGTCGAAGCCGCGGACGTCGCCGAACTCGGTGCGCTGGCGGATCACCGCCCCCGGAATGTCCATTCTGACGTCGACGCTGTCTTTCGCCACTCGCATGGTTGTCTCTCCTCGAGGAACCGGGTTGGCCATGACTAGACCGATCAGTCTAGTAGCGGCCAGCATACACCCTGGAGCGGTGCTGTCAAATGAGTGGCGCGGGCTGGACGGATCGAGGCCTGGGTGGCAGCGCGGTGGTCACCAGCCGACGGCGACGGCGTCGAGCCGATCGTCACGCCAGCCGTGCTCGGCCAGGGCGATCGCCATGCCGATCTCCTGGGCCGCCAAGCCGACGAGCCGCACTTCACGATCGCGGAAGCCGCCAGGCTCGGGAAGAAACACCGACAGCACGCCGGCGAGCGCCCCGAACGCGAAGACCGGCACGCTCATGCAGGATCGCAGGCCGAGGCTCGTCGCCGCGTCGCCCAGGTCGAGGGTCGGGTCGGAATTGACGATCCGGTAGCGGTGCGCCGCCACCCACCCGGAGACGCCTTCGCCGAGCGGCAGGGCCACGGTCTCGCAGATGCCGCGCACCAGCGGCGTGGCCTGGACGATCGTCAGTGCGTGGCGACCACCGGCGGTGGCAAGCAGACAGATTTCAGCGGCTGGTAGCTCGCGGCCGAGCCGGTCGAGTGCCGCCGGCGCCGCCTGCGCCAGCTGCTGCCGGCTGACCGCCTCCGTCTCCGGCGTCGCGCGCCCGTCGCCGACCGATTCATTGTTTGTGAAGGCGGCCAGCGGCGGGACGGCGGCCTGGTCGAGGGCCGCGTCCTCGCGGCGCAGCGCCGGTACCATCGCGATGAAAGCGTCGACGACGCGGCGATCGTACATCGTGCCGGCGCGGGACTGGAGGATCGCGATCGCCTCTTCGTCGCTCAGCTTCCGCCGGTACGGACGGTCGGATGTAACGGCGTCGAAGCAATCCACCACGCTCAGGATGCGTGCGCCGATCGGGATCGCCTCACCGGCGAGACCGGCCGGATAGCCGCGACCGTCCCATTGTTCGTGATGGCCGAGGACGATCGGTACGACCGGATAGGGGAATTCGACGGCGCGCAGAATGGTCGCGCCGGTATCGACATGCTGCTTGATCTGTTCGAATTCCGATCGGGTCAGCGCCGCCGGCTTGTTCAGCACGTAGTCGGGTACGGCCAGTTTGCCGACGTCGTGGAGCAGCGCCGCGGCTTCGATCGCCTTGATCTCGATCGGCTCGGTGATACCGAGCGCTCGCGCCGTCGCGACGGCATGGCGCTGGACGCGGCGAACGTGGCCGTGGGTGACCTCATCCTTGGCGTCGACAGCAATCGCCAGCGTCTCGATCGTCGCCTGATAAAGGTGCTCGACCTCGGCAATGTGCCGCCGTGATTCCTCGACCCGGCTCGCGACCGCCCGGCAGGTGACGTACGACAGGACCAGCAACGGCGCGATGAGCGCCACGACGGTGGGGCGGAGGTGGGACTCGACGGCAAGCATCGCGAGCGCCGCGGCCGAGCAGTAGTTGACCCCCAGATAGAAGGCGTGACGCCTCCAGACCTCGAATGCCGACGTCCGGTTCTCGAGCGCCACCGCGATCGCCGTCAGGACGCTGTTGGAGGCCAGGAACGTCATCGCCATGACCAGCACCGCAACCAGAGCTCGGGTCTCGCCGCCGGTGACCTCCGCCGGCCCCAGGACGGCGAGGTAGGCGTTCCCCGCGGCCCACGCGCCGATCGCCGGTTCGGCAATATTGAACAGCGCGCGGTACCACCGCCGGTCCTGCTGCGTCAGCGACGTCCACAGGCCGTCCACGGCAACCGCCAGTACCGCCGGCGCCGGTCCGAACAGCAGCACCATCGTGAAAACGAAAAACTCGGAGACCGAGACCGTGGCGGGCTGCCCCGGGACATTGATCTTGACTTGACCGGCGACGATCGTTGCCAGCGCGAGTACCGCGCACCACCCCCAGCCGGCGTCGAGCGCCGCGGGAAGCGCGAGCGCCGCACGGACGAGGATCACGCCGCCCGCCGCCGCCACCGCCGCCACGAACAGTGCCAAGGCGGGGGTGGCCGACCCGGCAGGCCGTCCCGCCGCCGCGGACGCCACCAGGCTGGTCCGGTCAGCGCTCATGTACCACCGCCGTGCAGCCATCCGATCGCTGATGCTCCGCGAACCATTCGCCGGCCAGCAGCGACCACATGACGTGATCCTGCGACGCGGCGACCTGCGGCAGCCCGCTCCGGAGGAGACCTTCGGGAGTTGCGCCCAGCTTCCTCAAGACGCTGTTGCCACGGCCGTTGCCGACGCCCGCACGGGCCTCGAGACGTCGCACGCCCACCGTCGCGAAGAGGTAGTGAAGGACGAGGCCGGCGGCCGCCGGGAACAGCCCGGTGCCCCAGAATCCGGCGCCGACCGCGAATCCCCACTCGGCAGTCGAGAAGCCGTGTTCGATCGGCCAGACCTGCACCATCCCGACGGCGTGGCGGCCGTCCGGCGGCACCACGCCCCAACAGAGGTGACGGCCGCGGGCGCGCTGCGCGTGTGTCCAGCGGATAAAGCTGCGGGCTTCCTCGACCGAGCGGGGGCCGGCGGCGACATGGGGCAGCCTCGCCGGACTGCCGACCTGTGCGAGCAGCGCCGGCGCGTCCGCCGCCGTCAGGGCACGAACGGTGACCCGTCCGTCCGACAGACGCGGCAGCGGGCCGCGCAGCCGGATCGGTGAAGGCGCCCAGACCGCGGGACCGGGAAGCTCGACGGCCGGCTGGTTGCCAGCAGCGCCCCCCTGGACGCGGGTCGTGATCACTGGGAACGCCAAGAGGATCCGCCGGAACGGCCGACGCTCCACAGGTCGGCCAGAGTTCCCGAGACCAGGCGATTAGCCAAGATCAGGTGATCGCTAGCGCAGGCGAGGTTGCCGTCGACGATGGCGGCCGCCGACTTGTGGATCAGGCTGACGGACGGCTTGCGATTCGTGTCCTGCAATGCGGCGTTGGCTTGAAGCTTCATCATGATCGCCCTTCACCGCGTCGATGGAGCTGCCAACGACAGACGGAGCTGCCTCGCGTACGGTGGCCCGACGCCACGAAATGTGCGGCCTCTGGACGCCCGAGCCGTAGTGCGCGAGCACCAGAGCTCGGCCAATAGGGTGAGCGCCTCCGCAATCGCCTCGCCAGCTCGGCTGGAGCCCCGTAACTGCCTGTCGAGTAGGGAGATGTCTGTATCTCCCGAGTCTGCGCTAAACGGGGCGGCCGCCGGATAGTGTTCCGTTTGGGGAACAGAACACGCAGAATCTGTCATAAGCGACTGCAGGCTAGTGACTTACGCTAAGTGTTCTTAAACAGAACATGCAAGTACCTGCATGGCACACCACTACGACCGCCCAAGGCCCGCGGTGCGCCGCCGCGCTCTTCATGACCGAGCAGCCAATCGACCGCCGCGGATCAGGCCCGCCCCGCGGCGTACGCGCCCCCTAAATCCTCGGCGACGACCGCGACGGCGGCGCGGCCGGCCGAGAGGACTCGCTCGGAGCCAGCGCGCATCTGCCCAGAGGGCCGGGGGGACATGGCGGTAGCCCGGGAGGCGCGTCCAATCCGGTTCGACGAGCGGCCGGCGCCGCGTCACACCCGCCTTAGAGTCGGGTCACTCAGCGGGCCGCCGGCGCGGCCCCCGCGCGGCCGCGGTGGAACGCCTCAAGCGCGTCGTTGGCCCGGACGATCACGGCCAGGTGCTCCTCGATCGCGCCGAGGTGCGCGCCAGGGAATGCGAAGTAGGCGTCGGTGTCGCTCGCACCGGTGTAGACCCGGTTGCCGATGCATCCGAAGCTCGCGGCACTGCGACCGCTGTTGATCGCCTCGGGCAGTACCGCGCAGGTCGGACGGCCCATCGCGGCGGTACTGCCGGCGACGCCGGCGCGCTGCGCCGCCTCGGAGAGCAGCATCAGCTGGCGCGCGTTGCCGCGGATCAGGACGACGTCCGGCACCACCGGTGTGTCCTGCAGCGGGGCATAGACCGCGACCCGCAGCGGCGTCCGCCGTGTCGGGATCGCCGGCACTTCTTCCATCTTCAGATACGAGAGCCCCACCATCGTTTCGATCAGCCCGGTCAGCTCCTGCTGTTCGGCCGGCGACAGCGTGACGTTATGCGTATGGGCGCCGACCGCACATCGGGTGTGATCGGCCGGCAGCGTGTAGAAGGTCTCGCCGTCGGCGGCGCGCCGCCAGTACCCGCATCCCGCCGGCTCGATATCGGCAACGTGCGCCACGCCCGCCGGGGGCTCGTCCACAAAGGCGATCGCCACCGCGGGGGAGGCGAGATGGAGCAGGTCAGCAATCGTCGTCTGCATGATTTACCTGTCGGGCTACATATACGGAAGCGCTGGGGCGGTTGCCGCCAGCGAAACTCTGAAACCGGCACTCCGAACCCGTGCCGCGGTCGCCCTTACCACCCCACCTTACGGCCCTGGTTCTGCTCGTCCAGCCAGCTTTTGAGCGGCGCGAAATACTCCGCCATCGCACTGGCGTCCATCTCGCGCTGGCCGGTCAGCACCTCGAGAACGTCCGGCCAGGGGCGTGAGGCGCCCATCGCCAGGGCCTTCTGCAGCCGCGCGCCGGCCGCGGCGTTACCGTAAATCGAGCAGCGGTGCAGCGGCAGCGTGCATCCGGCTTCCTTCGCGAGCGCGCGGTGGAACTGGAACTGCAGCACCGCGGCGAGGAAGTAGCGCGCGTACGGGGTGTTGGACGGGACGTGATACTTCGCCCCTGGATCGAAGAACTCTTCGCCGCGCGGCGACGGCGCCCGCACGCCCTGGTAACGCTCGCGCAGGTCCCACCACGCATTGTTGTAGTGGTCCGGCCGGGACTGGCCGCTGACCACCTGCCACCGCCACTGATCGACCAGCAGCCCGAACGGCAGGAACGCGAGCTTCTGAAGCGCCTTATTGAGCAGCAGCGGGATGTCGCCGCTGGCATCGGGGGCGGTGTCGCGCAGGCCGATGGTGACGAGATATTCCGGCGTCACCGACAGCGCGATGGTGTCGCCGATCGCTTCGTGAAAGCCGTCGTTGGCGCTGTCGCGGAGGATCATCGGCAGCGTCGCATACGCCCGCTGATAGAAGTTGTGGCCGAGCTCGTGGTGGACGGTCGTGAAGTCCTCGGCGGTCGGGTCGATGCACATCTTGATGCGCACATCGTCCGCGTTATTGATGTCCCAGGCGCTCGCATGGCAGACGACCTCGCGGTCGCGCGGCTTGACGAACAGCGATCGCTCCCAGAAGGTCGCCGGCAGGGGCGCGAAGCCGAGCGAGGTAAAGAAGCGCTCGCCGATGTGCGCCATCTCGAGCGGCGTAATTTTGCGCTGCTGCAGGATTGTGTCGAGCGAGACCTCGCGCGGACCGATCTTTGGCGCGACGAGGTCGTAGACGTTCCGCCAGTCCTGCGCCCAGATGTTGCCGAGCAGGTGGGCGGGGATCGGGCCGTCGAGCGGCACCTGGTCGCCATATTTTTCATGCAGCCGGGCGCGGACGTGGGCGTGCAGGGCGAGGTAGAGCGGCCGCAACTGCTCCCAGAGCCGGTCGAGCTCCTTCGCGAACGCCTCGGGGGGCATGTCGTAGCGCGATTTCCACATCGCGCCGGTGTCGGCGAAGCCGACGTCCCGGGCGCCGAGGTTCGAGAGCTCGACGAAGCGGGCGAACTCCTGGCGCATCGGCATGCCCACCGTCTGCCAGCCTTCCCAGGCGTCGCGCAGCGCCTTGGGGTCGCGGCTCTCGGCGAGGATGTTCGTCACCGCTTCGACGTCGAGGCAGCCGTCGCCGCTCTTGCCGGGCGGACAGTACTTTCCCGATCCGTACTCAGCCGCCATGCGCGCCGCGATCGTCGACATCTCCGCCACCTGCGCCGGGTCGGGCGGGCCGGCCATCACCAGCGAGTTCCTGAGCACGGTCAGCTGGCGACGCTCCTGCTCGCTGCCGGCGTCCTGCGGAAATTTCGCGGCCCGCTTGGCATAGTCGGTTGACGCATTGACGTAGGCCTCGCCGGCCCGCGCCGAGATCGCCTGCGTGTCGACCGTGATGTAGGTGTCCTGCACCCAGCCGGCCTGGTTGGCGGCGTTGCTGAGCGTGAGCAGACGAGCGTTGGCCTCGGTCAGGAACGGCGTCACGCCGCTCGCCGGCGGGCTCGTCGCGGATGAAGACGACGTCGACGACAGGCCGGGGGCGGCGGCCTTGCTGCAGGAGACCGTCAGGAGGGCGCCGGTGAGCAGGCAAAGGAGTCCGGACCGCGTCATCCAACCATCATAAATCGTCGGCGCGCCAAGGCGCATCCGCCGGTCGCGGCGCGAATACATTCGGCGACATTTTGAGCGTGTCCCCGAACGTTGAGCATCCGCACCGCCGTCGTCATTCCCCGGTGCGACCTGTGAAATCATCGGCTCGTGCAGGTCATCGTCATTCACGGCAACGGCGGCAGCACCGCCGCCGATGCCTGGTACCCCAGGGTCGAGCGCGAATGTGCCGCCCTCGGCCTGGCGGTGGTGAACCGGACGTTTCCCGACAACGTCAAGGCGCGTGCGCGATTCTGGCTGCCGTTCCTCGAAGAACTCGGCGCCGACGAGGAGACGGTGCTGATCGGGCATTCATCCGGCGCGGTCGCGGCGATGCGCTATGCCGAGACCCACCGGCTGCTGGCGTCGATCCTGGTCGGCGTCTGTCACACCGATCTGGGGGACGGCGGCGAAGCCGCGAGCGGCTACTACCGCGAGCCGTGGCAGTGGGACAGGATTCGAAACCACCAGCAGTGGATCGCGATTTATCACTCCATCGACGACCCGCACATCCCGGTCAGGGAGCCGCGCTTCATTGCCGCGCAGCTGCGCTGCGCGTACTTCGAGTTGGCGGATCGCGGTCACTTCGTCGATCCCGACGCTCTTCCTGAAGCTGTGCCGTATCTCAAACGAAAACTCGGACTGTAAAGCGATTCCGAGCGGCGTCCGCCGGCTGAACCTCTCTCCGGCCGCGCCGCCCCGGGGCGCCGATGGTTCCCGCGCCCGGGTGAAAGCCGGGGATAATGGCTCTATGGAAGAGCGTGAAGCGAGCGATTCGACCGAAGATTTCGCGGCAATGTTCGAGGCCTCCACCAAGGCTCGCCGGTTCGATCGGGGCCAGACGGTCGAGGGCACGATTGTCGCGTTCGGGCCGGACGTCGCCTTCGTCAGTATCGGCGGCAAGAGCGAAGCACAGATCGAGCTGGCCGAGCTCAAGGATGCGGACGGCGACGTCGAGGTGTCAGTCGGCGATCGCATCCAGGCGATGGTGGTGTCGACGAGCGGCGGGATCGTGCTGTCGCGGCGGGGCGTCCGCAACGCCGAAACGCAGCGCGAGCTCGAAGACGCGTTCGAGGCCGGGCTGGCGGTCGAAGGCAAGGTCGACAAAGCCGTCAAGGGAGGCTACGAGGTGCGCATCGCCCGCGAGCGCGCGTTCTGCCCGTTCTCGCAGATCGATATCGTGCGCACGGCCGATCCCGCCGTCCACGAAGGCAAGGTCTACCTGTTTCGGATCATCGAGTACAAGGACGGCGGCAAGAATCTGGTGGTGTCGCGGCGCAAACAGCTCGAAGAGGAGCAGCGGGTCAGCGCCGCGGCGGTGCGCCAGTCGATTGTCCCCGGCGCGGTGCTCGCCGGACGAGTGACCTCGGTGCTCGACTTCGGCGCGTTCGTGGACCTCGGCGGCGGCATCCAGGGTCTGCTCCACGTCTCGGAAATGAGCTGGTCGCGCGCCGCCACGCCCGGCTCGATCGTCGCTCCCGGCGACGAGATCACCGTCAAGGTGCTGCGCTTCGACGACGCCACCGGCAAGATCGCGCTCGGACTGAAGCAGCTGCTGGACGACCCGTGGAGCGCCGTCGGCACGACCTACGAGGTCGGCCAGGTGCGGACCGGGCGGGTGACACGGGTCGCCGACTTTGGCGCCTTCGTCGAGCTCGAGCCCGGCGTCGAGGCGCTGGCGCACGCGTCGACGTTTGCGCCGACCGGGCGGCCGGGCGGCTGGGCGAAGGCGGTGATTGCCGGAACGACCGGTGCGTTCGAGATTCTCAGCATCGATACCGCCCAGAAGCGCATTGGCGTGGCGCTGGTCGACGACGGCACCTCCCGGGCGGCGGGTGCGGTCCCGGCGAAGGGGGAGATTGCGCCCGGCGCGATCGTCACCGGCAAGGTCGAGCGCCACGAGAAGTTCGGCGTGTTCGTGTTCCTGACGCCGGGGCGCACCGGCCTGATGCCGTTTGCCGAGAGCGGGCTGGATCGCGACACCGACATGGCCAGGGCATTTCCGGTCGGCAGCGAGGTCGAGGTCGTTATCCTCGAGACCGACGCCACCGGCCGCCGCATTCGTCTTAGCCGGAAAGCGGTCGCCGAACAGCGCGAGCGGGCGGAATTGCGCGAGTATGCGGCCAGGCCGGAGGCGGCGCCGACCGAGTCGCTGGGGTCGCTGGCCGACAAGCTGCGCGGCGCGCTCAAGGGCCGGTAGGCCCCGGTTCGACGGTGGGCAGGCCCGCGGCTGATCCGGTGAGAATTCGTCACTCGCTCTTTCGTTTCAACAACTTACGCTAAAGGTGAGTGTCCCCATTGGCGGGGGGTGGGGGCGTGCCGAAGAGGGTCGCGCGGCGGTCCGGGATCGGGCATAATCGGGCGGATACCCGCCGGCTCGAATGGCGTTTTCGGGGCCGCGAGCCCCATGAGGACCAGCGATGGCTCGCAAGGATGACGAACCCGGCGGCTTTGCCGTCACGCGCCGGGACTTTCTCAAATCGGCGGGGGTGGTCAGTGCGGTGACCGCCGCCGCGAGCCCGGCCGAGGCCGCGGCACAGGCCGCCGGCGCCGCGGTGCAGGGCCCCGGCGAGGTGCCGGTCCGGCTGCTGGTTAACGGCAAGCGGCTCGATCTGATGCTCGAGCCGCGGGTGACGCTGCTCGACGCGCTGCGGATGCGCGCCGACCAGACCGGCAACAAGCGGGTCTGCGACCGCGGCACCTGCGGTGCCTGCACGATGATCGTCGACGGCCGCGCCGTCTACTCCTGCTCGACGCTGGCAATCGACGTCCAGGGCAAGGAGATCCGCAACGTCGACGGCCTCGCCGACGGCGCGACGCTGCACCCGGTCCAGCAGGCGTTCTGCGACAAGGACGCGCTGATGTGCGGCTTCTGCACCCCCGGCTTCATCATGGCGAGCGTCGCCCTGCTCGAGAAGAACCCGGCGCCGACCGCCGAGCAGATTCGCCACGGCCTCGACGGCAACATCTGCCGGTGCGGCACGTTCTCGCGCATCTTCGAAGCGGTCTCGAGTGTGAAGGGGGTGGCGCGTGGCTAGTCCGAAGGACGTCCTCGATCAGGGGGGCCGCGGCGGCCCGCCGCAGCCGCCACCGCCGCCGGCCGATCCCAAGTACGCGTGGCCGAATCCGCAGTCGGTGCTCGGCACCTCGGTCAAGCGGCTCGACGCCCCCGAGAAGGTCACCGGCCGGGCCAAGTACACCTTCGACATCAAGCGGCCGGGCATGCTCTACGGCCGGATCGTCCGCTCGCCGCACCCGCATGCGCGGATCGTCTCGATCGATCTGTCCGCCGCCCAGCGCGCCCCGGGGGTGAAGGCAGCGATTGTCTGGCGCGACCCGGCCAACGCCGAGCGCAGCACGGTGATGTATCAGGGGGACGAGATCGCGGCGGTCGCGGCCGACAGCGAGGAGCGCGCCATCGATGCGGCGCGCCTCGTCAAGGTCGAGTACGACGTCCTGCCGCACATCACGCTCGTCGACCAGGCGCTCTCCGGCAACGCGCCGGCGGTGTTCAACGGCGGCAACGTCAAGCCCGGCGCGACGCAGGAGACCGGCGATGTCGCGGCCGGCTTCAAGCAGGCGGCGCACGTCGTCGAGGAGACCTACGCCACCCACGTCATCACCCACGTCTGCCTTGAATCACACGGCGCGGTCTGCGAGTGGGACGGCGATCATCTGACCGCCTGGGTGTCGACCCAGGGCATCAGCGCCGCGCGTGAAGGCTTCGCCAGCGGCCTGAACATTCCGTCCGCGAACGTCCGCGTCATCACCCAGTACATGGGCGGCGGCTTCGGCAGCAAGATGGCGCCCGACGCGCAAGGGCTGATCTGCGCGCGGCTGGCGAAAGAGGCCAAGGCGCCGGTCAAGCTGATGCTCGATCGCAAGGAGGAGCACCTCGCCACCGGCAACCGTCCGTCGGCGACCGCCCGGGTCAAGGCCGGCGTCGCCGCTGACGGCATGCTGACGGCGTTCGACGCCGAGTCGTGGGGCACCGGCGGCGCCGGCGCCGCCGCCGGCTTCCCGCTGCCGTACATCTATCAGTTCCCGAACCGGCGGCGGACCCACAAGGACGTCTACATCAACACCGGCCAGCAGCGGCCGATGCGCGCGCCCGGCCATCCGCAGGGCTCGTTCATCACCGAAGTGCTGATGGAGGAGCTCGCCGACCGGGTGAAGATGGATCCGGTCGAGTTCCGGATCAAGAACCTGCCGCCCGAAGCGCCGAACGCGATGTGGCGGCCGTACCTGCTGCGCGGCGCGAAGGAGTTCGGCTGGGACAAGCGCCACCCGACCGGCGACCCGACCCCCGGGCCGATCAAGACCGGGATGGGCGTCGCGATCAACACCTGGGGCGGCGGCGGCCGCGGCCCGTCGCAGGCGCGCTGCGAGATCTCCTCCGACGGCCTGGTCGTCGTCCGCTGCGGGACGCAGGACCTCGGCACCGGCACGCGGACGATGATCGCGGTGATTGCCGCCGATACGTTCGGCCTGCCGGTCAGCGCGATTCGTCCGGAGATCGGCGACACGATGTATCCGATCAGCGGCGGCTCCGGCGGCAGCACGACCGCCGCGGCGGTCAGCCCGGCGGTGCGGATCGCCACGGTCAACGCGCTCGACGCGCTCAAGGAAAAGGTCGCGCCGGCGCTCGGCGTCGAGGCGGCGACGCTCGTCGCCGCCGGCGGCCGGATCCACGTTCGCGACAACCCGGCCAAGGGGCTGTCGTGGGCGGACGCCTGCAAGCTGCTCGCGACCCAGCCGATCTCGGTTGAAGGCAACTGGCAGCCGGGACTGTCGTCGGTGACGACCTCCGGCGTGCAGTTCGCCGAGGTCGCGGTCGACATCGAGACCGGCATCGTCAAGGTCAAGCGGGTGCTGGCGATCCAGGACTGCGGCCTGGTCGTCAGCCGGCTGACCGCCGAGAGCCAGGTCTACGGCGGCATCGTCGGGTCGCTGAACTTCGCGCTGTTCGAGGACCGCATCCTCGATCGCAACACCGGACAGATGGTCAACCCGAACATGGAGTGGTATCTGCTGGCCGGCATGTCGGACATCCCGCAGATCGACGTCCGCCTCGTCGATCAGCCGGAGCGCGGCGTGGTCGGGATTGGCGAGCCACCGACGGTATCGACCGCCGCGGCGATCACCAACGCGGTACGGAACGCGATCGGGGTGACGGTGCGCAGCCTGCCGCTGACGCCGGCGAAAATTCTGCGGACGCTTGCCGAGCGCCGGGCATAGCGAGGAGGACTGCGGTGAAAGCGTTTTCGTACGTCAATCCCAAGAACGAAAAAGAAGCGATCGGCGCGCTCAGCAGCGAGCCGGAGAAGGCGATGCCGCTTGGCGGCGGCCAGGACCTGCTGGCGCGGCTGAAGGACTACATCTCGCAGCCCGACCGGATCGTCAACGTCAAGGGGGCGCTCGATGCCGCCGTGACGGCGGCGCCGGGCGGCGGCCTGCGGATCGGCGCGGCGATGCGGATGGCCGATCTCGCCGGTCATGCCGACGTCGCCAGGCTCTATCCGGCCATCGCGCTGGCCGCGATCGAGGTCGGCACGCCGCAAATCCGCAACCAGGGCACCGTCGGCGGGAACCTGAACCAGCGGCCGCGCTGCTGGTATTACCGCAACGAGGAGTTCGTCTGCTTCAAGAAGGGGGGGAACCAGTGCTTCTCGCCGGCCGGCGAGAACCAGTTCCACGCCATCTTCGGCGGCGGCCCGACCTTCATCGTCCATCCGTCGAGCCTCGCCGTGCCGATGGTCGCCTACGGCGCGACCTTCAGGCTGGCGGGACCGAAGGGGGAGCGTCTCGTCCCCGCGGCCGATTACTTCACGATGCCGACGCTGCAGAACGTCCGCGTCGAGAACGTCCTCGCGCCGGACGAGCTCCTGACGCACGTCATCCTGCCGGCGCCCGGGCCGGTCAAGAGCGGCCACTACGAAGTCCGCTACAAGGAATCGCACGACTGGCCGATCGCGTTTGCGACCGTGGTCGTGACGATGGCCGGGGCGAACGTCCGGACGGCGAAGGTCGTGATGGGCGCGGTCGCGCCGGTGCCGTGGCGGTCGAAGGCGGCCGAGGCGGCGCTCGTCGGCAAGCCGCTCAACGAGGAGACGGCGGCGGCGGCGGCCGACGCTGCGGTCCGCGACGCCCAGCCGCTCAGCCAGAACGGCTACAAGATTCAGGTCGCCAGGACGGCGGTCAAACGCGCGATCCTGCACGCCGGCGGGCTCACGACAGTCTGAAGTGGAGCGAACATGGAATCCCTGACATCGCCAAAAATAACGGTTGGGCTTCACTGCGTGCGCCTGCGCACCAAGAGCATGTTCGTGTCATCGATCGTGGACCCCGCCGAGTCGACGTTCTATGATGCGTATGAGAGTGCGGCATACTGGTGTGTCGACACTCAGAGCGGTTTCGGCCCGGACGGCCAGCCCGTCCGCCCCGACCTCTGCCGCGATGGACGCGGCTGCTGCCGCCTGTAGTCACCGGCAGATGACGACAATCGGAACGGGAACTCTCGGCAAGTTTTAGAAGAAGAGGAACGCAGCCATGAAACGGATGATACAGACGGCGGCGCTGGTCGGACTGGCGGTCACCAGTCTGGTGGCGGGTGGCGGTTCGTCGGTTTCCGGCACCTACGTCGAGGCGCGCACCGCCGAAGTGTTTGCCGGCGGCTGCATCATGAACGGCGAGGCGGTCACGACCGGCCGCGAGGCGCTGCTCGCGTGGAAGGTCACCCGCGGCAGCTTCGCCGGCGTCGAACTGAACGGCCTGTCGGTGGTGGCGGCGGTGGCCGGCGACACCAACCTCGGCATCCGTGAGTTCGGCGGCGAGACCGCGGCGACCCGCTCGGCGCTGTTCGTCGACGAGCGCGCCACGCCGAGTCAGCGCGCCGCGCTGGTCTCGATGGCGACCAAGTTCTCGAAGGGCGTGCTCGGCACGGTCGTCGAGACGACGCCGACGCCGATTGAGTTCGTCGAAGACCACGGCACGATCCGCGTCGCCGCGAAGGCGCTCCGCCTGAGTGTCGCCAGGGAGATGAACCACGACCCGACCTGCGGCGGCAAGCAGTGGTTCCACCCGCTCGCCGTCGTCGACGGCGCCGCGATGGGTACGACCGACGAGAACGCATTCAGCGGCTCGGCGCTCGGCACCAAGTGGAGCGACCCGAACAAGCGGTCGTCGTTCTTCGGCACGTTCGCCTACTAGCGGCGCGCCGCCGGGCGCCTCGGCTTGGCGGCGGCTCGCGCCGCCACTCTGCTCTTCGGCAGCTCGACGATGTGGATCGACTGGTCTTTCTTCCGGTCGCGCTTCGTCGGCTGCCGCTTGGAGTAGTCCGAGACGCAGACGAACGAGTGATCGGTCAGCCACGCCAGCCCTTCGACCGTCCGGTACTTGATCTTGCCCTTCTTGCTCCGCGGAAAGTCGCAGACGACGCCGTTGTCTTCGATGGTCCAGTCGCCGAAGCGCAGCGTGCCGATCCACAGCTGCGACGACTGCTGCGAGACCACCGCGATGCGCTGCCCGCGGATCGCGACCGCTGAGTAATCCTCGAATCTGACGCTCTTCGGCAGCTTGATTTTGGCGATCGACTGCCAGCGCGCGCCGTTGCATTGCAGCACGTGAATGCGCCCGCCGCCGGGCTTGCTGCCGGCGCGGCCGGCGCGGCAGCGATTCCCCTCACAGAGCGCCAGCAGGAAATCCTGCCCCCGCCAGCGGACCGCGCTCAGCCCCTCGAGACCGGTGTTGCGCCGCTCGAACGGAATGTCGACCCAGCGCCGCTTCTTGAAGCCGGCCTGCTCGTCGCATTCATCGATCATCGCCTTGTAGGTGCCGTCGGGATGCTTCTCCGCTTCGATGAGCAGGTAGAAGCGGCGCGTCCGCGGGCTGAAGGCGATGTCTTCGTAGCCCTCGCCGTCGCGCTTCCGGCCGAACCAGCCGTGGCGCGGATCGCCGACCTTCAGGCTGCGATGGACCCGTCCGATCCGCCGGATATTGTCGAAGATGACGTAGTAGTGCGGCCCCTTGGGGATGACGCCGCTGGCCTCGAGGACGCCGTCGGCGGCCGGCGGCGGGACGTAGTCGGCGAGCTTGTGTTCGAACGAGACCTTCAGGACGGGGAACGCGGGACGCGACATTCGGGAATTATATGTGAGGGTGGCGCGCCGGGCGGGTCCGGCACACCACGACCTCACTGACGGTCCCGGATCGGCGCGCGGCGCCAGCGCGTGTGGGCGACGAAGACCGCCATGGCCAGGAGCACGGCCGTGATGACCGCCGAGCTCAGCTCGCCGCGCCAGAGGTGGAAAACGGTGGCGCTGAGCAGGACGAAGGCAACGCCGGCGGCCGCCGCCGGGACGAGCCACGGCTGGATGCGGGTCGCGCCGGGTAGCGTCAGCCCGACCGCGGCCAGCACTTCGGCGACGCCGAGAAAGAGCTGGAACCAGCGCGGCAGCATGCCGTCCATCTTCGCCGCGATCGCGGCCGGCGGGAACAGCAGCATCAATCCGTGGGCGGCGAAGACCAGCGCCAGCAGTCCCTGCAGCAGCCACAGCAGTACATTCATCGATTTCTCCGTGGGTGTGTCCGGCCCGCAGCCGGGCGGCCGGCGCGGATGGTCGAGAGAGCCTCGCGCTCCCGGATCAACCGATCCGATTGTACGCCGTCGGCCGGACGCTTGACCTTATATTTCTAGTATTGTAGAAATGTAGATATGATACCGACCGCGCCGGACGTCGCCCGCTACGCCGACATGTTCGCCGCGCTCGGCGCCGAACCGCGGCTGCGTATCATCCGGCTGCTGCTCTCCGTCCATCCCGACGGCATGGTCGTCAACGAGATTCAGGCCGACACCGGGGTCGGCGGCTCGACGCTGTCGCATCATCTCGAGAAGCTGAAGAGCGACGGGCTCGTCACCGCCGAGCGGGAAAAGGCATTCATCCGCTACCGGGCGAACACCGCCACGCTCACCGAGCTGCTGCGGTTTCTCTACGCGGAATGCTGCACCAGGAACAAGGCGGTCGAGCCGAGGAAAATCTCCGCCGTCTGCCGATGAGGGACATGCCATGAGCACTGAACCGATCAAAGACGTGGTCCGGGAGAAGTATGGCGAGGCGGCGACTCGTGCCAGGAACGGCGCCGGCAGCTCGTGCTGCGGCGCCGGCGGCAGCCTCGAGACCGCCTGCGATCCGATTACGTCGTATCTTTACGACGCCAGCCAGGAGGGGGAGGTGCCGGACCTCGCGCTCAAGGCCTCGCTCGGCTGCGGCAATCCGACCGCGCTGGCGGAGCTGACAGCCGGGGAGACGGTGCTCGACCTCGGCTCCGGCGGCGGCATCGACGTCCTGCTCTCGGCGCGGCGGGTCGGGCCGGCCGGCAAGGCTTACGGACTCGACATGACCGACGAGATGCTGGCGCTCGCCGAGGAGAACCGCCGCAACAGCGGGCTCGACAACGTCGAGTTCCTGAAGGGAGAGATCGAGCACATTCCGCTGCCGGCCGACTCGGTCGACGTCATCATCTCGAACTGCGTCATCAACCTGTCCGGCGACAAGGACCGCGTCATCAGCGAGGCCTTCCGCGTCCTCAAGCCGGGCGGACGCTTCGCCGTCTCCGACGTCGTCGTTCGCGGCAACGTGCCGGCCGCGATCCGGAAGAACATGGAGCTCTGGGTCGGATGCGTCGCCGGCGCGCTTGGCGAGGACGAGTACGTCGGCAAGCTGGCGAAGGCCGGCTTCGAGCACATCTCGATCGAGGCGACCCGTGTCTATAGCCTCGATGATGCGCGTACTTTCCTGGCCGGCCAGGGACTCGACGCCGCCGCGCTCGCCCAGGAAGTCGAGGGGACCTTCATCAGCGGCTTCGTTCGCGCGACCAAGCCAGCGGCGGGGTGCTGCGGTCCGGCCTGCTGCAGCTAGCGATGCGGTCGAGGCGAGCGTCATGAATCCGCGCGTGCTCATCCTCTGCACCGGCAACTCGGCGAGGAGCCAGATGGCGGAGGGCCTGCTGCGGTCGCTCGGCGGCGGCCGCGTCGAGGTGCACTCAGCGGGAACGAATCCCGGCACCGTCAGGCGGGAAGCGATCGCCGTCATGGCGGAGCTCGGCATCGACATCTCGGGGCATCGCGCGAAGCACGTGCGCGAGTTCGACGGCCAGCGCGTCGACTACGTCATTACCGTCTGCGACCACGCCAGCGAGAACTGCCCCGTATTCCCGGCCGGCACCGTGCGAATTCACTGGAGCTTTCCCGACCCGGCCGCGGTCGACGGCGATGAGCCGACGCGGCTGACGGCGTTCCGGGAGGTGCGTGATGCGCTGGCCGCCACGCTCCGCGGCTTCGTCGGCGAGAGCTTGCCGGCGACCGATCCGGTCGGCAACCGGCTGACCGTCTTCGAGCCCGCGCCGGCCACGGTGGAGGCGTGGCCCGGCGGCGGCTCAGCGCTGTCGCCGGGCGGCTCGACGGCGCTGTGGGTCGCGGCCAGCCGGGCGCTCGAAAGCGAGAGCGCCGAGCCGCTGTACTGCGATCCATACGCGAGGGCGCTCGCCGGCGATACCGGCTTTGCCATCCTGCGCACGATGCGGGCGGCGATGGGGCTGCCCGAGAACACGGGCACGAATCCCTACCTGACGATTCGCACGCGGTATTTCGACGACGCCCTGGTGGCCGCGGTGCGGGCCGGGTCGCTGACCCAGGTGGTCATCCTCGCCGCCGGCCTGGATGCCCGGGCCTTCCGCCTCGACTGGCCGTCTGGCGTCGGACTGTTCGAGGTCGATCGTGACGACATCTTCGCGTATAAGGAGCCGCTTCTCAGCCGTGCCGGCGCGCGGCCGCGCTGCGACCGCCGGATTGTCCGCGCCGACCTGTCGGCGCCATGGACCGGCGCACTGACCGTGGCCGGCTTCGATCCCGGCAGGCCGGCGGCGTTCCTCGCCGAAGGCCTGCTGGTCTATCTCGAAGAGGCGGCAGCAGCGGCGCTGATCGAGTCGATCCGGAAGATCGCAGCCGCCGGCAGCTGGCTCGGACTCGACCTCGCGAATACGGCGATGCTCACGTCGCCCGTCACCGCGGCCTCCGTCAGCAAGCTCGCCGCGGCGGGATGTCCGTGGCGGTTCGGCGTCGACGACGCGGAGAGTTTTCTCGGCCAGCATGGCTGGACGGCGACAGTCGCCTCGCCGGGCGATCCGGACGTGAGCCATGGCCGGTGGCCCTTTCCGTCGATGTCCCGCCGCGAACCGGGCATCCCGGCGAACTATTTCGTGCAGGCCCGCTGACCCGGGCCGACCGCTCCAGCGGGAGCGGTCAGCCCGAAAAGAAAGGAGCGGTCAGGGGGCGGACCGCACCTGCGGCTCACGATCGAAGAACCGTTTGGCCGCCGCCTTGACGAACGCCGCATCGGTCGCGGCGACGACGCCGGCATCGGGGACGACCCCCGCCTTGTCGAGCAGCGCTTTGGCCCCCGGGGTGTGGCCGATCGCTTTGAGGTGACCGAACGCATCCATCACGAACTGCACCGCCCCGGCCTCACCGGCCAGCATCTTCGCGGCGTCGTCGGCCAGCACCAGCGCGACCGCGTCGAACAGCACCGACGGCGAGCCGGCGAGCTGGGCGTCGGCCTCGCGCTTCATTCCTCCCTTGAGCGTGGCGCCGCCGACCTTCGGCGCGATCACCAGCGGCATGCCGCCGGCGCTCGTCACCGCCTTGACGACCGCATCGATGGCCTTGCCGTCCGAGCCGTCGGCAATCAGGATGCCGACCTTCCGTCCCTGCAGCGTCTCCTTCATGCGTCCGACGATCCGCAGCGCCGGCGACGGATTGAGGTTGAGGACGGGCGCCGCGGTCGGGCTCGGCGCCGGCAGGTCCATCCCCAGGCCCGAGGCGACGCGGGTCGCCAGCCCCTCGTCGACGTTGCGCAGGTTGGCCATCATGCGCGTGCGGATGTGCGGCAGCGCGACCTTCGACAGCTCGAAGACCAGCGCCGACGCCACGTGGTTCTGCTCCGGCGCCTCGAGCGACCGGAAGAACAGCCGCGCCTGGCTGTAGTGATCGGCGAAGCTCTCCGGCCGGATCCGCAGAGTGTCGCCCTCGGGCGGCGCCTGGAACGACCGGAAGCCGAGGCCGGGATTCTCCCTGGGCCCGGCGGGTTCGCCGGCGGCGGCGAGCGAGTTCGGCTCGTAGTTCGCCCGCGAGGTGCCGGCAAACGTCGACACCTGCATGTGGCCGTCGCGCTGGAAATTGCTGAACGGGCACTGCTTCGGCGCGTTGATCGGAATCTGATGGAAGTTCGGGCCGCCGAGCCGCTTGATCTGGGTGTCGAGATAGCTGAACAGCCGCCCCTGCAGCAGCGGATCGTTGGTGAAGTCGATGCCGTCCGGGACGTTGGCGGGGCAGTAGGCCGCCTGTTCGGTCTCGGCGAAGAAGTTGTCGGGGTTGCGGTCGAGCACCATCCGGCCGACGATCCGGATCGGCAGGACTTCCTCAGGGATGATCTTGGTGGCATCGAGGACGTCGTAGGGCAGGCTGTCGGCGAACTTCTGATCGAACAGCTGGAGGCCGAGCTCCCATTCGGGGAACGAGCCGCTGGCGATGCTTTCGAAGAGATCGCGGCGATGGTAATCGGGGTCGGCGCCGGCGATCTTCACTGCCTCGTCCCACAGGGTGGACTGGATGCCGAGCTTCGGCCGCCAGTGGAACTTGACGAACGTCGACTTGCCGGCCTTGTCGAGCAGCCGGAAGGTGTGGATACCGAACCCCTCCATCGTCCGCAGCGAGCGCGGGATCGTCCGATCCGACAACGCCCACCTGATCATGTGGGTGGACTCCGGCATCAGCGAGATGAAGTCCCAGACGGTGTCGTGCGCGGTGGCGGCCTGCGGATAGCCGCGATCGGCCTCCATCTTGGCGGCATGAATCAGGTCGGGAAACTTGATCGCGTCCTGGATGAAGAACACCGGAATGTTGTTGCCGACGAGATCCCAGTTGCCCTGCTTGGTGTAGAACTTGACCGCGAAGCCGCGCACGTCGCGCGGCGTGTCGACCGAGCCGGCGCCGCCGGCGACGGTCGAGAAGCGGGCGAACAGCGGCGTCCGCTCCCCCTTGCGCTGGAACAGATCGGCGCGGGTGATGCTCGACAGCGACTCGTAGAGCTCGAAGAAGCCGTGGGCGGCCGACCCGCGCGCGTGGACGATCCGCTCGGGGATGCGCTCGTGGTCGAAGTGGAAGATCTTTTCACGGAAGACGAAATCCTGCAGCAGCACCGGCCCGCGCGGTCCCGCCTTGAGCTGATTCTGGTTGTCCGCGATCGGAATACCCTGGTTGGTTGTCAAGGTCTCCGCCATCACCGCTGATGTCTGATGCGTCTCGCCGCCGTTGCCGCGCGCGCCGGCGTCGGCGGCAGTGGCGCGGGCGCGGCCCGAAGGCTTCGTTGGAGCGGCGGACTTCGACGACGGGCGTGCTTTCCTGGCAGGCTGCTTCGGCATGGCGTCTCTCGCGTTCTTGAAATGGCTGACGTGGTCGGTGCGCGGGAGAACACCCCCGCCTGCTGATCTCGTATCAACTTCGATGCCATGGAGGCAAGACAGAAACTTCGAATCGCGAGCCGGCTCAGCAGGAACGGTCCGCAGGTTCGGTGCAGTGGGCGCCGTGAATCTAGTCGAGATTGACCTTGAGGCGCGCGCGGCCGAACGCTGCGGGCAGCTCGTTGACAAAGCGCAGGTCGGTGGCGCCATTCGGCACCTGGAACGTCAGCCAGCCGCGGGCCTGCCCGCCCTCCGGAATCGTGACGGCTTCCTGGAGGACCGGCGCTCGGCCGGTCGTGTGGGGCTTGAAGGACTTGCCGCTCGGTTCGGCCACCCACATATGCGCCGGACTGACGGCGACGCCGGCGGCGTGGCTCTCGATCAGGATCTCCACCGCGAGCAGGGTGTCCCCTTGTCGCGCGCGCCGCGCGCCCGGGAAGTCCGCC
This sequence comes from Acidobacteriota bacterium, assembly GCA_031393955.1. Taxonomy (GTDB): domain Bacteria; phylum Acidobacteriota; class Vicinamibacteria; order Vicinamibacterales; family 2-12-FULL-66-21; genus JALZOC01. The sequence continues at coordinate 26,835 of JANMWI010000096.1, forward strand.
GCCTTTTCGACATTGGTGACGGTCATCGCGTAGCCACGGTACTCAACGCGCTGGCCGATGGCAGCGGGCGCCGGCTCGCGATTGCAGGCCAGCAGCGCGGTCAGCGCGACGGCGGCGGGCAGCCAGCGGCGAATTCGGACGCGAGGCACGGCCAGCATCACTAGTAACGGCTGCGCCGCGACGAGCCGCCGCCGCCGAGCAAGCCGCCGAGAATCCCGCGGACGAGCTGCCGGCCGAGCGAGCTGCTGGCCGCCCGCACCGCGCTCTTGGCCGCCGCTTCGACCAGGCCCCCCATCGAGTTCGCCGGCTTCGGCGCATGTTTGGCGGCATCGGCGGCGGCCTTGGCCGTGGCGGCATCACGCTGCGCCTGCAGCTTCGCCTCGAAGTCCGCCTGCTTCTGCGCCGGCCCTGATGCCCCGGAGCCGGCTGGTGCGCCCGCGCCCGCCTCGGCCGTCCGCCCGCGGAGCACTTCGAACGCCGATTCGCGGTCGAGTGATTTCTCATAGTGCCCGTAGAGCGCGGACCCCGTGATCAGCCGGCCGCGCTGTTCCGGGGTGATCGGTCCGATCTGGCTGTGCGGCGGGACAACCAAGGCGCGCTCGACCATGCTCGGCATGCCCTTCTCGTCGAGAAACGACACCAGCGCTTCACCGACGCCCAGTTCGGTGACGACCGACGCGATATCGAGCGCCGGATTCTGCCGGAAGGTCTCGGCCGCCGCCTTGACGGCCTTCTGATCCCGCGGCGTGAACGCGCGCAAGGCATGCTGGACGCGGTTGCCCATCTGGCCGAGGACCACATCGGGAATGTCGATCGGGTTCTGGGTGACGAAGTAGATGCCGACCCCCTTGGAGCGGATCAGCCGCACCACCTGCGTCACCTTGTCGAGGAGCTCCTTCGGCGCGTCGTTGAAGAGCAGGTGCGCTTCGTCGAAGAAGAACACCAGCTTCGGCTTGTCGAGGTCGCCAACTTCCGGCAGCCGTTCGAACAGCTCCGACATCAGCCACAGCAGGAAGGTGGCGTAGAGCTGGGGTGACTGGAGCAGTTTGTCGGCGGCGAGGATGTTCACGACGCCTTTGCCGCTGCCGTCGGTCTGCAGGAGGTCGTCGAGGTCGAGCGCCGGTTCGCCGAAGAACTTCTCGGCTCCCTGCTGTTCGAGCACCAGCAACCCGCGCTGGATCGCGCCAATCGTCGCCGCCGACACGTTGCCGTAGCCGGTGCGCATGTCGGCGGCGTGGTCGCCGACGTATTGCGACAGCGCCCGCAGGTCCTTGAGGTCGAGGAGCAGCAGGCCGTTGTCGTCGGCGTACTTGAAGATGATGTTGAGGACCCCCTCCTGCGTGTCGTTCAGGTTCAGGACACGGGCGAACAGCAGCGGTCCGATCTCGCTGACGGTCGTCCGCAGCGGATGCCCCTGCTCGCCCCAGACATCCCAGAACACCACCGGGCAGGCGTCCCAGGTCCAGCCGCTGCTCAGCCCCAGCTGGTCGAGCCGCGCCTTGACCTTGCCGTTCGCCGGGCTGCCGGGCTGGCTGATGCCGCTCAGGTCGCCTTTGACGTCGGCCATGAAGACCGGCACGCCGATCCGGCTGAAGCTTTCGGCCAGCACTTGCAGCGTAACGGTCTTACCGGTCCCGGTCGCCCCGGTGATGGCGCCGTGACGGTTCGCCATCCTCGGCAAAAGGGTGCAGTCGATGGTGCTCTTCGCGATCAGCAGGGGTTCAGCCATTCAGTGCCTCGATGCCGTGACGGTCTTGAGTATAGCGCCGCAGACAGGTCGCCCGCGCCAGGCCCGCACCCTCGTCCTCACCGGCACGTTCGCGCTCACAGGCGGGTGACGCGGTCGCTCCACGGCGAGTGCGTGGTCCCGGCGGCGCGGATCCGATGGATACTTGAGACTCACGGAGGAGAACCGATGACAGCGAGGATTGAGAGGACGTTTCGTCGCGCGGTGGTTGCGGCGCTGACGGTGGTGGCGGTGGCAACGGCTGGCAGCGTCGGCCGCGCACAGGAACACAAGGCGCATCGCGTCGTCTTCGAGGTAACGAGCGCCGACGCACAGGCCTGGCAATCGGTGCTCAACAATGTCGAGAACGTGCAGAAGGCGCTCGGCAGCGACGCCACCGAAATCCGCGTCGTCGCGCACGGCGGCGGCCTCGGCATGCTGTTGAAAACGAACACGGCGCTCGCCGAGCGCATCACGTCGCTGGCCAGTCCGCGAGTGAAGTTCGTCGCCTGCGAGAACACCATGAAGCGGCGCAACATCACGAAGGAAGAGCTGCTGCCGGCGGCCGGCACGGTCGACTCAGGGGTCGCCGAGGTCGTCCGTCTGCAGGAGGCCGGCTGGTCGTACCTCAAGTCGGGCTCCTGAGGGGATCGCCGGCGCATGTTATGCTCCGGCCCGCCGCATGCCTTCCGCTCTCGCCATCGCCGCGCACCCGGACGACATCGAATTCGTCATGGCCGGCACGCTGCTGCTGCTCCGCCAGGCCGGCTGGACGATTCATTATCTGACCCTGTCGAGCGCAAACCCCGGCCGCCTCGAGCGGCCGCCGGCCGCGACCGCCCGGGTGCGCCGCCGCGAAG
>JANMWI010000106.1:0-53306 GCA_031393955.1 Acidobacteriota bacterium
CGAGCGCTACGACTGGTCGGCGGTGGCGGAGGATTTCGAGGACGCGCTGACGCGCGTCGTGGCGGGCGGCGCCCGCCGCGGCCGCCCGGCCGACGGCCTGGGCCGCACGGCGTAGCCGGCGCGGGTTTCATCTGAATGCGGATTGCGGAGGCATGGGAGCGATGAAGGTTTCAGTGTTCGGCCTGGGGTATGTCGGCAGCGTCTCGGCGGCGTCATTTGCCGCCGACGGCCATACCGTCGTCGGCGTCGACGTCAACCCGGACAAGGTCGCGAGCCTGAATGAAGGCCGCAGCCCGATCGTCGAAAAGGGGCTCGAGGAGTTGATCCGGACCGCGGCGGGCAACGGCTCGCTGCGGGCCACGACCGATACCGCGGAGGCGGTCGACGCCACCGAGCTGTCGCTGCTCTGCGTCGGCACGCCCAGCCGCAAGAACGGCAGCCTCGACCTGTCGTACCTCGAACGGGTCTGCGAACAGATCGGCGCCGCCCTCAAGGACAAGGCTGCCTACCACGTCGTCGTCGTCCGCAGCACCGTGCTGCCGGGGACGGCCCACGATCTGGTCATTCCGACGCTGGAGAAGGCCTCCGGCAAGACCTACGGCACCGGTTTCGGCGTGACCGTCAACCCGGAGTTCCTGCGCGAGGGGACGGCGATCCACGACTTCCGCAACCCGCCGCTGACCCTGATCGGCCACAACTACGCGTCGGACGCGGCCCCGACCGAGGCGCTCTACGCCCGGGTCGACGCGCCGGTGGTGTCGACCAGCATCCGGACCGCCGAGATGATCAAATACGCGAGCAACACCTGGCACGCGCTCAAGGTCTGCTTCGCGAACGAGATCGGCAATCTCTGCAAGCGCGTCGACATCGACAGCCACGAGGTCATGGACATCTTCTGCCGCGACGAGAAGCTGAACCTGTCGTCGTACTACATGAAGCCGGGGTTCGCGTTCGGCGGATCGTGCCTGCCGAAGGACGTGCGGGCGCTGCAGTACCGCGCCAAGGAGGTCGACCTCGATCTCCCGGTCATCCAGGCGATCCTCGGCAGCAACCAGCTGCAGATCCAGCACGCCATCGATCAGGTGATGGAGAGCGGCAAGAAGCGCGTCGGACTGCTCGGCTTCAGCTTCAAGGCCGGCACCGACGATCTGCGCGAGAGCCCGATTGTCATTCTCGCCGAGGCGCTGCTCGGCAAGGGCTTCGATCTCCGGATCTACGACCGCAACGTGTCGATGGCCCGGCTGGTCGGCGCCAACAAGGAATACATCAACAAGCAGATCCCGCATCTCTCGTCGCTGCTCTGCGAGGAGATCGACGAGGTCCTGAAGCATGCCGACGTCATCGTCGTCGGCAACAATGCCCCCGAGTTCGGCGATGCGCTGAAGCGGACGCGACCGGATCAGACGATCGTCGACCTGGTGCGGGTCAAGACCGACCGAGCCGACATCCCCGGCCGGTATCAGGGCATCTGCTGGTAGGCGTCGCCGCCGAACAGGCGGCGCTCGATACCGGCCCAGATCAGGTCGAGGCTGTGCAGCAGCTGGTGGTCGTCATCGAGCAGGTGCAACTCGATCGCGGGACGGGCGGCCGCCCAGCGCTCGACGACGAGCGGGTCGACGACCGTATCGCGGCGCCCCTGGAACACCTGCACCGGCATCGACAGCGCGGCGTGCACGGCGTCGTGGCGGGCGGCGTCGGCGTAGAGCTCGTAGTGGACCGGAATCATCCGGCCGTAGCCGAAGTGGAACACATCGAGCGCGTTGGTCGCTTTCCAGCGCTCGAGGCGTTCGGCCCCGAAGTCCCGGGTGGTGGCGCCGAAATCGAGCGCCGGCGCCAGCAGCACCAGCTGCGAGACGGCCGCCGGCCGGCGGACCGCCGCCGCAACCGCGACGAACGCGCCCAGGCTTGAGCCGATGAGCGCGACCGGCTCCCCGGTGCCGGCCAGCTCGAGCACCTGATTCACCATCCGCGTCACGGTCAGGGTCTGGAAGTCCGGCTGATTGAGGTCGGGCGTTTCGAGCGTGACGCCGCGGGCGGCCAGCTGGCCCGCCAGGAACGTCGCCTTGGACGATTTCGCCGACGAGGCGAACCCGTGCAGGTAGAAAACCCGCATCAGAGCATGCCCTTGCACCCGGGCCGGCAGCGGCAGGGGATCGACTGTGCGCCGTCGGTCAGATAGTTGTAGGTCAGCTCCTCGCCCTTGCGGATATTCCGCGCCGCCCGCACCCAGATCGTGTCGCCGACGACCTGCGTATAGCAGTTGGGCTTGCAGGCGTGATTGATGAAGCGCGCGATGTTGCCGCCGACCGCCGCGTCGCGGACATACAGCCGGTTCAGCTTGAAGCACCAGATGTGCCCCTTCTTCAAGTAGCGAATCTCGCGCTTCAGACTCTCGCGGTTGTTAATCTTCTCGCCGTCGTAGGTGACGATGCGCTTGTTCTTGGGGATGGGAGCGGTGGAGAACACGCCCGCTCCTTCAATCTTGGAACGCCGTTTTTCGATCATGCGGGAGTGATTCTACAGGACGTCGCCGTCGAGCCGCGCGAATGGCGCGACCGGCGACCCGGCGCGGCCTCCTACCAGTAGCGGACCCGGCCGACGTCGACGTGCACGAAATCGAGATCCGGGTAATAGCCGACGCCGCCAATTTTCAGCGACCGGGCAGCGTCGTGGAGCTGCGCCAGGCGGACGCCCGGCACGCGGATGTCGATCGCCTGTCCGACCATGTGCAGGCTGTGGGAGGCGACGCCGGTCCCGGCGCCACCGCGCTCGCGCAGCATCGCGTTGGTCGCCGGCGAGCGGTAGCCGGAGATGACGTGGAAAGGCTGGTCGGTGCCGAGCGTGCCGCCGAGCTCGGACAACAGGTCGAGCAGCCGCGGTTCGATCGCCCGCGTCTCGTTGACCCTGAAGTCGCGCAGGAGGTGGTCGATCTCGCGCAGCCCTTCCGGCTGGTAGGCGCCACCGCAGCAGTACGCCACCTTGAGGCGCTCGCCGGTGTGGGTATGGAAGAACGACAGCACCCGCTCGGGCGTCGGCGTCACCGCCGCTGCCTGGGCGCGTGCCGGCATCAGCGCCGCCGCCGCGGCCGCCGCGCCAAGTCCGAGAAACGCCCGGCGATGAATCGTCCTGCCCCGCCGCATCTGCTCGTCGTCGTGCACGAAAAACTCTCCCCGCGGCAAAAGCTGCCGCATGCACCGTAAACCAAAACTTGAAGGGGTCGACATCAATTGTCGCACAGCACGGCGACCCTCTCAAGCTGGGCTGGGCGGCGCGCCCGGCGACGGCATGAGGTTGGCACATCGGGGCCGAGTGACGACGGAACGGGTGGGCGGCGATACGGTCCTGCTATAATTTGCGCACTGCAATGCTTATTTCTGCCCCCACCGACCAGCACCTCTGTTCTTTTCCGTCCGGATGGCCCGTATGGCGAGCGTAGCGTCCTTCGATATCACCTCCGGGGTCGATCTTCAGGAGGTCGACAACGCCGTCAACCAGGCGCGCAAGGAAGTGGCCCAGCGCTACGACTTCAAGGGCTCGCGCGCCGCGATCGATCTCGATCGATCCGCCAACACGCTGACGCTGACGGCCGACGACGACATGAAGATGAACGCCCTGTGGGAGATCCTGCAGGGGCGGCTGACGCGGCGCGGCGTGCCGACGAAAAATCTGACCCCCGGCGAGATCGAGCGCGCCGCCAACGACACGGTGCGGCGGGTCATCACGCTGCAGCAGGGAGTGCCGACCGAAGCCGCGAAGGATATCGTCAAGTTCCTGAAGGACCACAAGCTGAAGAAAGTGCAGGCGGCGATTCAGGCGGACCAGGTGCGGGTCACGGCGCCGTCCAAGGATGAGCTGCAGGAAGCGATGCGCCTGTTGAGGGAGCACGATTTCGGCGTCGCTCTGCAGTTTGGCAATTATCGAGGCTGAGGCCGAGGGTCACCGGATGACTGACGGGCGTGTGTTATGGCTGCCGATCGCCGCTGCACTCGCAGTGGGATGCGGACACGAGTCGGCCCGGCCGACTCAGGACGGAACACCGGCGGCGCAGGCCGCGCCGGCGGATAGCGGTGCCCGCGCCACGGACGTGCCGGTATTGGCCGACTTCGACGCGCGCGTCAAGGAGTACGTCGCACTGCACCGCCGGCTCGAAGACACCCTGCCCCATCTGTCCAAGGACTCGACCCCCCAGCAGATCGACAGTCACCAGCGGGCGCTGGAGCGGCTGATCCGCGAGGCGCGTGCTGACGCCAAGCCGGGGAGCATCTTCACCCCCGACATCCAGGCGGTCGTCCACCGGTTGATGGCTCAGGTGTTCGGCGGCGCCGACGGCGCGGCCCTGAAGGCGTCGATCATGGATGAGAACCCTGGACCGATCGACCTCGCCGTCAACGCGAGATATCCCGACGCGATTCCGCTGTCGACGGTGCCGCCGCAGGTCCTGCAGGGACTGCCGACCGTGCCCCCGGAGCTCGAGTTCCGCTTCATCGGCAGGCATCTCATCCTGATGGATGAGCATGCCCACCTGATCGTCGATGTCATCAACAACGTCCTGCCACGCTGACCGGTTACCCCATGCCTCCCCGCCTCGTCGCCGCCACGCTGGTCGTTCTCACCCTGGTCATCACTGGCAGCCTGGCCGGCAGCCGGGCCGCTGGTCCGGCCGCAGCGCCGATCCAAAGCCAGGCGCTCGCGCTGACGCTGCCGAACAAGTCCGATTCGCTCAAGTTCGCGGTCCTCGGCGATTTCGGGACCGGCAGCACCGAGCAGTACGAGCTCGCCGCGCAGATGAAGCGGGTCCACGATCTCTTCCCGTTCGAGCTCGTCACGCTGGTTGGCGACAACCTCTACGGCTCGGAGCGCCCCCAGGACTTCCAGCAGAAGTTCGAGACCCCGTATCAACCGCTGCTCGGCGCCGGCGTCAAGTTCTACGCCTCGCTCGGCAATCACGACGCCCGCGAGCAGCGCTATTACAAGCTGTTCAACATGGACGGCAAGCTCTATTACTCGTTCACCGCCAGGCAGAGCGTCCGGTTCTTCGCGCTCGAAAGCACCTACATGGATCCCGAGCAGGTGGCGTGGCTCGAGAAGGAGCTGAAGGACTCGCACGAAGACTGGAAAATTCCCTACTTCCACCATCCGCCGTACTCGTCCGGGGATCGGCACGGTTCGGACGAGCGGCTCCGCGAAGTCCTCGAGCCGCTGTTCGTGAAGTACAACGTGTCGGTGGTCTTCACCGGCCACGACCACTTCTACGAGCGGACCAAGCCGCAGAAGGGGATCGTCTACTTCGTGACCGGATCGGGAGGGCAGCTCCGGAAGGGCAACATCAACCGGAGGTCAGGACTGACCGCCGCTGGAAACGACACCGACCAGGTCTTCCTGGCCGCCGAGATCAACGGCGAGACCCTGTCCTTCAACGCCGTTTCGCGCGCCGGACAGGTGATCGACTCTGGCACAATCACGCGCCGGAAGTAGCTTCCTTCCGGGCGTCCGGCCGGTCGCGGCCGGCCTCGGGCGCCTCGGCGGTGTGCGCCCAGTCCGACTCGAAGACCGCCTGCATCCGCCGCGCGACTTTGGCGTCGCGGATGATGACCCCGACCTCGCGGCGCCCCTCGAGCTCGAGCCGCCGGAGGCTCTGGCTGCCCATGAACGCGGTCGCACCGTCGCGGATGATGGCGCGGACATGGAGCCGCCGGTCCGGCAGCTTCCGGGCGTCGATCCCGACCGCCCCCTTCCCGGCCTTGCCGAACATCCGGATCTCGACGCCGGCGCGGGCGCGGTCGGCGAGCAGCCGCAGCATCATCCGATCGCTCACCTTGGTGTCGTAGATGAGCAGCTGCTTCTTGGCCTTCTTGATGAACAGGCCGAGGATGGCCCGCGACGATTCCGGGCTGACGACCAGGCGGTCGTGGCCCGGCGTGTAGGCCTGCCGGGTGAGGTCCGCCTCGAACACCGCCAGTGCTTCCTTCACCAGCCGCTTGTCGCGGGTGACGATCCCGAAGCTGCGGCTCTTGTCGATGTCGAGCTTGGTGTAGTTGAAGCCGAACACGTGGAGCGCGTCGTCGACGATCATCATCTTTCCGTGGTAACGCGGCAGGTCGTCGTGGGTGCGCGCCACCGTGACGCCGGCGCTCAGCAGCCGCAGCTCGAGCTTGCGCAGGATCTTCTCGCCGCCGCGGTTGGTGTGGGCGATCAGGGCGCGGACGGTGACGCCGCGCAGTACCGCCGCTTCGAGCGCTTTCTCGAGCTCGCTGCGGTCGAACCGGAAGATCAGGATGTCGATCCGGCGTCTGGCAGCCCGCACCGCCTTGACCAGCGGCGCAAGACCGTCGTCGGGCTGGATGATCAGCTTCACTTCGACTTGGGCTTCTTCTCCGACCAGTCGATCGCGGCGTGGCCGTCGGGATCGAGGCGAAGGAGCGCGTTCGAGACGCGGTCGGTCGGCACCTTCATCGGCACCTCGACATCGTAGCAGAGCTCCTCGTCCGACGAGGTGCGGAGCTCGAAGTCGAGGTCGAAGCGGTGCAGGATCGCTTCGACCTTGGGACGGAGCGAGTCGGTGTCGTCGCCGGCCTTGACGTTGAGGGCGAAGTGCTTCAGCGGCTCGGCCTCGAACGATTCGATGATCCACAGCAGCGCCACCAGGAACGCCGTCGAGAACGCCGTCAGGGCGTAGAGCCCGACGCCCGACGCCAGCCCGACGGCCAGCGAGCCGAGCATGACGACCGCGTCCTTGGGGTCGTCGATTTTCGATCGATAGCGGATCAGATTGGCGGCGCCGACGATGCCGAAGGCGCGCGCCAGGCTGGCGCCGACGACCAGCATGATGACGGCGCCGACGACGGCGAGGATGATCTGCGTCTGGATGACCGCCTGGTCGCGCGGCGGCGTGCCGCGGCGGCGCGGCCGGAGGGCGAGCGCGGCGCCGAGCACCGCCGCCAGCGGCAGCCGGATCATCGCGGCGTAGATTTCGTGCAGCGGACTAATCTTCTCGGCCTGCCCCTCGAGCCCCTGCGTGAACTGATCGGTCCGGCCGCGCTCGGCGGCCTTGCCGGACTGCGCCCGGAGCGGCCCCGGCACGAGCATCAGGAGCAGGATGGCGATCGACAGGCAGCGAATCGGCCGGTGGCAATGGGTCATTGGTCCTTGAGGGCGAGGCCTTCGTTGATCTTCTGCTTCATCCGGTGGATGAAGCGCTCGGCGTCCGACGGCGCGAAGCCACCGGCGCGAAAGGCGTCCTGCCACTGCCGGTCGGTCAGCCGCTCGAGCCGGCCGCAGATCCAGCGGACATCAGCCGGTGTCAGGTTCTGGAACAGCACGCGGTGGCGGCCGCGGTAATCGAACCGGACCTTGCCGTTGACGACGCCGGTGATGAACGGGGTCTGCTCGAAGACCTGCGGGTCGCCGCGCGGCGCGTCGAGGACGCCGGTGCGGCCGAAGGTCTGGCCCAGATCGCGCGCCACGTACCAGCGCTGCGCCCCGTCGAGCGGCGTTTTGAGTTTGTAGATGACGTTCTGCGCCGCTTTCAGATCGGAGTTGCCGAGCATCGCCTGGAGCACGAGCAGGCCGTTCAGTGGCCGGGTGCCGACGAACGGGTTCTGGTAGTAGGACCAGTCGTCCTTGGCGTCGAGGCCGTGCAGAGCAGGCTTCTTCTCGCGGAACCGGGCCGGCAGCTGCGGGTTGGGCGAGGTCGCCTTCTCCGCCGACCAGCGGCTGACGTAATAAATCGGCGGTTGGTGATAGCCGATGCCCCACAGGATGCGCGAGGCGGCGACTTCGGTGCCGGCCTCGGGGGGGAACTTGACGCTCCACTCGCGGTCGGCAGCATCCTTCACCGTGTAGCCGCGGCTGTAGCCCGACCGCTTGATCTCGATCACCGTGTAGCGCGCCGCCGGATCGGGCGCGAGCGCGGCGCCGCCGACGCCGGTGAAAAGGTCGCGGCCCGGCCCCGGCTCGACCCAGAGCTCGGCAAGTTCCTTGGCGGACGGCGGACCGGGGAGCGTCGAACGAATCGATGATGAACGGCAGGAGCCGAGGACGAGCAGCAGGGCGACACCGACGGCACTCCAGACGCCCGCGGCCCGCTGGCGACCGATGCCGGTCGGGCCGGTGAGGCGGGCCCGCGGCGGCTGTCCGGGTCGAGAGTTCATGGGTGAATGATTCTGCAATAGAAAGGCCAATAGCTCAACCTTGACCCGGACGGTCCGCTAACGAAAATCGTGGGACTGCGGAGGCGGTGAGTCTCCCGTCAGGCCACTGACACGCTCCGCTTTCACCGCCGTGACCCCATCCTGGATTTGAAGCGTGCCCTCGACAATCAGATACGGCTCCCCGACGATCGCCTGCCGCTGTTCGGTGAACAGGTCGGGACGCACGATGATATTGGCGATGCCGGTCTCGTCCTCGAGGGTCAGGAACACGAAGCCCTTGGCCGTGCCGGGGCGCTGCCGGGTAATCACCGCCCCGGCGACGAGGACCCGCCGGCCGCTCGGCGCGCGCGGCAGATCGGTGGCGCGCAGCACGCCGCGCAGCGCCAGCTCGGCGCGCCGCAGCGCCATCGGGTGCGGCCCGATCGTCAGACTGGTCCCGGCATAATCCGCCAGCACCCGCTCCGGGGGCGTCATCGTCCGCAGCGGCGACGCCGCCGCGGGCGGATCGGTTCGCTCGAACAGCGCCCCGGCCGGCCGGACCGCCCGCTCGACCTGCCACAACGCGCTGCGTCGATCGCACCCGAATGCATTCAGCGCCCCGATGTCCGCCAGCGTCGCGAGCTCGTCGCGCCGCGCGCCGGTGCGCGCGATCAGGTCGTCCAGGGAAGAGAACCGAGGAAGACGAAGAGGTTCGGGGTTCGGGGTTCCGGGTTCCGGGTCTCGCTGCGGTTCATGGGTCAAGGTGTGTCCCGGAATCCCGAACCCGGAACCCCGTTTCCCCCACTCATGCGCGCAGATGTTGCAGAACGCCCCGTCGGGGACCGCGGCCTCGAGCATGGAGGGATCGTCGCAGCCGCATTTCGGGCAGCGATCGAGGCTGACCATGCCGTCGCCGGCGGCCGGCGCGGCGCGCTGGCTCAGCCCCGGCTCCGCCGGCGGCCGGCCGGGCGCGCCGGGGCCTGGATGGCCCCCCGCCGCAATCGCCTGGCCGATGGCCTGCCGCAGGCCGGTGACGTACATCAGTCCGAGGCGGACCCGGCCGTCCGGTTCGACGCGGCAGCTCCAGTCCGAGACCTGGACATCGATCGGCGCAAACCGCACCCCGTGGCGCTGCGCATCCTTGACGAGCGTCGCCGGATGGTAGAACCCCATCGGCTGGTTGTTGAGCAGCGCCGTATAGAACGCCGCCGGGTAATGCGCTTTCAGATACGCGCTCGCATAGACCAGCAGCGCAAAACTCGCGGCATGCGACTCGGGAAAGCCGTACAGCGCAAAGGAGGTGATCGAGCGGATGATCTCGTCCGCCGCCGCGCCGCTGATGGCGCGCGCCGCCATCCCCGCCCGCAGCTTGCCTTCGATGATCTGCATCCGCTGCTCCGATCGCTTGAAGCCGAACGCCCGGCGCAGCTCCTCCGCTTCCCCGCCGGAAAATCCGGCCGCCACCATCGCAATCCGCAGCAGCTGTTCCTGGAAGAGCGGCACGCCGAGCGTTCTCGCCAGGATCGGCTCGAGCGACGGATGCGGATAGCTGACGGCTTCGAGCCCCTGGCGCCGCTTCAGGAACGGATGCACCATCTGTCCGACGATCGGCCCCGGCCGGATGATCGCGACCTCGACGACGATGTCGTAGAAGCGCGCCGGCCGCAGCCGCGGCAGCGTCGCCATCTGCGCCCGCGACTCGACCTGGAAGATGCCGATCGTGTCGGCCTCCTGCAGCATCCGGTAGACCGCCGGATCGTCCGGCGGCAGGTGCGCCAGATCGACCGCCGCCGGCGCGCCGGCGGCGGCGCTCCGATTGACCAGTTCCAGCGCATCCTGCAGGACCGCCATCATGCCGAGCCCCAGCAGGTCGACCTTGACGATCCCCATCTCGGCGCAGTCATCCTTGTCCCACTGCACCACCACCCGATCGGGCATGCTGGCATTCTCGAGCGGCACCACCTCGTCGAGCCGGCCGTGCGACAGCACCATCCCGCCGGAGTGCTGGCCGAGATGGCGCGGCAGATCCTGAATCGATTCCCACAACCGCCCGAACGTCCGGATGACGGGATGCTGCGCGTCGAGGCCGACCTCCTGGAGGTGGCGCGCGAGCGTATCCTTCGGGTCGACCCACTCGAAGTGATTCATCACCTTCGCCAGGCGATCGACCTGCGCCGGCTCGAGCGACAGCACCTTGCCGACTTCCCGCGCCGCGCTCCGCCCCCGATAGGTGATGACGTTGGCGGTCATCGCCACCCGCGGCCCGGTGAGCGTGATGCCGGGCGGCACCGGCGGCGCGCCGGTCCCGTCACCGGCGGCCGCGCCGCGGCCGCCATACTGCGCGTAGAGATGCTGAATCACCCGCTCGCGGCGGTCGCCGCTCGGCAGGTCGAGATCGATGTCGGGCCATTCGCCCCGTTCCTCCGACAGGAAGCGTTCGAACAGCAGATCCATGCCGACCGGATCGACCGCCGTGATGCCGAGGCTGTAGCAGACCGCGCTGTTGGCGGCGGAGCCGCGGCCCTGCACCAGGATGCCGTGCTGCCGGCAGTAGTTGACGATGTCCCAGACGATCAGGAAGTAGCCGGCGAGATCGAGCTTCTCGATCAGATCGAGCTCGCGCTCGATCTGGCGCCGCGCCTGCTCCCGATAGGGGCGATAGCGTTCGCGCGCGCCGGCCTGGGTGATCTTCCGCAGGAACGAGGCCATCGTCTCGCCCGGCGGGACGCGGTATTCCGGAAAGCGGTAGCCCAGGTCCGCCATCGAGTAGGTCAGCCGGTCGGCGAGCTCGCCGGCCGCCGCCACCGCACCCGGCAGGTCCGCGAACAGCCGCGCCACCGCCTCCGGCGCCTTGAGGTAGCGCTCCGCATTCCAGGCCAGCCGGCGGCCGGCCCGCGCCAGCGTCGTCTTGTGGCGGATGCAGGTGAGGACGTCGTAGAGCGGCCGGGCGGACGGCTCGGCGAAGCGCACGCCGTTGGTCGCGACGACCGGGACATGAAACGCCGACGCCAGTTCGATGAGCGCCTGGTTGTCGGCCTCTTCGTCGCGCAGCAGGTGGCGCTGAATCTCGACGCAGACGTTCGCCGCGCCGAACGTGCCGACGATGCGATCGATCAGCCCGCCGACGCCGAACTGCCGGCCGCCGAGCGCGGTCCGGCCGACCAGCGCGACCAGGCCGCCGACCTGGCCGTCGATCTCCTCGAGCCGGAGCGAGCCCTCCCCTTTCGGGGCGCGCAGCTTCATGCGCGTGATCAGCCGGCAGAGATTGCGGTATCCGGCCGCCGACTCGATGAGGACCGGCAGCCGGAAGAGCGCGCCGCCGGCACCGAGGCTGATCGTCAGTTCGGCGCCGATGATCGCCCTGAGGCCGGCGCGCTTGGCGGCGAGATGAAAGCGCGGCGCGCCGTAGAGGCCGTCGCGATCGATCAGCGCCAGCGCCGGGTAGCCGAGCGCCGCCGCCCGGTCGACGAGCGCCTCGGGCAGCGACGCGCCGTCGAGAAAGGAGAACGCCGAGGAGGCATGGAGTTCGATATACACGGTCTTTCACCATCGACGCTCAATCGAAGACGCCGTCGAGAAACCAGTGATCGAGCTGCCGGTCGCGGAACAGACGGCAGAGCGAGCCGTCGCTGAGCGCGATTTCCCATTCGTCGCGATCCCACGCCGCACCGCCGCCGTCCCACCAGGCGCCGGACGTGCGCCACGGCCCGGCCTGCTGGTCGACGGTGCCTTCCGGCAGGCCGCGGCGGCCGGTGGTCACCTGCACCGGCCGTCCCCCCCGGACGACGACCCGAACCGCCACCGCCGGCCGGAACCGCCGCAGGACCGGACCGACCGTGTCCGGCGCGGCGGCGGCCGGCGGCGCCGCCGCCGGCGGCGTCACCGCGGCCCGCGCCTCGGGGGCGAACCGCCGCATCTCGAAGCCGTCCGGCCGATAAGTATCGACGAGCGCCGGCGACCCGCACCGGCTGTCGCCGACGAGCGCCCCGAGGCGCGCCGTCAGCGTCGCCAGCGTCTCGACCGACGGCATCGCCCGCTCGAGCAGCGAGTACTGGACGATCCGCGCCGGCGCCGGATCGAGCTCGAGGGTGACGACGTCGATCGCCGCCGGCGGCGGGTGCGACTCGAGGTCGAGCAGCAGCAGCGTGCGCAGGACCTTGGGGTCGCGCATCGCCGACGGCAGCTGGAGCACGCGCCCGAAGGTGGTGCGATCGACGAGCCGCAGATCCAGATGGAGCGCCGCCGCGCCGCGATCGGCACGCTCGAGCGCCTCGGCCAGCGGATCGAGGAGCCGGGCGAGGACGAACGACAGCGGCTCGAGCGCATCGATCGGCCAGTCGAGATCGATCGCCTGCCGGAAGCGCGGCGTGCCCGGATCAGGGACGAGCGGCGCGGCATCGGCGCCGCGCGCCAGCCGCTGGAGCAGCAGCCCCTCCTGCCCCATCCGCTCCGAGAGCGCATCGGCCGGCAGCGCCGCGAGCTCGCCGAGCGTCGTCAGCCCCCAGCGCTGGAACATCGCCAGCCGCGCCGCCGTCGTCCGGGCGCGGGCGGCGGCACCGGCGGCGCTGTCGCCGGGCGCGTTGCCGCCGTCGTCGATGAGCGTGTGCAGCAGACGGAGCGGCAGCGGCGCCAGCGCCGCAGCGGGATCGGCGACCACGACCAGCCTCGGATGGGTGACCGTCAGGAGCCGCGCCGCCGTCTGCGTCGGCGCCACCGCGACGCGGATGCCGGCGGCGCGATCCGCCGCCGCCTGGGCGATCGCCTCGCCGATCGCCGGCGCCTCGCCGAGCAGGCGGCCGAGGCCGCTGACATCGAGTACCACACAGCCGGGGCCGTAGCGCTCGAGGCGCGGCGAGAACTCGCGCGCCAGGTCGAGCAGCACGCCGGGCGGGCGGGTCGAGCGCAGGCACGCGAACAGACTGGCGCCGGCCGCAGCCGCGCCGGGAATCGACGGCGTCAGCGCGTCGGAGGACGGATTCCGCACGGCGTCAGATCCTGCCGCCGACGACCCGCGGCCGAAGCGCGACGGCGCCGAGCAGCCGGGCCCGATCGGCCGCGCCGGTCCAGCACGGTCGCGCCCGATCGAGGGCAATCGTGACGCCGCCCGGACTCCGCGCGATGTGCTCGGCGCCGAGCAGCAGCGCCGCCGTCTGGCTGCCTTCGATCACCCGGGCGAGACGCAGCCAGGTCGGATGCGGCAGGCGCCGGACCAGCGGCGACGGCACGTCGGTGAGATCGAAGGCGACGAGGCCGAACCCGCCCGCCTGGAGCACGAGGTTCATGCCCTTGAGCGCGCGCGCGGCGTCGCCGGTGTCGCGGACCCAGAGCAGCTGCGCGAGGTCGAGGCCGAGCGCTTCGGCCGAGACCGGATCGAAGCGATCGCTGGTATCGATGAGCGCGACCGCCTCCCCCCGCCCAGCCGCGGCGGCCAGCGCGGTAGCGAGGACCGTCGAGCGGCCGGCGGAGCGCGGACCGATGACTTCCGACAGCTGGCCGCGGGGCAGCCCGCCGGCGAGCGCGGCATCGAGCGCCGCGAGGCCGATCGGCGCGACCTCCCGTCCGCCCTGCCGCCAGGGCGCGGCAGACGTCAGCGTGACGTCCAGCCTGGACGCTTTGAGCAGCAGTTCGATTTCGGCGCGCGCACCCATGATCACGTTTTCGCTTTTTATTCGCCCAGTCAGCCGCGAGTATAGTGGCGACCGGATGCGGGATCAAGCGGTACTGCCGCGGCCGGTGTAAACCGCGGAAGAATTGGCTGTTAAGATAAGTGTCTCTTGTCCACTCCGCTGCAGATGAAGGCCGACCCGACGCCGGAAATGGCGTATGACGCGCCCGTCCCGTTCAGTCATCCGCTGCTGCAGCGCACCCTGACGGCGTTCACCTATCGCGACTTCCGGGTGCTGTGGTTCGGCGCTTTCACCTCCACGGTCGGCACGTGGATGCAGAAGGTGGCCCAGAGCTGGCTGGTCTTCGAACTGACCAAGTCGTCGTTCTTCCTCGGCCTCGATGACTTCCTCGGCCAGCTGCCGATCCTGCTGTTCACGCTGCTCGGCGGGGTCATCGCCGATCGGCACGATCGCCGCCGGCTGCTGGTCGGCTCCCAGTACGTCCAGATGGCCACCGCGTTCATCCTCGCCGGGCTGGTCTTCGCCGGCCGGGTCCACATCTGGCACATCCTCGCGCTCTCGGCGGTGACCGGCTTCGCGCAGGCGTTCGGCGGCCCCGCCTATCAGGCGCTGATTCCGTCGCTCGTCCACAAGAAGGACCTGCCGAACGCGATCGCGCTCAACTCGATTCAGTTCAATCTGGCGCGCGTCTTCGGCCCGCTGCTCGCCGGGATCGCGCTGATCTTCGGCACCGCCGCCTGTTTCGCGCTGAACGGCGTTTCGTTCGTCGTCGTGATCGTCGCGCTGATGTCGCTGCACATCAAGCACATCGCCCCGCCGGACAAGAAACCGATTCTCGACGAGCTCAAGGGCGGGATCGCGTACGCGCGCAGCCAGCCGTCGATCATCGCGCTGACCGTGCTGGCGTTCCTGACGACGTTCCTGGGGCTGCCGCTGCTGACGTTTCTGCCGGTGTTCGCGCGCGAGACCTTTCACGGCGACGTCTCGCGCTATACGCACATGATGGCGTTCTCGGGAGCCGGCGCGGTCGTCGGCGCGCTCGGCGTCGCGTGGCTGGGCCGGGCGAGGCGGATGGGCCTGATCCTGCTGCTCGTCCAGGTCGCGTTCGGCGTCCTGGTGACGGCGTTCGCGCTGTCGCGCCACTGGTGGGTGAGCTGCGCGATTCTGTTCTTCGCCGGCGCGGCGCTGATGGTCGTCTTCTCGATGACCGCCTCGCTGGTCCAGCTGATCGTGCCCGACCACCTGCGCGGCCGGGTGATGAGCATCTACATGGTGGCGTTCCGGGGCGGGATGCCGCTCGGCAGTCTGGCGGTCGGCTATGCCGCGAGCCTGACCAGCGCACCCCAGGTGCTCGCCGTCAACGGCGCGCTGGTGTCGCTGGTAGCGCTCTACTTCCTGGTGCGCAGCGAGGGAATCCGCGGGCTGTAGGCGCGGGCGTCCCGATCGATCAGGCGCTGACGATCCAGAACACGCCGAGCAGAATCGACGCCACCGCCATCGCGCCGCCGGCGGCGCGCTCGAGGCGGGCGACCCGCGGCGCCGACATCAGGCCGGCCAGCGCGACCCCGAACACCGCCATCGCGAGCAGAATCCCGGCGGCAAAGACCGCGATCAGTCCGAGCAGCCGCGGCAGCGGCGCCGCCCCGAGCCCCACCGGCAGCAGGGTCAGCGCGCGCAGGCCGCTCAGCGCGAACGCCGCGCCGAGCATCGCCGGCAGATGCGAATGGGTCCCCGCACGCCGGTGATGCGCGCGCCGGCCGGGATGCCGATGACCGCCCGGCGCGGCCCCGGTCGCCGGCGCCGCACCCGATCCGCGGCGGGCGCACACCCCCCACAGCCCGGCGCCGCCGAGCACCACCAGCAGCGTGCCGCCAAGCCGCTCCCCGGCCCGCTCGAAGACCAGCGGCACCGACCAGCCGAGCACGACCAGCGCGGTGGCGCCGGCGGCGAGCAGGGCCGCGTGGCCGGCCGCGAAGCGCACCGCGGTCCCGAGCGCGCGGGCCCGGCGGATCGCCGGCGGCACGGCGTCGGCGCGGACCGACAGCGCCGCAATCGCCATCAGATGATCGGCGCCGAGCCCGTGCAGGAATCCCAGCAGCAGGGCGGAGAGCACGAGCGTCAGGGGGCAACCCTCCCGGCGGGGGTCAGCGCGATCGTCCAGGTCACCGGCACGCTGACGGGCAGGTAGCAGATCGTGTCGTCACAGGCCTGATAGCGCAGCGTCCCCTTGACGGTCACGCCGCCGGCGGCCTGCGCCCGGCGCCGCGCCGCCGGCGCCAGCGTCACCGGCTGGACGATGCGGAAGGGGTGGCTGTAGACGGACTGGGTCTCGTCGAGCCCGTCGACGTGCAGCGTCTCGGGCTTCGGGAATTGCGGCGGCGCGGCCTTGACCGTCGGGTCGGACGGCACCGTCAGGGACACCGGCAGGTAGTCCTGCTGCGGCGGGGCGTAGACATGCATCGTGCGCTTCGGCGAGACGTCGAGCACGAGCGTGACGCGGCCGTCAGCGGACGCGGACGCGGCGACCGCGGCCGAGACGGTGAGGTGCCGGGTTTCGATCGGCGCCGCCGATGCGGCGGCGACGACCGCGCTCGCCCCGAGCGCCAGCCCCAGGCCGACCCCCGACAGATTTCGCATCCGTCGATTGTGCCATACGCCCATCGAAAAAAGGGGCAGGGCCCGCGGCCCTGCCCCTGGTCGATCCGCCAGGCGTGCGATCAGTTGCGGTGGCGGGTGACCTGATCCCAGAGCGTCGCGCCGCCGCCGCCGAGCACGGCGCCGATGAGCGCCCCCTTCTTGCCGCCGATCGCCGCGCCGACGCCGGCGCCGGCGCCGCTCGACGCGCCGATGATCACCGCGCTCTTCTTGACCGAGCGCACCGGAGCGCGGCGGATCGGTCGATCGTAGACGACCTGCCGCGCCTGCACCGGCCGGACCGCAGCGCGGGAAGACGGCGTCACCACCCGGGTGTCGGTCAGCGGGCCGTCGTCGTAGGCGCCGCGATACGCGCCGCGGTCGTCATAGACGGGGCGCGCCGCCGGCGCCGCGTAGCGATACGTCACCGGCACGGCCGCCGGCGCGGCCGGCTCCGGTGCGGCATAGGCCTGCGCGTCCCGCGGCGCCATCGAGACGCACTCGACCTGGGACATGGCGGTGCCGTTGACGAGCGCCGGCCGCACCAGCGTGCGCTGATTCGGCTCGCACGTCACGATGACGGGCGCGCCGGGCTGGGCCGCGGCGGTTTCCGGGGCGAACGCGGCCCGTGCGCCGAGCCGCGTGTCCGCGCCGCCGCAGGCGTAGGTGAACGCCAGCGCGGCGAGCCCGCCGAGCGCCGCCACGCGGCCGATTGCCGAAGTCATCTGGTAGCCTCTCATCTCGTCACCTCCACTATCCTCAGCCGCTGTGAGTCCAAAGGGAATGCCAGCCGGCGCGCCGTGAAAACAGGGGAATTTGCTGGGGGTTTTGCCGCCGCTCCCGAGAGTGACAAGATGGGTGTCCTCGTTCGGGGTCAGCGCTGGCCCCGAAGCGGGATACTGACGAGTCTGATGCATGCCACATATTCTGGTCGTCGAAGATGACCTCGACATCTCCGCGCTGATCGCCCACTACCTCGAACGCGCGGGGCACGTCGTCGATCGGCTGTCGTCGGGCGCGCAGGTCCTGCCGCGCCTGCGCGCGCAGCCCGCCGACCTGGTCATTCTCGATCTGATGCTGCCGGGGCTGAGCGGGCTGGTGGTCTGCCAGGCGATCCGCAACGATGCCGCGCTGGCGGCGACTCCGATCATCATGCTGACTGCCCGCGGCGAAGAGGCCGACCGGGTGGCCGGGCTCGAACTGGGCGCGGACGACTACGTCACCAAGCCGTTCAGTCCGAAAGAGCTGGTCGCGCGCGTCGCGGCGCGGCTGCGGCGGCCGGGGCCGGCAGCGGCCGACCCCGCCGCCGGCAAGCCGGCGACCGCGCAGCTGCACTACGGGCCGATCACGATCGACGCCGACCGGCATGTCGTCACGCTCGACGGCAACGAAGTGAAGCTCACCGCCAAGGAGTTCCTGCTGCTCCAGTACCTGGTCGGCCATCGCGGCCGGCTGCTGTCGCGCGATCTGCTGCTGACCGACGTCTGGGGCTATCAGTACACCGGCGGCACCCGCACCGTCGACGTCCACATCCGCCGCCTCCGCGAGAAGCTGCCGGTGCTGAACGACGCGATCGAGACCATCAAGCAGTTCGGCTACAAGCTGCAGGCCTGACGTGAAGGTCCGGACCCGGCTGTTTCTCGCCTCGCTGCTCGCCGCCGCGGTGACGCTCACGGTCGCGACCGCGCTGGTCTCGTGGTCGGTCCGCCGCAACCTCGACGACCGCATCGAGCGCGGCCTCGTCAACGAAGCGCGACTCGCCGCCGAGACGCTGTCGCACCGCCGGGCGGCGACGCCGATCGAGCTCGATGCCGAAGCGGATTCCATCGGCGCGCTGGTCGGCTCGCGAACCACCTTCATCGCCAGCGACGGCACCGTGCTCGGCGACTCGGAGGTGACCACGGACCGGCTGCCGACACTCGAGAACCACCTCGGACGCCCCGAAGTTCGCGACGCGCTGGCCAGCGGCCTCGGCATCGCGCGCCGCCACAGCACGACCATCCACACCGACATGCTGTACGTCGCGGTCCCGGTGCGGAGCGCCGCCGCGCCGGAGCTGGCGGTGGTCCGGCTCGCCCTGCCGCTGACCGAGATCCGCGAGCAGCTGGCGGCGGTGCGCCGCTTCGCGATGGTCGGGATGGCGGCCGGGCTGGTCGTCGCGCTGGTGCTGTCGTGGGCGTTGTCGGCGAGCATCGGCCGCCGGGTGCGGGCGATCGCCGCCGCCGCCGAGCGCTACGCCGCCGCAGACTTCTCCCGCCCGGTTCGCGACCGCGGCGCCGACGAGCTCGGGATGGTCGCACGGGTGCTGGACGATTCGATCCGCGAGATCGCCAGCCGCGCCGCGCAGCGCGATATCGAAGGCGCCAGGATGGCGGCGATCCTCAGCGGCATGATCGAGGGGGTGCTGGTCGTCAACGATCAGGGCCGACTGCAGCTCGTCAACGACGCGGCGCGGCGGATGCTCGGTCTGCAGGACGCCGCCGACGGCCGCCATTACCTCGAAATCATCCGCCACCCCGGCGTCGCGGCGCAGATCGCGACGGCGCTCGGCGGCGCGCCCGGCGACGGGATCGAGATCGCCCTTGGCCGCGACTCGGAGGCGACCGTCCTGGCGCGCTCGGCGCCGGTCCTGGCACCGGGGTCGCGCGGCGCGGTCGTCGTCCTCCACGACATCACGGCGCTGCGCCGCGCCGACCAGATCCGCCGCGACTTCGTCGCCAACGTCTCGCACGAGCTGCGGACGCCGCTGACCGCCGTCCGCGGCTACGTCGAGGCGCTGCTCGACGGCAGTGCCGACGGCGCCGAGGCGCGCCGGTTCCTCGAGACGATCGCCCGGCACACCGGCCGGATGGAGCGGCTGGTGCGCGACCTGCTGCGGCTCGCCCGTCTCGATGCCGGCCAGGAGCAGCTCGACCGCGGGCCGTGCGCGACCGACGCGCTGCTCGCCGGTGTCGCCGCCGAGCTGGGCGGTCCGATCGCCGCGCGCGGCCAGCGGGTCGTGACGACCGTTGCCCCCGAGGCGGCCGTGCTGCACGGCGATCCGGCCAGGCTGCACGACGCGCTGCGCAATCTCGTCGAGAACGCGACCAACTACGCCCCCGACGGCACGGCGATCGAGCTCGCCGCCCGCCGCGACGGCGCGACCATCCTGATCACCGTGGCCGATCACGGCCCGGGCATTCCCGAGCCCGATCTGCCGCGGGTCTTCGAGCGGTTCTACCGGGTCGACAAGGCGCGGGCGCGCGGCACGCGCGACCCCGGCGGGACCGGACTGGGGCTGGCGATCGCCAAGCACCTGATCGAGAGCCACGGCGGCCGCATCACGGCCGTCAATCGCGACAGCGGCGGCGCGATGTTCGCGATTGTGCTGCCGGCCTGACGGACGTCAGGGGGCGAGCGTCGCGGCGAGGACCTTGTAGACGATTGCCGCGATCCCGGCGGAAGCGGGAATCGTCAACAGCCAGGCCCAGACGATCCGCCCGGCGACGCCCCACCGCACCGCCGACAGCCGCCGGATCGAGCCGACGCCGATGATCGCGCCGGTGATGGTGTGGGTGGTGCTGACCGGAATGCCCATCGCCGTCGCGCTGAACAGCGAGATCGCCCCGGCGGTCTCGGCGGCGAAGCCGCCGACCGGCTGCAGCTTGGTGATCTTCGACCCCATCGTATGAATGATCCGCCAACCGCCCGACAGCGTGCCGAGGGCAATCGCGGCGTGCGCCGCCATGATCACCCAGAACGGAATCGGCAGGTGGCCGTCGACGAGATTGAGGTAGCCGCCGGCGACCAGCACCCCGGCGATGATGCCCATCGTCTTCTGCGCGTCGTTGCCGCCGTGGCCGAGGCTGTAGGCGGCCGCCGACACCAGCTGCAGCCGCCGGAACCACCGGTCGACGCGCGCCGGCGAGAACCCTTTGAAGATCCACAGGTTCGCCATCATGATCAGGAACCCGAGCGTCATGCCGATGAGCGGCGCCAGGACGATGAAGATGAGCGTCTTGGTCCAGCCGGCGACGATGATCGCCTCGAGCCCCGCCTTGGCGATCGCCGCGCCGGCGTAGCCGCCGATCAGCGCGTGCGACGAGCTGGTCGGCAAGCCGTAGAACCAGGTGATCAGGTCCCAGACGATCGCCCCGACCAGGGCGGCGAGAATCACCGAGAACGTAACGATGTGGATGTCGACCAGCCCGGCGCCGACCGTCTTGGCGACCGCCGTGCCGAACGTGAAGGCGGCGATGAAGTTAAAAGCGGCGGCCCAGATGACGGCCTTGCCGGGCGACAGGACGCGCGTCGAGACCACCGTCGCAATCGAGTTCGCCGCGTCGTGGAAGCCGTTGATGTAGTCGAAGACCAGGGCGACGAAGATCAGCCCGATGACGGCGGCGAAGTTGGCGTCCATCCAGTTAGGCGTGCTTGACGACGACGCCTTCGAGGACGTTGGCGACGTCCTCGCAGCGGTCGGTCGCTTCTTCGAGGAAGTCGAAGATCTCCTTCCACTTCATCACCTGGATCGGATCCGACTCCTCTTCGAACAGCCGCTGGACGGCCGCCTGATGGGCGCGATCGGCCTCGTTCTCGAGCCGGTTGATCTCGACCGCCGGCTCGGCGACGCCGCGCTTGCGCTCGAGCGCCTTGGTGGCGAGGACGACCTGCTCGGCGCAGGCCTTGATGATCTGCGCCAGCTCGCGCGCCCCCTGCCGGACCTGGACGATGCCGTAGAGCCGCACGATCGTCGCGGTCGCGTCGATCGCGTCCATGACGTCATCGAGCGAGCGCGCCAGGGCGAAGATGTCCTCGCGGTCGAGCGGCGTGACGAAGGTGCGGTGCAGCCGCTGGATGATCTCGTGAGTCAGGAAGTCGCACTTGTGCTCGACCTCCTTGATTTCCTCGGCCTTGTCCCAGAGGGGGCGCGCCGGCGCGAGCATTTCTTCGAGGATCGTCGCGCCGTGCCGGATCTCCTCGGCGAGGGCGACGAAATCGTCGTAGAAGCGCTCTTCCTTCGGTATCAGTCTGAACTTCACAACATCCCCCGGCGGGAATCTTAGCAGATCTCGGTCCGCCGGCTGTGCCGGCCGCCGGGCACCGCGCCAAGAGGTTTAACGCGGCCGTAACCCGACGGTAACGCCGCCAACACGCCGGCCGCGTACGCTCCGGACAGTCGCTGCGCCGGCTCCGCCCGGACGCGGTTTAACACCGACGAAACACCGGCGTGACGCCGCGGAAATGCGCCGCCGCTATTGTCGAGGAGGAGTCAGGAGTGCATCGAGTGAATCGACGAATCAACGGATTGCTGTGCGCGGCGGCGGTCGCGCTGCTGAGCCGGGCGCTGCCCTGCGCCGCCCAAGTCACCCCGGCGGCCGGCTACACGCCGCCCGACGACACCCCCGCGATCAAGGTCGGGGCGACCCTGTTCGCCGATTACACCGCCATCACGACCCCGAAGATCAGCGACGCCGACGGCAACCGCGTCATCGCCAACGCGTTCAACGTCGGCCGCGCCTACCTCAACATCACCGGCAACGTCTCGCACCGGATCGCGTTCCGGATCACCCCCGACATCGCCCGCGAGTCCGGCGCCAGCTCGCTGAACGGCAGCTACACCTTCCGCCTCAAGTACGCCTATGCGCAGATCAATCTCGACGACTGGGTGAACGCCGGCCGGACCGGCACCTGGGTCCGGTTGGGCATGCAGCAGACGCCGTATATCGATTTCATGGAGTCGGTCTACCGGTATCGTTTCCAGGGCACGCTCTTCGAGGAGCGTGAAGGCTTCCTGTCCTCGTCGGACGCCGGCATCGCCGCCCATTACAACCTGCCCGGCAACTACGGCGACCTCCACGCCGGCATCTACAACGGCGAGTCCTACGCCCGCGTCGAGCCCAACGACCAGAAGGCCGTCATGCTGCGCGGCACGGTCAGGCCGATCCGGATGCACCCCGTGCTGCGCGGCCTCCGGCTGACCGGGTTCTACGACCGCGACGCGTATCTGCGCCACGCCGAGCGCCGCCGCGCGATCGGTGCCGTGACGTTCGAGCATTCGCATGTCAACGCCGCCTTCGAATACATGGCGACGCGCGACCGGACGTCGGCCGCGGCCCAGCCGACCGAGGGCCGGGGCTATTCGCTGTGGGCGACGCCGCGGACGGCGAACGGCTGGGAGGGGCTGATCCGCTTCGACCGGTTCGCGCCGAGCCGGGCGCTCGACGGCCACCGGAACCGCGCGATCGGCGGCGTCGCCTACTGGTTCCCGCACCAGGGCTCGGTGTCCACCGCGCTCCTGCTCGACGTCGAGCGCCGGCGCTTCAATCTCGTGCCGGCCCTGCCGTCGGATCACCGCGTCGCGCTGCATGCGCTCGTCAACTTCTGAAATCGTACCCGCAAGAGAGGAACTGAAGAGAGATGCATTCGACAACGAAACTGCTCACCGTCCTCGCCGTCGCCGTCGCCGGCATCACGGTGTCGGCCCGCGCGGTCCAGATCACCGGCGCTGGCGCCACCTTCCCGTACCCGATTTACTCGAAATGGTTCTCGGAGTACCACAAGCTGCATCCCGACGTCGAAATCAACTACCAGTCGATCGGCTCGGGCGGCGGCATCCGGCAGCTGACCAGCCGGACGGTGTTCTTCGGCGCCACCGACGGCCCGATGACCAGCGACCAGTTGCTGGCCGCCCCCGGTAAGGTGCTGCACTTCCCGACCGTGCTCGGCGCCGACGTGCCGGTCTACAACCTGCCCGGCGTCAGCGCCGAGCTGAAGTTCACCGGCCCGCTCCTCGCCGAGATCTTCCTCGGCCGGGTCACGAAGTGGAACGATCCACAGATCGCGAAGATCAATGGCGGCGTCAGCCTGCCGTCGACCGAGATCACCGTCGTCCATCGCTCCGACGGTTCGGGCACGACCTACATCTGGGCCGACTATCTCGCCAAGGTCTCGCCTGACTGGAAGGCCAAGGTCGGCGTCGCGACCTCGGTGAACTGGCCGGTCGGCGTCGGCGGCAAGGGCAACGAAGGGGTCGCCGGCCTGGTCCAGCAGACGCCCGGGGCGATCGGCTACGTCGAGCTGGTCTACGCGCTGCAGAGCAAGATCACCTACGGCGCGGTCCAGAACGCCGCCGGCGAGTTCCTGCGCGCGACGCCCGGCTCGGTGACGAAGGCGGCCGAGGCGGCGGCCTCGAAAATGCCGGCGGACTTCCGGGTCTCGATCACCAACGCCCCCGGCGCCGGCGTCTACCCGATTTCGTCGTTCACCTGGCTGCTGCTCTACGAGAATCCGCAGGACAAGGCCAAGGGCAAGGTGATGGTCGAGTTCCTCAAGTGGGCGCTGACCGACGGCCAGGCATTTGCCGGACAGCTCGGTTACGCGCCGGTCCCCAAGAACGTCGTCGAGATGGAGATGCGGGCACTCGCCGGCATCAAGCAGTAGGCGATGCGCCGCCGACCCGATGACCTCGCGCTGCGGCTCGCCACCGGCACCTTCGCGGTGGTGCTGGTGGCGATCGTCGCCGCGATCGGCATCGAGCTGCTGCGGCAGTCGAGCCTGTCGATCGCCAAATTCGGCTGGCAGTTCTGGGCGACCGATACCTGGGACCCGGTCGCCGGCGAGTTCGGGGCGCGGCCGTTCATCTGGGGGACGATCTATTCGTCGGTGCTGGCGCTGCTGATCTCGACACCGGTGGCGCTCGGCATCGCCGTCTTCACCTCGGAGCTGGCGCCCGGCTGGCTGCGCGGCCCGGTAGTGTTCCTGACCGAGCTGCTGGCGGCGATTCCGTCGATTGTCTACGGCCTGTGGGGCATCTTCGTGCTCGTCCCGCTGATCCGCCGCCTCGAAGTGGCGACGCCGCCGTGGCTGCGGGAGGTGCCGCTGTTCAGCGGCCCGCCGCTCGGCGTCGGACTGCTCGCCGCCGCCCTGATTCTGTCGATCATGGTCATTCCGTTCATCTCGTCGATTGCCCGCGAGGTGCTGCGCACCGTCCCGCAGGCGCAGCGCGAAGGGGCGATCGCGCTCGGCGCGACGCGCTGGGAGGCGATCCGGATGGCGCTGTTCCACGCCCGGACCGGCATCGCCGGCGCAATCATGCTCGGCTTCGGGCGCGCCCTCGGCGAAACGATGGCGGTGACGATGGTGATCGGCAACAACCCGCAGATCAGCCTGTCGCTGTACGCGCCGCAGTACACGATGGCGGCGGTGATTGCCAACGAGTTCACCGAAGCGGCCGACGACCTCTATCTGAGCGCGCTCGTCGAGATCGGGCTGGTCCTGTTCGTCATCACGCTGCTCATCAACGCGCTGTCGCGACTGCTGATCTGGTCGATGAACCGGCCGGTGCGCAGCCGCCGGGCCGGCCGGCCGGCCGCCGCCGTGGAGGCGGCATGACCCGCGACCACTGGCGCCGCGGGCTGTCGGCGACCGTCGTCGCGCTGGCGTTCGGGACGGTGGCGCTGGCGCTGGTGCCGCTCGGCTTCGTGCTCGTCTACGTCGCCGCCCAGGGCGTCACCGCGCTGACCCCGTCGTTCTTTACGCGGCTGCCGGTACCGGTCGGCGAGACCGGCGGCGGGATGCTGAACGCGATCGTCGGGACCGCGATCATCACCGGCCTCGGCGCCCTGTTCGCGATCCCGGTTGGTGTGATGAGCGGGATCCATGCCGCCGAATTCCGCGGCTCGCGGCTCGGCGCGGTGACGCGTTTTGCCGCCGACACCCTCAACGGCGTGCCGTCGATTGTCATCGGCGTGTTCGTCTACGGCATCGCGGTGCTGCCGTTCCGGCACTTCTCGGGCTTTGCCGGCGCGCTCGCGCTCGGCGTGATGATGCTACCGCTGATCATGCGCACCACCGAGGAGCTGCTGCTGCTCGTGCCGTCGACGCTGCGCGAAGGGGCGCTGGCCCTCGGCGCGAGCCGCGCCCGGGCGGTGTTCACGGTTGTTCTGCCGGCGGCGCTGCCCGGCATCCTGACGGGCATCCTGCTGGCGCTGGCGAGGGTGGCGGGCGAGACCGCGCCGCTGCTGTTCACGTCCTTCAACAACCGCTTCTGGTCGAGCGACCCGAGCCAGCCGATGGCGACGCTGACGGTGCAGATCTACACCTACGCGGTGGCGCCGTACGACGACTGGCACCGGCAGGCGTGGGCCGGGGCGCTCGTCCTGCTGACGCTGGTGATGAGCGGGTCGGTGATTGCCCGCCTCGCCACCGCGCGGCTCAGTCGCCTGCAGCGCGGCTCGTAGCCGGCCAAATCTTCCCAGATACTCCAGTCGGCGCCACCACGGCCGAACGCAGAAGTCCGACGCAAGTTAACTCCGCCGTAACACTCGCGTCGCTCCGTCATCACAGGCGCTCCCTACCCTTGAGTGGTGGCACGGCGACAGGCCGCGCCGGAACTGAAGCACTCGTAGAGGAAGACATGAAGCTGAACAAGCAGATGATGGCCACCATCCTGGTACTCGGCATCCTGATGATGCCGGTGATGGCCGCCGCGCAAGGCGGCCTGGGCAGGCTCACCGGCACCGCACGCGATCAGAGCGGCGCCGCCGTCCCCGGCGCGGCCGTGACGATCACCAACGAGAAGACGGGAGAAACGCGTGCGGCCGTTGCCGACGCGCTCGGTGGCTATACCTTTTCCACCCTGCGGCCGTCGTTGTACACCATCCGGGCGAACTTCACTGCCTTCGCGCCCATCGAGTACGATGCAATCCTGCTGCAGGCCGGACAGCATCTGACGATCGATCTCGAGCTGCACCCGGCGGGCCTGACCGAGGCCGTCCACGTCGTGGCGGACGCCCCCGCGCTCGACCTGAGCTCGGCGCGGATGGGCGTCAACGTCAACCAGCGCGAAGTCGAGGATCTGCCGATCAATGGCCGGCAGATGTCGCAGCTCTACCTCCAGGCGCCCGGCGCCCTCAACAGCGGCACCGGCACCTTCAGCGACATCCGCTTCAGCGGCCGCGCCGTCGAGCAGAACATGATCCGCTTCGACGGCATCGAGGCGACGGCGATCATCGACGCCGCGCCCGGCAACCTCAACGGCGAAATCCCTTCGCCTTTCAAGCTCCAGTCCAGCCTCGAGAACGTCCAGGAGTTCCGCGTCGATTCGAACACCTACCCGGCCGAGTACGGCACCGGCACCGGCGGCCAGATTTCGGTCGTGACCAGATCGGGCAGCAACGCGGTCCACGGCTCGACCTTCTACTATCTGCGCGACGACAGGTTCGATTCGCAGAATGCCTTTGATCTCCAGAAGAGCCCGCTGTCGCTGAAGCAGTTCGGCGGGTCGATCGGCGGACCGCTGGCGAAGAATCGCGCCTTCTTCTTCGGCAGCTATGAAGGCTACCGCCTGACGTCGGGGATCAACTTCCTCGAAGGGGCACCGAGTGCGGCCGCCTTCCAGCGCGCTGTGCCCGCCATCCAGCCGCTGTTCGGCGCATTCCGGGCACCGGGCGCGGTGATCCTGCCGGGCGCCTCAGCGAATCCCGACTTCGACATCCTCCAGCTGCAGTCGAACGCGAAGGTGCGCGAGAACTCCGTCGCGGCGCGCGCGGACTTCAAACTGTCCACGAACTGGACGCTCTACGGCCGCTATTTCCGCGACGACGGCCGCAACGACCAGCCCGAAGGCGTCACCGGACGCCGCGCCCTGACCACCGCCAAGCCCGCCAACGGCGTCGTCGTCCTGCAAGGCGTCCTGACGCCGCGGCTGATTAACGAGGCGAAGGTCGGCTACAACACCTCGCCGACCGAGGTCGCCGGCGCCGCGCCGACCATCAACGGCATCGATCTCTCGAATATCACGCTGAACATCAGCGGCAACGTCGCCAACACCGGCATCGCCGGTCAGGGGGCGTCGTCCGGACTCGCCATCCCGGGGGGCCTGCTCCGCCAGAACAGCGCCACCAATGGTCGCGGCGCGCCGTACAAGCCCTATTCGCTCTCATTCATCGACAACCTGACATGGAGCGCGGGCGGGCACACCGTCAAGGCCGGCGCCGAATATCGGATGATCCGGATGGAGACCGATCGGCTGGGCGGAACGACCTACACCTGGTCGAACCTCAATGACTTTCTGGCCAACCGGCTGCAGCAGACGGCGTATCTGAGCGACCTCAGCGACCCGAGCCCGTTCAACAACGGCGCGACCGGCCCGCGCCACACGGAACAGGAATACGCCATCGGCTTCGTCCAGGACGAGTGGCGCACCGGGTCGTCGTTCACGCTCAACTACGGGATCCGCTACGACTACTACACCCCGCTCAAGGAGCGGGATCACCTGCTCGTCAAGTTCGACCCGAGCCAGGGCGTGATCCTGCCCTCGACGACAACCCCGTTCCGGACCGCCCGCAACAATTTCCAGCCGCGGCTGTCGGTCAACTGGACGCCGACCCGATCACGGCGAACGGTGCTGCGCGGCGGCGGCGGCCTGCTCGTCGGCCCCGGCCAGACCGAAGACCAGATCCAGCCGATCGAGAGCGACCGGATCTCGAGCACGCTCAGTGGCGGCGCCTTTCCGGCCGACATTCCGGCCCTGCGCGCCAACTTCCTGAACAACCCGCTCAACCGCGCCTTCCAGCCGCGCGCCTATACGTCGTCGTACCTCGTTCCCGAGCGAGTCTGGCAGTACTCCGCCTCGATCCAGCAGGAGCTGCCGCTCGCGATGGTCGCGACCGCGGCGTATGTCGGCAGCCAGGGGCGCAACCTGTTCCTGCGCAGCATCGCCAATCCGATCGTCGAAGTGCGGACCAACCCGAATCCGATCTCGTCCGCCATCGTCATCCGGCAGTTCGACATCGTCAATGCCGACGGCTCCATCTCGCGGCCGTTCGCCGAGGTCGACACCAAGACCAGCGGCGGCGACGACACTTACCATGCGCTGCAGGTGTCGCTGGCGCGCCGCTTCAACAGCGGCCTGACCCTCAACTCGCAGTACTCGCTGTCGCGCAGCTACGGGACGACCGCCGGATCGAACGAGGCGCTGACCGCCGCCAACAACGCCCAGATGCTCGCCGACTTCGAGTACGATCGGGGCTACAACCGCTTCGACGTCCGGCACACCTACAACCTCAGCGCGCTTTACTCACTGCCGTTCGGCAGGGGCCGCAAGTGGCTGGGGAACGCGCAGGGAATCCAGCAGGCGCTGCTCGGCGGCTGGGACGTCGGCACCATCCTCAACGGCCGCAGCGGCTTGCCGCTCGACGTCCGCGTGACCCGTGCCGACGTCGCCTACCGCGACGCGTCGGGGGCGTTCGTCGGCAGTCCCTGCGCCTCCTGTATGGCCGTCATCAACACCCCCGGCGGCGGGGCGTCGCGCGGCGTGCGTCGTCCGGATTTGATTCCCGGCGTGAACCCCTACCTGAAGAGCGGCCTGCAGTGGCTCAACCCGGCGGCATTCGCGATTCCGGCGCCCGGCACGTTCGGGAACCTGAAGCGCGGCGTGCTGCGCGGACCCGGCTTCGCCCAGGTCGATCTGGTGGTGGCCAAGCGGTTCGATCTCCACACCTCCGGCGCCAACGTCGAACTGCGCGGCGAGGTGTTCAACCTCCTCAACCGCAACAACTACGACGTGCCGCCGGCGACGCTCGCGAACGCGCTCGGCACCGCAAACAACCAGCTGCAACCGGGTCAGCCGTTCACTGCGGCGGCGGCGGGATCGAGCTTCGGCAAGCTGCGGAGCACGGTCGGCACGACGGTGGGCATGGGTACCAACCGCCAGGCCCAGTTCGCGCTGCGCGTGAACTTCTGATTTGGACAGACCGGTGTCCATGAGCCGGTCGATTTGTTCGCCCTTCGTGTTCTCCCGGGCCCGCTCCTCGTGATGAGGGTGCCACCCGCAGCGCCCACCCGACGGCGACCCCTTTCCAGCTGGTCTCGGCGAGGCCGACCACCGGAACGATCTGGCTGGTGTGCGCGTGGTCAGCGGTGACGATGATGAGCGTGTCCGGGTGCCGCCTGGTGTCGTCGAGGCCGACACGGACGGCCCGGTCGAAGGCGATCGTCTCGCCGATCTGCTGGCACGGATTCTCGACGTGATCCTGCGTGTCGATGGACGCGCCTTCAACCTGCAGGAAGAAGCCCTTCCGGTCGTCGCCGCGGCGGTCCACGCGCTCGAGCAGTTCAATGGCCTTCGCCGTCATCTGCGCGAGGACGGCTCGCTGCTGTGCCATCCGAGTCATCCGCGATCGTGTCATCGTCATCGTTGGTCTCCTCCGCGCAGGAGTCTGACGGGCGGCAGCGACGGTACCGTCTCGACGGCGTAACCTGACCGTCACGTTTGCCGGCGGCCGGGCGTAACCCGCAATTAACACGACCGTCACGACCGGGAAACATCGGCGCGCTACGCTGGCGGCAGATGAACCGCCCCTACCGTGTCCTGGTGGTCGAGGACGAGCAGGACATCGCGATGCTGATCAAGCATGCGCTCGAGCGATCCGGCGACGCGCACGTCGACATCGTGCCGAGCGGGGACGAAGCGCTGCGCGCCGCCGCGCACGCCCCCCCGGACCTGGTGATCCTCGATCTGAATCTGCCGGTGCTGAGCGGCATCGAGGTCTGCCGCGTGCTACGCGCCCAGCCCGCGACGACGACGCTGCCGATCATCATGCTCACCGCGCGGACGTCCGAGGCCGACCGCGTGGCCGGACTCGATCTCGGCGCGGACGACTACGTCACCAAGCCGTTCAGCCTGCGTGAACTGGCGGCGCGCGTGCGCGCGGTGCTTCGCCGCAAAGCCAACGCCGCCGCCGTCGCCGGCAGCGTCTACCATGGCGCGCACCTGTCGGCCGATTTCGACGCGGTCAGCATCGCGGTCGATGCGCAACCCGTCCGGCTGACGCGGCGGGAGTTCGAGCTGCTTCGTTTCCTTGTCGAGAACCGCAACCGCGTGCTGTCGCGCGAGCGGCTGCTGCAGCGGGTGTGGGGCTACGAGCACTTCATCGAGACCCGCTCGGTGGACGTCCACGTCGGTCGGCTGCGGGCAAAACTCGGCAGCGTCGGCCAGCAAATCGAAACCGTGGTCGGCCTCGGCTATCGATTCGTCGACTGAGCCGACCGGGTGCGGCGGGCGGCGTCAGGCGCGCCCCGCGACCGGTTGACGCGGATCGCCGTCGCCGGCGGGGGATCCGCAACTCGCCTGGGGGCGGGTAAGATGGACGGATGAACGACGTCCTCACGCTGATTCTCGGCGGCGGCCGCGGCACGCGCCTCTTCCCGTTGACGCAGATGCGCTCGAAGCCGGCGGTGCCGCTCGGCGGCAAGTACCGCCTGATCGACATCCCGATCAGCAACTGCCTGCATGCCGACCTCAAGCGGATCTTCGTGCTGACGCAGTTCAACTCCGCCTCGCTCAACCGCCACGTCGCCCAGACCTACCGCCTCGACGTCTTCTCGAACGGCTTCGTCGAGGTGCTCGCCGCCGAACAGACCCCGGAGAGCAACGACTGGTTCCAGGGGACGGCCGACGCGGTGCGCCAGGCGGCGCGGCATTTTGCCGGCTACGACGCCGACTACTACCTGATCCTCGCCGGCGACCATCTCTACCGGATGGATTTCTGCGAGATGGTCGAGTCGCACATCGAGAGCGGCGCCGACATCACGCTGGCAGCGCAGCCGGTGACGCCGGACGATGCCACCCAGATGGGAATTTTCCTGTTCGACGAGCGCGGCCAGATCGCCGGCTTCGAGGAAAAGCCCGACGCGACGCGGCTGTCGGCGATCGGCAGCAGCATTCCGCGCGGCTCGGCCGCCGGCGGCGTGACGCCCGAGAAGCCGTTTGTCGCCTCGATGGGCATCTACGTATTCTCGCGCGAGGTCCTGCTCGAAATCCTCGATCAGCCCGGCGTCGACTTCGGCCGCGAGATCATTCCCAAGGCGCTCGGCAATCACCACGTCAACCCCTACATCTTCCGCGGCTACTGGGCGGACGTCGGCACGATCGAGGCCTTCTACGACGCCAACATCCAGCTCACCGGACGCGGCGCGCCGTTCAACTTCTTCCATCCGCGCTGGCCGATCTACACCCATCCACGCTTCCTGCCCGGGACGCGGGCGCACGACTGCCGGATCGTCTCGGCAATCCTCGCCGAGGGGAGCTACCTCGACCAGTGCGAGATCGCCGAATCGGTCGTCGGCATCCGCACCCACGTCCGGGCCGGGGCGAAGATCACGCGATCGGTGCTGCTCGGCGCCGACAGCTATGAAGAGCAGGTGACCGGCGACGCCGTACCGCTCGGCATCGGCCGCGACGTCGTCCTCGACCGGGTGATCGTCGACAAGAACGCGCGGATCGCCGATGGCGTTCGCCTGGTCAACGACGCCGGCGTCGACGACGCGGACGGTGACGGCTACTACATCCGCAACGGCATCATCATCGTCCCCAAGGGGGGCGTGGTGAAGCCCGGCACCTCGGTGTAACGGCGATCGCCCCCGGCCTCCCGTCCGCCGCCCACCAGCCGACGAACCATTTCACCACCGACGCCGTCTAAGCCCCCAGGTTGCCGGTGGAGGCCGGCCGCCGCACGCCGGGGATGAGAGGCCAACAACCGGAGGCCGGGCAATGCGACACGTTGCTCTCGGTGCAGTGCTTCTTGTCGGACTCGGACGCGGCGTGGCGGCGGCCAGCGGGGATCCGGCGCTGAGCGGCGACGAGATCCGGCGGCTGATGACGGACGAACATCGCCATGTCCGGGCGGTCGACGGCCGGATCGGCGGCGCCCTCGCCGACGGACTGTCCCGCTCGCCGACGTTCGCTGAACTGGTCGTGGCGCTCGACCGCTCGGACGTCATCGTCTATATCGAGTCCGACCGGCGGCTGGCGCCGTCGCTGGCGGGACGGATGCTGCTCGCCGCGACGCCCCACGGCGCGCGGTATCTCCGGATTCAGATCGCGCTCTCGCTCAAGGGCGACGACCTCATCGCGGTCATCGGCCACGAGCTGCGCCACGCCCTCGAGGTGGCGGAGTCGGAGGTGCGAGACGATGTCTCGCTGATCGCGCTCTATCAGGCGATTGGCCGCGCCGCCCACGGCCTCCACAGCTACGACACGATCGCGGCGCAGAATGCCGGGCGGCAGGTGCTCACCGAGTTGACCGGGTGAGGCCGGGCGGGCGTGGCAGGGGTTACTTGACGGCGCGCAGCAGCGCCGGCGTGACGAACCAGCGCAGCTGGCCGGAGCCTTTCGGGGGGAAGACCGCGAAATCGATGCGGCAGATGCCCCCCTTCTTGAAGGCGAGCGGCACGCGCGCGCCAATCAGCCGCGCCGCGAGCTCGCCGATGTTCGGCTCGTGCCCGACCACGGCGATGCGGGCTTTCCGCATGTGCCGGCCGAGCTCCGTGAAGACCGCCGCCGGCGTCCCGGCCGGCGCCAGGGCGTCGCTCGTCGAGAGGGTCGGCTTGGGGTCGAGCGTTTCGACCAGGATCTCGGCGGTCTGGCGGGCCCGCACCAGCGGGCTGGTGATGACATGGTCGAACGTCACGCCGAGCGCATTCAGCGCCCGCGCCTGGCGGTGCATCCGCTTGATGCCGGCGCCGGTGAGCGGCCGCTTCGAATCATCGGGGTAGTCGTCGCCGCGCTCGGCGGCGATCCCATGACGAATGAGGTAGAGCTCGAGGGTCGCCATTCAGCGGCTGGTGCGGGAGGCGGGCGCGGCGGCCTGGCGCGCGAGGGTCATCTTGGCGGGCCGGCTTCGCCGCGGCGCGAGCTGGGGCACGACGAGCTTACGGATCACCGCCGGAACGTCGCGCAGCGCCGGGCAGGTCGACAGATACTTGCCGTGCAGGTAGCGGCACTGCGCTTCGACGTGCGCGGCCAGGGCGTCGAGCGCCGCCCGCGGCTCCGGGCGGGCCGGCGGACCGCTGATCTGCGTGGCGCCGATATGGGTCTGCAGGACCTGCAGATCGTGGAGCTTGCCGAGCATGTCCTGGACACGCTTGATCGTCCGGACATGGGGCGCCGCCGCCTTGACGCCGGCATCGACGGCCAGTTCGAGGCCGTAGCGCAGCTTCTTCGCCGCAATGCGCACCTCGTGGAGCTGCTCGGGGGCATACACGTGGCCGGCGGCATCCATCGCCGTGATGAGCGCGCGCGATCGGTCGAGCAGGCGGGCGCCGAGCGCCTTGCGCCACGGCTCGGTCGCGGCCGCGTCGAGCGCCGCGCTGACCGAGGCCAGCCGGCGGCCGAGCTTGTCGTGATCCATCGCTTCGAGCCGCCGGAGCATAACGTCGCGGCGGGCGTCGCGCTCGCGGACCACTGTCGCGCGCACCTCTTCCACCGCGGTCCGCGGCACATCGGGAGTCGCGGCCAGTTCCTCGAGCAGCGCCAGCGTGACGTCGAGCTCGCGCACCGTCCCCAGCGTGCGCGTCAGCCGGCGAATCTTCCGCGTCGCCTTGCCGGCCTTGCTGCCGCGCAGCCCGGTCGAAAGCACCGGAATCGCCTCGCGCAGCCGCCGCGACGTGACGCGGGCCTGGTGCACCCCGACAGGCCCCCCCGCCGCCGCCCCCGTCAGGTGCTGTTTCAGAGTTCGCGCCAGCCGGCGCATCAGGAGCGCCGTCGGCCGTCGGGTGGGAATGTTCATGGTAGGATCGCGACCGTTCTGGCCCTTCCCAGAGTGGCGGCCGAGTTCGGAAGTATATCTCACGCCCTCTTTTCGGATTCCATGCAAGAGTTGGACCGGCTGAGCTTTCCTCCCGAATGCGTATAGCAGCCATCGACATCGGGACGAACTCGATCCACATGATCATCGTCCGGGTCCGCCCGGACCTGTCGTTCGAGGTCATCGATCGCGAGAAAGAGATGGTCAGGCTGGGCGCCGGCGGCCTCGACGGCCGCAGCCTGACGCCGTCCGCCATGGCGACGGCGCTGCAGGCGCTGACCAAGTTCCGCCGCCTGGCGGAATCCCACAAGGTCGACGAAATCGTCGCCGGCGCGACCAGCGCGACCCGCGAGGCTGACAATGGCGGCGACTTCATCGCCCAGGTCGCCCGGCAGACCGGCATCCGCATTCGCGTCATCTCGGGGACCGAGGAGGCCCGCCTCATCCACCTCGCGGCCTGCTACGGCGTCGACGTCGGGGCCAGCGCCGCGATCGTCATCGACATCGGCGGCGGCAGCGTCGAGGTGACGCTCGGGACGGCGACGCGGGTGGCGCAGGGCCGCAGCTTCAAGGCCGGCGTCATCCGCTTGACTGAGCTCTTCGTCAAGAGCGACCCGCTCTCGGGGCGGGACGAGCGCCGCCTCGTCAAGCACGTCAACCGGCTGATGGGGCCGTATCTCGACGACCTCGCGGCCGCGAAGTTCGAGCGGGTGATTGGCACCTCCGGCACCATTCTCAGCCTCGGCGCGCTGGCGCTCGCCGACACCCCCGGGCCGGCCGGCGAGCTGCGCAACCAGCGTGTCGGCGTCAAGGCGCTGCGCCGCCTCCGGAAGCGTCTCGTCGCCGCCGGCATCGAGGAGCGGCTGCAGATGCCCGGGCTGGACCCGCGCCGCGCCGACCTCAGCGTCGCCGGCGCGGTCCTGCTCGACACCCTGCTCCGCCGCCTCGGCGCCCGCGACCTGACGCTCTGCGACCTGGCGCTGCGCGAAGGCCTGGTGCTCGACTACATCCACCGCAACAGCGCGCGGATCCGGAAGGCCGAGCGCTACCCCGACGTCCGCCGCCGCAGCGTCGTCGAGCTGGCGGAACGGTGCGGCTACTGGGCGGAGCACGCCCAGCAGGTCGCGCGGCTGGCGCTGAGCATCTTCGACCAGACCCGCAGCGTGCACCGGCTCGGCGAGCGCGAGCGCGAATGGCTCGAGTACGCCGCGCTGCTGCACGACATCGGGATGCACATCAGCTACGACCGCCATCACCGCCATTCCTACTATCTGATCAAGAATGGAGATCTCCGCGGCTTCACCCCCGAGGAGGTCGAAGTGATGGCGCTCGTCGCCCGCTATCACCGGCAGGGGACCCCGAAGAAGTCTCACGACGGCTACGCCGACCTCGGCGGGACGCTGCGCGGCACGGTCCGCGTCCTGTCAGCGATGGTCCGCCTGGCCGAGGGCCTCGATCGCAGCCACGCCCAGGCCCTCACCGGGATCGACCTGATTCCCCGCGGCGAGGACTATCTGGCGCGCCTGTGCACGCGGGGCGACGCCGAGCTCGAGCTGTGGGCCGCCCATCGCCATGTCGCGCCGCTCGAGCGGGCGCTCGACGCGCCGGTGCGCTTCGAGGTGGCCGGATCCGATTCCAAGGAACAGACGACGCATGCTCAGCAACCTGACCACGCCGCACACCTACCCCGGAAAGCTGTTCGTGGTCGAAGGGATCGACGGCTCGGGGAAGACCACCCAGCTCGCCCTCCTCGCAAAATGGCTTAAGTCGGCCGGCCACCCGGTGTTCGTCACCGAATGGAACTCGTCGGCGCTCGTCAAGGCGGCGACCAAGACCGGCAAGAAGCAGAACTCGCTGACGCCGATGACGTTCAGCCTGCTGCACGCCACCGACTTCGCCGACCGGCTGCTCTACAACATCGTCCCGCCGCTCAAGGCCGGCATGATCGTCCTGGCCGACCGCTACGCCTACACCGCGTTCGCGCGCGACGCCGCGCGCGGCGTCGACCGCCGCTGGGTGCGCGAGCTCTACAGCTTCGCCGTCCGCCCCGATCTCGCGGTCTACTTCAAGGTCCCGATCGAGGTCTCGACCGACCGGCTGCTCGCCCGGCGCGTCAAGCTGAAGTTCTACGAGGCCGGCATGGACATGGGCTGGAGCTCGAACGCGGTCGAGAGCTTCCGCCTGTTCCAGGGCAAGGTCCTCGACGAGTACGACCGGCTGGTCGACGAGTTCGGCCTGAGCGTCGTCAATGCCACCGGCAGCATCACCGAGCAGCAGCGGACCTTCCGCAAGCTGATCTCGCAGCATCTGGAGATAGAGGATGACGACCAGCAACTGGACGAGCAGCTTGGCTGAAGACGGCGGCGCCGGGACGACGCCGGGCAGCTATTACGGTTACGGCATTCCCTACCTGCCGATCGACGGCTATCCCGGCAAGATCATCGCCATCGAAGGGACCGACGGCGTCGGCCGCTCGACCCAGATCTCGCTGCTGCGCGAGTGGCTGGAGGTCCAGGGCTACGGGGTGGTCGAAACCGGCTGGACCCGGTCCGAGCTGATGCAGCCGACGATCGAGCTCGCCAAGGCCAGCAACACGCTCAACAAGCTGACCTTCGTGCTGCTCTACGCCACCGACTTCGCCGACCGGCTCGAGAAGGAGATCATCCCGGCGCTCAAGGCCGGCTTCATCGTGCTGTCGGATCGCTACATCTTCACGGCGCTCGCCCGGGCGGGCGTGCGCGGTGTCGACCGGACCTGGATGCGCAGCCTCTACGGCTTCGCGATTGCGCCCCATCAGGTGTTCTACCTCAAGATCGACGAGAAGACGCTGATTCGCCGGGTGCTGCAGTCGCGCGGCATGGACTACTGGGAATCCGGCATGGATATGAAGATCGGCGACGACATCTACGAAAGCTTCCGCGCCTACCAGCGCTCGCTGCTGCGCGAATACGCCTCGATGGCGGACGAGTTCGGCTTCCGCGTCCTCGACGCCCGCCGCAAGGTGGACGTGATCCAGGACGAGCTGCGGCGGCAGATCGGCGCGTTTCTCGCCGACGCCGAGGTTCCCGCCCGTGGCGAAGACGCCCAGCCATGACGGCGCTGTTTACACCGAATTTACCTGCCGGAAACGGTCGGGAAACGGCGGTCGCGCTACCCTGACGGGGTGGCTGTGATGATCGCTTCGCCGTCGCCCAGGTCGCAGACCGTGCCCGCCAGCCAGCCGGCGCCGCGCCCGACCGCCGCGCCGATTGTCGACATCCGCGACCTCAACTTCTATTACGGCCAGAAGCGCGCCCTCGAGTCGATTACGCTCGGCATCCGCCCCAACATTGTCACGGCCTTCATCGGTCCGTCCGGCTGCGGCAAGAGCACCCTGCTGCGGACGCTGAACCGGATGAACGACATCATTCCCGGCGCGCGCGTCGAGGGCAGCGTTCGCATCGACGGGGATGACATCTACGCGCCATCGACCGACGTGGTGCGCCTCCGGCGGCGCGTCGGCATGGTGTTCCAGAAGTCGAACCCGTTTCCGAAGTCGATCTTCGAAAACGTCGCCTACGGGCTGCGCATCAACGGCCTCGCCCGCGATCGGTCGGCGCTGCAGGCGCGGGTCGAGGACAGCCTGCAGGCCGCGGCGCTGTGGGAGGAAGTGAAGGATCGGCTGCACGAATCGGCGCTGGCGCTGTCGGGCGGCCAGCAGCAGCGGCTGTGCATCGCCCGGGCGCTCGCCATCCAGCCCGAGATTCTGCTGATGGACGAGCCGGCCTCGGCGCTCGATCCGATCGCCACCCAGCGGATCGAGGAGCTCGTCTACCAGCTGAAGGCCCGCTACACCATCATCATCGTCACCCACAACATGCAGCAGGCGGCGCGGGTGTCGGACGAGACGGCGTTCTTCTGGCTCGGCCGGCTGGTCGAATCGGCGCCCACCGACCGGCTGTTCACGAATCCGGCTGAAAAACTCACCGAAGATTACGTCACCGGAAGGTTCGGGTAGCGCGGTTGACCAACACGACGACATTCCGGCACTTCCAGGACGAGCTCGAGCAGCTCAAGGCGCGGCTGCTCGAAATGGGCGGGCTCGCGGAGGACCGCGTCCGGTCGGCGGTCGCCGGCCTGGTCGAGCGCGACCCGGCGGTCCTCGCCGCGGTGCTGTCCGGCGACGCCGCGATCAACCAGTTCCACATCGAGATCGACAACCGCTGCTTCACGCTGCTGGCGCTTCATCAGCCGATGGCGGTCGATCTGCGGGCGATTGTCTCGGCGGTCAAGATCAATACCGACCTCGAGCGGGTCGGCGACCTGGCGGTCAACGTCGCCGAAGCGGCCAGCCGCTACATGCGGCATCCCCCGGTCAAGGTGCTCATCGACATCCCGCGGATGGCCGGCATCGCCCAGGCGATGCTGCGCGATGCCCTCGACGCCTACGTCCGGCGCGACCCGGTCCTCGCCCGCGCCGTTCTCAACGCCGACGACGAGCTCGACGCCCTGAAAACGCAGCTGTTCCGGGAGCTGTTGACCTACATGCTGCAGGATCCGACGACCATCGAGCCGGCGCTCGACCTGATCCTGATCTCCCGTCACCTCGAGCGGATTGGCGACCACGCGACCAACGTCGCCGAGGACGTCATCTTCATGGTGCTGGCCAAAGATGTGCGGCATCATGCCGGCGATGCCGGTTAGTCCCCGCCGCACCGACCCCTTCCAGCCCGTCCATCAGATAGAATAGCGAGGTTGCACATGGTGCAGCCCGATACTCCATGCGCGTCCTGCGGCCGGCGTGCCGCCGATCCGGCCTGGCGGCCGTTCTGCTCCGAGCGGTGCAAGCTGGCCGACCTCGGGCGGTGGCTGTCGGAGGAGTACCGCATCCCGGGGGAGCCGCTCCCCCCAGACGACGAGGGCGCTGAGTAGGACATGGCCGATACGCTGACGATTACCGACAATCGAACCGGCAAGACGTACGAGCTGCGGATTCAGAACGGCACCGTCCGGGCCATGGACCTGCGCCAGATCAAGGTCTCCCCCGACGATTTCGGGATGATGACTTACGATCCGGCGTTCACCAACACCGCCGCCTGCCGGAGCGGGATCACCTACATCGACGGCGAGCGCGGCATCCTGATGTACCGCGGCTACCCGATCGAGCAGCTCGCCGAGCACAGCGACTATCTCGAGACGGCCTATCTCGTGCTGTTCGGCGAGCTGCCCTCCGCCCCCGAGCTCGACACCTGGGTCGCCGACATCAACCGCCACACGCTGCTGCACGAGAACGTCAAGCAGTTGCTCCAGGGGTTCCGCTACGACGCCCATCCGATGGGCAAGTTCCTCAGCCTGGTCGGGGCGATGTCGACGTTCCATCCCGACGCCAAGAACATCTTCGATGCCCGCTCGCGGCGGCTGCAGACGATGCGGCTGATCGCGACCGTGCCGGGCCTCGCCGCCCACGCCTATCGCCACTCGCGCGGCCTGCCGTATGTCGTGCCCGACAGCGAGCTGAGCTTCACCGGCAACTTCCTGAACATGCTGTTCCGGACCACCGAGCCGCGCTACAAGCCGCACCCGGTGCTCGAGCGCGCCCTCGAAGTACTGTTCATCCTGCACGTCGACCACGAGCAGAACTGCAGCACCCACGTGATGCGCGGCATCGGCAGCTCGCATGCCGACCCGTACTCGTCGCTGGCCGGCGCGGCGGCGGCGCTCTACGGGCCGCTGCACGGCGGCGCCAACGAGGCGGTGCTGAAGATGCTGGCCGAGATCGGCTCGATCGAGCACGTCCCGGCGTTCGTCAAGCGGGTCAAGGCGGGCGAGGGGCGGCTGATGGGCTTCGGCCACCGCGTCTACAAGTCGTACGACCCGCGCGCCAAGATCATCAAGCGGATCGCCGACCTCGTCTTCGAGGTCACCGGCAAGAACCCGCTGCTCGACATCGCGCTGGAGCTCGAGCGGATCGCGTTGTCGGACGACTACTTCGTCAGCCGCAAGCTGTATCCCAACGTCGATTTCTATTCCGGGCTGATCTACCAGGCGATGGGCTTCCCGGTCGAGATGTTCCCGGTGCTGTTTGCGATTCCCCGCACCGCCGGCTGGCTGGCGCAGTGGGAGGAAATGCTGACCGACGCCGAGCAGAAGATCGCCCGGCCGCGGCAGATCTACATCGGCCCGGCGAAACGCGATTACGTCGGCCGCGACAAGCGGCGGTAGGCGCATGCGACTGCGAGCCGCCGCCCTGGTCGTCGCCCTCGGCGGGGCGTGCGTGGCGGCGGCGCCGCCGGCGACGCCGTCCTTTGACGGCGGGCGCGCCTACGACGACATCCGTCAGCTGGTCGCGCTCGGCCCGCGGCCGGCCGGCTCCCCCGCCGCCGCGCGGACCCGCGCCTACATCGCACGCCAGCTCGCCAAGGCCGGGCTCGAGATGCACGAGCAGGCGTTC
Source organism: Acidobacteriota bacterium (assembly GCA_031393955.1). Classification (GTDB taxonomy): domain Bacteria; phylum Acidobacteriota; class Vicinamibacteria; order Vicinamibacterales; family 2-12-FULL-66-21; genus JALZOC01. The sequence continues at coordinate 40,391 of JANMWI010000106.1, forward strand.
GTCGCGGCGACGCCGCTTGGCCCGATCCCGATGGTCAACATCAGCGCCCGGCTCCCCGGCACCGGCCGCGGCCGGCTGGTGATTGGCGGCCACTACGACACGAAGCTGTTTCGCGACTTCTCCTTCGTTGGCGCCAACGACGGCGGCTCGAGCACGGCGCTGCTGCTCGAGCTGGCGCGCGCCCTCACGGCGCGGCGCGGCGGGATGACCGTCGAACTGCTGTTCCTCGACGGCGAGGAGTCGACCGGCGACTGGCACGGCACCGACCACACCTACGGCAGCCGCCACTATGTCGACGCGGCGCGCCGCGACGGCAGCCTCGGCGACATCCGCGCCTTCATCCTGGTCGACATGATCGGCGACCACGACCTCGTGCTGAAGCGCGAATCGCGGTCGACGCCGTGGCTGACCGACGCGATCTGGCGCACCGCGGCGCGCCTCAACCACCCGGAGTTCTCGCCCGAGTCGACGCCGATCGAGGACGACCACCTCAACTTCCTCGACGCCGGCGTCGCCGCGGTCGACCTCATCGATCTCGAGTACTCCACGCGCAGCGGAGCGCTCGCCTGGCACACCCGCGCCGACACGCTCGACAACGTCAGCGCGCGATCGCTCGAGACCGTCGGCACGGTCCTGATCGCCGCGCTGCCGGAGATCGAGCGCGCCCTGCCGCGTTAGGCGGCTAGTCCCCCGGCCGCGCCAGCTCGGCCAGAATCTCCGCCTCGGTCAGCACCGCCGCGGCGCTCTTCGCCCGCGCGAAGATCCGGTCGACCTGCGCCTCGGACGCGGCGATGCCGCGCCGTTCGAGCCAGAACAGGACGTTCGACCGCCCCGACATCGGTCCGACTTCGATAATCTGCTCGCGCCCGACGAGCGACGCCGGCACCGCCGAATAGACCGCATCCATCAGCACCGCATCGCCCTTGCGGTAGGCCTTGATCACCGCCGCCGCATGGACGCCGGTGGCGGTCCGGAACGCGTCGCGGCCGAGGATCGGGTAATTGGCCGGAATCGGCACGCCGGTCGCCGCCGAGACGGTGTCGCCGTACTCGACCAGGGCGGAGAGATCGCGATCGAGGTAGCCGAGCAGCACCAGGTTGACGAGCAGCGCATCCATCGGGGTGTTGCCGACGCGCTCCCCGATGCCGAGCGCCGTCCCGTGCAGCCGGGTCGCGCCGGCGTCGAGCGCCGCCAGCGCGTTGACCACCGCCAAATCCCGGTCGCGATGGCCGTGCCAGTCGATGCCGACGCCGCCGCCGCAGGCGTCGACGACCGTGCCGACGAACCGGACGACCGCGGCGGCACCTTCGGGGGTCGCATGGCCGGCGGTGTCGGCGACGCAGACCCGTGAGGCGCCGGCCCGGATGGCCGCGCTATACAGCCGCTGCAGCGTCTCGGGATCGGCGCGGGTCGTGTCTTCGGTGACGTACATCACCGGCAGCCCCTCGCCGACCGCAAAGCTGATCGCCTCGTCGGTCAGGCGCAGCAGCTGGTCGAGCGTCCAGCCTTCAGCGAACCGGCGCAGCGGACTCGAGCCGATGAAGGCGCAGCACTCGATCGGAATCCCGGCGCGCTGCGAGATCTCGGCGATCGGCCGGATGTCGGCGACGACCGTCCGGGCGGCGCAGTTGGCGGTGACCGTCAGCCGCGCCGCGGCAATTTCACGCGCCAGGCGCTCGACGTCGCGGCCGACGTGTGGACCGGCGCCGGGCAGACCGAGGTTGGCGGTCGTGATCCCGAGGCGCTCGATGAGGTGGAGGATCGCCAGCTTCTCGTCGATCGACGGGCAGCGGACCGAGGGGGACTGCAGGCCGTCCCGCAGCGTCTCGTCATTGAGGAGGACGGGCGGCCGGGCCGGGCGCGGCGCCGGCAGACGATTCCAGTCGTGGATGAGCGGATGCATAGTGCATGGTCACTGCCGCCGCCAGCCAGACCACGCCGGTCCACGCCGACGCCACCCACGCGGCATGATGGATGGCCGGGTCCATGACGTCGCGGATCGCGGTCACCGGGCCGCGTCCCGCCGAGGCGAGCGCCGCGCGCAGCAGGTAGTCCTTGACGCCGCGGACGACCATCATCTCGAACAGCGCATTCCACAGCGCCCCGCCGAGCACCAGCCAGCCGGCGATCAGCAGCCGCCGCGACAGGCGCAGCCGCGGCAGTCTAGCCTCCGTAGCGCAGGACCATCGCAGTGATGTCGTCGCTCTGCGGCGCGCCGCGGGTGAACTCGCGGACGTCGGCAAACAGCGCCTCGAGCAGCCGCGGCGGGTCGAGCGTGAAATTGCGCTCGATGCAGGCGCGGATCCGTTCCTCCTCGTATTCCTCGCCGTCGCGCGACATCGCCTCCGAAACCCCGTCGCTGAAGACAATCAGCCAGTCGCCGGGCGCCAGCGTCACGGTCTCTTCCTCGTACTGCGCCGAATCGAACAGCCCGACGATCGGCCCGCCGCATTCGAGCCGCCGGAACGCGGTCACGCCGTCGCGCCGGGAGATGACCAGCGGCGGATTGTGGCCGGCGTTGCAGTAGGTCAGCCGCCCGTCCGGATGGAGCGCGCCGTACATCAGCGTCACGAACCGCGACTCGATGCCGCGCCGGTAAAGCGCCAGATTGGCGCGGGCCATCGTCCGCGACGGCGAGTCGGTCGTCGCCGCCTGGGCCGCGAACATCCCCTGCATCATCGCGCTGAGCAGCGCCGCCGGCGGCCCCTTGCCGGCGACGTCGCCGAGCGCGAAGCCGAGCGCGCCGGCCGGCAGGTCGACGTAGTCGTAGAAGTCGCCGCCGATCGACCGGCACGGCAGCGACGCCGCCGCGGCGCTGAAAAACTCGCCGGTCCGGACCATCCGCGGCAGCAGCGCCTGCTGGATCTCGGCGGCGATCCGCATCTCCTGCTCCATCCGCGCCTTTTCCATCGTCTCGCGGTAGAGCCGGGCATTCTCGATCGCCACCGCCGCCTCGGTGGCCAGCGTCTCGAGCGCCGCTCGGGTCGATCCCGACATCAGCAGCCCCTTCTCGCGGCTGTCGAGATAGAGCACGCCGATCCGCCGGTCCGCGCCGAGCGCCTCGGCCTTGTCGAGATAGCGGACCAGGCGCAGCGGCACGCACAGGACGTTGCGGATGCCGAGCGCGACGGTGCCCATGTGGACGCTTGCCAGCGCGCCGTCGAGCAGGTCGGCGACCAGCCGCGGCTCGCCGGTCCGGAACACTTCTTCGGGAATCTTGCGGCTGGTCGCGAAGCTGGCGCCGGGCAGGGTCAGGTGATCGCGGCCGCGCGCCATCTTGAATTCGAGTTCGCCACCCTCCGGCGCCAGCATGATGAAGCCGCGCTCGGCGCCGCTCACTTCGATCGCCGAATCGAGCACCATCGACAGCACGTCGTCCAGGACGCGGCCGGTGCCGAGGGCGCGAAGGCCCTCGAGCAGCGTCGCAATCTGCCGCAGGTCGCCGACCGCGGTGGTGGTCGAGGTGCGCTCGGCGGGGGCCTGGGCGTCGGCGGTCAGGAAGACCATTTCCGCGCCGCCGCTGCGGCCGAGGCGGATGCGGTCGCCGTGCGCGAGCGCCCGCTCGGTAACCTGCTCGCCATTGACGAAAGTGCCATAGCGGGAGGCGCGGTCGCGCAGCATGAAGCCGCCGCCGTCCGCCAGGATCTCGGCATGGTCGCGGGAGACCTCGCTGCCGGCGAGCCGGAGGTCATTGGTTTCGCGACGGCCGATGCCGAAGGCGGGTTTGGCGATCGGGACGAGACGCCGTCCCATCGCATCGGTGACTTCAAGCCGGGCCTCTGACATCGGCGGAGTGTACCTCAGCGGCGGCGGACGACGCGAATGATGAGCAGGACGACGCCGGCGAGCGCCGCCACCGCGGCCGCGGCCGTCAGCGCCTCGGCATGGGCGGAGCTCCTGGCCATGACCAGCAGGATCAGCGCGACCAGCAGCGGCGCGATCGCCACGACGAGCGGCGGTCCCGCGGCGCCGCCGCGGCCGACCGGCGCCGGCGTCCGGACCGGATCGGTCGTCCCCGCGCCGCAGCGATAGCAGATGATGGCTTTATCGGCGATCTCGGTCCCGCAGTGCCGGCATTGCATGCCCGGCGATTATCCCGCAGAACACCGAAAACCCGCACCCCGTCCCGCCCGCCGTCCCTCGAACGGACGGCACCCGGAGCCCGGAACCGTCCGCTCGCCCCCCTACGCCACCCGGTAGCCGATCTCCGAGCCGGAGCGCCGCGGCACCAGCACCCGCACGATCGACATCAGGATCAGGACGATCCCGAACGTGCAGACGATCGTCGCCCCGGTCGGGAGGTCGAGGATCAGCGACAGATAGACGCCGAGCGCCGAGACGACCGTGCCCATCGTCCAGCCGATCGCCAGCCGCTTGCCGATGCTGTCGGCAAACAGCATCGCCGCCACCGACGGCACGATCAGATAGCAGAACACCAGCAGCACGCCGGCAATCGCCACCGACGAGGTGACGACGAAACCGAACGACGCGTAGAACAGGAAATCCCACCAGCGGACGTTGAGGCCGGTCGCGTCGGCGTCGGCGTGGTTCATCGAGATGGTGAGGAACTGCTTGCGGAAGATGTAGTGGAAAGCGCCGACGGCGCCGTAGAGCAGCGCCGTCTTGCCGACCTCATGCCAGGAGACGGCGAGGATGTTGCCGACCAGCATGTCCTTGAGGTGCTCCGATTCGGAGGTCGACTTGCTCATCGCCAGGATCGCCGCCGCCGAGGCGACCGCATAGCTGATCCCGATGATCGCTTCCTGGGGGATGCGCGAGCTCTTGCCGCGGATCATCGAGAAGATCGCCGCGCCGATGAAGGTGAAGAGCAGGCTCACCCAGTAGACCGACGGCGCATGGGGATCGCCGGCCGAGAACGGCAGGAGGACGGCAATCGTCGCCCCGAGTGCCGCAATCTGCGCCAGCGACAGGTCCACGAAAATGACGCCGCGCTCGACGACGTGGACGCCGAGATACGAGTGGATCCCGGTGAGGATCAGGCTGGCGACGAACGGCGCCGCCAGAAAATTCAGAATCTGTCCGAGTGTCAGGCCGGCCATCCTAGCGCGCCCCCGTCTTCTTGATCGCGGTGACCAGCAGGTTGATGTCGTAGTCGAACAGCTGGAAGTAGTCGGTCACTTCCTTGACGCCGCCGACCGACGGCAGCATCACCAGCACCTCGGCGCCGGTGTCGCGGCCGATCGCGTTCGGCGTCTTGAGGTCGAAGTACGGCTCGACCAGCACGATCTTGACGTTCTGGCGCTTCATTTCCTGTTCGAGCTCCAGAGTGTGCCCAGGGGACGGCGGAATCCCGGGCTTCGGCTCGACGTAGCCGATGACGTCGAGGCCGAATGCCTCGGCGAAGTTGGGCCACGATCGGTGGTACGAGACCACCTTGAGGCCGCGGTACGGCGCCATCGCCGCCTTCCAGCGCTTTTCTCCCTCGGCCAACTTGCGGTCGAACTCCGCATAGCGCTGGGCGAAATAGGCGGTATCCCCGGGGCTGAGCTCGGCCAGCTTGGCCCGGACCGCCTGCGCGACGCGGCGGCCGTTGTCGGGGTCGAGCCAGAAGTGCGGGTTCCCCTGCGGATGGACGTCTCCCATCGCCCGGGTGATCTGGCCGGTCGGCATGTCGAGAATCTTCGCGTTCTGGGACGCGTCGAGAAAGCCCGCGCTGCCCGGCTGGATCTTGGCGTTCCGGCTCTGGGTGATGAGCGGCGGCAGCCAGCCGATCTCGAGCTCGCGCCCGACCGCGACCAGCAGGTCAGCACGGTTCATCCGCAGGATGAAGCTTGGCTTGGCCTCGACGAAATGGGGATCCTGGTAGCCCTTGGCGAGCGCCTCGACGCTGACCTTCTCCCCGCCGACCTCCCTGACGATCGACGCGAGATCCTCGGTCGAGGTCACGACGCTGACGGCTGCCAAGGCGTCCGTGCTGCCGGCCAGCGCCACTGCCAGACCGGCCGCCACTGTGAACTTCTGTATCGCTGTCATGTTTCTCCGCCTCTCTGTCTGTCTCGATGACCGCCGCCGGTGCAGCCGCGCCGGCGGTTAGAACACGTGGGCGCCGTGCGCCCCAATCGCGAACAGGAACTGGAACAGCAGTTCGTTCGAGGTCACGTTTTCGCCGTAGCGGATATGGCGATACTGACCGCGAATCTGGCTGAATTCGCTCGGCCAGTAGGTCAGGACGAGCGACGGGCCGCGGTCGGTCAGCCCCGCGTCGGCGGCGCGCTGCGACCGGTCGTAGCGCATCCCGGCGAACCACCGCTGGGCGAACTGGTATTCGCCGCTGGCATACATGCCGAAGGCCGAGATGTCACGCGCGTACTCGCCGCGGTGGCTCCAGATGAGCTCGGTGCGGCCGAGAAACCGGCGATACACTGCGCGCCGCAGCGGACGATACCGGACCGTCGCGTCGATCCCGAACAGGCGGGTCCGGGTGTCCAGCCCGGCGTCGTTGTGCCCCGTAGTGAAGGACGTCCCGACATCGAGGTTGGTGCCCTCGGTCAGATCGCGGTAGCCCCGCACCCGCCCCAGCCAGCTGACGTTGCTGCGGTCGTGGGTCTGGAACGGCCCGCCGCTGCCCTGGTAGACCTCGCCGGTCGCCTCCAGGAACAGCAGGTTGTTCGGAATCAGCTTCGAGACCGAAATGCCCGAATCCTTGATCCCTTCCTCACCGCCCATGAGGTTCTTCATGACGAGCGGCGTGTCGACCCACGGCAGGGTGTGGGCGTGCATCGTGTTGACCTTGCCGAACTGTTCCTTGAGCTTACCCACCTTGGCGAGCAGCCCGCCGGGCAGGCTGGTCAGGGTCAGGAATCCCTCCTCGATCTCCAGCCCGTCGGGGGAAGCGGCCAGGAAGAAGTCGGCGCGCGCATACGGGTCGACGATCGCCTGGAGCGAGACCTCCGCCTCGTGCATCTCCAGCGCCGGAGCGGCGTCGCGCGGGTTGCGTCCGGTCGCGCCGAGGAAGTTGCCAATCACGGCCATGTCCGGATTGAACACCTTCGAGAGCGCCGAGCTGTTGCCGTAGACCGGCAGCGATCCCGGCGTCCCGCCGGCGCCGGCCGCCCCGGGGGGCGCGTCGGCGATTCCGCCACCCTGCGGCGGCTGCGGCGGCGCGGTGACTTCCGCCACCGCGGCGGGATTGGCGGCGGCGACGGCCGGCACGCCGGCCCGCGCCGGCACCGGCGCAAGTCCGGCGCCGGCGACCGCGGGGGCCGCTGGCGCCGCCCCCGTCGCCACGCCAAGCTTCGCCTCGAGCGCGGCCAGCCGGGATCCGTACGCGTCGCGGATCGACTCGAACTCCTGGCGAAGCCGCGCCAGTTCCTCGCGCAGCTGGCGTGCGTCCGCGGACTCGGCCGCGGCCGGCGACGCGGGCAGCGGCGGCACCGCCTGCGCGAAGGCCGATCCGGCCGATCCGAGCACGAACACGACGGCGGCGGCTCCCCGGAGCCTACACCTCAAGAAATTGCATGACGTCACGAACACCTCCGGCCAGGTCTGGCGGGGTTGCGAGGAGCAGCCTCGAGCTGCATCCAATTTAATTGTCGATCAGGAAGCGGCGGTCAGGCAGGCCGCGGGCGGCGGTGCACGGCCGGAGGCATGACGCCGCAGGACGGAGTCGAAGCCGCGAACGCCGTCCACCAACGCGGCGCCGGCGTCGTCAAGCCAGAAGCGCGCCAGGGCGGTGGGATCCGCCGCCGCTTCGGCCGAGGCCCCGACAACGCACGTCGCGCAGTGGGTGGTCGATTTGAGATGACAGAGGAGATCGTGGTGGCCGAGCGGCAGCAGCGCCACTGCCAGAGCATAGGCGGCGAGTACGACCTTCAGCCGGAGGCCGAGCCTGGGTCCGCGAGGGAGCCGGCCGGTAGGATACATCCAGCTCGGATTATACGGGCCGGACCGCGGCAAAGGCAAAAGCGCCGCCGGTATACTGCCCGAATGTTCCCGCTGAGCGACGTCATCCCGTCGCGGACCACGCCGTACGTCACCATCACGATCATCGCCCTCAATGCCCTGGCGTTTCTCTATCAGCTGCAGCTCGACAGCAGCGCCGTGCAGCTGCTCTGGCAGCACTTCGGACTGGTGCCGGCCCACTTTGCCTGGACCGAGGTGCTCAGCAGCATGTTCCTGCACGCCGGCTGGCTGCATCTCCTCGGCAACATGCTCTATCTGTGGATTTTCGGCGACAACGTCGAGGACAGCCTGGGCCACGGAGGCTTCGCGCTGTTCTACGTCGCCGCCGGCACGGTCGCCGCGCTCGGTCAGGTCGCAATGGCGGCCGGCTCGACCCTCCCGATGATCGGCGCCAGCGGCGCGACCGCGGGGGTGATGGGGGCGTATCTCGTCATCTATCCCCGCTCCCGCGTCCTGACGGCGGTCTTCCTGCTGGTCTACTTCGACGTCATCGAAGTACCCGCCATCTTCTTTCTCGGGATCTGGTTCGTGATGGAGCTGTTCAGCGGCGTCGGCTCGATGGGTGTCCGGGCGATGACCGGCGGGGTGGCGGTCTGGGCGCACGTCGCGGGATTTGCGGCCGGCGGGCTCGTCGGCTTGATCTGGCGCCTGCGCCACGGCCGCTCGAGACCGTACCGGGACTAGGACGCCGAGATCGGGCGCGCGCCGGCGGCGCCACCGGCCTGGATGGCGTGCAGCAGCAGTTCCTGCGCGCGGTCGTAGCTCGGCGCAATCTCCAGCGCCGCGAGCGCCTCCGCCTTCGCGTCCGCCGGCCGGCTCGCCGACAGATAAGCCTCCGCCAGGTCGCAGTGCGCCGCGGCGCGGTCGGCTGGCTTCAGCGCCAGCGCCACCGTGAACTCCCGCACCGCCGTCTGCGGCTGGCCGGCCGACACCGCCAGGCGTCCGAGCGCGCTGTGCGCCTCCGGATCGAACGGGTCGATGGCGACGACGCGCTCAAAGGCGAACGTCAGCTGGTCGGCATGGCCGGCTTTCCCGGCCAGCGCCGCCAGCCGCCGTGCCGCCTCGACGGTGGTGTGATCCTGCGCCAGCACCGCGCGATATTCGGTCATTGCCCGGGTCGTGTCGCCGAGCTGCTCCGCCAGCCGCGCCATCACGGCGTGCGGACTGTCCGCGCCGCTCGTGATCGGCACCAGCGCCGCCGCGTTCTCGAGCGGCGCGAAGGCGGCGCGGTCGCCGGCCGCGGCCAGCGCCTGGCCATACGCAAGCTGCGCCGCATAGCTGCCGGGGCGCGCCGCGGCGGCGGCGGCGAGCGCCGCGAGATCACCGCCGCGAGCGGTGCCACCCCGGCCCTCTGCGGCGGGCTCGTCGCGGAGGGCGGCGCGGAGCGCGCCGAAGCGCGCCTCGAGCGCCGTGTCGAAGGACGCTTGCAGCGTCGGCAGCGAGACGCCGAGCGCCCGTTCGATGGCGTCATTGCCCTCGATGCCGGTCCCGTACGACCTGACCAGCTGCTTCAGCCGGGCATCCCCGAACTGCCGGACGATATGGTCGACGAGCAGCGAGGCCTCGAAATACGCCAGCGCGATCGACTCGGGGCGCGTGAAGCCGGCATTCAGGTCGGCCAGCTTCAGCGCCTTGCCGCGCTCCAGCGCCAGCGCGAACGGCACCTCCATCTCCCGGCCCCACTCCGGCCGCGCCTGCGCCTCCTCGTATTCCGAGATGCCTTCGGTCAGCCACCGCGGGATCCGCTGGTCCGACATCTGCAGCGTGATGACATGCGTCATCTCGTGCCACAGCGTCGCCTGCCATGAAAACGACCCCGGCTCGCGGGCGCGCGGTGAGTCGAGCGTGACCACCCGGCCGAAACAGGCGCCGAGCGCGCCGATCATCCCCGGCAGGCCGAGCGTCCGGACCGCGAAGTCGTCGTGGCGGGGAAAGATCTCAACGAGGATCGGGCCGCGCGGCGTGAAGCCGTACTTGGCCGACAGCGTCCGCAGCGCGTCCTGCGCCAGCGGCATCGCATAGGCACGCATCACCGCCGCTTCGTCGGGGGCGACCTTCAGGACGATGTCCCCCTCGCGGATTTCGACGAACTTGTCGAGCGTGTCGAGCAGCGCCAGCAGATTGAACGTGACGGTGTCGTAGGGATCGATCTTGAACGCGCGATCGAGCGCCGACCGCGCGGCGCCCTCGTCGCCGGTCCGCATCAGGTGCATCCCGAGCTCGGCGTGCGCCCGGGCATTGCCCGGGTCGGTCGCGACCGCCTGCCGCGCCAGCGCCACCGCTTCGTCGAAGCGGTAGTTACGGGCGGTCAGCGCCGACGCGACCCGGTAGACCTCGCCGTACGACGGATCGATCGCCAGCGCCCGCGCCGCCTCCGCCCCGAAGCCGGCGCGGTCGTCGCGCACGTAATTGATGGCGGCCGACAACGCCACGGCGTCGAGATCGGCGGGGTTCCATTCGCGCATGCGCGCGATGCGGACGCGGGCCTCGTCGTAGCGGCTGCCGTCCAGATCGAGTTCGGCGAGCAGCCGTTCGGCATCGCCGAGGTGAGGATCGATCTCGAGCGCACGGTTCGCCGCCGCGGCCGACGCCGCGGGATCGTCGTCGGCCAGCGCGCGGGCGAGCCCGGCATGGGCCGGTGCCCAGCGCGGATCGGCGGCGATCGCCTGCCGGAAGGAAGTCACGGCTTCGCCAGGCTTGTCCTTGTCGAAAAAGAGCCTGCCCCAGGCCGTATCGATCAGCGGGTCGCGCCCCGCTGCCGCGGCGGCGCGCAGCAGGCGATTGGCCTCGTCGGCCTGGCCGAGCGCGCTCGCGGCGCGGCCGGCGCGCAGCAGGGACAGCGGGTCCGTGCCGGCCTGGCGTGCGACCGCCGTCAGCAGCGGTGTCGCGGCCGACGCCTGTCCCAGGCGCTGGTGCAGCAGACCAAGCTCGAGGGCGGCATCGCTCTCCGGCGCCCGCGCCGCGGCCGGCTGCAGCCGGGCCACCGCATCGGCGTAGCGGCCGCGCTCGATCTCGAGGCGCGCCAGCACGGTGGCGGCCGCCGCGTCGTCGGCCGGCCGCGCCTGCGACAGCCGCGCCGCCTCGGCGCGGTCGCCGTGGGCGAGCGCCGCCCAGGCGCTGGCCGGGAACGCCACCGGGCGCCGGACGGCGGCCGGTGCCTGGGGCGGCACCGACACGGACGTCCAGAGGCTGAGCGACGCGAAGAGGAGGATGGCGGGACGCATCAGGAACCTGCCCATGACCTTGTTCGATTATAGAAGCGGCGTCACGCCGGCGCGCGGATTCGACGGGGGGGCGCCCGGGGCTAGAACAGTTCGTGCCAGGTGAAGAACAGCGCCGCGGCGAGCCCCTGGCCGAGCCCGAAGGTGATGCACCAGGACGCGACCGACCGCGCCGGAATCAGTGTTCCGAGGGCCAGGAAGATCGGAAAGAGCGTCGCGGTGAGGCGTCCCATCGACAGGACGCCGCCGGCAAAGATCGGCGGCAGCAGGTTGACGAGCACGAACACGCCCCAGACCAGTCCGACCCTGCGAAACACCGGGACGACGAGCAGCAGCGCGAACAGCAGCGCCGCGGTGTTGATGCTGTTGTACGGCACCGAGGTGATGACCTGGATGAGCGAATCACTGGTCAGCCACGTGTAGGCGGTGACGAACGGCGCCATCCCGTGAAAGCTGCGTCCCCACGCCTCGTGGCTGCGCATCCACGCGAACCAGATGCCGGTCAGGTGATGCAGGTAGACGGTAAAGAGCAGCATGCCGATCCCGGGCATGGCGGCGACGAACAGCCGGCCACTCAGCCTGGCGGCCAGCCCGCCGATCGGCACGGGCGCGGACGAGCCCTGCGGGGCCGGGCCGGGCGCAGCCGCGCCGCCCCGCGCACCGCGCCGCACCTGCTGGAGCGCCAGGATCGCCAGCGCCACGCTGGCGAAGCAGCCATTCGGCCGGGTCAGGCCCAGCACCAGCCCCCACACGGCGGCCGGCAGCCACTCCTCGCGGCGAAAGTGATAGAAGGCGCCAAGCGCGGCCAGCAGGAACAGCGACTCGCTGTACGGCGCACTGAAGAACAGCGCGAATGGGTACGCCGCGAGCAGGAGCGTTGCGGTGGCAGCGGCCTCGGCGCCGACCAGATCGCGTCCAAGCCGTCCCATATAAAGGAGCGCCCAGAAGAACGCCGCCAGTGACACGAACACGCCGGTCCACAGCGCCCGCAGCATGCGGCGTTCGTCCGGCAGCGTGCGGGAGCCGACGCCTAGCGGCGACCCGACCGACCGCATCAGGATCGGAAGCGCTGGAAAGAAGGCGATGTTCTGCTGGCGCTGGAAGGTGCGATCCCACGAGTAGCCGTCGATGGCAATCCCGCCGTACCAGCCCGCATCGAACCGCGCCGGCAGGTTGGTCAGCGGCTCCCGGGACAGCACGAACCCGGAGGTCGGTATCCCGAACGTCACGACCGCCAGGAACCCGACGACGAGCACGGCCGGACGGGTGACGAGAAACGCGCGGATGGCGGCGTCGAGGGGCGGACGGGCGCGCACGGCCAGGGACAGGCCGCGCACCCGCTCGACGAAGGTCGGGCGCGGCCAGCGCAAGTGCCGCAGGATCGCAATCGAGGCCGCCGCGTACAGCGCCAGCATCGGCGATTTCAGCGACACAACGACGTCGCCGACCAGATACCGGCCGCCGCCGCTGACGACAATCCACAGCGCCAGCAGGCACAGCGCAATCACCGCCGCGTCGGCGAGGCCGGCGGTCACCGGCAGCCGGGGATGCTCGACGCGGACGCTCGCTGGAGGCATGTGATCCCCGATTATGATTCAAACTCCCGGCGCATCCCGAGCGCCCGTTCTTCGACCGCGATCCGCTTCCGCAGCAGCACGCCGAAGCCGGCCAGCGCCGCCACCGTCGTCAGCGGCGTGGCGGCCATCAATCCCATGCCGGCAAGTTCGAGCACCACCGCCGCGTAGTTGGGATGCGCGAGGTAACGGTAGGGC
>JANMWI010000120.1:0-6143 GCA_031393955.1 Acidobacteriota bacterium
GGCGGCTTCCTGGCGGCCGCCGACATCATCTGCGTGCCGTCGGTCCGCGACGACAGCGGCAACGTCGACGGCCTTCCCAATGTCGTCCTCGAGGCGCTCGCCTCGGGGACGCCGGTCGTGAGCACCGGCGCCGGCGGCATCGGTTCGGTCGTCGACGATGGTGCGACCGGGCTGATCGTGCCGGAGCGCGACGCGGCGGCGATCGCCGCGCGCGTCGCCTGGCTGCTCGACAACCCGGACGCCGCCGCCCGGCTCGGCGCCGCGGCCAGGGCGCACGTCGGGAAGCAATTCGGCTGGGCCCGGGCGGCCGAGCGATTCGAAGCGGCATACCTGGCGGCGCTTGCCTTCGTGGCGGCCCGGACGGTACCATTCACCAGATAAATCATGCAGCAGCTGTCGAGACCGCAGCCGGGGCTCAGTGTGTTCTTCCCCGCCTACAACGACAGCGGCACGATCGCCAGCCTGGTGATCAGCGCCCTGCAGGCGGCGCGCGAGCTGACCGCCGATTTCGAGATCATCATCGTCAACGACGGCAGCGCCGATACGACCGCCGAGATCGCCGACGAGCTGGCGCGGACCTATCCGCAGGTCCGCGTCGTCCACCACGCCCACAACCGCGGCTACGGCGGCGCGCTGCGCAGCGGCTTCGAGGCGGCCACCCGCGAGCTGGTCTTCTACACCGACGGTGACGCGCAGTACGATCCGAAAGAGATGGCGGTGCTGTGGGCGGCCTTCGGCGACGGTGTCGATCTCGTCAACGGCTACAAGATCAGCCGATCGGACCCGTTCCATCGGATCGTCATCGGCCGCATCTACCATCACACCGTGCGGCTGCTGTTCGGTCTGAGGGTCCGCGACGTCGACTGCGACTTCCGCCTGCTGCGGCGGTCGATCTTCGACAACGTCCGGCTCGAGAAAAACAGCGGCGTGATCTGTCTGGAGATGATGAAGAAGATCCAGGACGCCGGCTTCCGGATCGCCGAAGTGCCGGTGCACCACTACCACCGCGCCTACGGCAAGTCCCAGTTCTTCAACTTCCGCCGCCTGTTCAAGACCGCGGTCGACGTCGCGAAGCTGTGGTTCGTCCTCGTTGTCCGTGGGGAGCATCTGCGCGCCGAGCCGGCAGCGGCTGCCCCCGCCCCCAGGGAACGGCCGTGACCGTGTCGAGCGAGACCTACCTCGAGTTCTACCGAGGCCGCCACGTGATGGTGACAGGGGGCCTGGGCTTCATCGGCAGCAACCTCGCCCATCGTCTCGTCGAGCTCGGCGCGATCGTGCTCATCGTTGACGCCCTCCAGCCGGACTATGGCGGCAACCTGTTCAACATCGACGGGATCGCCGAGCGGGTCCGCGTCAACATCGCGGACGTGCGGATGCAGAGCACGATCGGCGTCCTAGCCCAGGGTCAGGACGTCCTCTTCAATCTCGCCGGACAGGTCAGCCACATCGACAGCATGCGCGATCCGTACACGGATCTCGAGATCAACTGCCGCGCGCAACTGTCGATCCTCGAAGCCTGCCGCATCCACAATCCCGGCGTGCGGATCGTTTACGCTGGCACCCGCCAGGTCTACGGCCGGCCGGATTACCTGCCGGTTGACGAAAAGCACCTCGTTCGGCCCGCCGACATCAACGGTGTCAACAAAGCGGCGGGCGAGTACTACCACCTGCTCTACAACAACGTCTTCGACGTGCACGCCTGCTCGCTGCGGCTGACCAACGTGTACGGACCCCGGCAGCTCATCAAGCACAACCGGCAGGGCTTCATCGGCTGGTTCATCCGCCTGGCCCTCGAGAACCGGGAAATGCAGGTCTTCGGTGACGGCTCGCAGATGCGCGACTTCGTCTACGTGGACGATGCCGCGGACGCGTTCCTGCGCGCCGGGGCGTCGGCAACGTGCGACGGCGGCGTCTTCAACGTCGGCGGCGAGGAGCCGATTGCGCACCGCGAGCTCGTCGCGCTGCTGATCGAGGCCGCCGGCAGCGGCAGCGTTCGATACGTCGAATGGCCACCCGAGAAGCAGCGCATCGACATCGGCAGCTTCTATTCGGATTCGCGCAAGTTTCAGCAGGCGGTCGGCTGGCGACCGCAGGTGTCGCTGGCGGAAGGGCTGCGCCGGACCATTGCCTTCTATCGGGCGCACCTGCCGCACTATGTGAGCGCGGCAGAGACGGAGCTGCGGTGATCCCATTCCTCAAGCTGACGCCCGGCGACGACGCGGAACTCGTCCGTGACGCGATCGCTCGCGTCATCGCGCGGGGGTGGTTCGTCCTCGGTCCGGAGCTCGAGGCCTTCGAGCGGGAATTCGCCGCTGGCTGCAGCGCTCAGGAGTCGGTGGGGGTGGGGACCGGAACGGACGCGCTCGCGATCGCGATGCGCGCCCTCGGAATCGGGCCCGGCGACGAGGTGATCACCTCCCCGCTCTCCGCGGCCTACAGCGCACTCGCCGTGATGATGGCGGGAGCACGCCCGGTCTTCGCCGATATCGACCCCGAGCGGCTGACGCTCGCGCCTGGGGCGGTCGCCGCCGCGGTCACGCCGCGAACCGCCGCCATCCTGCCGGTCCATCTCTATGGTCAGGCCGCCGACATGGTCGCGCTCTCGGCGGTCGCGACCCGGCATAACCTCGCCATCATCGAGGACTGCTGTCAGGCCCATCTCGCCACCTGCGCGGGACGCCCGGTCGGAAGCTTTGGGGCCGCGGCCGCGTACAGCTTCTACCCGACGAAGAACCTCGGCGCCCTCGGCGACGGCGGCGCCCTCACCACCAACGACGCCGGTCTCGCCGCGAAGGCGAGGCGTCTGCGCAACGGCGGCCAGACGGATCGCTATCACCACGATGAATTCGGACTGAACTCGCGGCTCGACGAGCTGCAGGCCGCGATTCTCCGTGTCCGGCTGACGCTGCTTCCAGGCTGGACGAAGCGGCGTCGGCAGATCGCCGCGGCATACAGAGCGCGACTCGCGGGTGCGCCGTTCATCGAGGTGCCGCCGGAGCTCGACCCGGGCCACGTCTATCACCTGTTCCCGGTCCTGAGCGCGTCCCGTACCGCGATTCAGGATCGGCTTCGCAACGCCGGGATCGAAACGCTCATTCATTACCCCGTTCCGATTCCCCGACAGAGAGCGCTGGCAGCCGAACGCCCCGCGGCGTGCCCGATTGCAGACCGGGTCTGCGCCGAGATTTTTTCACTGCCGCTCTATCCCTCGCTTTCCGACGACGCCGTCGAGCGAGTGGCCGACATCCTGACGTCCCCGTAGGCCGGTGACAGCCGCATTCAGCCCAAACGCCCGCCGGATCGCGGCCTTCGCCGCGATCGTCGCCGTCCAGTTCGCGCTCTTCGAAATCGGTATGCGCACCTGGGGGTCGTCCGAGGCCGCGCCGGCTTTCCAGGGGCTGTTCGCCGACGACCCGACGATCGGCTACCGGCTCAAGCCGGATGCCCGCGTCCGCTTCATCACCGACGAGTTCGACACCACCATCGCGACCAATCACCGCGGGCTGCGCGACGAGGCCGAGCTCGGGCCCAAACCGGCCGGCGAGCGGCGCATTCTGGTGCTCGGAGACTCGCTCGTACTCGCCGTCCAGGTGCCATTCGCGCAGACCTTCGCCGCGCTGCTCGAGCAGCGGCTCAACCAGGCGCCGTCGCCGGCGCACTACCGCGTCGTCAATGCCGGCGTTCAAGGCTACGGGCCGGTCGAGGAGCTGCTGCTGCTCCGCTCGATCATCGACGATGTCCAGCCCGACCTCGTCATCGAAACGCTCTTCGTCGGCAACGACGCCGAGGAAGCCGTGACCTCTGCTCCCCGCCTGTCGGGCAACCGCCCCGCCACGGCGGCGCTGCGTGACAGCTTCGCCACCCGTCTCCGCCGGCTGGTGCGCCGGAGCATGGTGCTGCAGGTGGTGCGGTTGCGGGTCGTCGAGGCCGCCGGGCGGCTGTCACTGACGGCGACGCCGCCGGAGGCGCCGCTCCAGACGTACGCAGCCCGGCCGGCGCCGCGGATCGCGCAGGGACTCGCCATTACGCGGCAGGTGGTCGAAGCGATCATCGCCGAATCGGCCAGCGCCGGCGCCCGCACCGCCGTGATGCTGATGCCGGCACGGTTCCAGGTGGATGACGCCGATTACGGGCGGCTGCGCCAGGCGGTCGCGGAATCAGGCGGGGAGCTGGTTCGGGACGGCGCCACGGAGCGGTTCAAAGAGGCGCTCGGTGGGCTGAACGTGCCGGTGCTGGACCCCCTGCCGGCGCTGCGCCGGGGACTCCCCGGCCCGGACCTGTTCTTCCAGCAGACCGTCCACCTGACGCCGCGTGGCCACGAAATCGTCGCGGAGGCAATGGACCGGTTTCTCCATGAGTCGGGGCTGATGGGCGCGCCGCCGCCGCGCTGAGCCTCCATGGTCTTCAATTCCCTCCACTTCATCTGGTTCTTCGTCGTCGTCTATGCCGCCTACCGGGTGCTGCCGCATCGCGCGCAGAACTGGCTGCTGCTGGTCGCGAGCTATTACTTCTACGCGTCGTGGGACTGGCGGTTCCTCGGACTGCTCGCCGCCTCGACGCTGGTCGACTTCAGCTGTGCGCTGGCGCTCGACCGCGCCGGCTCGGCACCCGGCCGGCGCGCCCTGCTCGCGCTCAGCCTCGGCTTCAACCTGACGATGCTGGGGTTCTTCAAGTACTTCAACTTCTTCGCCGACAACCTCCACGTGCTGGCCCGCTCGGTCGGCTGGCAGCTCGATTTCGTGACCCTCCACGTGCTGCTGCCGGTCGGCATCTCCTTCTACACGTTCGTGACGATGAGCTATGTCATCGACGTCTACCGCCGCGAGATCCGCGCGACCCGGAACCTGGTTGACTTCGCGGTGTTCGTCGCCTATTTTCCGCACCTTGTCGCCGGGCCCATCCTCAGAGCGACGCGGCTGCTGCCGCAGATCGCGCTGCCGCGCACGGTGTCGCGCGACCAGCTGCGCGACGGCCTCTGGCTGATCGCGTGGGCTTCTTCCAGAAAATCTTCGTGGCCGACAATCTCGCCGCGGTCGTCAACCACGTCTTCGACGGCGCTGCACCAGCCTCGGGCGTCAACGTCCTGCTCGGGACCTACGCCTTCGCCTTCCAGATCTACGGGGACTTTGCCGGCTACTCCAACATCGCACGCGGCACCTCGAAGCTGATGGGCATCGAGCTCATCGAGAACTTCCGCTTTCCGTACTTCGTCCGCAGCGCACCGGAGTTCTGGCGCCACTGGCACATCAGCCTGTCGACGTGGCTGCGCGATTATCTGTACATTCCCCTCGGCGGGAACCGCGGCACGCCGTCGCGCACCCGACGCAACCTGATGATCACGATGGTGCTCGGCGGCCTGTGGCACGGCGCCGCCTGGACGTTCGTGCTCTGGGGCGTCTACCACGGGCTACTGCTCATTCTCTACCGCGCCGCGGATCGCTCGCGCGCCGTCCACGCCTGGATCACCAGCCGGGCAGCACCGGCGATGCTGACCTCCTGGCTGGTGATGTTCCATCTGACCTGTTACGGGTGGCTCATCTTCCGGGCGCGCTCCGCCGGTCACCTCGCCGGGATGTCGCGGCGCCTGCTGTTCGACTTTGCTCCGGCGAGCGTCGACCTCGCGGCGGTGGCGCTGCCGCTCGTGCTCTACACGACGCCGCTGCTCATCGTCCACGCCATCGAAGCGTGGTACGACGACGTCCTCGTCGTCCCGAGGCTGCCGGCCGGCGTGCGATACTCCCTCTACGCCGCGACGTTCTATCTGACGATGCTGTTCGGCAACTTCGGCGGCGCGGAGTTCATCTACTTTCAGTTCTGACTCGGAATCCGCTCCCGCATGATGTTCTTCAGACAGATCCTCGCGCTGGCGGTCGTCGCCTGGTTGCCGGGGGCGGTGATATTCAGTGGGCCATGGCTCGATCGGGACCGGCGGGCGGCGCTCGACCCCGAGGAGCGGCTGTTCTGGGCGATCATCCTCAGCGTCGCCGTGTCGCTGTCGATCGCGCTGGCGCTGGCGGCGGCGCACCGTTACAGCTTCGGACGGTTGCTCGTCGCGGATGTCGCGCTCGCGGCGGGGCTGGCCGCCGCCGCCCGCGGCGCGCTGCGGCTGGGGCCGGCGGCGCGGCGCGTCGGCCTGACCGCGG
>JANMWI010000018.1:0-29988 GCA_031393955.1 Acidobacteriota bacterium
CGGCGGCTCCTGCGCCCGCCGAACCCGGAACCGCTTCGTTACTTGGGCTTGTTGGCGACGTCGAAGCGGCGCACCACTTCAGCCGACAGGTCGAGTCCGCCTTCGGCCGCGACGACGCCGGAGTCGCGGATGCTGAAGATCATCAGCAGCCCCTTCTCGGCCCGCACCGCCTCGAGCACCGGATTGAGCTTTTCCTGGAAATCGCCCTGCAGCTGGTTGGTCATGTCGCTGAGCTCGGTCTGCGCATCCTGCTGCGCGAACTGCAGGTCGCGCTGGCTCTTCTCGATGTCCTTCTCGAGCTGGCCGCGCGCCTGATCGTTCATGACCGAGCCGCCGGCGGTCAGCTTGTCCTGCATCGCCTTGAGGGCGCTGCTCTTGGCCAGCAGGTCGGCGTTCTTCTTCTTCTTCAGCTCGTCAAGCTTCGCCGTGGCGGCCTTGCCCTCGGCGGAATTGCTGGCGATCGCCTGGATGTCGACATACGCGAACTTCGCACCCTCAGGGAACGGGCGCGGCGCCTGCGCCGCCGGCGCGGGCTGAGCCGCGGCGGGGGGCGTTGCCGGCGCCTGGGCCGCCGGCACGGCGGGCCTGGGCGCGGCGGGCTTGGGCGCGGCGGGCTTCGCCGGCGCCTGGGCATAGCCGGGGACGGCGGTCAGCACTCCGACCGCGGTCACAACGCACATCATCTGCAGCTCTTTCACGAGTGTCATCGAACAGTCCTTTTTGATTGAAGTTAGTCTCGGCTTCCGGTTTCCAGCTACCCGCTTCCCGCCACGCGCCAGCCTCCGTTTCGCTGTGTCCCGCCCCGACGCACGGGGAGCAGGCAGCGGGCAGCGGGAAGCTTCTTTTAGAACGTTGACCCCACCGCGAACCTGAATTTCAGCCGCTTCTCCAGATTCAGGTTGTTGTCGAGCACCCCGCCACGCTGCGGGTTCATCGCGAAGATCAGCCGGAACGGCACGTTCAGCACCGGCATGAAGAAGCGGATCTCCGCACCGGTCGAGGTCTTGAACGCGTTGGTTTCGCCGATCCTCCGGGTTTGAATCCCCGCCGGCGTGCCGACCAGCGGATTCCGCAGCGTGCCGAAGACATCGTCGACGAGCGACGGCACCAGCGATCCCGGCTGGACGCGCTCGGTCAGCGGATCCTTCCAGGCAAACGACTCGCCGACGTCGCGGACCTGGCCGGCGTCGTAGAAGAGCACAAGCCGGACCGGCCCGGCAATCGAAATGAGATATTCGGCGTTGAACAGCAGACTCTTGTTGCCGCCGACCTGGACACCCGACACCGGATCGCGCGGCGACACCGACCGCAGGTCGAAGCCGCGGATGCTGTACTCGCCGCCGAGGAAAATCTTCTGGAAGATCGGCAGCGCGACGGTGTTGCCGTACGGGCGGATGTACTCGCTCGCGACCCGGAAGCCGAACGACGTCCGGCGGGTATGGGGGATGTACATGATGTACTCCCCACGCGGATTGATGAACTTGGTGTTGCCGCCAAGCCCCGCCAGATCGACCGAGCCGGTGAGGCGCTTGCCGGCGGTCGGGAAGATCGGGTTGTCGACGGTGTTGTAGACGTAGCTTGGCCCGATCTTGCTGATCGTCCGCTTGCCGCCCTCGCCAATCAGGAGTGAGTCGGCGAGGAGCGGGTTGTTGCGCAGCACGACCGGGTCGCTGAAGGCCGGGTTCAGGTCCTTGACCTGGACGTCCTCGAAGCTGTAGTTGACGAACATCCGCGCGAAGTCGGCGACCTGGAAGCCGTAGACGAGATTGCCGCCCTGCGATTTCTGCGTGTAGAGGCCGATGTACTGCAGTTCGCGGATGAACAGATCGACGCCGGCGGTCTGCGGCCGGTCGAACAGGAACGGCTCGGTGAAGGCGAGCTGATAGTTCGTCGCCCGGCTGCCCTGCTGCGCCGAGACGGTGAAGGTCTCGCCGCGGCCAAGGAAGTTCGAGGTCTGGAACGACAGCTGGCCGAAGAAGCCGTCGTACTGGGACACCCCGGCGCCAAACGTCAGCTGGTTGCGGTTCTGTTCTTCGAACTTCAGCTTGACGTCGACCTTGTTGTCGGCGCCGGGCGTCTTCTCGACCGAGATCGCCTCCCCTTCGAGCGGCTTGAAGTAGCCGAGCTGGTTGAGGCGCTTGACGCTGTACTTCAGCGACTCGGTGTTGAACACCCCGCTCTCGACCAGGCGCACTTCCCGGCGGATGACGTTGTCGCGGGTCGTCGTGTTGCCGACGAAGGTGATGCGGTTGACGAAGTACTGCTTGCCTTCCTGCATCCGCAGGGTGACATCGACGATCGGCGGCCCGGAGGGGGCTGCCGGCGCCGCGGCCGAGGCGGGGGGACCGGCAGCGGCAGCAGGCCCGGCGGCCGCAGCGGGCGGCGGCGCCTCGTCGCGGGGCGCCAGGTCCGGGTAGCCCGTGAACTCCATGTAGCCGCCGGCGCCGTAGAGCTCCTTCGCCTTCTCGAAGCCCTTCCGGACCGCCTTCTCGCTGTAGTACTCCCCCTCGGCCAGCTTGAAGAGCGGACGCAGGCCTTCGGCCTTGGCAATGGTGTTGCCCTCGAAGCTGAGCTTTCCGACTTTGTAGCGCTTCCCTTCGGTGACCGGGATGCGCAGCTCGACCCACCGCGTCTTGCTGTCCTTCGAATCCTCGAGCACCTTGAGATCAGGCTGGCCGACGCGGACGTTGATATAGCCGCGGTCGCGGTAGTACTCGACCACCCGGTCGGCATCGGCTTCGAACTTCTCCGCCTTGAAGGTGCCGCCGCTCGTCAGCAGCGACAGCGGAAAGCTCCCCTGCCCCTTGTTCTCCTTGAGCCGCCCTTCCAGCTTCCGGTCGCTGATCGCGCTGTTGCCGACGAAGTTGACCTTGCGAATCCGGACCTTCGGCCCTTCGGTGATGTGGAAGGTGACGTTGACGAGCTTCGGGCCGCCCTCGATCGGCTTGACCTCAGGCTTCACCTCGACGAACTCGTAGCCCTTTTCGGCATACAAATCGTGGACGACCCCGCTGACACGGCGGATCAGGCCCGGGTCGATGAACGAATCGAGGCGGATGGTGATCGACTTCTTCTTGAGCTCTTCCTCGATCTTCGACTGCTCGACCTTCTTGGAGCCGACGTAGTCGACGATCTTGACCCGCTGCCGCTCCTCCATGTTGTAGACGACGACCTTGCCGAGCACGCCGTTGGCGTAGCGGACGTCGCGCACCTCGATGACCAGGTCATCCAGGAAGTTCGTCGCCCACAGCCGCTTGAAGTCCGCAATCGCGGTCTGCTGCGCCGCGTCGTCGTAGGGCACCCAGACGCCGGTCGAGGGCTGGCTGCCGCGCAGCTGAAGGTAATACAGGTAGGTGTTGGCCTCGACGACGGGGCTGCCCCCCTGCTTCTCGAAGCACAGCATGACCGCCGTGACGAACGGCCCGCCGCCGGCCGGCGGCAGGCGCGACGGCTCGCCGACGGTCTGGCCGCAGATGGTCGCGGGCAGGTCGAGGACCGGGCCGGCTGGCGCCGCCGGAGCCGCGACAGGAACCGGGCCGACCGGGGGCTGGCCGGCCTGCGCCGCGGGGGCTTGCGCAGCCTCGACCGCCGCCGCCTCGCAGGGCTCTCCCGCGAAGGCGGCCGCCAGAGCCGCGAACACAATTACAGAAACACGCATAAAAGGGAGCTGCAGGCGCCAAGCCCCTGCCCGGACGGAAAGTCCGGGCAGGAGACAAGCCATGAGTTTACTGGATCTTAGACGCCTCAGGCCAGCTTGTGGCCGGTTTCGGCGGTGTTGAGGGGCCGATAGGCCAGCGATCCGCCGTCCAGATACACCTGGACGTCGCCGCCTTTGAGCGTGCCGCGAATCAGCTCGTCGGAGAGCGGATCCTCGATGTACCGCTGAATCGCGCGCCGCAGCGGCCGCGCGCCGTACGAGCGATCCTTGCAGGTCTGCTCGATGATCCAGTCGATGACGTCCTGGTCGAGCTCGAGCCGGATGCGCCGATCGACCAGGTTCTCGTTGACCTGCTGCACCAGCAGCTTGGTAATCGTCCGCAAATCGTCGTCCGACAGCGCGTCGAACACGATCAGCTCGTCTATCCGGTTGATGAACTCCGGATTGAAGGTCTTGCGGACCTCGGCGAGGACCATGTCGTTGACGCTGCGGCTGATGACGCCGCTGTCGGCCGACTGGAACCCGAGCGACGCCTTCTTCTGAATGAAGCGGGCGCCGATGTTCGACGTCATGATGATGATCGTGTTCTTGAAGTTGACCCGGTTGCCCAGGCCGTCCGTCAGGTGCCCGTCCTCGAACACCTGCAGGAGGATGTTGAACAGATCCGGATGCGCCTTCTCGACTTCGTCGAGCAGCACGACGCAGTAAGGATTGCGCTTGACTTTCTCGGTGAGCTGGCCGCCCTCTTCGTGGCCGACATAGCCCGGCGGCGAGCCAATCAGCTTCGACACCGAGTGCTTCTCCATGTACTCCGACATGTCGAAGCGGATCAGCGCATTGTCGCTGCCGAACAGGAAGTTCGCGATCGCCCGCGCCAGCTCGGTCTTGCCGACCCCGGTCGGTCCGAGGAAGATGAAGCTGCCGACCGGCCGGGTCGGCGCCTTCAGCCCGGCGCGCGAGCGGCGGATGGCGCGCGACAGCGCCGAAATCGCCGCATCCTGGGAGATGACGCGTTTGTGCAGCGCCGCTTCCATGTGCAGCAGCTTGTCGCTCTCGTCCTGGTTGATCGACGTCATCGGCACGCCGGTCCACTTGGCGACGACCTCGTCGATCTCCCCCTTGCCGACGACGACGCGGCGCGCGCTCGACTTGACGTCGAACTTCTCGCGCACGAACTGCAGGTTCTCGCGCGCCTGGACCTCCTGCTCGCGGTAGAACT
Organism: Acidobacteriota bacterium; assembly: GCA_031393955.1. Lineage (GTDB taxonomy): Bacteria > Acidobacteriota > Vicinamibacteria > Vicinamibacterales > 2-12-FULL-66-21 > JALZOC01. The sequence goes on from JANMWI010000018.1 coordinate 4,878, forward strand.
GCGCCTTCTCGAAGTTCTTCTCCGAAACGGCGGTCTCCATATGCTCGACCGCGACCCGGATGCTGCGGTTGATCTCGCCGAACTCCTCGCTATAGCCGGCCTCGCGCAGCTTCGCCCGCGCGCCGGCCTCGTCGACGAGGTCGATCGCCTTGTCGGGCAGGAACCGGTCGGTGATGTAGCGGCTCGACTGGTAGACCGCCGCCTCGATCGCCTCCGCGGTGTACTCGACGTGGTGGAAGGACTCGTAGCGGTCCTTGACCCCCATCAGCACTTCGATCGTTTCCTTCTCGCTTGGCGGATCGACCTTGATCGCCTGGAAGCGCCGTTCGAGCGAGCGGTCCTTCTCGATGTACTTCCGGTACTCCGACGGCGTCGTCGCGCCGATGCAGCGGATTTCGCCGCGCGACAGCGCCGGCTTGAGGATGTTGGCGGCGTCGAGCGAACCCTCGGCCGAGCCGGCCCCGACCAGCGTGTGCAGCTCGTCGATGAAGACGATGATGTTGGGGTTCTCGGTCAGCTCCTTCATGATCGCCTTGAGGCGCACTTCGAACTGACCGCGGTACTTCGTGCCGGCGACAATCAGCGAGATGTCGAGGGCGAGCAGCCGCTTGTCGGCGAGGAAATGCGGCACGTCGCCGTAGACGACCTTCTGCGCCAGCCCCTCGACAATCGCGGTCTTGCCGACGCCGGGCTCGCCGATCAGCACGGCGTTGTTCTTCGTGCGGCGGCAGAGCACCTGCTGGACGCGCTCGATTTCGATGTGGCGGCCGACCAGCGGATCGAGCTGGTTCTTCATCGCCGCTTCGGTCAGGTCGCGGCTGAACTCGGCCAGGAGCGGCGTCTCCTTGACCCGCGTCAACGTCGTCTTCTCGTTGAGCAGCGCGACGATGTCCTCGCGGACGGTATTGAGGCGCATCCCCTTTTCCATGAGGATGGTCGCGGCGACCGAGCGCTCCTCGCGGAGGATGCCGAGCAGCAGGTGCTCGGTGCCGATGTAGTTGTGGAGCAGCCGGTCCGCCTCTTCGGCGGCAAACTGCAGCACCCGCTTGGTCTCGGCGCTGAACGGAATCTCAACCGAGGTCGAGACCTTCTCGCGAAACACCGTCCGGCCTTCGATTTCCTTGCGGATGCTCTCCAGGGACAGGTGCGAGCGAGCAAAAATCCGGCTCGTCAGGCCCTTGCCCTCCCGGATCAACCCCAGCAGAAGATGCTCGGTCTCGATCGAGATGCTCCCGAGCTGGCTGGCTTCGTAGCGCGCGAAGAACAGCACGCGCCGAGCCCGTTCCGTGTAGCGTTCGAACATCCGTGTACCTATGTGGAAGGAGGGACGTGCCTGCTGGCATTATACGGCACCCCGCCGCATCGGCCAACCTGTTTCTGGTCCTAAGTTCTCCTGATTAGGGCATTTAGCTTGATCGTCACCCGCACCGCCTCTTCCCGTCTTTTCGGTCGAAGCGCCTCCGCGGATTACAATGCCCGCTCTTCTTCAAGGAGTGCATGATGAAGCAAGCCCTCGTCCTCGGTATGACGCTTCTGGTCGCGGCCACGGTGGTGACCGCCCAGGACACGCACGTTGCCAGCCCGGCCGGCACCTCCGCCACGCAGCTTGGGGAGAACGGCAAGTGGCTAGAAATCACCGCAGGACGGCCGATCAAGCGCGGCCGGGACCTCTGGGGGGCCGGGTCTGACTACGGCCGGACCCTGATGAGCCGGGCGCCGGTGTGGCGCGCCGGCGCCAACATCTCGACCCGGCTGAAGACCGAGGCTGCGCTGACGATCGGCGGCAAACCGGTCCCGCCCGGGGAATACAGCCTGTTTATCGACCTCAAATCGCCGACCGAATGGACCCTGGTCGTGTCCTCGTGGAAAGCCAAGCGCAGCGGCTCCGACCCGCAGGCCGGCGCGCTCTGGGGGGCCTACGACTACACCCCCGACCAGGACGTCGCGCGGGTGGCGATGAAGATTGACCGGCTGCCGCTCGCCATCGATCAGCTGACCTGGAACTTCGCCGACGTCACGCCTCAAGGGGGCAGGATTGTCTTGCTCTGGGACACGGTCGCGGCGTCCGCGCCGTTTGGGGTGAGCAAGTGAACGATTCCGGGTTCGGGGCTTAGGGTTCCGGTTCGACGTTCAGGGGGCGGTTCGGGGTCCAGGGGGCGGGCTCGGGGTTCAGGGGCGGGTTCGATACAAGATGGCAGTTTCGTCTCAGGGCGGGCGCAGCGCGGCGCGCGCGTCGGCGCTCGTCGCGGCCGGCATACTCCTCAGCCGCACCGCGGGCCTCATCCGGGTCAGCGTTTTCGCGCACTATTTTGGCCAGCGCTCCGATGCCGCGGACGCGTTCAATGCGGCGTTCCGGATCCCCAACCTCCTCCAGAATCTGTTCGGTGAGGGGGCGCTCTCGGCCTCGTTCATCCCCGTCTACGCCGGCATGCTCTCGCGCGGCGAACAGGACGAGGCCGACCGGGTCGCCCGCGCCATCTTCGTCCTGCTGTCGATCGTCACCTCGGCGGTGGTCCTGCTGGGGCTGGTGCTCGCCCCCTTCTTCATCGACCTCATCGCCCCCGGCTTCAGCGGGCCTAAGCGGCACCTGACGAGCACGCTCGTCCGCATCCTCTTTCCGGGCGCCGGACTGCTGGTGATCTCCGCCTGGTGCCTGGGCATTCTCAACAGCCACCGGAAGTTCTTCATCTCCTACACCGCCCCGGTCATCTGGAACGCCGCGATGATCGCGACGCTGCTGTTCTACGGCGGCCGGCACGCCCTCTCGCTCGACCGCCTGGCGATGCTGCTGGCCGCCGGCTCCGTCGCCGGCAGCGCGCTGCAGTTCCTGGTCCAGCTCCCGGCGGTGCTCGGCGTCTTCGGCCACGCCCGCGGCGGGCCGGTGCTGACGATCACCCCCGGTGTCCGGTCGGTCGTCCGGAACTTCGGCCCGGCGTTCGTCAGCCGCGGCGTCGTCCAGGTCAGTGCCTATATCGATACCCTGCTCGCCAGCCTGCTGCCGACTGGCGCCGTCACCGCCCTGATGAATGCCCAGGTGCTCTACACGCTGCCCGTCAGCCTGTTCGGCATCTCGGTGTCGGCCGCCGAGCTGCCGGCGATGTCCGGCGTCACCGGCGACCACGCGGCGCGCGGCGAAGGCCTCCGGGCGATGCTCGGACCGGCGCTCCGCCGGATCGCCTTTTTCGTCGTCCCCTCCGCCACGGCGTTTCTGGCATTCGGCGATGTCATCGCCGCCGCCATCCTGCAGCACGGCCGATTCAGGCCGGAGGATGCGACCTATGTCTGGGGGATTCTGGCGGGCTCAGCCGTTGGCCTGCTCGCCTCGACGCTGGGACGACTCTATTCGGCCGCCTACTACGCGATGGGCGACACGCGCACGCCGCTCCGCTTCGCCGTCATCCGGCTGATCCTGGTCACCGCACTCGGCTATGTCTTTGCGTTGTTCGTGCCCTCCTGGCTGGGCATCGATCCGCGCTGGGGAGCCGCCGGCCTGACGGCCTCGGCCGGCCTGTCGGGGTGGTGCGAGTTCGCGCTGCTGCGACACACCCTCCACCGCCGCATCGGCCGGACGGAAGTCGGCGCCGGCCGGCTGGCGCGGCTGTGGACGGCCGCCCTCGGCGCCGCCGCCCTCGGGTGGTGGATCCGGACCGCCACGTTCGCTTTCCATCCGATCCCGAGGGCGATCCTCGTCCTCGGTCCGTTTGGCCTGGCCTTCCTCGCCCTCGCCGCTGCCCTGCAGGTCCCCATTCCGGCGCTCGGACGGAGGAGATCGTAGGGTGCCACGGTGCCGGGGTGCCACGGTGCCAGAGTGCGACGGTGCCGGGGTGCCAAGGTGCCGTGGGTGCCAACAGTGCGGGCTGCCGAGGGCCGACGGGGTTGCGACCCGCGCTGCTTCGGTCAGTCTCCGCGACCCTCGGCGTGACTGGCTCCGACGCGGGCCGAGCGTAGAGGTCCCGGCGTGACCCGCACGGCGAGGCCCAACTCTTGGGGTTGAGACGCCCGATGGGACGCCGCCCCTGAACCCACGTTTTCCGGTACTACCGATGGTGCCGCGAGTACATCACACCGCACGCGGCCACCGCGCCGCTGTCGCCACCCCGGCACCTTGGCACCTTGGCACCCAGGCACCTTGCACCGTGGCACCTTGGCACCTTGGCACCCCGGCACCGTGGCACCTTTGGCACCGTGGCACCCCGGCACCTTGCGCCGTGGCACCGTGGCATCCCGGCACCTTCACCCCGTTCTCCCGTTTATCACGCCGGCCGCAAGCGGCCGTCTTCAAGGCGAAGGACGCGATCGCAGGCGGCGGCGAGGCGGGGGTTGTGGGTGGCGATGAGGGAGGTCAGGCCGCGCTCGCGGTGCATTTCGCGCAGCAGGTCGTGAAGGGTGTCGGCGGTGTGCTCATCGAGATCGCCGGTCGGCTCGTCGGCCAGCAGCAGCGCCGGCTCCATGACGAGCGCGCGCGCGATCGCGACGCGCTGCTGTTCTCCACCTGACAGCATGCCGGGCCGGTGGTCGACGCGCTCCTCCAGACCGACCCGGCGAAGGAGTTCGGCGGCCCGGGCGCGGCGCTCGGCGGGCGGCCGGCGCGCGATCCGCATCGGCATTTCCGCATTCTCAAGCGCGCTGAACTCGGGCAGCAGGTGGTGGAACTGGAACACGAAGCCAACGTGGCGGTTCCGGAACGCGACCACCTCCGCGTCAGTGAGCGCACCGAGCTCGGTCTCGCCAATCCGCACGCGCCCCTCATCGGCCGCGTCGAGCCCTCCCATCACGTGCAGCAGCGTGCTCTTCCCGACCCCCGATGCGCCGACGACCGCGACCATCTCGCCCGCCTCGAGCGTCACGTCGAGATGCTTCAACACCGGGATCCGGCGCTCGCCGACCGGGTAGCTCTTGGAGACGTCCGAAACTTCTATGAAGGGCATGGGGCTGTTACGCTTGTCGGTTCCAAAGTGCCAGAGTGCCAAGGTGCCAAGGTGCCCAAGGTGCCAAGGTGCCATCGTGCCAAAGGTGCCACGGTGCCGACGTGCCATCGTGCCGAAGGTGCCAAGGTACCACCGTGTTCCGAAGGCCGGGTGCCAGAGTCCGGCACTTGCTAGCCTTCACCCTCTGCACCTCTGGTCCCCCGGCACCGTGGCACCGTGGCACCCCGGCACCGTGGCGCCGTGGCACCCCGGCACCGTGGCGCCGTGTCCCCCTGGCACCCCGGCACCGTGCACCCTGCACCTTGCACCGTGCACCTTGGCACCTTGGCACCCCGGCACCTTTTACTGATACCTCAACGCCTGCGCCGGATCGAGCTTGGACGCCTGGCGCGACGGGTAGATGGTGGCCACCAGGCAGATGACGATCGCCGAGGCCAGAACGATCGCGAAGTCGAGCGGCTGCAGGGTGAACGGCACGTAGGAAATCGAGTACACCTCGATCGGCACGTGAATCAGCTTGTAGTGATCGAGGACGTAGATCAGGGCGTAGCCGGCAATCGCGCCACCGGCGGTGCCGAGCAGGCCGATGATCAACCCCTGCAGCATGAAAATGCGGCGGATGCTGGCGGCCGAACTGCCCATCGTCTTGAGGATGGCGATGTCGCGGCTCTTCTCCATCACCAGCAGGATCAGCGACGCGACGATGTTCAGCGCCGCCACCATCACGATCAGCCCGATGGTGATCGAGATCGCCATCTTTTCGAGCCACAGCGCCGAGAACAGCGCGCCGTTCAGGTCGGCCCAGTCCTGGGCCAGGTACTCGGGACCGAGCGTCGCCGGGATTGCCTCGCTGACGCGCTGGGCCGCGAACATGTCATCGAGCTTCAACTCGATGAAGTCCGGCTCGGTCCGGCCGAGCACCCGCTCCGCCACGTCGAGCCGAACGAAGCCGTAGCCGGAGTCGTACTCGTAGAGGCCGAGGCTGAACGTGCCGGCAACCTTGAACGGCCGCGGCCGCATGTACAGCCCGACCGGCGTCATCGTCCCCTCGGACGTGATCAACTGGACGGTGTCGCCGATCTTGACCTTGAGCTGGGCGGCGAGATCGCGGCCGACGAGGATCGTGTCCATCGTGCCTGGCGGCGTGTCGAGGGCGGCGAGGCCTCCCGACAGCATCGCCTTCTCTATCTGGGTAACGGTGCGCTCCTGGGCCGGGATGACCCCCTTGACTTCGATGAAGGCCTGGCCGCCGCCGTCGCTCGTCAGCAGCGCCTTGCCCTGGACAACCGGCGCCGCCCCGACCACCCGCGGCACGGTCAGCAGCTTGCGCACTTCCGCCTGGGCGTCGGCGATGCCGCCGGCCTTCATGACATAGACGTGGGCCGCGGACCCGACGATGCGATCGCGCAGCTCGCCCTGCAGGCCGGTCATCAGCGCGAGGGCGATGAGCAGCGCCATGACGCCGACCATGACGCCGAGGACGGAGATCAGTGAGATCAGGGAGATGAATGCCTGGCGGCGCCGCGCGAGCAGGTAGCGGAGCGCCACGAACAGCTCGAAGGGCAGATCCATGTCCGGGTTATTTGCCCCGCATCAGCGGAAACAGGATGACGTCGCGGATTGACGGGCTGTTGGTGAGGAGCATCACCAGCCGGTCGATGCCGACCCCTTCGCCGCCGGCGGGGGGCAGGCCGTACTCGAGGGCGCGGATGTAGTCTTCGTCCATGGCGTGCGCCTCGGTGTCGCCGGCGGCGCGGTCGGCGAGCTGCGCCTCGAAGCGCCGCCGCTGCTCCGCCGGATCGTTGAGCTCGCTGAAGGCGTTAGCGACTTCGAAGCCGCCGATGTAGAGCTCGAACCGCTCGACGGTGTCGGGGTCGCCGGGCTTCTGCTTCGAGAGCGGCGAGACCTCGGTCGGAAAGTCATAGACGAAGGTCGGCTGGACGAGGTCGTGTTCGTTTAGCCGCTCGAAGATCTCGGTCGCGATCTTGCCGGCGCCGTAGGCCGGCTGGACGTCGATGCCGAGCTGACCAGCGAGCGCGGCGGCGGTGTCGCGGCCGCGCAGCTCCGTCTCGGTCACGTCGCGGCCGAGCCGGGCGGCGGCCGCGGTCCGCGCCCCCTCGCGCAGCGACACGCGGCGGTACGGAGCGGCCAGCGAGATCTGGTGGTCGCCGAAAGTCACGACCTCGCTGCCGGTGGCTTCGCGGGCGCAGGTCGCCAGCATCGCCTCGGTCATCGCCATCAGCTCCTCGTAGCCGGTGTAGGCCTGGTAGAACTCGAGCATCGTGAACTCGGGATTGTGCTGGGTCGAGATCCCCTCGTTGCGGAAGTTACGGTTGATCTCGTAGACCCGCTCCAGGCCGCCGACCACCAGACGCTTGAGGTAGAGCTCGGGGGCGATGCGCAGGAACAACTGCATGTCGAGCGCGTTGTGATGGGTCACGAACGGCCGGGCGAGCGCGCCGCCGGCAATCGGCTGCATCATCGGCGTCTCGACTTCGAGGTAGTCTCGCGCGTTGAGGAAGCCGCGGATCGACGCCAGCACGCGGCTGCGGATCTCGAACGTCCGGCGCGCGTCGGGATTGACGATCAGATCGAGATAGCGCTGGCGGTAGCGAATCTCGACGTCACTCAGGCCGTGCCACTTCTCGGGCAACGGCACGAAGCACTTGACCAGGAACTCGAGCGCCGAGGCGAAGATCGTCAGCTCGTTGGTCTTGGTGCGGAACAGTTTGCCGCGGACGCCGATGAAGTCGCCGAAGTCGAGCAGCTTGAAGATCGCAAAGTCGCGCTCCGACAGCGCGTCCTTGCGGACGTAGACCTGGATCCGCGACCGGCCGTCGGAAATGACCAGGAAGTTGGCTTTGCCGAAGCTGCGGATCGCCAGCACCCGGCCGGCGGTGGTAGTCTCGACCGGCGACGCCTCGAGCGCCTCGGCCGCCGTCGTTGCATGGGCAGCGACGAGCTCGTCGACCGTGTCGGTGCGGGCAAAGGTATGGGGGTACGGATCGACGCCGAGGCGCACGAGCTCCTCGAAATTGGCGCGGCGCTGCAGCAGCTGGTCGGACTCGCGGACGTCTTCGGCCATGTCGGTTTCTGATTACTCCCGCTTCAGCTCTTTGCGGACGGCGTCGAGCACGCCGTTGACGAACGGCACCGACTCCTCGCCGGAATAGGTCCGGGCGAGCTCGATCCCCTCATTGATGATGACGCGCACCGGGGTGCCGGTTTCGACGAGCATCTCGTAGACCGAGAGCCGCAGCACCAGCCGATCGATCACCGCCATCCGCTCGATCCGCCAGTTCTGGGCGTGGGCGGTGATGGCGGCGTCGATCTCGGGCAGCCGTTCCCGGGTGCCGCGGGTCAGGCCGTTGGCGAACTCGCGCAGGTCGTCCGGCACCACGGCATCGGCATCGTGGGAGGTCCAGTACGAGCCGATCGCCACGCTGGCGCTCAACCGTCCGATCTCCATCTGGTAGAGCATCTGGAGCGCCGCCTCGCGGGCGCGACGGCGGCCGGTGCTGGCGGGCAGGTCGGTCATCAGTCGCGGCCGCCGGCCGGGGCGGGCTTGAAGCCGAACGGGCGCGGCGCCGCAGCGGTGCGGGCCGGCTTCCGCCCGAGGCGGCGGAACAGGATCGCCATCTCGATCGCCGCCGCGGCCGCCTCCCAGCCCTTGTTGTCGCGGCCCGGCCCGGCCCGCTCCTCGGCCTGCGCCGGCGAATCGGTCGTCAGGACCCCGAAGGCGACCGGCACGCCGGTCTGGCCCGACGCATCCATGATGCCCTGCGCCACCGCCGACGAGATGTACTCGAAATGCGGCGTCGCTCCGCGGATGACGCAGCCGAGGGTGATGACCGCGTCGAAACGGCCGGTCGCCGCCGCGTATTTCGCCGCCTGCGGCAGCTCGAACGCCCCCGGCACTTCCATCACGTCGATCGCGTCGTCTTCGACGCCGGCTTCGGTGAGCGCCATCCGGGCGCCGTCGCGGAGCGCCCCGGTGATCGACGGGTTGAAGCGCGAGACGATCAACGCGAAGCGATAGCCGGCGGCAGAGGGCGGCCCGGCCGGCGGGTGAGAATCTGTGTGGCGCACCGCGTTATTGTCCCTTGAACTCCGGCTTGCGCTTCTCGAGAAAGGCGCGCGTGCCCTCGCGCATGTCGTCGGTCGTCGAGACCAGCCCGAACAGCGTCGCTTCGAGCACCTGCCCGTCGGCAAGCGGCATGTCGGCGCCGCGGTTGACGGCGTCGATGATGTAGCGGACCGCGATCGGCGCCTTGGCGGCGAGCGCCGCCGCCAGCGCCGCCGCTTCGCGCAGCAGCGCCTCGGCCGGGACGACGCGGTTGACGAGCCCGATCCGCAACGCCTCCGCCGCCGAAATGGGGTCGCCGGTCAGCAGCAATTCCAGGGCGCGGCCGCGTCCGACCAGCCGTGGCAGGCGCTGCGTGCCACCGTAGCCCGGGATGATGCCGAGATTGATCTCGGGCTGGCCGATTCGGGCCGTGTCGGCGGCCAGCCGGAGCGTGCAGGCCATCGCCAGCTCACAGCCGCCGCCGAGCGCGTAGCCGTTGATGGCGGCAATCACCGGCTTGCCGAGCTGCTCAATCAGGTCGAAGACGCGCTGGCCGCTGAGCGCATGCTCGCGCCCGCCGGTCGGGGTCTGCACGGTCAGCTCGTTGATATCGGCGCCGGCGATGAATGATTTGTCGCCCGCGCCGGTGATGATCAGCGCCCGGACGCCGTCATCGGCCTGCAGCGCGGCGAGCGCGCGGCGGAGCTCGTCGAGGGTCTGCGCGTTGAGCGCGTTCAGTACCTTCGGACGGTTGATGGTCAGCGTCGCGACGGCCCCGGACCGTGCGATCAGCAGATTGTCGAAGTGGTCGGCGGTGGTGCTGCTCATGCCTGCGATCCGCCTCGAGAGGAGGGAGGCCTGAGTATACCCCACGCCCGTGCGGCCCCCGCCGCCGCGACCGCGGCCGCGGCGCCCGTGGCATCGGCGAGGACGTCCATCACATCGGGGGTGCGCCCCGGGACGAACGACTGATGGAATTCATCCGAGACGCCGTACGCCGTCGCCAGCAGGATCGTCAGCGCCGCGCCGCGCCAGGTGACGCCGCGGAGGCGGCCCCCCGCCAGTGCCCGCAGCAGCGCCGCGCCGAGCAGGCCGTAGCCGATGCCGTGGCCGGACTTGTCGGACATGCCGCCGGGCAGCGGTCCGAGATTGGGAATCGAGGAGGCGATGAAGATGACCAGCATCTGGAGGACGACCGGCCCCCAGAGCAGCGCCGGCGTGCGGAGCAGCGGGTGCTGCCCGGAGCCGCTCACAGCGGCAGCGGGAACATCAGCCAGCCCAGCACGAGCGCGGCGATGAGGAAGCCGCCGAACATCATCGCGCCGGTGCGCAGCTGGGTGCGCGGATCGTCGCGCAGCAGCACGGCGAAGACAAGCGACACGAAGAAGGCAAACAGCGCGAGCAGCAGCAGGTGGCTGGTCATTTGCGGCCCCTGCCGATGTCGAAGGCGTCGAGCACGACCAGCGTGTTCAGCAGGCCGGCGACAATCAGGAAGCAGTTCCCGTACTCGTAGGTCACCGCCGTGACCGTCCCCGCCCCGGCATCGACCAGCCGCGCCAGCAGCCACGGGGCGCCGGCGCCGAGGTCGGCGAACGCCGCCAGCCCGACGAGCGGCTCCGAGAAGTCGAACGGGAAGATCCGGCCGTGCATGAGCAGGCCGCAAAGAAACATCGCCGGCAGGGCGAGCAGGAACACAATCCCCTTCTGCCGCCGGCCCATCCACAGGTGGCCCGCGCCCGGCACGATCCACGCCGCCAGGCACAACAGCACCAGCATGCCGGGGTCGGCGGCTCGTGTCCGCTCGACCGCGGATGTTTTCAGCGCCATATCCTCAGCATCATAGCGCAACTTCCCGCCCCTCCCACGCCCGCTCGGCGCGCAGCGACTGCACGAAGATCCACCCCGCTGCGGCGCCCAGCGGCAGCGCCGACAGCAGGCGGCTGACATTGGATGACGGCAGAAATCCGCTGAGCTCGCCGGCGACGCTGACCGCCATGGGCACCGCCGCGGCGACGAGCACGAACCGCGCCGCGCGCGGTGCCGCATCATCGCGCCGGTGGCGCAGCCACGCCGCGAGCGCGCCGGCGGCTCCCGACAGATACAGCCCCGTACAGCGCGCGCAGACCGGCATCTGCACACCGGCCAGATGGAACGAGCGCTCGGGCCGCTGATGGCAGATCAGCCGGCCGCCCTCGTAGACGACGCCAGCCAGCCAGGAGCCGCGCGCCACAGGCAGCACAAGAATGGTCGCCGCCCACAGGGCGGCGCCGAGCGTCAGGAGTGTCGCCAGGCGGGGACCGGCGAGGCTCACTTCCCTTCCGCCGAGGCCATGCTCGAGGCGGTGTAGCCCAGCCGGGCGCGGGGACGGAACTCGGGGTGGTCGGCGACTCTGATGACAATGCGCCGGAAGCGGCCGTCGAGGCGGGCATTGGTTGGGGCGTAGCCGATCGAGTACTGGTTGGCCAGTTCATCCGAGATGCCGGCGTAGATCCCGCGGAGGTCGTGCACCGACTGCGGGAAGTAGGATTGCGCGCCGGTTTCCTGGGCGAGCGATTTCATCGCAAAGTCGGACTCCGAAAAGTAGCGATGCGGCGACTCCAGCCTGGCGACGGCGTACTGATTCTGCAGGCAAATCGTGTAGATGTTGATCCCGCTCTTCCGCGCCATGCCAAGGACGTCCTCGAAGCCGATGACGCTCGAGGTGTCCTCGCCGTCCGACAGCACGGCAATCGCCTGGCGGCGCACTTCGCCGTCCTGCTGCGCACCGCGCGCGAACTGCTTGAGGGCGACGTAGATGGCGTTGTTGAGGGCAGTCGATCCGCCCGCCTCGGCACCGCGCACCGCGCGTTCCAGCACCGCGCGGTCCGAGGTCAGCGCCTGGGCGATGTTGACCCGATCGCCGAACGTGACAATCGCGCCGCGATCGCGCGGCCGCAGGGTCGCCACGAAGCCCACCGCGGCCTCGCGCACGACCTCCATCTTGTCGCCCATGCTGGCGCTGGTATCGATCAGGACGATGAGGTCGATGGGAATCTCGCGGGCTTCGAAGAACTGGACGTGCTGCAGCACGCCGTCCTCGTAGACGGCGAAATCCGCCGGCTTGAGCCCCGGGACGAGGCGCTTGCCGTCGCTGACCGTGACGTTCAGCGAGACGAGACTGGCGCCGCTTCGAAACACCGACGCCTGACCGGTTTGGGGCGTCGCCGCCGCCGGAGCGGCAGGCAGCCCGGCGCCGGGCGGCGGTCCGGCGTCCGGCGTCTGTGCCGCGCCGGGACGCGCGATGGTCAGTGCGAGGGTGATGACGGCGGCGAGGCGTTTCACGACCTTCTCCTCAGCCGAGCCGCGTGCAAGGCGCATTCCGCAAACGGCACGGCGAATTGTTGAAGGATTTCACTTCCCGCCTGGTCATCCTGTCACCGAAGGCGGTAAGTCCTTCCCTTTGTCGTCGTGCGGCGTGCGGTGACCGGCAGCGCCGCCCGCTACTGCAAGCTCGCGGCGTGCCCGAAATGCGCCTCGTAGCGCTCGAGAAATTCCTGCCACGTGAACGCGTGGCTCTGCCCTCCCAGATGTTCAAGCGCGTAGGTCGCGGCGACGCTGCCGAGCTGCGCGCAGACGGTGTAGCTGGCGCCGCGCGCCATCCCCTTCAGGAAGCCGCCGCGGAATGCATCCCCGACACCGGTCGGGTCGACAATGCGGTGGGGCGGCACCGCCGGCACCGAGGACTCGCTGCCGCGCTCGCGAATCGAGCAGCCGTGCTCCCCGCGGGTCACGACCAGCGCGCCGCTGTGGTCGAGAATCTCCTCCTCGGAGAGGCCGGTCTTCTGGCGGATCAGCTCGATCTCGTAGTCGTTGGCGATGACAATGGTGGCGCCGACCAGCCCGGCGCGAAGCTCATCGCCGGACATCCGCGCGCACTGCTGGCCGGGATCCCAGATATACGGGATGCCGAGGACCCGGCACTCTTCGGCGTACTGCAACATGGCGCCGGGGTCGTTCGGCGAGATGATCGCCAGACCGCACTCCGGGACGTCACGGAACGACAGCTCGCCGGCATTCGCCATCGCGCCGGTGTAGAACGACGCAATCTGGTTGCTGGCCTGGTCGGTGCTGCAGAAGAACGACGCCGTGAAGCGGTCGGGCACATCCTTGACGAGCGAAGTGTCGACGTCGGCGGCCTCCAGCCAGCGCCGGTAGTCGTCGAAATCCCGCCCGGCGGTCGCCATCAGCCGCGGCCGCTCGCCGAGCAGCGCCAGCGTATAGGCGATGTTCGGCGCACAGCCGCCGCGCCGCTTGTCCATCGTGTCGACGAGGAAGCTCAGGCTGACCCTGGACATGTGCTCCGGCAGGAAGTGTTCGGTGAACTTCCCGGGGAACGACATCAGATAGTCGAACGCGATGGAGCCGGTGACGACGATGTTCATGGGCTTGACGGGTACTCGAATCACAGTTGACGGAACGCGCTAGGAGAGATACTTCCCGACCAGCGGCGCCAGCTCCCGCCTGGCCGCTTCCGGAATCGCCTCAGGCCTGGTGATGATGGCGTGCCGCAGCGCCGAGGCGCATTCGCAGCGCCGCTCGAACGGCAGTCGCGCCACCGCGCCGGCGATCACCTGCTGCGCGGCGCGGCCGTTCTCGGTCAGGTTCGCGATGATCATGTCGACCGTCACGTGATCATGACTCGGATGCCAGCAATCGTAGTCGGTGACGAGCGCGATGGTGGTGTAGCAGATCTCCGCCTCGCGCGCCAGCTTGGCCTCCTGCAGGTTGGTCATGCCGACGATGTCCATGCCCCACGTCCGATACAGCCGTGACTCGGCCAGGGTCGAGAACTGGGGGCCTTCCATGCAGACGTAGGTCCCGCCCTTGTGCACCGCCGGCGGGCCGGACTGGCCGTCGCCCCCTTCCGCGAGCCCGGCGTGACGGGCCGCGTCGTAGGCGATGCCGCCGAGCGGCTGGCAGAACGGGTGCGCGAAGCCGACGTGCGCGACCAGCCCCCGACCGAAGAAGGTCGAGACCCGCGCCTTGGTCCGGTCGAAAAACTGGTCCGGAATGACGAGGTCGAGCGGCCGATACCGCTCCTTGAGGCTGCCGACGGCGCTGGCCGACAGAATGAACTCGACGCCGAGCGTCTTGAATCCGAAGATGTTGGCGCGGAAGTTCAGCTCGGACGGCAGCAGGCGGTGGCCCTGGCCGTGCCGCGCCAGGAACGCGACCCGCTTCCCGCCGAGCGTGCCGATGACGTAGGGCGCCGACGGGGCGCCGAACGGGGTCTCGACCTGCCGCTCTTCGCGATCGGTGAGCTCCGCCATGTCGTACAACCCGCTGCCGCCGATGATGCCGATGGTAATCATGAGAGGCCTGCCATGATATCAGGCGACGGCCTCGACGCGGCGGCGCCCCCCCTCCTCACGGATGTACCCGGCGGTCACCTCCGGATCGTGCTCGAAGAAAATCAGGTACTCGCGATCGATCGCCTCCCGCACGAACGCGCGTTTGAAGGCGAGCGTGTCCATCGGGTAGAGGTCGTAGCCCATGATCCACGGGTCGTCGACGTGGGCCACGGTCGGCAGCAGGTCGGCGGCAAACACCGCCGTCCGGCCGCCCGACTCGATCATCACGATCTGGTGATGCATCGTGTGCCCGCCGGTGCGGACGACGCGCACGCCGGGCATCACCGCGCCGTCCCCCGGCATCAGCGTCAGCACGCCGGCCGCCGCCAGCGGCACGAAGTTCTCCTGCAGGTAACTCGCGCGGTTGCGCGCGTGCGGATGGGTGGCGTCGTCCCACTCGCCGCTCCGGACGACGTAGCGCGCCCGCCGGAACCGCGGCGCCACGGCCCCGTCGGCCGCGGCGGCGGTGAAGCCGCCGGCGTGATCGAAATGGAGATGCGACGCCAGCACGACGGCGATGTCGTCCGGCGCCACGCCGGCGCCGGCCAGCCCGTCGTCGAGGTTCGACGTCCGGTCGATGCCGTAGATGTCGATGCTGCGCTCGTCCATCTTGCCGCCGATGCCGGCGTCGATGAGCAGGGTCTGCGCACCGCGGACGAGCAGCGGCCGCGCCGCCAGGCGAATCCGGTTGCGGGCGTCGGCCGGGGCGCGCTTCTCCCAGAGCGGCTTCGGCACGACCCCGAACATCGCGCCGCCGTCGAGGTGGAAGAAGCCGTCGCAGAGCGGCGTCAACTCGAAGTTGCCGAGCGCGAGGGTCATGCCTGCTTGAGCTCGAGGAGGACGCCGTTGGTGCTCGACGGATGGACGAAGGCGACCAGCGCGCCGTGCGCTCCCGGCCGCGGTGTCTCGTCGATCAGCCGCACGCCGCGGGCCTTGAGCATCGCCAGCGCCGCGACGATGTCCGGCACCGCGAGCGCGAGGTGATGCAGGCCGGCGCCGCGCCTGGCGACGAACCGCCCGACCGGCGAGTCGTCTGCGGTCGCCTCGATCAGTTCGATCGACGCGCCGCCGCCCCCGGCCGCGCCGGCGCAGCGGACGAACTGCGCCCGCACCTGCTGGGTGGCAATCGTCTCGGCCGGCTCGACCTCGAGGCCGAGCACGTCGCGGTAAAAACTCAGCGCCTGGTCGAGTCCCGCGACCGCCACACCGATATGGTCAATCTGACAGCGCATCATGTTTCACTCGAGAGAGGGGGTTTCGGTGCGCCAGGCGCCGTGCCGTCCGCCGCACCGCCGACGCTGGCGCTGAAAATCTGCTCGGCGGCGCTATACGGGTCGAGCGCGCGCGCGGCGATCCGGTCGAGGACGTCCTCGAAACCGGCGGCGCCGAGCACCTGCCGCTCGACGTGGCGCAGGAACCGCCGCGCCAGCAGGGCGCGGAGGCGGAACTCGGCCCGGCTGCGCAGCCGGGCGGCGCGGGCCGGCGCGCGGTGGGCGCGGAACTGCTCGACCGCGGCCAGCAGCTCGGCGATGCCCCGCCCCGCCGTCGCCTCGGTCCGCACGATCGGCGGCCGCCAGTCGTCCGGCCCGAACGCCTGCAGCGACAACAACGCCTCGATCGCCGCGACGGTGCGGTCGGCGCCCTCGCGGTCGGCCTTGTTGACGACGAAGATGTCGGCAATCTCCATGATGCCGGCCTTGAGCGCCTGGACCTCGTCGCCGGCGCCCGGCACGAGCGTCACAATCGACACGTCCGCGGTCCGGACGATGTCGATTTCATCCTGGCCGACGCCAACCGTCTCGATCAGGATGACGTCGGTGCCGGCGGCGTCGAGCACCACCGCGGCATCCTCGGTCGCCCGGGCGAGGCCGCCGAGGTGGCCGCGGGTCGCCATGCTGCGGATGAAGACGCCGGGGTCGCCGGCATGGGCCTGCATGCGGATGCGGTCCCCGAGCAGCGCGCCGCCGGTGAATGGGCTGGTCGGATCGACGGCGAGGACGCCGACCGTCCGGTCGAGGCGGCGCAGCTCCGCGGTCAGGCGATCGACGAGCGTGCTCTTCCCCGCCCCGGGCGGGCCGGTGATGCCGGCCAGAAAGGCGTGCCCGGTCCGGGCGAACAGCGCGCCGACCAGCGCCGCCCCGGCGGCGGACTCGTCTTCGACGATCGAAATCGCGCGGGCGATGGCGCGGGGATCCCCCGCCAGCACCCGCTCGGACAGCCTGGCTGCGGTCACGACGCTCCGCTCACTGGTTGAGCAGCTGGCGGGCGATGACGAGGCGCTGGATCTCGCTCGTCCCCTCGCCAATCGTCAGCAGCTTGACGTCACGAAAATACTTTTCCGCCGGATAGTCCTTCACGAAGCCGTAGCCGCCGTGGATCTGGACGCAGTCGTCGGCCGCCTTGACGGCCATCTCGCTGGCGAACAGCTTGGCCATCGCCGACTCGCGCGTCATCCGCACGCCCTGGTCCTGGAGATAGGCGGCGCGGTAGGTCAGCCAGCGGGCGGCTTCGATCCGCGTCGCGTTGTCGGCCAGCTTCCACTGAATCGCCTGGAAGGCGGCGATCGGCTGGCCGAACTGGCGGCGCTCGCGGGCGTAGCGGCGCGCCGCCTCGTAGGCCCCCTGGGCGAGCCCGACCGAGAGCGCGGCGATGCCGATCCGGCCGGCGTCGAGCACCTGCAGCGTGTTGATGAAGCCCTCGCCGAGCGTGCCGAGCAGCTGATCGGCGCCGACCCGGCAGTCACGGAAGATCACTTCGCTGGTGTCGCTGGCGCGCATCCCGAGCTTGTTCTCCTTGCGGCCGGCCGACATCCCCGGTGTGCCGTGCTCGACGACGAAGGCCGAAATGCCGCGGTGCCCGACGGCGCGGTCGGTGACGGCTATCACGACCATCACGCCGCCGATGCGACCGTGGGTGATGAAGGTCTTCGCGCCGTTGAGGATCCAGCCGCCGTCGGGCGCGGCCGACGCGGTTGTCTTCATGCCGGCGGCATCGCTGCCGGCGCCCGCTTCGGTCAGCCCCCAGGCGCCGAGCACCTCGCCGCCGACCAGCCGCGGCAGGTAGCGCCGGCGCTGCGCGTCGGTGCCGAACATCGCGATGTGCGCCGTGCACAGGCCATTGTGCGCCGCCACCGACAGCGCCACCGCCGGACAGACCCGGGCGAGCTCCTCGATGCAGATGCAGTAGTCGACCGCCGACATCGCCGCGCCGCCGTAGGTCTCCTCGAACTGGATGCCCATCAGGCCGAGCGCGGCCAGCTTGGGCAGCAGGTCCATCGAAAATTGCTGCGCCTCGTCCCAGGCCATCACATGGGGGCGGATTTCCGCTTCCGCGAATTCGCGGACGGCGGATCGGAGCAGCGTCTGTTCCTCGGATTGCCGGAAGTCCACGGTCGAGAATGGATCGTAAACGCGTGAAAGGCAACCGGACCGGTTATGCTGATCGCATGCGACTGATGTCTTCACCCCTGCTCGGGGCGGTCACCCTCACGGCGGCGCTCGTCGTCCCCGGCACCGCCACCGCCGACGTCACCGGCTTCATCGGCACCAACCGGACCCCGTCCAACCGCCTGGTCAAGGGACTGGCGGTCGGCGCCGGGCTGCTCGTCGCGGGCTTCGAGGTCGAGTACGCCAACACCGGCGACGACCTCGTGAAGGGCGCTCCCCAGCTGCGCACCTTCATGTTCAATGGCCTCGCCCAGACGCCGTTCCCGATTGCCGGCCTGCAGTTCTACGCCACCGCCGGCGGCGGCGTCTACCGGGAAACCTTCGACGTGACCTCGGAAAC
Source organism: Acidobacteriota bacterium (assembly GCA_031393955.1). Classification (GTDB taxonomy): domain Bacteria; phylum Acidobacteriota; class Vicinamibacteria; order Vicinamibacterales; family 2-12-FULL-66-21; genus JALZOC01. The sequence goes on from JANMWI010000018.1 coordinate 23,048, forward strand.
GAACGTGGGGGTGAATGTCGGGGGCGGGGTGAAGATGGCGCTGGCCGGGCCGCTGCGCCTGCGCTTCGACTACCGGGTCTTCACGCTCAGGGGATCGGCGCTGTACCCGCGGCCTCAGCGGTTCTACGCGGGGCTGAATCTGAAATTCTAGCTCTCAGCTCACAGCTGTCAGCTCGAAGCCTGTGCAAACGCAAAAGGAGCTATCAACTCCAGCCGTCTGATAGCTGACAGCTGAGAGCTGATAGCGCCCCCGATAGCTCCCGAACGCTCGCTCTCGCCTACTGACCGACCGGCGTCAGGCTCAGCTTGCTGAGGCCGGTGGCGAAAGCCGACTGATAGCGCTTCCAGTTTTCGATCGTCTCGGGCGCCCGCAGTTCATCGGGCGTCATCGTCTTCTGCATCATCGAAAACAGCTCGTACTCGGAGCTCGGCTGCGCGGGGTCCATCGTGACCACGTAGAGGGCGTTCTGACCGAAGGGCTCGGTCGCCTTGTAGACCTTCAGCCCCGCCGCCTGCTGCTTGAGCCCGGCGTCCTGGGTCTTGGCGAGCCCGGCCTTGAGCTTGCCGACCATTTCCTCGAACACGGCTGTCTGATCCGGCTTGATCTGCACCAGGAGTAATCCCGCGGGCGTCGTGAACGCCAGTTTCGGCGCGGTCGCCGGAGCGGCGGCAGCGGCGTCACCCTGCGCGGCGGGCTGCTGGGCGGCCGGCGGCTGCGCCGACGGCTGCTGAGCCGATGGCTGCTGAGCGGGTGGCTGAGACGTCGCGGCTGCCTGCGCGAAGCACAGGGCCGGGGCCAAGACGGCCGCAAGAGCAACATTCATCGTGACGAAGGGGCGACGCATTCAATCTCCTCCTTGAAACCCAACCTGACCGACATGAGTGCTTGACCCGAAGGCCTGCTCCGTCAGCCGGACGAACGGGGGCCACTTTACCGTACAGTTCGGCCGGCTGCCTAGCATCTGCCCGATCTGGACACACCGGCGCCTCACTCGCGCTCAGACGAACACGGCCATGACTTCGTTTGCCAGAAGCATGCCTTCGCGGGTCAGACGCAGCCGATCCGGCTCCCGGCAGAGCAGCCCCGCATCCACGAACGGCTGGAGCGCTGCGCCGTACCTGCGCCAGACGTCGATGTTGTAGACCGCGGCGAAGCGCGCCAGGTCGAGCCCGTCCGTGAGCCGCAGCCCGGTGAACAAGGCGTCCTCGCCGCGCACGTCGGCGGTCAACGCGCGCCGCTCCTGCGCGATCGGCTCCCCCGCCATCATCCTGCGAATGTAGTCGTCCGTCGACGCCACATTCTTCCAGCGCGCCCCGCCGTGCGTCGAGTGAGCGCCGCACCCGAACCCCAGCCATTCCTCGTCGCTCCAGTATTTGAGGTTGTGGCGCGACGCGAAGCCGGGGCGGGCGACGTTCGAGATCTCGTACTGCCGATATCCGGCCGCCTCCAGACGCGCCATGCTCCACAAGTACATCTCCGCCGCATCATCGTCGGGCGCGAGCGACCAGCCGGCGCGCGCCATCTCGTCTTTCAGCGGCGCGTTGGGATAGAGCTCGAGAAGATAGAGCGACGCGTGCTCGGGACCGAGCGCGATGAGCGCCTCGACGCTGTACCGCCAGTCGGCGGCGCTCTGCTGCGGCAGCCACATCATGAGGTCGAGACTGATGTTGGCGAAGCCGGCGGCGCGCGCCTCGCCGACGGCGGCGCGGGCCCGCTCGACGGAGTGCACGCGGCCGAGCCGCTTCAGCTCGGCCTCGCGGAACGACTGAACCCCGAAGCTGACGCGGGTCACGCCGGCGGCGCGGAACCCGTCCATGCGCTCGGTGGTGCTCGTCTCGGGGTTGGTCTCGAGGGTGATCTCGGCGTCGGCCGCCAGCGCAAACGAGGCACAGCATGCCGCCACCAGTCGCGCGATCTCGCCCGGCGCGAGGAGCGACGGCGTGCCGCCGCCGAAGAAGATCGTGTCGGCCGGCGCGCCGGCGCCGCCGGCCTCGCGAATCTCGCGCTCGAGCGCGTCGAGGTAGCGGTCCTTGAGACCCGGCTCGAAGAGGCCGCGGTTGAAGTTGCAGTAGTTGCAGATCGACGAGCAGAACGGAATATGGAGGTAGAGCCCGAGGGACATGGCGGTTACGACCCGGCCTTGCCTCCGGACCAGCCGAGCTCGCCGCGGCCATCAGGCGTCTTGAGCTGCGCCCGCACCGGCCCCTTGGCGCGCACCGGCAGCGCGCGGCGGCTGCTGTGCTGGGCTTTCCGCTTCCACAGCGCCAGCAGATCGTCGGCGCCGGCGTTGGTCGGCGCATGGCGGTAGTCGGCGCCGTCGAATTCGAGGAAGTCGCACATCTCGTGCAGCCGCGAATGGATGCGGAAGCCGATCCGCTCCTTGAGCGTGAATTCCTGGCTCTCGACCGAGGCGTCGTCCGGCGTGTCTTCGTAGTTCGAGGTGAAGATGGTGTGGCGCCGCTCGTTGTAGCGGGTGTTGACGATCAGATTCATCGTCTCTTCGACCCACTCCGAGGTCTTCTCAGAGCCGATGTCGTCGAGCACCAGCAGATCGGCCTCCATCACAGGCCGGAGGATGTCCATCTCGGCGGTGCGGACGAGCGGATTATAGGTGCTGCGGATGACGCGCAGCAGGTCGCGGACGTCGTAGAACAGCCCGCGCGCCCCCTTATCGAGGACGATGCTGCGCAGCACCGAGACGGCCAGGTGGGTCTTGCCGATGCCGGGCGGCCCGATCAGGCACAGGCTCTTGCGCGGCTCCGGAAACTGTTCCGCGAAGCGGCGCGCGGTCCGGACCGCGGCGAGGAGCTTTTCGTTCGGATAGGTCACGAACGTCGCGAGGTCGCAGCGCCGGTAGCGCGGCGGGATGCGCGCCTCCTCGAGGAGCCGCGCCGTCAGGCCGGCCCGCCAGCAGTCGCACCGCACGACGCGACGCGCGCCGGCGTCTTCGAGCGGCTTCCATCCGGTATCGTCGCAGAGCGGGCAGGGCATCTCAGGGAACGCTGCGATTGTATCTCAGTTCAGGCGCGCACCGGCCCCGATAGCGCGTCCTTACGGCCTGCCCCGCCGACCCCGCCGCGGCGCGCCATCAGGCCTTGCGGCGCGGCTCCTCTTCATCCGCCGCGTCGGCCGGCGCCGCCGGCAGCGTCTGCGTCGTCGTCGCCCGCACCAGGTCGGTCGGCGACGACTTGACGAGCGCCGTGCTCAGCCGCTGTTCCCAGTCGCCGATGCCGCGCGACAGCTCGTGCTTCACGTAGTCGATGAACTCGTTGACCTCGCCCTGCATCGCCTCGATCTTGCGGCGCATGTTGAGGATGATCTCGACGCCGGCGAGGTTGACGCCGAGGTCGCGGGTCAGCGACAGGATCGTTTCCAGCTGCTCGAGATCCTCTTCGGAGTAGAGCCGGGTATTGCCCTCGGTGCGCGACGGCTTGAGCAGCCCCTCGCGCTCATAAAGCCGCAGTGTCTGCGGGTGGATGTTGTACTTCTGCGCCACCGCGCTGATCATGTAGTACGCCTTGCCGGAGCGTTTCGCCGTCATACCTGCAGATCTCTTCTGACGTCGTCGTTGTTCAGCCGGCCGAACTCGCGCATCAGCTCTTTCGAGCGTTCGTCCACTGTCGCCGGCAGGACCAGCCGCGCCTCGACGACGAGGTCGCCGCGGCCGCCGGCCGGCGACGGGGCGCCCCGTCCCGTGATGCGGAAGCGCTGCCCCGCCTGCGTCCCCGGGGGCAGCCTCAGGCTGACCCGGCCGTCGAGCGTCGGGACGTTGATCCGTGCACCGAGCATCGCTTCATGCACGGCGACCGGGACGATGATCAGCAGGTCGTGTCCCTCCCGGCGGTAGAGCGGATGCGGCTGGACCTGCACGTCGACGTAGAGATCGCCGGTCCGCCCGCCCCGCTCACCGGCGTGCCCGCGCTCCGGCACGCGCAGCCGCGCGCCGTCGGCGACACCGGCCGGGAGCCGCACCGCGACCGCTTCACTGCGCACCGTGCGGCCGCGTTCGCCGCACGGCTCGCAGCGCATTTCCCGCTGGCGGCCGGTCCCGCCGCAGGCGGCGCAGCTCTTCGCGAACACCATGTGGCCGCGCGCCCAGCGCACCTGGCCGGACGCCTGACAGTGCGGGCAGCGCCCTTCACGGGTCCGAATCCGGCCGGCCCCGCCGCAGGCCGCGCATTCGACCTGGCGGGTGACGACGACCTGGCGCTCGGCGCCGCGGATGGCCTCTTCGAAGCTCACCGTCAGCCGCGCATGGACGTCGGCCCCCGGCTGCGGCGCGTCGCCCGCCGCCGGCGCCGGATGCAGCACTTCGGCGAACAGCTCGCTGAAGGTCGCGGCCTCGCTGCCCTGCGCGGTGAAGGAAAAATCAAAGCCGGCGAACTCGCACGCGACCGGCGCGCCGGGTGCGTCCGGCCGGCCGCCGGCGGCGTCGTACTGCCGCCGCCGCTCCGGATCGCTCAACGTGTCGTGCGCTTCCGAGATGCGCTGGAACATGGCTTCGGCCGTGCGGTCACCCGGGTTGATGCCCGGGTGATACCGCCGTGCCAGCCGTCGATACGCCCGCTTGATCTCGGCCGGGCTGGCGCCCGGACCGAGGCCGAGAATGACGTAGTAGTCCACGGATTACTTCTTCTCTTCTTCGACCACTTCTGCGTCGATGACGTCGCCATCCGTGCTGCCACCGGCCGCCGCCTCACCGCCCGGCGCGCTGTCCGCGCCCCCAGGGCCCTGACCGCCGGCGCCGGCGCTGGCCGCCTTGTAGAGCGTCTCGGCGACCTTGTGCTGGGCGGTGTTGAGCGCCTCCATCGTCCGCTTCATCTCGGCGACGTCGTTCTTCTCGATCGCCGCCTTGAGGTCGGCGATCGCCGACTCGACCGGCTGCCGGTCGGACGCCTGCAGCTTGTCGCCGGCGTCCTTCAGCATCTTCTCGGCCGCGTAGGCCGCCTGGTCGGCATGGTTGCGCGTCTCGATTTCTTCCTTGCGCTTCCGATCCTCCTCGGCGTGCGACTCCGCCTCCTTCATCATCTTGTCGACCTCGTCCTTCGAGAGGCCGCTCGACGCGGTGATGGTGATCTTCTGCTCCTTCTGCGTCGCCATGTCCTTGGCGGTGACATTGACGATGCCGTTGGCGTCGATGTCGAAGGTGACCTCGATCTGCGGCACGCCGCGCGGCGCCGACGGCAGTCCGCTCAGATGGAACTTGCCGAGCGGCCGGTTGTCGCGCGCCATCGGGCGCTCCCCCTGCAGCACGTGGACCTCGACACTGGTCTGGTTGTCGGCCGCGGTCGAGAATGTCTCGCTCTTCCGCGTCGGGATGGTCGTGTTCCGCGTAATCAGCGTCGTCATCACTCCGCCGAGCGTCTCGATGCCGAGCGACAGCGGCGTGACGTCGAGCAGCAGCAGGTCCTTCACTTCGCCGGCCAGCACGCCCGCCTGGATCGCGGCGCCAATCGCCACGACCTCGTCGGGGTTGACCCCCTTGTGGGGCTCCTTGCCGAAGAGCTCCTTGACGATCGCCTGGACGCGCGGGATGCGGGTCGAGCCGCCAACCAGCACGACCTCGTCGATGCCGGACGCGTCGACCCCGGCATCGGCCAGCGCCTGCTTGGTCGGACCGACGGTCTTCTGGAGCAGCTCCTCGACGATCTGCTCGAACTTCGACCGCGTCAGCTTCATCGTCAGATGCTTCGGTCCGGTCTGATCGGCGGTGATGAACGGCAGATTGATTTCGGTCTCGAGCACGGTCGAGAGCTCCATCTTCGCCTTCTCGGCCGCCTCGCGGAGCCGCTGCAGCGCCATCCGATCCTTCGACAGATCGATGCCTTCCGACTTCTTGAACTCGCCGACGATCCAGTCGATGATCCGCTGGTCGAGGTTGTCGCCGCCCAGATGGGTGTCGCCGTTGGTGGCCTTGACCTCGACGACGCCTTCGCCGACCTCGAGAATCGAGATGTCGAAGGTGCCGCCGCCGAAGTCGTAGACGGCGATGGTCTCGTCCTTCTTCTTATCGAGCCCGTAGGCCAGCGCCGCGGCGGTCGGCTCGTTGACGATGCGCATCACTTCGAGGCCGGCAATCTGGCCGGCGTCCTTGGTCGCCTGGCGCTGGGCGTCATTGAAGTACGCGGGGACGGTGATGACCGCCTTGGTCACGGTCTGACCGAGGTATTCCTCCGCCGCCTGCTTCAGCTTCTGCAGGATCATTCCGGAGATCTCGGGCGGCGAGAAGTCCTTGCCCGACGCGTTGATGCGGACGTCGCCGTTCGAGGCGCGCATCACCGAATACGGGACCATCTTCATCTCTTCGTTGACTTCATCGAAGCGGCGGCCCATGAAGCGCTTGATTGAGAAGACGGTATTCTCGGGATTGGTCACGGCCTGGCGCTTGGCAACCTGGCCGACCAGCCGCTCGCCGGACTTCGCGAAGCCGACAACCGAGGGGGTGATGCGGCTCCCTTCGGGATTGGTGATGACGATCGGCTCGCCGCCTTCCATCACGGCGACCACGGAGTTGGTCGTGCCCAGGTCGATTCCAATAATCTTGCTCATGACTTCTTTGTCCCTCGCGTCAAGCCGCCGATCGATGCGCGGCAACCTCTAAAGCTTTATAACGCTACTAATATAAAATCTGAGCCGCTGACTGTCAAGCGCTACCATAGCGATCAGTTTAACTGTCTGCGTAAACGGGACTTATATAACGCGGATTCTACGGATGACACGGATCAACACGGAGATGACTCTGGGGCCAGGTGGCGGCAGAGACGGGCGCGAGTGGCGGATGACCGGCGTCGCTGAAGAACACGCTGGAAGGCAGGGCATGGAACTTGACCTGAGTCTAGGCACGGGCAACCCGGCACCAACTGATTGTGCGCGGGGCGGTTGGGCGCTTCGCGCCCGGGGGTGGACTGAGTCGCCCACCCAAGCGCCGTGCGCTTGGCGT
>JANMWI010000032.1:0-15385 GCA_031393955.1 Acidobacteriota bacterium
TCGCCAGGGGGGGCCGCCGCCACCACCGGTGCGGCGGCCAGCGCCTCGGTGATTGTCCGCAGCTCGGCCAGCGCGTCGCGGCACGCCGCGCAGCCGGGGACGTGCGCCTCCAGCCGGTCGCGCTCGGGGCGCGGCAGATCATCGTAGAACAGCGCCTCGACGGCGCCGGAGCGGAGGAATGCGCAGTGCGGTGTCATACCCGCTCCCCCGCGGTGACCTTCGCGGCCAGCAGCGAGCGGCGCAGCCGGTGGACCGCCGAGTGGAGCTGGCGCTTCACCGTGCCCTCGGCGAGTCCGAGCGCCGCCGCGATGTCACAGAGTTTCATCCCTTCCTCGTGCCGCATCTGAAAGACCAGCCGCTGGCCGGCCGGCAGCCGGCGGATTTCGGCCGCCAGGACGTCTCCGAGCTCGCTCGCGTAGGCGCGCGCCTCGGGCCCCGGGGCGGCTGCGGGGGCGTCCTGCAGCCGCTGCTCGGCCTCGGCCCCGTACGGCCGCACGCCGGCCGCGGTATGCCGGCGGCGGTGGTCGATGCACGCATTCATGACGATCCGATAGAGCCACGAGCTCAGCTGGGCGTCGTGGCGGAAATTATCGAGCGACCGGTAGACCTTGATGAACACGTCCTGCGCAATATCTTCCGCATCGTAGTGATTCCCGGCGAACCGGTAGGCGATGCGGTAGACCATCGACCGGTGGCGCTCGACAATCGCCTGGAACGCCGAACGATCCCCCGCCGGCCCGTGCGACAGCGGCGCCGGCTCACGCGAGGACATCGATGGCGACACTCCGGCGGCCCCAGCATCTCGACGCCATGTCTTGCATAGGACGTAAAACCGGTCCCGGAGGTTGATCGCGGCCCGAAGGCAGCCATTTTGCACCGGACGACGTCTAAGACACGGGGCCCCGAGGCCCGACACTCATGTCATTCCAGGAGGCTGCATGCCGTCGTTCGTGCGTATTGTCCGTTACACCGTCCTCGCCGCCGCGCTCGCATTCGTGCCGCTGACCGCCGCCGCCCAGCCGGCCGCCGAGCCGAACACCATCACCCTGACGCCCTTTCTGAGCTCCGCGTTCGATACCTCGGACGGCCTCGGCAAGAGCCTGGGTGTCGGCGTCGCGGTCGGCTACGACCTCACCACGCGGCTTGGCTTCGAGGCCGAACTGGGCCATGTCTTCGACGTCATCGGCAACGACGCGAACGTCGACCTGTCGCTCACCAACGTCACCGGCAACGTGGTCTACAACTTCCGCGCCCCGCACATCACCCCGTATGCGACCTTTGGCGTCGGCATCGAACACGCCGCCCTGAGCGTTACGACCCCCGATCCGGCGGCCAACTACCTGCCGTCGAGCACCGAAGTCGGCTGGAACTTCGGCGGCGGCGTGAAATACCCGATTTCGGAGCTGTTCGTGGCCCGCGTCGACGTCCGGCGCTTCCAGTTCAAGGATCTGGCGCCCGATTACTGGCGGGTCTACGGCGGGCTCAGCTGGTGGATCAAGCGCTAGGGTAGGCGGATCCGCCTTCCGGGTCCGGCCAGGGCGCGCTATACTGGTGAGATGCCTGCAGGCCTGAAGACGTCACCTACGGTCGCCAACCCGCTCCGGCGGAATGTCGCGATTATCGCCCACGTTGACCATGGCAAGACGACGCTGGTCGATGCGCTGCTCCATCAGAGCGGCATCTTCCGCGCCAACGAGCGGGTCGCCGAGCGGGCGATGGACAATACCGATCTCGAGCGCGAGCGCGGCATCACCATTCTCGCCAAGAACACGGCGGTCCACTACAAGGACGTCCTCATCAACATCGTCGACACGCCGGGCCACGCCGACTTCGGCGGCGAGGTCGAGCGGACCCTGGCGATGGTCGACGGCGTCGTGCTGCTTGTCGACGCCTCGGAAGGGCCGCTGCCGCAGACGCGCTTCGTCCTCCGCAAGGCCCTCGAGCGCCGGCTGACGCCGATGCTGGTGATCAACAAGATCGACCGGCCCGACGCGCGCGCCCAGGAGGTCCTCAACGAGGTCTACGACCTGTTCATCGACCTCGATGCCACCGAGGAGCAGATCGACTTCCCGGTGCTCTACACCAGCGCCCGCGCCGGCACCTCGAGCCTGTCGGCGACCGAGCCCGGCCAGGACCTGCGGCCGCTGTTCGACGCGATCGTCGACTACGTGCCGCCGCCGCGCGGCGACGCCGAGGCGCCGCTCCAGATGCTGGTTGCGAACCTCGACTCGAGTGATTACCTCGGCCGGATCGCGATCGGCCGGGTCTTCAACGGCCGGATCCGGGTCGGCGATCAGGTCGCGGTCTGCAAGCTCGACCGCCGCGTCCAGGAGACCAGGGTCACCAAGCTGTTCGCCTTCGAGGGGCTCAAGCGGATCGAGATCACCGAGGCGGCGGCGGGCGACATCATCTGCCTCGCCGGCATCGAAGACGTCACCATCGGCGAGACCATCGCCGACGTCGAGCACCGCGTCGCGATGCCGGTCATCGCCGTCGACGAGCCGACCGTGTCGATGATCTTCGGCGTCAACACCTCGCCGATGTCGGGGCGCGACGGCAGCTTCGTGACCTCGCGGCAGATCAAGGATCGGCTCGATCGCGAGCTGCTCGGCAACGTCTCGATCCGGGTCGAGCCGACCGACACGCCGGAGCAGATGAAGGTGCTCGGCCGCGGCGAGCTGCAGCTCTCGATCCTCATCGAGATGATGCGGCGCGAAGGCTTCGAAATGCAGGTCTCGCGTCCGGACATCGTCACGAAAGTGGTCGACGGCCAGACGATGGAGCCGGTCGAGGACCTCGTCATCGACGTCGCCGAGGAATTCCAGGGGGTCGTCATCGCCCAGGTCGGGACGCGGCGCGGGACGATGACCAAGATGGTCAACCACGGCAGCGGCCGCGTCCGGCTCGAGTTCCGCATCCCGGCGCGCGGTCTGATCGGCTTCCGCTCGCAGTTCCTGACCGAGACCAAGGGGACCGGAATCATGAACCACCTGTTCGCGACCTGGGAGCCGTGGCACGGCGCGATCGCGTCGCGCGCCACCGGTGCGCTGGTCGCCGACCGCACCGGCATCACCACCGCGTTCGCGATCTGGAACCTCCAGGAGCGCGGCGAGATCTTCATCGAGCCGGCGGCGCAGGTCTACGAGGGCATGATCATCGGCGAGAACGCCCGCGCCAACGACATGGACGTCAACGTCACGAAGGAAAAGAAGCAGACCAACATGCGCGCCTCGAGCGCCGACGAGGCGGTCCGCCTGATTCCGCCGCGCAAGCTCGGCCTCGAGCAGGCGATCGAGTGGATCAACGACGACGAGCTCGTTGAAGTGACGCCGCACAACATCCGCATCCGCAAGCGGATCCTCGCCGCCAACATGCGCCCGCGGCGCAGCGTCGACTAACACTCAGAGCGCCAGCCAGCGGACCTCGTTCGGGCGCGACGCCAGGAAGCGCTCGAGGTCGGCGACCCGCAGCGTCACGCTGGCGGTGTTGTCATTGGGGTGAAAGATCAGGCGCCCGGCCGAGCGGAGCGCGGCGTCGACGATGACGCGGACCGCGCCCGCGCCCGGATGCAGCAGGCCGAACGGCGACACCGACCCCGGCGTCACGCCGAGCTGCGCCAGCAGCCGCTCCGCCGATCCGAAGCTCAGGCGATCGTCGCCGATCACCTTCACCAGCTGCCGCAGGTCCGCCGCTTTCTCGATCGCGAGAATGACGAGGTAGTGCCGGTCTCCCTTCTTGTTGCGCAGGAACAGATTCTTGACCGGGGTGGCCGGAATCGCGGTCCAGTGGGCGGCGGCGTCGGCGGCAGTGAACACCGCCGGATGCGTGTAGGTCTCGTACGCGATACCGAGCGCGTCGAGGGCGCGGTAGACTTCCTGCGGATCGCTCATCGCGGCATTCTAGTCGACGCCCTTGCTCCTTTCCGGACGGTCGACTAGTCTGGCTGCGCGCCGGCGCACCTCTTCATGTCCACACCCTGGTTCGCATCGACCGCCGTGGCTCGAGCAGCCGTCCCCGCCGGCGCCGCGTCAGCGCGAGCGTCAGGTCTCGCGCGCGGCCGATGAAGTTGCGCAAGGCGGTTCGCCTGGTAAAAGCCGCCGCCCGCCATGGCGGCGGTGACCTCCGGCTGGCGCGGCGGGCCATCCGCGTCCACGGCGCGATGCAGCGGCTGTGGGAGCTGGCATCGCTGGTGGCGGTGGTGCGGCCGCTGCGGCCGCGCACGGTGCTGGAGATCGGCACCTTCCGGGGCGGGACGCTGGCGTGCTGGGCGGCGCTGGCCGCGCCCGACGCGCATCTCATCTGCATCGACCGGCTCGATGCCGGCTTCGGGGTCAGGGAAGAGGCGGCGCAGGCGGCCCACCTCCGCGGCCTGATCGGGCCGCGCCAGCGCCTGACGTTCCTGGCGCTCGACTCGCAGGCGGCGTCGACCGCCGCGGCGGTCGGCGCGGCGCTCGACGGGGCGGCGCTCGACTTCCTGTGGATTGACGGCGACCACCGCGACGCCGCCGTCCGCCGCGACTTCGCCCTCTACAGCCCGCTCGTCCGCCGCGGCGGGCTGATTGCCTTCCACGACATCCATCCGGATCCGGCGTTTCCCGACAACCAGTCGCACCACCTGTGGCGGGAGCTGCGGCGCGACCGATCGGTCCGCGAGTTCATCGATCAGGACCATCCGGGCGGCACCGGCATGGGCATCGGCGTGCTCGAAGCCGATCCGCGGCAGCCGTGACGTCGGCGGTCAGTGCAGCGCCGCGCGTTTGACCACGCCCCCTTCGACGGCGGCCAGCGGGTGCGAGGTGACGAACGACCGCTGATCGAGCGACCGCACGATGCTCTTGACCTTGCCGATCTCGAGCCGCGTCACGACGCAGTAGAGAATCTCCTGGTCCTCGCCGCTCAGGCCGCCGCGCCCCTTGTAGATCGTCACGCCGCGGCCGAGCTCGGTCATGATCCGGGCGGCGATCTCGCCGCTGACCCGCGAGACGATCGTCAGCGCGGTGTATTCCTCGAGACCGTTGATCACGAAGTCGAGGGTCCGCGCCGCCGCCGCGTAGGTCAGGATTGAATAGAGCGCCTCCTCGATCCCGAGCACCGACATCGCGCCGAGGAACAGCACCACGTTGAAGGCGAGGATGACGTCGCCGACTTTCAGCAGGTGGCTGCGGCGGCTGATCAGCAGGGCGGCGATCTCGGTGCCGTCGAGCACCGCGCCGCCGCGCACCGCCAGCCCGATGCCGGCGCCGAGGAAGATCCCCCCGAACACGGCGGTCAGCAGGCGGTCGGGGGTGACCTCGGGGAAGCGGACGGTCGCGAGCAGCACCGCCAGGCCGGCAATCGCCAGCGCGCTCCGCAGCGCGAAGACGCGGCCGATCTGGCGGTAGCCAATGACGACGAACGGCAGGTTGACGAGCGGCAGCCACAGCGCCAGCGGCATGCCGGTCAGCTTCGCCAGCAGCATCGACATCCCGGTCACGCCGCCGTCGATGAAGTGGCTCGGCAGCAGGAAGCCCTTGAGGCCCATCGCCGCCGACAGGATGCCCAGCCCAATCACGCTCATCCGGAGCGTCTCGCGCACCGCTCGCTTCATCGCGCCATCATACGCGCGGCGCCGGCGGGGCGATCAGGCCGCCGGCTGCTCGATGCGCGCCCGCAGCGACGCCAGCGCGGCGGCGATCTCGCCGAGCTCGCGATCGGTCGTCCCGAGCTTCTCCCCCTCGGCGCGCACGAAGCGGCTGTACGGGGCGATGCTCTCGCGGATCCGCTCGCCGCTGCGGCTGATCTCGCGCCCGAACTGCTCGCTGAGCGCCTCGGACAGGCGCTGGCGGACCGCCGCGATCTTCCGCCGCATCTCCTCTTTCCCCTGCTTGCGCTTCGCCGGCAGGATGAAGAAGCCGAGCGCCGCCACGACCGAGGCCATGATCAGCCCGGTCACGTCCGCCGCCGCCGTCGTCGCGGCAATCGTGACAATCGCCCCGAGGCCGACCGCACCGGCGCTGACCGCCGCGGCCGCGGCGACCGCGTTGCGCGCGCCGTCGGCGAGCGCCGCGGCCTCTTTGTGGCGGTCGTAGGAATCGATCGCGCTCTGCGACTCGCGGCTGACCGAGTCGAGCAGCCGCGTCCGATCGTAGTGGAAGCGGCCGGCTTCGACGTCGCCGATGATGCGGTCCTCGTACTGGCGGCGGCGCTCGGCGAGGTGGCGGTTGACGTCCTGCCACTGCCGGAGGTCGGCCTCGACCAGCCAGTCGACCAGCTCGCCGACCTTGCGCTCGACCTGCTGCGGCGCGTCGGCGATGACCTGCTGCTCGAAGCCCTGCTGCATCCGGCTGCGGTTGAGCAGGTCCATCACCCGCCCGATCCGCATCGTGTCGTCGAAATACGCCTGGCCGCGCTTTTCGAGCTCGAGCAGGATCTTGTCGATGTCGGCCATCCGGAAGCCGAAATCGCGCAGCAGGTCCCGCTGGTAGAGCGCCAGCTGGCGATCGACGTCGTCGAGCATCGCGAAGTCGTCCTTGAGCAGCGCCGCGCGCGCCTCGACCGCCGCCGCCAGCCGCGCCGTCACCGCCGCGCCGACGCCGAGCGGGTTGAGCAGCTTGAGCTGGACGCGGCCCGGCGAGTCGAGCGTGTCGCGGATGTAGCGCTCGAGCGCCTCGAAGCGGCTGGCCGCCCACGCCGCCGGGTCCCCTTCCTTGGCGCGCAGCGCCAGCCGCGCGCTGATCGGAAAGATCTCGGGCGTCACGCCGAGCAGCGCCGTCGCGCCGTCGGCGACGAACGCCGCGACCTCCGCGACCTCGGAGTCGCCGGCGAGGATGTCGATCTTGTTGATGACGATCACGACCTTCTTGCCCCAGCCGCGGAGCTGCTCGAGGAAGGCGCGCTCGGTCTCGGTGAACGGGCGATCGGCCGAGGTCACGAACAGGACGAGATCCGACCGCGGCACGAACTCGGCGGTGATCGCCTCGTGCTCGCGCATGATCGCGTTGGTCCCGGGGGTGTCGACGATGTGGATTTCCCGCAGCAGCGGCACCGGCGCGGTGACGACCCGCAGCGCCGCGCTGCGCAGCTCGCTGGTCACGGCGTCGCCGTACTGGAGCACGTTGATCTGCGCCGTCGTCGGGGTCACCCCCTCCTGCGCGATCCGGCTGCCGACGATGGCGTTGATGAAAGCGCTCTTGCCGGCGTTGAACTCGCCGACGATGACCAGCAGGAACAGCTGGTCGAGCTGCTCGATCGATTGATCGAGGGCCTGCTGCTGGTCGGGCGCGGCGTCGAAGCGCGCCAGCGCGAGGCGCAGCCGGCCGAGGACCTGGCGCTCCTCGCGCAGCAGCTCGTCCTCGGCCCCGGTCAGAATTCTCGTCAGCATCGCACCCCCGCCCGCTGCAGGAAGGCTGCCAGGCCCTCCGTTCCCGCCATCGTCCGGCACTCGGCCAATGCCGTCAACAACTTAGCGTAAAGGTGAATGTCCCCATCGGCCAGTCGGCCCGCTATTCGGCCGGGGCGGCGAGCCGGCCGGTGCCCATTCGCGTCAGCGCGATGCCGGCCAGCACGGCCGCGGCGCCGAGCAGCTTGCGCGGCGAGAGCACGTCGCCGAGGAACAGCACCGCCGTCAGCATCGCGACGACCGGGACGAGGTTCGAATAGATCGACGTCCGCGCGCTGCCGATCTCGCGGACCGCCGCGTACCAGATTGTGTAGGCCACGCACAGCGAGAACAGCGCCGAGTAGACGATCGAGATCCAGGTGGCGGCGCTGACCGCGGCGACGTCGATCGTCCGCAGGTGGCCGGAGACCAGCGGTACGTAGAGCAGCGAGCCGATGATCATCGACAGCCCGGTGACGCCGACCGGCGAGTGCCGCCGCATCAGCGGCCCGGATCCGAGCGTGTAGGCGGTCCAGCACACCACCGCCAGCAGCATCGTCAGATCGCCGCGCAGCGAGCTGCCGTTCATGCCCGCGCCGCCGCCGACGACGATGTAGATGCCGGCAATCGAGAGGGCGGCGCCGGCCCAGTGGCCCCAGCCGACCGGCTCCCGGCCGGACAGCGCCGAGGTCATCGCGATCAGGACCGGCGTCACCGCCACCAGCAGGGCGCTGTTGGCGACGCTGGTCTGCGAAAGCCCGGCGATGAAGCAGTACTGATAGAGGCACTGGCCGATGACGCCGAGCCCGGCCAGGCCCAGCCACTCGCGCGGTGTCAGCCGCTCGCGGGTGTTGAAGACGCTGACCAGCGACGAGACCGCGCCACCGCCGCCGGCGGTGCGGGCGAGCCGCGCGGCGCGCCGGTGCGCCCAGGCGATTACCGCCGCGAACGTCGCCGAGGCGACGATCATCCGCAGCGCATTGAAGGCCTGCGGATCCATCTCGGTGAAGGCGTGCTTGACGATCGCGTAATTGGTGCCCCAGATGAGCGTCATCAGGAGCAGGAGGAGGTCGATGAGGGCGACGCGCCTGGAGGCTGCCGGCATGATGGACGGTCAATTCCGAAGCGATGCCGGGGCCGGGAATGATTCCCGGTCCCGGCTCCAACCGTGGACCCCGCGCCGTCCGTCGGCGTCTGCCGTGCGGCAGCCGTCTATTTGAAGGGCGGCAGGAAGAACAGGATCAGCGAAATCAGCAGCACGTAGATGACCAGCGACTCGATCAGCACGAGGCCGAGGATCAGCGCGCCGCGGATGTCACCGGCCGCGCCGGGGTTCCGGGCGATCGCTTCGGCGGCGGCGCTCACGCCGCGGCCCTGCGCCAGCGCGCCGAGTCCGGCCGCGAACGCCAGCGCGAAGCCGGCGGTGATGATCGACCACTTGGCGACCTCGACGCTGATCCCGCCGCCACCGGCGGTTTCCTGCGCGAACACCGGGGCGAAAATCCCCGCCGCCACCACGAGTGCGAATGTCAGAACGGAACGTTTACTCACGAGCCAAGCCTCCTCTGAAGTCTTTCAAGATGCGGCGACGAATCCTGCAGGAACCGCGGCGCTATGCGGCCGCCGGCGCATGCGTGCCCTCCGGCACGTGATGCCCGTGTCCGTCGATATCGTCGTGCTCCACGGCGACGGCGCCCTGCAGATAGATGATGGAGAGAAGCACGAAGATGAATGCCTGCAGCCCGCCGGTGATCAGGCCGAGGAACATCATCGGCAGCGGCGCCAGGAACGGGACGATGCTGAACAGGATGATGATGACGAGCTCTTCACCGAAGATGTTGCCGAACAGGCGGAGCGACAGCGACATCACCCGCGCCGAGTGGCTGATGATCTCGATCGGCAGGTAGAGAAAGCCGATCCACCACGGCGCCCCTGGAGGTGCCCAGAAATGCTTGATGTAGTTGACGATGCCCTGTTCCTTGACGCCGTGGAAGTGGTAGTAGACCCACACCGTCAGCGCGCAGCCGAGCGTGACGTTGATGCTGCTCGTCGGCGCCATCAGCCCCGGCACGAGCCCCATGTAATTGGCGCACAGGATGAAGATGCCGAGCGTCGCGATGAGCGGCAGATAGGCCCGGCCCTTCGGGCCGATCCACTCCTCGAGCAGGCCGATCACGGCGCCGATGGCGTCCTCCATGACGATCTGCAGCGTTCCCGGGTGCTCGACGCTCAGCTGCGACCGGACGATCAACGACAGCACCGTCAGGGCCGCCACGATCAGCAGGACCATGACCATGAACGGCGGAATGACGTAATGACCGGTGAAATGGAAGCCCAACGGCTCGAAGACCGCGCGTACGAGCGGTCCGAGCAGGGCATTGACCCATCCCACGATTAACAGCGGATGCTCGAGCTTTTCCATGACGAAATCGAAATCAGGGTGTCTTCTTCGAGAGGAACCGGACGGCCTCCAGCGAGACCGCCGCGACAACCGAGGAGGCACCCGCCAGCAGCCCCAACGGGGGCAGGCGCAAACGCGCAATCATAACGTACGCCAGAAGACCGAGTAAAGCGTACCGGCCGGCGGCCCGGCCCGCGGCGAGCGCCGGCCCGCCGGGCCGCCGCGGCGCGGCGCCGGGCGTCTCGGGGCTCTCTCCGGCCGGTTCGGCGGGCGCGGGTTCGAGCGACCGGCCCAGGCCGCCGGCGCTCGCGAGAATCAGGCGGTAGCTCACGAGCGACAGCAGGCCGCCGGCGGCGACCGCCAGCGCCGGCCGCGGCCGGCCGCCGGCGATGACCAGCGCCGCCACCACCATCACGCCGCAGATCACCACGGCGCTCCGTCCGACCCGCCGCAGCACGCGATCGACCTCCCCCACTCAGGGCTTGCCGAAGGCGCGGTAGACGTTCATGATGCCCGCCGCCACCCCCATGACGAAGAACACCAGGAACCCCCACGGGCTGGACCCGAGCCAGCGGTCGAGCCCCAGGCCGATCCCCGCCCCGAGGACGATCGCCAGCACGAACGAAATCCCCACTGAGGTGAGCGGGCCGAGGGTGCGGACGGTCTCGGCGAGGGTTGCCGGTTTTTCCGGGGGTCGGTCGGCCATGGCCCTATCGTAGCCCGAGCGTGGGGGCGGCTCCGAGCGTCGCCGCCGAGGCATCCGCCAGCTCGAACAGCAGCCGCGGATAGACGCCGAGAACGACCGTGCCGGCCGCCGCGACGATCAGCACCGCGACCAGCGCCGGCGACAGCCGGAGCGGCGTCTCCTCGACGTCCGGCGCCTCGGTCCACATGAAGACGACGACCCGCAGGTAGTAGTACAGCGACAGCGCGCTGTTGAGGACGCCGACCACCGCCAGGCCGACATAGCCGGCGTCGATGGCGGCGCCGAAGACGCCGAGTTTGGCCATGAAGCCGGCGGTCGGCGGCAGCCCGCCGAGCGACAGCAGGAAGATCAGCATCGCGACCGCCGCCCACGGATGGGTGGCGTGGAGGCCGGACAGGTCGCGGATCTGATCGCCGCCGACGCCGCGCCGCCTGACCGCGGCAACCACCGCGAACGCGCCGATCTGCATCAGCGCGTAGGCCATCAGGTAAATCAACGACGCGCTGATCCCCCTGGTCGTTCCGCAGACCACGCCGATCAGGACGTAGCCGCCCTGCGCGATCGCCGAGTAGGCGAGCAGCCGCTTGATGTTGCCCTGGGTCAGCGCCGCGACGTTGCCGACCGTCATCGTGACGATCGCGAGCACGTAGAAGAACGCGCTCCAGCCGAGCGGCTGCCCCCAGAGCAGGCCGAGCCCGCCGCTGCGGAACGCCGGCAGCCCCTCGACGAAGATCCGCAGCAGCATCGCGAACGCCGCCGCCTTGGAGCCGACCGACAGGAACGCCGTCACCGGAGTCGGCGCGCCTTCGTAGACATCGGGCGCCCACATGTGGAACGGCACCGCGGCAATCTTGAAGCCCATGCCGGCGACGAGCAGGATCACCGCCAGCGGCAGGAGCCGACCGCTGCCGCCGTCGGCGAGCGCCGTCGCGATCGTCCGCAGCTCGGTGCTGCCGGTCAGGCCGTAGAGCAGCGACATCCCGTAAAGGAGGATCGCCAGCGAGAACGCGCCGAGGATGAAGTATTTCAGCGCCGCTTCGTTGGAGCGGCGATTGGGGCGGATATACCCGGCCAGGATGTAGAACGACAACGCCATCGTCTCGAGCCCGACGAACAGGGTGACGAGGTCGATGCCGGCGGCCATGAACATCATCCCGAGCGTCGCCGCCAGGATCAGGAAATAGTATTCGCCCGGCCGCGCCCCCTCGACGGCCAGGTAGCGCGGCGACATCGCGACCGTCAGCGCGGCGGCGAGCAGGAAGAGGATGTTGAAGAAGAAGGCGAAGCCGTC
Source organism: Acidobacteriota bacterium (assembly GCA_031393955.1). Lineage (GTDB taxonomy): Bacteria > Acidobacteriota > Vicinamibacteria > Vicinamibacterales > 2-12-FULL-66-21 > JALZOC01. The sequence goes on from JANMWI010000032.1 coordinate 11,756, forward strand.
GATCGCGACGAGGCCGCGGGCGACCGTGGCGGTGACGCCGTCGGTCGCGAGCAGCGCGGCCGCCGTGCCGACCAGCACCGCGAGCGTCAGCCACGACAGCAGCCGCTCCAGGCGCCGCGGCAGAAAGGCGTCGACCAGGACGACCGTCAGCGCGCCGGCGGCGAGCACGATCTCGGGCAGCAGGTAGTAGAAGTCGCCGCGGCCGATCCCCTCCGGCAGCATCAGCGCGGTCCTTCGGGCGGCGCCGGCGCCGCGGCGTCGCTGCCGGCGGGGCACGGCGGCGTCACCAGCATGCCGGGCGGCGCATCCGCCACCTGGACCGGCGCGGCGTCGGCGTTGCACTCGGCCGCCGCCTTGGCGATCGCCGGGCCGTAGACCGAGTTGACGCGCAGCACGATCCGTCCGACCGAGCTGTCGAGGCGGCGCAGCAGCGGCGCCGGGTAGAGGCCAATCCACACCGCCAGCGCGACCAGCGGCAGCAGCGTCGCCAGCTCCCGGACGCTGAGGTCCGGCAGCCGCCGGTTGGCCGGATTCTCGAGCGCGCCGAACATCGTCCGCTGGTACAGCCACAGCATGTAGGCGGCGCCAAGGACGACGCCGACGGCGGCGAGCGCCGCCCAGGTATGGCTGACCACGAAGACGCCCTGCAGCACCAGCAGCTCGCCGATGAAGCCATTGAGCGCCGGCAGGCCGATCGACGACAGCGTCATCACCAGGAACACGGTCGCGAACAGCGGCATCACCGCCGACAGGCCACCGTAGGCCGAAATCTCGCGGGTGTGGCGGCGATCGTAGATGATGCCGACGAGCAGGAACAGCGCCCCGGTCGAGATGCCGTGATTGAGCTGATGGACGATGCTGCCGGTGATGCCGACCGGCGTCAGCGCGAACATCCCGAGCATCGCCATCCCCATATGGCTGACGCTCGAGTAGGCGATCAGCCGCTTCCAGTCGCTCTGCGCCAGCGCCACCAGCGCGCCGTAGAGAATGCCGACCAGCGCCACCGCCGCCATCAGCGGCACGAACTGGCGCGAGGCGTCGGGCAGAATCGGCAGGCTGAAGCGGAGGAAGCCGTAGGTCCCCATCTTCAGCATCACCGCGGCGAGGATCACCGAGCCGGCGGTCGGGGCGTCGGTGTGGGCATCCGGCAGCCAGGTGTGGACCGGGACCAGCGGCACCTTGACCGCGAAGCCGCACAGCAGTGCGAGGAAGATCCAGGTCTGGACCTCGGCCGGCAGCGCCAGCTCGTGGAACCTGGTGATGTCGAAGCTGTAGACGCCGGTCGCGGCATGGCCGTAGAAGTAGAGCGCCAGGATGTCGAGCAGCATCACGACGCTGCCGGCGAGCGTATACAAGAAGAACTTGATCGCCGAGTAGAGCCGCCGGCCGCCGCCCCAGATCGCGATCAGGAAGTACATCGGCACCAGCATCACTTCCCAGAACAGGAAGAACAGCAGCGCGTCGAGCGAGATGAAGGCGCCAATCATCGCGGTCTGCAGCACCAGCAGCAGTACGTAGTACTCGCGGACCCGCTCCGTAATTACGCTCCACGACGACAGAATCGCGATCGCCCCGATCAGCGTCGTCAGCAGCACGAGCAGCGCGCTCAGCCCGTCGACACCGAGGAAGTAGGCGGCGCCGATCGACGGAATCCACTCGGCGCGCTCGACGAACTGCCACGGCTGGCCCTGGCTCTGATAGCGGAACCACAGCGGCAGCGAGACGGCGAAGCCGGCCGCCCCGGTCAGGCTCGCCAGCCAGCGGATCGCCTCCTCGTGGCGGCGCGGCACGAGCATTAGCAGGACCGCTCCGGCCAGCGGCGCCAGCAGAATCACGGAGAGCAGATGGTCGGTGAAGAGCGTCATTCCTCTGTTCGGGACCTCGAAGATACCAGCACTCGAACGATCCGCGGCTAGCCGCCGGCGAGATAAATCGTCAGCAGCGCGACCAGCCCGACGACCATCAGCAGCGCGTAGTTCTGGACCAACCCGGTCTGCAGGCGGCGGACGAGAAAGCTCACCCGGCCGGCGGCGCGGCCGACGCCGTTGGCGGCGCCGTCGACGACATGCTTGTCGATCATGTGCGACAGCCACGCGCCGAGGCGGACACCGGCACCGACGCCGTCAACGGCGCCGTCGACGGCGCGACGGTCCACCGCATCGAGCGCCGCCGCCGACCACAGCGCGCCGCGGACGACCGTCGCCCGGTAGAGAGCGTCGACGTAGAACTGGCCGTGCAGCAGCGCATCGAGCGCCGGCCACCGCCGGGCCAGCGCCGCGGGCAATTCCGGGCGGCGCAGGTACAGGTGCCAGGCCGTCCACAGCCCGGCGACCGCGACCGCGAGCGACAGCGCCATCACCAGCAGCGCGCTGCCGTGGCCGGCCGGCGATCGCTCGCCGGCAACTTCGGCGCCGGCGAAGACCGGCGCGAGGAACCGGCCGAACGCGTCGGCGCCGCCGAGCGACGGCGGCAGGCCGAGCCACCCGGCGGCGGCCGCCGCGGCGGCGAGGAGCACGAGCGGCCCGGTCATCGCCCACGGGCCGTCGTGCGGTCCGGCCCCCTGGTGCGCCGGGCCGTGCGTGACCTCGTGGTTCTGGCGCTGCGCCTGGCCGTGCGCCTGGGCATCGAGCGGGTGGCGCGCGCCGTGCGCCGCCGCGGCGCTGCCCGCCGCCGGCGACGCGACCGGCGTCAGCGGCGCCCCCCGGTACGGGCCGAAGAAGGTCAGCGCCATCAGCCGGCCGATATAGCACGCCGTCAGCAGCGTCGTCGCCAGCGCCACCGCGAACAGCAGCCGGTCGGCCGCGAAGGCGCGGAACTGGATCTCGTCCTTGCTGAAGAATCCCGCCAGCGGCGGGATGCCGGCCAGCGCCAGCGCGCCAACCGCCATCGTCGCCGCGGTCAGCGGCATCCGCCGCCGCAGCCCGCCCATGCAGCGCAGGTCCTGCTCGCCGCCGAGCGCGTGGATGACCGACCCGCTGCCGAGGAACAGCAGCGCCTTGAAGAGCGCGTGGGTGACGAGGTGGAAGATGGCCGCGCCGAAGGCGCCGATGCCGGCGGCCAGGAACATGTAGCCGACCTGCGAAATCGTCGAATAGGCCAGGACGCGCTTGATGTCGTGCTGGACCAGCGCGACCGCGGCGGCGAGCAGCGCCGTCAGCGCGCCGACGATCGCTACGCCGTGCAGGACCTGAGGCGCGTGGCTGAAGAGCGCCGCGTTGCGGCCGATCAGATAGACCCCCGCTGTCACCATCGTCGCGGCGTGGATCAGCGCGGACACCGGCGTCGGCCCCTCCATCGCGTCGGGCAGCCACACGAACAGCGGCACCTGCGCGCTCATGCCGACCGCGCCGATGGTCAGCAGCAGGCAGATCGCCGAAACGATGCCGAAGCCGCCAGCCTCGACCGGCCGGGCCGCCACCGCCGCGGCGATGTCGCGGAAATCCAACGTCCCGAAGGCGTAAAAGGCCAGGAACAAGCCGAGCAGGAAGCCGGCGTCGCCGATGCGGTTGACGATGAACGCCTTCTTGCCGGCGGTCGCGGCCGATGGCTTGTGGTACCAGAAGCCAATCAGCAGGTACGAGCACTGCCCGACCCCTTCCCAGCCGTCAAACAGCACGGCGAGGTTACCGG
>JANMWI010000048.1:0-5693 GCA_031393955.1 Acidobacteriota bacterium
CGCGGCGGCCTCGCGGATCGCCCGCAGCTCGCGCGCCAGCGCCCGGCACGCCGGGCAGCCGTCGAGGTGCTGCTCGGTCTCGGCGCGCCGGATCGGACCGAGCGTGCCGTCGATCAGCTCCTGGATAGATTCCGTGTAGCCCGCGCACTGCATGATGTGACGTCGCCGCTCCTACCGTCCACGCTGGCCGAGTATCGCACGCAGCCGCAGCCGCGCCTTGTGCACCTGCGACTTCGACGTGCCTTCGGCGATGCCGAGGACGTCGGCGACCTCGCGGTGCTCGAGCCCCTCCACGTCGTGGAGCACGAACGCCGCCCGGCAGCCGTCAGGCAGCTGGGCGAGGGCGCGCTCCAGATCGAGCCGCGCGATGGTCTGCTCCGCCAGGCCCGGCTGACCGGGCAGATAGTCGCCGATCTCGGCATCGAGCGCGCCGGTCCGCTCGTTGGTGCGGGCGACGCGGCTGCGGAGGTGATCGAGGCAGTGGTTGGTCGCCAGGCGATACAGCCAGGTGCCGAGCGCCGCTTCACCGCGGAAGCTGTCGAGCTTCCGGTGCGCGGCGAGGAAAATCTCCTGCAGCTGGTCCTCCGCCTCGGCGGGGTTGCCCAGCAACCGGCACGCGACGCTGTACAGCCGGCCCGCGTGGGCCACGTACAGCTCCTCGAAGGCCGCGAGATCGCCGCTGCGGCACCGGGCGACGAGCGCGGCATCCGCCGCCCGCCCCGAACTCCCTGCCTGCTTAGACGGCGGCATGCGTCTCCGCGTTGCCCGCCCGCCGAGAATCCTCGCCGCACATCGGCATGCCTTATTTAACGAGTGTGGCGGCCGGGATGTTTCCTTGGCGCGGCCCCGGCCGGCGCACCCGGCCAGCGGCGCGCCGCGAAGTCCCGAATCGCAGTGCGGCCGACGATCGCCCCTTCCGCCCGCAGCAGCGCGCGCTTGAGCTCCAGGTTCCCGCCGAAGCCGCCGAGCCGGCCGGCGGCCGCGACGACGCGGTGGCAGGGGATGTCCGGACGGCCGCAGCGGCGCATGACCGTGCCGACCGCGCGCGCCGCCCCCGGACGGCCCGCGACGCGGGCGACGTCGCCGTAGGTCGCCACCCGGCCCGCCGGGATCCGCCGGACGACGGCAATCACGCGCTGGGTGAAGTCAGAGGGCATGGGGGGCAGCTGTCAGCTGACAGCTGTCAGCCGTTCAGAACGCCACCCTCACCCCCACGCCCGCCTCGGTGCCGCCGGTGCGGACCGGAACGGTGCGGTCGGCGGCGTGGAGATTGACGGTCGCGTTGGCGTAGCGGACAAGTGCGCCGATACCGAGGCCGCGCGAGAACATCCAGCGCAGATCCGCCCCCGCGTGAAAGCCGACCGCGGAGGCGGTCGCCCGGGTGGTGACCGCGCTCGTGAACGTCACCGCATCGTACGGGTAGGTCTCGTTGTAGCGGACGTCGGTGATGAGATCCTGGGCGACCCGCGCCAGCGTCGGACCGGCCGACAACGTGAGCGTCATGCGCTCGGTGACCGGGGCGGCGTAGTGCACGTTGAGATGCACGGCGGTGTCGGATCGCTTGATGCCCGAGGCCGATCCGGTGAGCGCACGCGGCTGTCCGAACACGAACGGGTCGGGAATCCGGCCGTCGACCGTGGCGGCGCCGCTGCGCGTCGCGGTTGCCACGGCGACCCCGATGCCGAACTGCTTCCAGACCTGGACACCGACGCCGGCGGTGAACAGCGGAGCGGTGGAGGAGGGATACCGCACGTCAACGGTCGCGGTCTCGACGTTGGTTTCGAACGTCAGCCGGTCCGACGGCGCCGGTCCGGCGCTGCGGGCGCCGCCCGACAGGTCGACGACGAACCGGGCCGGGTGCGAGCGGCGCAGCGCCGGCGGTCGTGAGATCGGCCGGCGCGGCTGCCCCGCCGCCGCCGCCGGCACCAGCAGGGCGACGATGACGACCGCCGCGCCGCGCGGCGTCCTCAATTGACCCCCACCGCCGTCCACGCCTGGGTCACCGCGCGTTCGGCGGCGCTGCCGGCGCCATAGAGGTCGCGCGCCGACTGGATGGTCGCGGCGCGGGCGACCGCGAACGTCGCATTGGCGGGCAGCATCTCGGTGAAGGCGCGATAGAACGTCTTTTCGAGCTGCGCGCGGTTGGCGCCGCCGATGCCCTGCACGGCGACGCCGGAGGTCCGGTTGGTGCCACCCTCGACCGCCAGATAGAACGCATGGCTGACGATGGTCGAGTTGATGTGGACGCCGCCGTTGTCCTCGCTGCCGAGATAGCGCTTCGAGTAGTGATCCGGATCCCCGAACGTCCCGGGATCGCTCATCGAACGGATGCCGCCGGGTCGGACGACGTCCTCGCCCAGCAGATAGTCGGCCTTGAGCGGACCGCTGCCGGCCGGCTGGATGAAGAATTCGACGCTCGTTCCCATGATGTCGGAGAAGGCCTCGTCGAGCGCCCCCGACTCGCCCCGGTAAATCAGGTGAGCGGTGTAATCCGTGACGCCGTGGGTCAGTTCGTGGGCGACGATGTCGAGCCCGCCGGACAGGTAGTCCCAGGTCTGTCCGCCGTAGGTGAACCCGGCCGGCAGCCCTTCGCCGTAGACCATCACGCCGTTGCCGTCGTAGAACGCATTCAGAAAGAAGTCCGGATAGGCGTCGAAGTATGTCGAGAAGTCGCTTCGTCGCACCGGGTGGACCAGGCTCTGGAGGCGGATGTCGGCGTTGTTGAGGCCGTGGCGTCCGAACCGCTTGAAGTAGAAATCGTAGGTGTAGCCGGCGTAGACGTGCGCATCGTCGACCGCGCCGTCGGTCCAGTCGTTGTCGGTGTCGGAGGCGAGATCGGGCGTCCCGAGGGTGACGCGGCCGAAGAGGAAGTCGTCGGCGCGGCGCGGGTTGCCCTGCAGATCGTAGGTCTGGATCGACGGCGGCCGGAGCTCGTCGGAGGTCGTGAAGCCGCCGGTGGCGCGGTGGACGCTGATTTTCTTCGTGTCGCCGAGGACGCCGCGCGCCCGCCCGACGGCGGTCTGGGTCCGCCGGTCGCTGTAGTCGAGCCGCGCGGCGCCGGAGTCGGCGTCGATGAAATACTGCCGCGCGTCGTTGCGCCGGACGACCCGCTGGCGCCAGGCGAGGACGTAGCGCCCGCCGTCCTGCGGCAGCACCATCAGTTCCGCGGGCCCGGCCAGCTCGCCGTCGGTCCGCGCCTGAAGCACCGCCCGCGCGGCGTCGGCGTCGAGCGCCGGCGTGGTGTCGAGATCGATGCCGGCATACAGCGTCCCGAACGCCGACTCGGTCGCGCCCTGCCAGGATTGCCGCGACACGTCGGCGCCGAAGACGCGAACGCCGCGATAGTACTGGTCGGCGCGCTGGTAAGCGCGTCCCTTCGCCAGGGTGTCGGGCTGGATCTCGCGGAGGCGGAGCTCGCCGGCGCGCTGCATCGCGTCGATGCGGCTGTCCCAGTCGCGAAGCGCGCCCGGTGCCGTGGCGTCGAGGGTGACGAGCCCGTGAGGCTCCTGCGCGTGAGCGGGGCCGGTGCGGCCCGGCGCGGTCAGCAGCGTGAGGGTGGCGAGAACGGGGATGATGCGGAAGAAGGTCGGGGTCATCGGAGATTTCCCTGCGGTCCAGGTTCGGGGTTCCCGGCTGCCGGGTGTCGCTGCGGTTCCGGGTTCATGGTTCAGAGTGGCTCAGCGTTTGAGAATCGGGACGTAACAGAGCGCGCCGACGTAGACATCGAACAGCGCGCAGCCGATTGAGTACCAGCGCGGCGCCATCTCGTCGGGGAGCGGCCAGCCGGGGCGGTGCGCGACGTCGAGCACGGCATGGGCCGCGAAGGCGAACGCCAGCATGGTCAGGGCCTGATGGGGATCGCGGACGAGCGTGGCGGCGCCCACGACGAAGAAGCCAACCGCCAGGGCGACGTCGAAGCCGACGCCGAGCTGAGCTTCGTGCGCCACCGCCAGACCGACGTAGGCGCCCGCCGACATCACCAGGAGCAGCGCCGCGATCTGCGCAAAGCGCAGTTCGGCGACGAGACGGTCGGGGGAGGTCACCGGCACCATCGCCGTCCGGACGGCCTGCCAGGTCAGCCCGAGGCCCAGCGCGGCGAAGGCAACGAGCGTCGTGCGGAAACCTTCGGTCACCCCCGGAGAGTATAGCCGCGCCGGGCGGGTTATGTCGTCTCGATGTAGTTCAGCGGATCGATGCCGTAGTCCTCGGGATCGACCGGCGCGACGACCGACTCGAGCGTGCCGTCGGCACGGACCGCCTCCCACAGGCTGCGGTCCTGCGGCAGATCGAGCCGCCGTCCGTCTGCGGCGATCAGCACCCGGACCCGCGGGCGGTGCGGATCCGGCGCGTGGACGTGCGTCACGACCGCAATCTCGCCGCTCGACAGCCGGACGAGATTGCCCGGCGGGTAGATGCCGAGCAGCTGGACGAAGCGGCGCACCAGGTGCTGATCGAACTGCGTCCCGTCGTTGCGCTTGAGGACGGCGAGGATCCGGTCGGTGGGGAAGGCCTTCTGGTAGGCGCGCTGCGACCGCATCGCATCGTAGACGTCGGCAATCCCGCAGATCATCGTCGCCAGGTTCAGGCCGTCGCGGCGCGCGCTCGCCGGATAGCCGGTGCCGTCCTGGCGGAGATGATGTTCGAAGGCGACGACCGGCGCGAGGATCGGCATCTCCGGTGTGCGGCGGAGGATCTCGGCGCCGTCGACGGTATGGCGGCGCATGATGGTGAACTCGTCGTCGGTCAGCTTGTCGGGCTTGTTGAGGATCTCCTTGGGAGTGCGGACCTTGCCGATGTCGTGCATCAGCGCCGACAGCCCGAACTCACGGAGCAGCCGCCCTTCGATGCCGAGCGCCCGGGCCTGGCCCATCGACAGAATCGAGACGTTCACCATGTGGGTGAAGGTGTAGTTGTCGTAGTTGCGCATCGCGGTCAGCGCGACGAGCGCGGTGCGGTTGTGGGTCACCGCGTCGGCCAGCCCCTCGATCGCCTGCAGCGCCGCCGGCAGGTCCGGCGCCCCCTCGGTTTCGGCGCTCTCCCACGCCACCTGCGCGACCGAGACGGCATTTGAATAGAGCTGGCGGATCGCCGCCATGTCGCCGCCGATGCCGTCGCTGCGGCGGTCCTCGGCGTTGAGGCGGCCGACGTGGATGTGCGGGTAGGTCCAGCCGGTGCCATGGACGTCGGTCTTGCCGGCCAGGGCCGCCAGCGCCAGGATGAACGGCCGGACTTCGGGTTCGGCGACGCCGCGCTCGAACGAGACGCGCTCGATCCGGTTGTCGGTCAGGCGGCGGATCAGCTCGGCCATGCCGAGGCTGGCCTTGGCCATCGGCGTGTCGGCGACGACCAACTGGCCGCCGACGATGCCAATCGCGATCGAGTGCTGGTTGGCATGGAGAATCTTGAGGACCGCGAGCAGGCCGTCGATGTTGCGCCCGACCAGCGGGTGATCCGGGGCATAGAGCTGCGCGGCGCGGATGCCCGAGGCGAACCGCCGCAGCAGCTCGTCGTAGTGGCCGATGCGGATCTGCAGGTCGGACATGCGCTCAGGCCCCGGCCTTCTCGTGCGACGCCAGCTGGGCGCGCGCCGCCGTGCGTACGCCGCGCGGGCCGGCGGCGGCGGCGGTGCGCAGCGCCTCGAGCGCCTCGTCCGTGCCGATCCGGCGGAGCGCCGCGGCGATCGCCGCGCGGCG
>JANMWI010000065.1:0-36195 GCA_031393955.1 Acidobacteriota bacterium
GGCCGCGCGCGCGACGCCCTCTTCAGCGTTCACCGGCTCGGTCTACGTCGATTCGCGGCCGCGCGGCGCGCGGATCCTGATCGACGGCCGCCTGGCGGGGACGACGCCGGCGCGGATTCCGGATGTCGCGATTGGTTCGCACGTCGTCCGCCTCGAACTGGCCGAGCATCGCGCCTGGACGGTCAGCATCCGGGTGGCGGCGGAGGAAGAGACGCGTGTGACCGGATCGCTTGAGCGGATACCATGAAAGCTACACTCGCACTTGAAAACGGCATGCTGTTCGAGGGGGAAGCGGCCGGCGCGGCCGGCGAAACCGGTGGGGAAGTCGTCTTCAACACCAGCATGACCGGCTATCAGGAAGTCCTCACCGATCCGTCGTATTCGGGACAGATCGTCACCATGACCTGCCCCGAGATCGGCAACTACGGCATCTCGCCCGAAGACGGCGAGTCGCGCGCCCCCAAGGTGGCGGGTTTTATCATCCGCGACGAGTCGCCGGTGGCGAGCAACTGGCGGTCCGACAGCACGCTGCGCGACTACCTCGTCCGCCATAACATCGTCGCCATCTCTGACGTCGATACGCGGGCGCTGACCCGGGTGCTGCGCTCGGCCGGCGTGATGCGCGGCGTGATCGCGACCGGCGACGTCGATCCGCGGACGCTCGTCGAGAAGGCGCGCGCGGTGGCGCCGATGGAGGGCTCTGACCTCGTCCTCGGCGTGACCTGCGAGAAGGCGTTCGACTGGCAGCCGATCGCGTCCGACGAGTTCACCCCGGACGCCGAGCGCCAGCCGAAGCGGACGCTGCGGATTGCGGCCTACGACTTCGGCATGAAGTGGAACATCCTGCGCCGCTTCACGGCCTACGGCTGCGACGTCCGGGTGTTTCCGGCGACGGCGCCGGCCTCCGACCTGCTGGCCGCGAAGCCTGACGGCGTCTTCCTCAGCAACGGCCCCGGCGATCCGGCGGCGCTCGGTTACGCGGTCGACAACGCGCGCCAGCTGATCGCGGCGGAGGTGCCGGTGTTCGGGATCTGCCTGGGCCACCAGCTGGTGTCGCTGGCGCTCGGCGGCTCGACCTACAAGCTCAAGTTCGGCCATCGCGGCGCGAATCACCCGGTCAAGGAGCTCGAGACCGGCAAGGTCGAAATCACGTCGCAGAACCATGGCTTCGCGGTCGATCCGGCGACGCTGCCGGCGGACGTGAAGATCACGCACGTCAACCTCTACGACGGCACGGTCGAAGGGCTCCGCCACGAGACCAAGCCGGTGTTCTGCGTGCAATACCATCCGGAGGCCGCTCCGGGGCCGCACGATGCCGATTACCTGTTCCGGCAGTTTCTCGACGTGATGGAAGCGGGCGGCTGACGGTGCCACCGATCTGCCGGCCGGTCACGCCTCGTCCCTCGATCTGATCATGCCCAAACGCACCGACATCAAACGCGTCCTCGTCATCGGCTCCGGCCCGATCGTCATCGGCCAGGGCTGCGAGTTCGACTATTCGGGGACCCAGGCCTGCAAGGCGCTCAAGGACGAAGGGCTCTACGTCATCCTCGTCAACAGCAATCCGGCGACGATCATGACCGACCCCGAGATCGCCGACCGGACCTACGTCGAGCCGCTGACGCCCGAGTTCCTCGCCAAGATCATCGAGCGCGAGCGGCCCGACTCGCTGCTGCCGACCGTCGGCGGCCAGACCGCGCTGAACCTGGCGGTGGCGCTCGCCGAGAACGGCACCCTCGCGAAGTACGGCGTCGAGCTGATCGGCGCGCAGATCGACGCGATCATGGTCGCCGAGGACCGGCTCAGGTTCCGCGACGCGATGCGCGAGATCGGCTGCGACATGCCGGAAAGCCGCTACGTCCGCTCGATGGACGACGCGATGGCGGCGGTCGAGGAGATCGGCTTCCCGATCATCCTGCGGCCGTCGTTCACGCTCGGCGGCGTCGGCGGCGGCATCGCTTACAACCTCGAGGAGTATCGTGAGCTCGCCGGCCGCGGCATCGAGATGAGCCCGGTGCACGAGATTCTGGTCGAGGAGTCGGTGATCGGCTGGAAGGAATACGAGCTCGAGGTGATGCGCGACTGCGCCGACAACTTCGTCGTCATCTGCTCGATCGAGAACGTCGATCCGATGGGCGTCCACACCGGCGACAGCATCACCGTCGCGCCGGCGCTGACGCTGACCGATCGTGAATATCAGCGGATGCGCGACCTCGGCCGCCGCATCATCCGCCGCGTCGGCGTCGAGACCGGCGGCTCGAACATCCAGTTTGCGATCAATCCGGCCGACGGCCGGATCATCGTCATCGAGATGAACCCGCGCGTCTCGCGGTCGTCGGCGCTGGCGTCGAAGGCGACCGGCTTCCCGATTGCCAAGATCGCCGCCAAGCTCGCGCTCGGCTATACGCTCGACGAAATCCCGAACGACATCACCCGCCTGACGCCCGCCTCGTTCGAGCCGACCATCGACTACGTCGTCGTCAAGGTGCCGCGCTGGGCGTTCGAGAAGTTCCCGCGCGCCAACCGGACGCTGACGACCCAGATGAAGTCGGTCGGCGAGGTGATGGCGATCGGACGGACGTTCAAGGAAGCCTTCATGAAGGCGTTCCATTCGCTCGAGCTCGGCGGCAGCGGCCTGCTGTTTGGCCAGACGCCGCGGACCGACAGCGGCCTGATGGTGGAGGAAGAAGAAGGCGCGCTGCAGCGCGAGCTGAGCGTGCCCAACGACCGGCGGATGTGGGCGGTGTTCCGCGCGCTCGATCGCGGCTGGACGGTCGAGGAACTGCACGAACTGACCAGGATCGATCGCTGGTTCCTGGTCCAGTTCTCGCAAATTGTCGAGCTGCAGCGCTCGGCCGGGCTGGTCGGGTTGCGCGGTATCTCGCGCGACATGCTGCGGGCCCTCAAGCGATCGGGATTCGGTGACCGCGAGCTGGCCGGCATCCTCGGATCGGATGAGGGGGCGGTCGCCGCGACGCGGCTCGAGCACGGCATCCGCTCCGCCTACAAGCGAATCGACACCTGCGCCGCCGAGTTCGAGTCCTATACGCCGTACATGTACGGGACCTACGAGAACGAGTGCGAGTCCGACCCGACGCCGCGGCGGAAGGTCGTCATCCTCGGCAGCGGCCCGAACCGGATCGGCCAGGGGCTGGAGTTCGACTACTGCTGCTGCCACGCCGCGTTCGCGCTCCGCGACGAGGGCTTCGAAACGATCATGATCAACTGCAACCCGGAGACGGTGTCGACCGACTACGACACCGTCGACCGGTTGTATTTCGAGCCGCTGACGTTCGAGGACGTCTCCTCGATCATCGCCCGCGAGCGCGAGGCCGGCGGCGAGGTCTCGTGCGTCGTCCAGTACGGCGGCCAGACGCCGCTCAAGCTGGCGCTGTCGCTTCAGGAGGCGGGCATCCGGATCATCGGGACCTCGCCCGACTCGATTGACCTCGCGGAGGATCGCGAGCGGTTCGCCCAGCTGCTCTGGGATCTCGGCATCCCGCAGGCGCCGAGCGGCATCGCGACGACGCCGGACGAGGCGCGCGAGGTGGCGGCGAAGATCGGGTTCCCGCTGGTCGTCCGGCCCTCGTACGTGCTCGGCGGCCGGGCGATGGCGATCGTCTACGACATGGCGACGCTCGACCGCTACATGGTCAACGCCGTGGCGGCGTCGCCGGGCCATCCGATCCTGATCGACAAATTCCTCGAGGACGCCGTCGAGCTCGACGTCGACGCGGTCGCGGATGCGACCGGCGCGGTCGTCATCGGCGGCATCATGGAGCACATCGAGGAGGCCGGGATCCATTCGGGCGACAGCTCGTGCGTGATTCCGCCGCACAAGGTCATCGACCGCCACGTCGCGCTGATTCGCGATTACACGCGGCGGATCGCCCGGGCGCTCAAGGTGATCGGGCTGATGAACGCGCAGTTTGCGATCAGGGACGACACCATCTACGTCCTCGAGGTCAACCCGCGCGCCTCGCGGACCGTGCCGTACCTGTCGAAGGCGACCGGCGTGCCGCTGGCGAAGATTGCCGCACGGGTGATGATCGGCCGGACGCTCGCGGAGCTCGGCCTCACCGAGGACCTCGAAGTGTCGGGCTTCTTCGTCAAGACACCGGTGTTTCCGTTCGTGCGCTTCCCCGGCGTCGACACCATTCTCGGGCCGGAGATGAAGTCAACCGGCGAGGTGATGGGCTGCGCCTCGACGTTCGGCAATGCCTTCGCCAAAGCGCAGCTCGGCGCCGGGATGAAGCTGCCGACCGAAGGCACGGCGTTCATCAGCGTCAACAACCACGACAAGCCCGCCGTCGTCCAGATTGCGCGCGACCTGAGCGCCCTCGGCTTCCATCTGTTGGCGACGCGCGGCACCGCCAACTACCTGCGCGCCCACGGCCTCGAAGTCGAGATCGTCTTCAAAGTCAACGAAGGGCGGCCGCACGTCGGCGACGAGATCCTCAACAACCGGATCCAGCTCGTCATCAACACGCCGCTCGGACGCGAGTCGTTCTTCGACGACCGCACGGTCCGCCGGATCGCGATGATGCACGGCGTGCCGTCGATCACGACCCTGACCGGTGCCGCCGCGACCGTCAACGCCATCAAGGCGCTGCGCACCGAGGGGCTGACCGTCTATTCGCTGCAGGAGTACCACGCCGACGCCGCGCTGCGGAAGGCGCGCCCGGCCGCCGAGCCGGCAGCGCGCGACAGCGCCGGCTAAGCCGGGCAAAAGCGGCCACCCCCGGCCGTCTGTGAAGTGGCAGCTTCTGCGAGCGGCGGAGTGGGCCTCGTGAGAAGTCCCGCCGATTCGTTGGGCGATCTCCCGCTGCGGTCTCTGCGGCCATGCTTGCAGCGTAGTCGCGCATGCGGGTGCCCGCAGCGCTCGTCGCCATCCCCCTGATCGTTGGCTGCTCCGCTGGTCTCCTGCTGCCGGAACTGCCTGTCTCCCGGCTGGCTGTGTGCGGTGCCGGAGCGTCGTTGATCTGCCTGATCGCGGCCTGCGGCGCGCTCGGCCAGGACGACGGCCTGGCGCTCGTCGCGGCGACGGTGGCCGGATGCCTGACGGCTGGGGTGTCGCTCGGCGTAAGCGCAGCGCAAGCCGCTTACGCGCCGGCTTTGCTGGCGTGGTTCGACGCCCTGCCGGCGACGGCGCGAGGCGATCCGGCGGTGCTTGACGCGGTGCTTCGGGAGGACGCGTCGCCCGGACCGGCGGGATGGTCGCTCACGCTCGACGTCAGCCGTGTCAACGGCCGTCCCGCGGCCGGCGGGGCGCGGGTCACTGTCCTCGGGATGGCGGCCGATGAGGCGGCGGTTCAATGGCGAGCCGGACGCCAGATCCGCCTGCCGGCACTGCTGCGGCGTCCCGCCTTCTACCAGGATCCCGGCGTGCCGGACGAGGCCCGCGCACTGGCGCGGCGCGGAATTGTCCTCGTCGGCTCGGTCAAGAGCGCTTCGCTCGTCGACGTCGTTGATCGCGCGGGACGAATCGATGAAGCCGCCGCCGCGGCGCGGCGCTGGGCGCGGACACGGCTCGGCAGATTCGTCGGACGCTGGAGTCGCCAGTCGGCGGCGATTGCGGCCGCCATCCTGATTGGCGACCGATCGGGCCTGTCAGACGAGGACCAGCGTCGGCTGCAGGAGGCGGGCACCTACCATGTGATTGCCATCTCCGGCGGCAACATCGCGATCCTGACGACGCTGCTGCTCGTCGGGTTGCGGATGGTGCAGCTGCCGGCGCGGGCCGCCGCGATGGTGTCGATTGCGGTGCTGGTGTTCTACGGCCGGCTGACCGGCAACAGTCCTTCGGTGTCACGGGCCGTCCTGGCGGCGTCGGTATTTCTGGCGGGGCGTGTGCTCGACCATCGCGGCCCACCGCTGAACGCGCTGGCGGTGGCGGCGATCGCGGCGGTCGCCTGCTCGCCGCTGGTCGTGTTCGACGCCGGGTTCATCCTGTCGTTTGGCGCCTCGCTTGGCATCCTGGTGGGCGCGCCGCGACTGCTGGCGAGCGTGCGGGGAGCGCGGCAGCCGGCGACGGCGTCCCCGGTGCGGCGGCGGTCAGCGGTCGAACGATTCTGGAGAACGGCCGCGGCTGCAGGTGTGGCGCTGCTGGCCGCGACGGTGTGTGCTGAACTGGCCATCCTGCCGGTCGGCGCCGCGGTGTTCTCGCGGGTCACGTTTGCCGGACTGGTCCTCAACTTCGCCGCGATTCCGCTGATGACCGTGGTGCAGGCGGCGTCGATGGCGACGCTCGGCGTCGCGCCGTTGGTGTGGATCGCCGGCGCGCCCGTGGCCGACGGGATGGCGAGGCTCGCTGGCTGGGTGACCCATGAGGCGGCGTCGTGGCTGGTGCGGTCGGCGGGGCTGGTCGATGTCGCGCCGTGGCTCTCGCGCGATGTGCTCTCGCCCGGATGGCCGCTGATCCTGGCGTATTACGCCGCCGCGCTGCTGTGGCTGACGAAGCGGTGTGCGCCGGCGGGGCTGGCCGCGTTGGCGATCGTGGTCGGGCTGATCCTCGCCGGACCGCCGGTGCTGGCGCGCGGCGCCGTGCCGCCGCCCCGGCCGGGCTGGCTGCGGGTGGTGTTTCTGGACGTCGGGCAGGGAGATGCCACGCTCGTGCGGCTGCCGGATGGTGACGCGATGCTTGTCGATGCCGGCGGCGTCGCCGGCACGAGCTTCGACATCGGCGAGCGCGTCGTCGCGCCGGCGCTCCGCGCGCTCGGAGTCTGGCGGCTCGACACGCTGGTCCTGACCCATGGCGATCCCGATCACATCGGCGGTGCGCCCACCATCCTGCGGCGTTTCAGGCCGATCTCGGTCTGGGAGGGCGTCCCCGTGCCGCCGCATGTCAAGCTGCGGGAGGTTGAGGAAGCGGTCGGACTGGCGGGTGCCGCATGGCGCGACGTGCAGTCCGGCGACCGCGAACGCCGCGGCGCGGTCGAGATCCGGGTGCTGCATCCGCCGTCGCCCGACTGGGAGCGCCAGCGCGTCCGCAATGACGACTCAATCGTGCTGGAGCTGCGTCTCGGCGACGTCTCGGTGATTCTGCCAGGGGATGTCGGCGCGGAGGGGGAGCGGGCCGTCATCCCGCGTCTGGCGCCGGCGCGGCTGAGCGTGCTCAAGGCGCCGCATCATGGCAGCCTGACTTCGAGCACCCCAGCCTTCATTGCCGCGGTTCGTCCGGCGGCCGTGATCTTCAGCGCCGGCCGCGACAACCGTTTCGGCCACCCGGCGCCGGCCGTGGTCGACCGCTATCGGACCGCCGGGGCGGCAATCTTCCGGACCGACCGGGACGGCGCGATCGTCCTCGACACCGACGGCCGGTCGATCCTCTTCTCCCACCAATGGGGACACTCACCTTTACGGTAAGTTGTTCATTCCACAGGGCAAGTCAGAAAAACAGTCAGGATCGGATCCGGCTGCGCCGCCGGCACCGCCGACGGATGCCCTGATCGGGGCCTCTCCGGCGAGTTGCGCTGTCGAATCAACGACTTAGCCTAAAGATGAGTGTCCCCATGCCGGGCTTTGACACGCTCCCACTCGGCGTCCATCTCCTCGAGCGTCGAGTCGTGGACCGACCGGCCGCGGGCCTCGAGCGCCTGTTCGACTGCCTCGAACCGCGCGCTGAACTTTTCGTTCGCCTTGCGCAGGGCGGACTCCGGCTCGACGCCGAGCCGGCGTGACAAGCTCGCAATCGAGAACAGCAGATCACCGATCTCTTCTTCCCGCCGTGCCTGACTCTCGTGCTCGACCGCGGCGCGCACCTCGGCGACTTCCTCCTCGATCTTGGCGATGACGTCCTCCGTCCGCGCCCACTCGAACCCGACCGCGGCCACCCGGGAGCCAATCTCGTGGGCGCGGAGCAGGGCGGGTAGCGCTCTCGGCACGCCGCGCAGCAGGGACCGCCGCTCGCCGGCGTCGTTCTGCTCGCGTGCCTTGATCTGTTCCCACTGTTCCAGCACCTCGCCCGGGGTACTGACCGCGGACGTTCCCTCGGCAAAAATGTGGGGATGCCTGCGGATCAACTTTTCATTGATCGCCCGCAGGGCATCCGCGACCGTGAAGCGCCCCTCGTCTGACGCGATCTGCGCGAGGAAGACCCCTTCGAACAGCAAGTCGCCGATTTCGCCGCGCAGTGCGTCGTGGTCGGCGCGGTCGATGGCGTCGAGCACCTCGTAGGTTTCCTCGAGGACGAAGCCGCGCAGCGACTCGAGCGTCTGCTCCCGATCCCATGGGCAGCCGCCCGGCCCGCGCAGCCGGGCCATGATGCCCGCGAGGCGGCCAAATTCGGCGCCGGCATCCGCTGGCTGGTCGCGCGCCGACTCCTCCTCGCTCCTGTCGTTCCGGCTGATCATGCGCGTTATGCTAGCATTCGAGCGTGGATACTCCGGAAACCGGTCTGACATTCAGCGGCTTCATCCTGTCGCTCGCGACCACCGCCGCAGTGCACTTCGGCGACATTGCCGATCCCAATACCGGCGAGAAATCGGAACCGAACCTCCCCGCCGCCGCGCAGATGATCGAGCTCATCGCGATGCTGCAGGAGCGAACCAAGGGCAACCTGATCGAGCCCGAGGAGCGCCTGATGGACGATCTGCTCTACGAGCTCCGCCTCCGCTTCGTCCAGGCGCAGCAGGGGGAGTCGCGCATCATCCAGCCGTAGGGCCTCGGATCGCGCGCAGGGTTCCAACAGTCCTTTGAAAGTCACGTTCCTCGGCACCGGCACCTCGCACGGGGTCCCCATGATCGGCTGCGACTGCGCGGTCTGCCGTTCAGACGATCCCCGCGACCAGCGGCTGCGCCCGTCGGTCCTGGTCGAGACCGACGACGGGCAGGCGCTGCTGGTCGACGCCGGCCCGGATCTGCGGACCCAGGCGCTTCGCCACGACGTCCGGCGCGTCGACGCGCTGCTGTTCACCCACGGGCATGCCGACCACATCCTGGGCATCGACGAGCTCCGCCGCTACAACTCGCTCCAGAAGCAGCACATCGCCTGCTTCGCGGATCCGGTGACCGCCCGGGAAATTCGCGCGGTCTTCGCCTATGCGTTCGACCCCGCGACGCCTCGCGGCGGCGGCATTCCCGACCTGCAACTCTTTTCGATCGTCGGCCCGTTCTGTATCGGCCGGCAGCCGATCGTGCCGATCCCGATCTTTCACGGAAACCGCCCGATCCTCGGGCTGCGGATCGGCCGCTTCGCCTACCTGACCGACTGCAGCCGCATCCCGGACGCGTCCTGGCCGCTGCTCGAGGGGCTGGACGTGCTGGTCCTCGATGCGCTGCGCGACCGGCCGCATCCGACGCACTTCTCGCTGCCCGAAGCGCTCGCCGCCGCGGCGCGCATCGGCGCGGCGCGGACCTACTTTACCCACATGTGCCATGACATCGGCCACGCGGCGACCTCCGCCCGCCTCCCTCCGGGCACCGAGCTGGCCTATGATGGGCTGGTGCTGACGGTATGAGCGCAGAGGCTTCCCGTTTCCCGCTTCCGGCTACCCGCTTTCCACTCGTGAGCGGGCAGCGGGCAGCTGGCAGCTCGTAGCGGCTCATGCAGACCGCCACCTTTCCGGATGATCCGCCGCCGCGCTGGCCCCAGCCGGTCCTCGCCCTCGGAAATTTCGACGGCCTGCACCGCGGCCACATGAAGATCATCGACCGCGTCCGCCGCCGCGCCGGCGAGCGCGGCGGGACGCCGGCGGCGATGACCTTCGAGCCGCACCCTCCGCGCGTGCTTCGTCCCGACAAAGCGCCGCCGCTGCTGATGACGCGCGAGCAGAAGATCGAGGCACTGGCCCGTTCCGGGATGGACGGCGTCGCGGTGATCCGCTTCACCCGCGAGCTGTCGGAATGGGACCCAGAGGCGTTCGTGCGCACGGTGCTGGTCGAATGGCTGCGCGTCGCCGAGGTCTGGGTCGGTGCCAATTTCCTGTTCGGGCACAACCGCGCCGGGACCTTCACCGTCCTGCGCAGCCTCGGCGCCCGCTACGGCTTCCGCGCCGAAAAAATCGACCCGGTCCGCTACAAGGAGTTCGTCGTCAGCAGCACCCGCGTCCGGCGGCTGGTCGGAGAAGGGCGGGTCGACGAGGCCGGGGCCCTGCTCGGTCATCACTATTTCATTGACGGCACCGTGACGCGCGGCGCCGGCCGGGGCCGCGGCCTAGGTTTTCCGACCGCCAATATTGCCACCGCCAACGAGCTGGTGCCCCCCTCCGGGGTCTACGCGACGGCCGCGACCGTCGCCGGCATTCTCCACCCGTCCATCACCAATATCGGGATGCGCCCGACGTTCGGTGACGTCGATCGGCCGGTCATCGAGACCCACATTTTCGATCTCGACCGCGACCTCTACGACAGCCCGGTCCGGGTCTCGTTCGTCCAGCGGCTGCGCGACGAGTGTCCCTTTCCCGACGTCGACGCGCTCCGCAGCCAGATCGAGGCCGACTGCCGCAGCGCCCGGCGGCTGTTCGGGCGGATTTCGCTGTAGAATCGTCCGGTATGACCCCGTCTGGAACGCTCGTGCTCCGGCTGTCGGTGCCCTCCGAAGGACCGCTGCGCGCGGTGGCGTCGGAGCTCGCCGGGCATGTCGCCGCCTTTCTCGACAAGGCCCTCGACGGCGCCGCCGTCTCGGCGGCGCTCGAGAATGTCGCCGCCGAGGTCGCACCGCCCGGCAACGCCGCCGACATCGAGTTCGAGTTTCGTCAGGCGAACGGCGAGCTGCTGATCAGGGCGCAGTGCGGCAGCCGCCGCTCGGAGGTCGTGTGCCCGCTGGCCGCCTGATCCGTCCGCCCGCCGGCGTTGACATTCCTGTCTGATGCGCCTCTACAACACGCTGACGCGGCGCGAAGAAGACTTCGTCCCCTCGCGGGACAACGTCGTCCGCATGTATACCTGCGGGCTGACGGTCTACGCCCGCGGCCACATCGGTAATTTCCGCACCTTCGTCGCGCTCGACATCCTCCGCCGCGCCCTCCGCCACCAGGCCGGCTTCGAGATTCGTCAGGTGATGAACTTCACCGACGTCGACGACCGGACCATTCTCGAGTCGCAGAAGGCCGGCGTCGCGCTGCGGGAGTACACCGGGCGCTACATCGATGCCTTTCGCAAGGATGCCGCCGCGCTCGGCCTCGAGCCGGTCGAGGAGAATCCGCGCGCCACCGATTCCGACAACATCGCCGCGATGGGCGAGACCATCAAGGCGCTCGAGCAGAACGGCCACACCTACACCAGCGACGGCTCGATTTATTTCAAGATCGCGACGTTCCCGGACTACGGCAAGCTCGCCCACCTCGATCACTCCGGGATTAAGAGCGGCGCGCGCATCGACTCCGACAAGTACGACAAGGAGAACGCGCGGGACTTCGTCCTCTGGAAGGCCACCAAGGAGGGGGAGCCGTCCTGGGATCCGGGCATCGGCCAGGGTCGCCCGGGCTGGCACATCGAATGTTCGGCGATGGCGCTGCGGCTGCTCGGCGAGGCGCCGATCGACATCCACGCCGGCGGCGTCGACCTGATCTTCCCGCACCACGAGAACGAGATCGCCCAGAGCGAAGGGGCCACCGGCCGCCAGTTCTCGCGCTTCTGGGTCCACGTCGAACACCTGATGATCGACGACGAGGAGGGGACGACGAAGGGCGCCGAGAAGATGTCGAAGTCCCTCGGCAACGTCTACAACCTCAACGACATCGTCGAGCGCGGGTTCCGGCCCTCGGCGCTCCGTTACCTGTACCTTGGCGTGCATTACCGCAAGCAGCTGAAGTTTTCCTGGACCGCGATGGCGCAGGCCGAGGAGTCGCTCAAGCGCCTGACCGACTTTCTCGCCAGGCTCGAGACGCTGCGGTCCGGCGGCGCCCATGCCGAAGTGGCGACGGCTCTCGAGGATGCGAAGCAGGCATTCGGCGACCACATCACCAACGACATCAATACCGCAGCGGCGATCGGCGTGCTGTTCGAGCTGGTCCGGACGCTGAACTCGGCGATCGACGCCGGCCACCTCACCGACGGCGACGCCGCCGCCGTCCGCGCCACGTTCGAGGGCTTCGACCGCGTGCTCGGCGTGCTCGATCTGCGCCGTGCCGAAGACGCCCGTCCGCCGGTGCCGGTCGAGGAAATCGAATCGCTCATTGCCGCGCGGCGGGCGGCGCGCCAGGCGCGCAATTTCGCCGAAGCCGATCGCATCCGCCAGGACCTGCTCGCCCGGGGTATCGTCCTCGAGGATAGCGGCACGACCACGAGGTGGAAGCAGGGGTAGCAGCCGGTGGAGACAGCCAGGGCGCTCAGGTGAACGAACCAGAGATCAAGACGACGCTGCCGGGGCCGAAGGCCAGGGCGCTCATCGAGCGCGACCGGAAGTACGTCTCGTCCTCCTACACGCGCGACTATCCGTTTGTCATCGCCCGCGGCGAGGGGGCGATCGTCGAGGACGTCGACGGCAACCGCTTCCTCGACTGCGCCGCCGGGATCGCGGTCAATTCGACCGGCGTCTCCCACCCCGACGTCGTCGCGGCGATCGTCGCGCAGGCGCAGAAGTTCCTCCACATGTCGGGCACCGACTTCTACTACGAGCCCCAGGTCCGGCTCGCCGAGGAGCTGGCCTCGCTCGTGCCGATTGCCGGGGAGGTGCGGACGTTCTTCGCCAATTCCGGCACCGAGACGACCGAGGCGGCCATCAAGCTGGCGCGCTATCACACCAAACGGCAGGGGATCCTGGCGTTCATGGGAGGCTTTCACGGCCGATCCATGGGGGCGCTGTCCGTGACCGCCAGCAAGGCGATTCAGCGGCGCGGCTTTGCGCCGTTCCTGCCGGGGGTGTATCACGCGCCCTACCCGGATACGTACCGGTTCAACGGCAGCGCCGACGCCTGTGCGGCGCAGGCGTTGGCGTTCATTCGCGACCAGCTGCTGGTGCACCTGATCTCGCCCGATGAAGTGTCGGCGATCGTCGTCGAGCCGATTCAGGGGGAGGGGGGATACCTGGTTCCGCCGGCGGCGTTCCTGCAGGGGCTGCGCGAGCTGGCCACCGAACACGGGATGCTGCTGGTCGCCGACGAGGTCCAGTCGGGGATGGGACGCACCGGGAAGATGTTCGCCTGCGAGCATTTCGGCCTGCAGGCCGACATCGTCAACATCGCGAAGGGGATTGCATCGGGGCTGCCGCTCGGCGTGACCTGCGCGCGAGCGGAGATCATGACGTGGCCCCCAGGGGCGCATGCCAGCACGTTTGGCGGCAATCCGGTGTCCTGCGCCGCGGCCAATGCGACGATCAAGCTGCTCAGGGAGTCGCTGGTTGCGAATGCGGCGGATGTCGGGGGCTATCTGATCGAGGGGCTGCGAGCGCTGCAAGCGAAGCATCCGCTGATCGGCGACGTGCGCGGCAAGGGTCTGATGATCGGCGTCGAGCTGGTGCGCGACGGCGCGCAGAAGACGCGCGCGGTCGAGGAGCGGAACGCCCTGGTGCAGGCGATGTTCCGGCGCGGCGTGCTGCTGCTCGGAGCGGGGCGCAATGCGATCCGCCTGGCGCCGCCCCTGGTCCTCACCCGCGCGCAGGCCGACACCGTGCTGAAGTTGTTCGACGAGGCGATGACTGAGGTCGGGGCCAGTCGCCAGTAGCGGTAGCTGTCAGCTGTCAGCTGTCAGCTCCCTGCTACCTGCTTCCCGCTCCCTGCTTCCTGTTGCCTGCTTCCCGCTACGCTCTTCCGCGACCGACAGCCACGCCTGCCGTGCCAAATTGGCGCGCGGAAAGCGGGAAGCTGGAAGCGGGAAGCAGGAAGCGTGAAGCTGGCCTCTTCGTTGCGATCGCGGGCGGGCGTGTCGATGCGCCGGCAGAGGGTCGGGAAAAGCGGCGAGGAACTCGCCGTCGCGGCGCTGGTCGGCGCCGGGTACGCGGTTCTTGCCAGGCGTTACCGCACGCGGCAGGGCGAAATCGACATCATTGCCGAGGACCGCGGAACGGTGGTCTTCGTCGAGGTCAAGGCGCGAGTCTCAGGGGCGTTCGGCGGAGCGGCCGCGGCGGTGACCCCCTTGAAGCAGCGGCGAATTGCCGGGATGGCGGTCGACTACCTCGCCCGGCGGGGCTGGCTCGATCGGCCCTGCCGGTTCGACGTCGTCGCCATCGACGAGGCCGGCAGCTCCACCCCGCGCCTGACGCACTATCGCTCCGCCTTCGACGGGGACACTCACCTTTAGCGTAAGTCGTTGATTGTGAAGGCACGATCCGGAAAAGGGGTGCGATCGGCACCAGGCGGACATGAAGGGCAGGTGCCCCATCCGCGCCGACGCCCGCCAGCCCGACCAATGGTTGATTGACGCTCGCGCGCGATGCTATGATTGGATTTTCCGGGGTCAGCGGGAATAACTCAGTGGTAGAGTGCGACCTTGCCAAGGTCGAAGTCGCGGGTTCGAATCCCGTTTCCCGCTCCAATTTTGAAACGTCGCGGCCTGTGGCCGCTCCTGCGCTCTCCGCTCCGTCGGCGCTTCGACGCCGACGCCGCTCCGGGCGCGGGTTAAGAAACCCGCGCCGTGCGCCGGCCTGCGCGCTACACTATGCGAGCGCTTCGTCGCTCGCTCCGTTCCGCGCGCTGGTGAGAAACGTCGCCGCGCTTTGAGTACTTCCAGATCCTTCGATAAATGCTTCATCTGACCTGCCGCCGGACACGCTGTTGTCCGTGTCCCTAGGACGCGGCGGGCTTCCCTCGTACAATCAAGTTCCGACCGGCGCCGTCGCCAAGTGGTAAGGCAGAGGTCTGCAAAACCTCCATCCCCGGTTCAAATCCGGGCGGCGCCTCCAATCTTAAATCGTCGGGGCCCCCTGCACCCCGACTAGCGGCCTTCATTACGCTGGCGCGTCGCCGCCAGCTCCATTCTGGCCGCATTTGAATCGTCGGGGGCCCCTGCACCCCGACTAGCTCCTGCACTCCGCGCGCCCTTCGCGGCTCGCTCCGTTCCGTCGCGTTGGTGCTGCGGGGCCGGCAGTTCAACGGTCGAGGTTCCAGCGGCGTGAGGTCCTCCTGTTCTCCCTGATGGCCGCGCCGAGCCGCGAGGCGGCGATTGCCGTGCACGGGAGGCGCACGGACTCGAGGCCGACGAGGTGATCGAGGTCAGGATGGGCCACTAGGCAGCGGATCGAGGGCCGGGGCATGCGCTTTGGCCCTCGCCTCGCACGGTCCCATATCGTGAACGCGTCGATACGCCTGCGTCCGCTGGAACCAAGCGCTGAAACGCGTTACGGCTTCTCGAAGAGCGTCTTGACCGGGGATCCGGAACTGACGTTATGCTACCCGCGAGATAGCCTCACCGACGTCTGTGGGCGAGGCGGTACTGTCCAGGCGGGCGGAGCCAGCGATCGGGTCCGCGGGAGCGGAAGACGAATGACCATGGTTTCGACGCTGCGCAGGTGGCGTGACGGAGCGGGCCGCGGGCTGGGGCGCGCCGCCGCCGCGGCGCTGGCCGCGGCGCTGCTCGCCGCACCGGCGACGGCGCGGCCTGGCGACTACAAGGCGCGCCGGTTCGACGTCGCGGCGCGGGCCGTCGACGGCGGCGCGCTCGATGTCGAGGAAACGATCGTGTTTGAATTTCAGACCGGCACCTTCACGAAGGTCTGGCGTGAGATTCCGACGTCGCGGACAGACGGGATCGACATCCTCGACGCGCGCATGGACGGGCAGCTCCTGGGGCGCGGCGATGGCCCGGGGCAGGTCTCCGTCAGCGGACGCGCGACCGTGCGCGTCGAGTGGCGTTTCGCCGAGACCGGACCGGGCGTCCACACCTTCGACCTGCACTACCTCGCGCGCGGTGTCGCCTACCGCGACGGCGCGGCAGACGTCCTCCGCTGGCGCGCGCTGCCGAGCGCGCACGACTACCGGATCGACGCCAGCCGCGTGCTGATCGAAGCGGGTGCCGCCCCCACCGAAATCCCCAGTTTCGAACAACACCGAGTCAACCGGGCGTCCGCCGTTCCGACGGACCGCGGCGTGGTCATCGAGGCGGCCGGCATCAGGTCGGGCGGCTGGGTGACCGCCGAGGTGCGGTATCCGGCCGGCACCGTCGCTCGAGCCACGCCCGCCTGGCGGCAGCACGACGAAGCCGCGACGGCGCTCGCGCCGACATGGATCATCAGCGCTGCGGCCGTGTTGGCGATGGGTCTGATCCTGATTTTCGTCATGCGCGCCGGCTACGCGGCGCCATCAATCGCGGCCGACGACACCACGACGACCGAGCCGCCTCAGTCGCTGCCCGCCGCGTTGGTCGCGGTGCTGGTCGGCAAGGGGCGCGCGCTCGGCTGTTCGCCGGTGGCGACGCTGCTCGACCTGGCGGATCGCGGCGCGCTGGTGGTACGCGAACTGCCGAAGCGGCTCGGCAGGCGCTCCTACGAGATCGAGACAGTGGCTGGCCAACAGGACCTGGCCGCGCATGAGATTGAAGCCATCCGGATCGCCTTTGGCGACCAGGGCGGCGGAACCGTCGCGCTGTCGAAAGCGCAGTCCCGGCTGGCGCGCGGCTCGAAGCGATTCAACGCCGCCGTCTCCGCCGACCTCGCCCGCCGCGGCCTGCTCGACGGCGAGCGGAAGGCCGCGCGCGGCAGGCTGATGCGCGGATCGGTGGCGATGCTGCTCGCCGGCGCCGCCGGCGCGGCGGCGGCCGCGCTGTTCGTGCCGCGGTATGAGGGCTGGCCGTTCCTGCTGCCGCTCGCGCTCGAGCTGGCCGGCCTCGTCGGCGTCATCGCCGCCGCCGCGATGACGCCATTGTCGGACCAGGGGTTAATCGAGGCCGCGCGATGGCGCGGATTCAAACACCACCTGAAGGCGATTGCGTCGTCCGACGAACCGCACGGCGCGGCGCTGCCGTCGCGCTGGATCGTCTACGGCCTGGCGGTCGGTCTCGGCTCGTCCTGGGCGCGGTATCTGAAGCGCCATCCCGAAACCGCGCCGGCCTGGTTCCAGTCGGCGTCGGACGACCCCGCCGCGTTCGCGACGTTCGTCGGCAGCCACGCGGCGAGCAGCGCCGGTGCCGGCTCGTCGGGCGGCGCCGCGGCAGGTGGCGGCGGCTCGGGGGCCGGCTAGCGCCATGACCGGGAGGCAGGCATGATGTTTCACGCCGTCCACGACAATGGGAGGCGTTGCCGCGTCCCGCAAGCCGCGCGAGGCGGCCTCTTCCGCCGTTCCGCCGCGCGCGATCGCGATCCGTGGCGGTGGGCAGGGATCTGCTCGCGTTTCTCACCGGTCCTGAAGCGCGTGCCGTCATGCGGTCGCAGGGCATGCAGCCACTGCCTTAGCAGCCGTCAACGACTCAGCGTGTCGATGTCGCTGGTCCGGCGGAGCTTTCGGTTCTCGGCTGACGCGACGCGCTCCGTCCCAGGTGGAACGGTACGCTCGTCACGACCACGTTGGGCTTGAACAGCAGCGCGCCCTTGATGAGCAGCGCATGCTGGTTGTGGAGGAGGTGCTGCCACAGCCGCCGCGGCACGAACTCCGGCAGGATGACGGTGACGTAGGTGTCCGGCGCCGCCCGGTGCAGATCGTCGATGTAGTCGACCAGCGGTTCGAGCAGCGACCGATACGGCGACTGCAGCACGACCAGCTCGACGCCGTGTCCCCACGTCGGCCACTCCCGGCGCAGCGCCTCGGTGGCGGCCGGATCGACCTCGACGTAGACTGCCCGCACGTCGCTGCCGACGCCGCGCGCGTAGCGCAGCGCCTTGACGACCGCCCGCTGGATGCCGCCGATCGGCACGATCATGACGTGGGTGCCGGCCACCTCCGGCTGCCAGTCGCGCAAGGTCAGTTCGGCGGCGACGTGATCGTAATGCCGGCGGGTCACCGTGAAGACCGTGACCAGCGCAGGAATCATCAGCATGATCACCCACGCGCCCTCTGCCGCCTTGGTCACCGAGACGATGACGAGCACCACGCCGGTCACGACGGCGCCGACGCCGTTGACCGCGGCACTGCTACGCCAGCCCGGCTCGCGCAGCCGCCGCCAGTGAATCACCATGCCGGCCTGCGACAGCGTGAACGACACGAACACGCCAATCATGTAGAGCGGGATGAGGGCGTGGGTGTCTCCGCCAAAGACGACGAGCAGCACCGCCGCCAGGCCGCTCAGAATGACGATGCCGTTCGAGAACGCCAGTCGGTCCCCCTGATTCATGAACTGGCGCGGCAGGAACCGGTCGCGGGCGACGATTGACGCCAGCCGCGGAAAGTCGGCATACGCGGTGTTGGCGGCCAGGACGAGAATCAGCATCGTCGCGCCCTGGACGGCGTAGTAGAGCACGCTCCGGCCGCCGAAGGTCGCCCGTGCGATCTGCGACACGACCGTCTCGGTGTCACTCGGGATGATGTGATAGGCATGCGCCAGCAGCGTGATGCCCATGAACATCGTGATCGCGAGTGCCGCCATCGTCACCAGCGTTGCGGCGGCGTTCGGCGCCTCGGGCGGCCGGAACGCGGGAACGCCGTTCGAGACCGCTTCAACGCCGGTCATCGCCGTGCAGCCGTTCGAAAACGCCGTCAGCAGCGCGAACGTCGTCAGCATTCCGGTGTGGGGGAAAGCGAGGCTGCCCGCAGGCGGCGCCGGCGGCATTTGCCCGGACAACCACATCCACGCGCCGACGCCAATCATCGCCAGGATGCCGCCAATGAAGAAGTAGGTCGGGACGGCAAAGATCCGCCCGGACTCACGGACTCCGCGCAGGTTGCCGATCATCAGCAACACCACGAAGCCGAGGCCGATCTCGACCCGGTTGAGGTGCCACTGCGGCATCGCCGAGGTGACCGCCGCGACTCCGGCCGCAACGCTCACCGCGACCGTCAGGACGTAGTCGATGAGCAGCGACGCCGCCGCGATCAGGCTGGCGGTCCGGCCGATGTTGTCCTTCGCGACGATGTAGGCGCCGCCGCCGCTCGGATAGGCGTGAATCGTCTGCCGGTAGGAGAAGGCGACGATGGCCAGCGTCAGGGCGATGACGAGGCCAATCGGGGTGACCAGGGCGAGGGCGGCGGCGCCACCGACGAGCAGGACGCGGAGGATTTCCTCGGTGGCGTAGGCGACCGAGGACAACGCGTCGGACGATAGGATGGCGAGGCCGGTGACCCGGGAGAGGCGTTCGTGCTGGGCGTGCTGGGAATCGATCGGGGCGCCGACGATCAGGCGCTTGACCTGACCGAGAAAGGACTCTTCAGCCACAGTTCCTCCAAGCGCCGACGGGGTTAGCTGACGGGCTCGAGGTCGGAAGTCCTCTACCGGCGAACCGGATACGCCCCACGAAACGGGTCCCCCGTGTCGCCCGGTATGGCGGACGACTTTGGCGAAGGTTCGATTATGCGCCTATCCAGGCGAGAACGCACGGGGCAGAAGCGTCTGCCGTCGCGTGCAGCTCAGCCATCTGACCGCGTCGAACGATTAGATGCGCTTGAGCCGGAGGTTCTTGAGCGCCGCCTTGGTTCGATAGGAGGCGATGCCGAGCGGCTTGGAGGGCTCGACCTCGATCCGCGTCGACAGGCTAACCCCGGCGAGCGGCTGGGTGATGATCTGCCGGCCGTCGAGCCAAGCCTCGATCTTCGCGGTCGTGACGCGGAGGCGGACCGCGTACCAGCGTCCCGACGTGAACTCGATTGACTGCGACGTGTCGTTCTCCGACGCGTCGCGGCCGTTGAGGCTCGACAGGCCAACCGTCTGGCCGCCCCAGCCGCCGAGGATCAGGGAGCAGAACTCGTCGCCGACCGGGAAGGTGATGCCGGCGAAGAAGTCGCTGCCGTCGATGCGCATCGCGTCCAGCGTGAGCTCGTAGCCGGCGGTCGGCAGCGCCGGGCCGGCCCAGGTGATCCCGCTCAGGGCGCCGCCCACCTCGAGCACGATCTGACCATCCTGGATGCTGACGCCGCCGCCCCTCGCGAATTTCGTCGGCTGCCAGCTGCCGAGCGTCGCGCCGTCGAACAGCGACTGACCGTCGCCGGCCGGGGATTTGCCGGGGGCCTGGGCGGCGGCGGTGCCACCGAGGACCAGGGCCGCGGCGCCGGCGGCTAGGCCGAGCCGCAGACGCCGGGCGAGTCGCGGCTGGATCATCATTCCGTCATTCTACCGGGCTCGCGGTATTATTGAAGTCTCTGCCGGTCATTCACGCCCCGTCGAGGGCCTTTCGGATAGGACACCATGGCGAACACACCTAAAGACGGATCGGACAAGATCGAACGGCGCGACTTCCTGAAGAAGACCGGCACGGTCGCCGGCGCGATTGCCGTCGGCTTTCCCGGGATCATCTCGGCGCAGACCGTCACCAATGCCGTCAAGATCGGCCTGGTCGGGTGCGGCGGCCGCGGCAGCGGCGCCGCCGGCCAGGCGCTGACCGCCGACCCGAACAACGAACTGACGGCCGTCGCGGATATCGACGAGGCGATTGTCGACACCGCCGTGACGCGGCTGCGCGGCAGCGCGAAGTTCGGCTCGCGCGTCAAGGTCGATCACGCCTTCTTCGGCCTCGACGCCTACGACAAGGTCATCAACAGCGGCGTCGACGTCGTATTGCTGGCGACCCCGCCCGGCTTCCGGCCCCAGCATCTCACCGCCGCGGTGAACGCCAACAAGCACGTCTTTTGCGAGAAGCCCTGCGCGACCGACGCCCCCGGCGTCCGCGACGTGATGACGGCCCAGAAGCTCGCCCAGACCAAGAACCTGGCGCTCGTCGCCGGCTTCTGCTGGCGCTACAACAACATGATCCAGGATGCCGTCCAGCAGGTCCGCGACGGGGCGCTCGGCCGGCTGGTCTCGCATTACTCGACCTACTACACCAATCCGGTCAAGCCGATGCCGCCCGAGAGCGCACGCCCCGCCGGGATGAGCGACACCGAGTGGCAGATTCGCAATTGGTACAACTTCGTCTGGGTGGGGGGCGACAGCCTGGTCGAGCAGGCCGTCCACAACGCCGACAAGATCATGTGGCTGATGAAGGACGAGCCGCCGGCCAGCGTCGTCGCGATCGGCGGCCGGGCCGTCCCGGCCAATGGCGGCAACATCTTCGATCATTTCTCCGCCAACTATGTGTGGCCGAACGGCTACCGTGTGTTCCTCGAGAACCGGCAGTCGACCGGCTGCTACAACGGCACGCTCGACTACGTGATGGGGACCGAGGGCACGCTGTTTCTCGGTCAGGGGCAGCCGCGCATCGAGACGCCGGACGGCAAGGTCAAGTGGCAGTTCCAGGGCGAGGAATACGACATGTATCAGCGCGAGCATGACGTGTTGTTCGCGTCGATTCGCGCCGGCAAGCCCAAGAACGACGACCTGAACCTCGCAACCAGCACGATGCTGGCGATGATGGGGCGAGACGCCGCCTACTCGGGGCAGCAGCTGACCTGGGAACAGGCGCTGAACTCGCCGCTCAGCCGGGTGCCGAAGCCGGTCGACTGGAACGGCAAGCACGAAGTGCCGGGCCTGGCGATCCCCGGTCAGACGAAGGTTCTGTAGGACCATGACGCGTCGTTTCACGCTGGTCTTCGCCGCGGCCCTGGTCGCGGCGGCGGAGACCGTCTCGCTCGCCTTGCCGCAGAACGCCGCCACGCCCGATGCGAAGCAGATGGCGCTCGTCCAGTCCATCCGCGCGCGCATCGAAGAGCGCGCCGCCAAAGGCGCTGAGCCGGCCGCGGCTTATACCGTCACGATCCCGAACACGACGGTCAGCTACGGCATGGCCCCGATCCCGGCGGGGGAGTTCATGATGGGTTCGGCCGCCGCGGGCGCGAAGCCTGACGAGCAGCCGGTCCACAAGGTCCGCCTCGATGCGTTCTGGATGCAGGCGCACGAAGTGACGTGGGATTCCTATCTGATGTTCATGTTCGCGGATCAGGCACAGGAGGTCGGAAAACCCGATGCGGTCGTCGATGCCCTGAGCCGGCCGACCGCGCCGTTCCTCGAGATGAGCTTTGGCCGCGGCAACAAGGGCTTCCCAGTCATCAGCATGACTCAGCACGCGGCGAACAAATACGCCGAATGGCTGAGCGCGAAGACCGGGGAGTTCTACCGGCTGCCGACGGAAGCCGAATGGGAGTACGCCTGCCGCGCCGGGGGCGACAGCGGCATCGTCGCGGGGGCGCTCGACGATTACGCGTGGTACCTCGATAATTCGCCGTCGGCGACGTTCACCGACGGGACGTATCACGAGGTCGGAACCAAGAAGGCGAACGCGTGGGGGCTCTATGACATGCTCGGCAATGTCAGGGAGTGGACGCTCGATCAATACGCGCCATACACCGCCGCTCCCGCAGTCGACCCCTGGGTCGCGCCGAAGACCTCCTATCCGCAGGTGGTCCGCGGCGGCTCGTGGCACGATCCCGCCAGCGCGGTGAACTGCACCGCGCGCGTCGCATCGGACGCGACGTGGAAGATTCTCGACCCGCAGTTGCCCAAGAGCATCTGGTACATGACCAATGCGCAATGGCTCGGCTTCCGGCTGGTCCGGCCCGCCAAGCTGCCCAGCGCTGACGAGATGTACCGGATCTGGAACAACGGGGTGGCGATCGATCCTTATTAAGGTGCCACGGGGCCACGGTGCCGCGGTGCCAGGGGGCCACGGTGCCAAAGTGCCGGGGTGCCAGCGTGCCACGGTGCCAAAGTGCCGGGGTGCCAAAGTGCGTGCGGTATGAAGTGGCTGGTGTGTCTGGGTGTCGTGGCGTTCGGGCTCGTGACGCCGGTGGCGGGCGAGCTGCAGCGGTTCGAGTCGGTCGAGCCGCACATGGGCACGCTGGTGCGGATTACGGTCTACGCGGCGAGTGAGTCTGCTGCACGCGAGGGCTTTCGGGCCGGGTTCGAGCGCATCGCGGCGCTCGACGCGACGCTCTCCGACTACAAACCCGACAGCGAACTGAATCGGCTGAGCGTTGACGCGGTAGGCCGCCCGGTGCGCGTCAGCGACGACCTGTTCACGGTGCTGGCCGCGTCGCAGGATCTGGCGGCGGCGACCGGCGGCGCGTTCGACATCACGCAGGGGCCGCTCATCCGGCTGTGGCGGGACGCCCGCGCCACCGGCCGCCTGCCCGACGCCGGGGCGATCACGGCCGCGGAACACCGCGGCGGCTTCCGCAAACTGCATCTCGACCGGTCGCGGCGTGCGGTCATGCTGGATGACACCGGCATGCAGCTCGACGTCGGAGCGATCGGCAAGGGCTACGCCGCCAGTGAGGCGCTTGCCGCCATCTCCCGCCTGGGGATTTCGAGCGCGCTGGTCGCGGTCAGCGGTGACCTGGCTTTCAGCGCCGCTCCACCAGGGCAGCGCGGCTGGCGGGTGCGCGTGACCGCGGACGCCCCGCCTCCCGACGGGGTTCCGGCGTTCCTCGATCTGACCAACGCCGCCGTCTCG
This sequence comes from Acidobacteriota bacterium, assembly GCA_031393955.1. Lineage (GTDB taxonomy): Bacteria > Acidobacteriota > Vicinamibacteria > Vicinamibacterales > 2-12-FULL-66-21 > JALZOC01. The sequence continues at coordinate 23,342 of JANMWI010000065.1, forward strand.
ACCGCCGGCAGCAGCGAACAGCACCTCGATGTCGGCGGCCGGCGCTACTCGCACATCGTCGATCCCGCATCCGGCATGGGGTTGGTCGACGACATCACGGTCACGGTCATCGCCAAACATGGCCTCGAGGCAGACGGCCTCGATACCGCGATGAGCGTCCTCGGGGTCGACAAGGGGCTGGCGCTGGTCGAGTCGCATCCCACCGCCGCGGCGCTGATCGTCCGGCGGACGGACGGCAAGCCCGCCGCGATTCTCTCCAGCCGATTCCGCTCGCTGCTCGCCGGCCGCTGAATCGCATCCGCGCCGGGCGCGGTCGCGTGCTAGAGTCTCGGGTTCATGCCGACACCCACCCCAGAGCGCCGGTTCGGCATGCTCCAGGCGACCGCCCTCAACATGACCAACATGATGGGGGTCGGGCCCTTCATCACGATCCCGCTCCTGATGTCCGCGCTCGGCGGCCCGCAGGCGATGCTCGGCTGGATCGTCGCCCTCCTCATCGTCATACCCGACGGCATGGTCTGGAGCGAGCTCGGCTCGCAGATGCCGGGCTCCGGCGGGAGTTACGTTTACCTGCGCGAAGGCTACGGCCGCGAAACCTGGGGGCGGCTGGCGGCATTCCTGTTCATCTGGCAGTTCATCCTGAGCGGCCCGCTCGAGATCGCCTCGGGCTACATCGGCTTCTCGCAGTACCTCGGCTATCTGTGGCCCGGGCTGTCGTCCGGCGAGTACGCCGCGATTGCCTCAGCGGTCGGTCTGGTGAACCTGGCGCTGCTCTACCGGCCGATTGGGTCGCTCGGCCCATTGACGGTCACGCTGTGGGTCGGCAGCCTGCTGACCACCGCGGTGGTCATCGGCACCGGCATGCGCCACTTCAATCCGCACATCGCCTTCGACTTTCCACCGGGGGCGTTCACGTTTTCACTGGGCTTCATGATGGGGCTCGGCGCCGCCTCGCGCGTCGGCGTCTACGACTATCTGGGCTACTACGACATCTGCTACATCGGCGATGAAGTGAGCAATCCGGCCAAGGTCATCCCACGGTCGATCCTGGTGAGCATCCTGGTGGTTGCGGCGATCTACCTGGCGATCAACCTCTCGGTCGCCGGAGTCGTGCCGTGGCGGGAGTTCGTCCCCGCGGACGCGCATCCGAATTCGCGGTTCGTCGTGTCGATCTTCATGGAGCGGATCTACGGGCGCACGGTCGCCTCGTTCTTCACCGCGGCGATCCTCTGGACGGCCTTCGGATCGGTCTTCGCGCTGCTGCTCGGCTACTCGCGAATCCCCTACGCCGCCGCCAATGACGGCTACTTCTTCAAGGCCTTCGGCCGCCTGCATCCGACGCGCGCCTTTCCGTACATCTCGCTGCTCGTCGTCGGGTTCGTGTCGATCGTCTGCACCTTCTTCTCGCTGGGGCTGGTCATCGACGCCCTGATCACGACGCGGATCCTGATCCAGTTCATCGGCCAGATTGGCGCGCTGACGCTGTTGCGGCGCCACGGCGGGCCGGCCAGGAAAGGGACCTACCGGATGTGGCTGTATCCGCTGCCCAGCCTGGTCGCGCTGGCCGGCTGGATTTTCCTGTTCGCGACGTCCGACCCCCGGGTGATTCTCTTCGGGCTCGGCACGCTGCTGGCCGGCGTGCTGTTCTTCCTGTGGTGGTCGTGGCGGACCCGCCGCTGGCCGTTCGCGGAGGCGACGCGCTGACGCTCCGCGGCCTGGCGGCGCTGTGCCTTGTAACGGCGCTGGCGCCCGCCGCGGCGCCGACGCCTCTGCCCACGCCCGATCGGCTGCATCACCACGAAGCGACCCGCCTGTCGATGGCGACGGTCTACGCGATCGACGCCTGGGGCCCGGACGAAGCGCTGGTCAAGGCCGCCGCCGAGGCGGCGTTCGACGAAGTGGACCGCATCGACCGGCTGATGAGCCACTACCGGGCCGACAGCCCGCTGTCGCGAATCAATCGCGAGGCGGCGCGGCATCCCGTCGCGGTCGAGCGCGAGCTCTTCGACTTCCTCGCGGTCGCGCTGGGCTATTCACGCGCGTCAAGCGGCGCCTTCGACGTCACGGTCGGACCGCTGATGAAGGCGTGGGGATTCTTCAGGGGAGAAGGCAAGGTGCCGTCAGAGGGGGAGCTCGCGGCCGCACGCCAGCACGTCGGCGCCAGCCACGTCGTCCTTGACGCGGCGCGCGGCACGGTGGCGTTCGACGAACCCGGCGTCGAACTGGACCTGGGCGGTATCGCCAAGGGCTACGCCATCGATCGGGCGGTCGGCATCCTCCGCTCGCGCGGGGTCATGGCGGCACTCGTCAGCTCCGGCGGCAGTACGATCTACGGCCTGGGAAGTCCTCCGGGGGGAGCCGGCTGGCCGGTCGACATCCAGGACCCGTTGCACGCCGGAACCGTGGCCCGCACCGTCCGGCTGAAGAACCGCACCCTGTCGATCGCCGGGACGTCGGAGAAGTTCTTCGAGCGCGGCGGCGTGCGCTACTCGCACATCATGGATCCGCGGACCGGCGGGCCGGTGCAAGGGATACTGACGGTCGCCGTTCTCGCGCCAACCGGCACGGCGGGCGACGCGCTCGACGATGCGCTGTTCGTGCTTGGCGCCGAGGGCAGCCGCGCCTACCTGGCGACGCTGCCGGAGGTCGAGGCCTTGTTCTTTCTTCCGGATCGACAGCATGGCTGGCGCCTGGTCCGCCGCCACGGACGAACCTGATTGTCTTGCCTCGGCCGGGCGGGATGACTATGCTCTGCCGGTAACCAGCTCGACAGAAGATCGTCGGCTCTCGAGGGACGACCGGCCGATGCCGGAACGGCGCCTCGAAGTCGCGGATATCGGGCGGATGGACCCTGAAGGAGCGTCGCGCATGTTCAGTCGAAGGCGTTTTCTCGAGTCGCTCGGGGCGATCCCAGTCGCCGGCCGCTTCCTCGCTGCCGGCGCGATCGCAGCTCCATCACTGCCGGCGCCGGCGGCCCGAGATTATTTCCGCGAGCTCGGCGTCCGCCCGTTCATCAACGCCGCCGGCACCTATACCGCGATGACGGCGTCGAAGATGCCGCCGGAGGTGATGGCGGCGATCAACTACGCCTCGCGGTCGTACGTCATGCTCGATGAGCTGCACGACCGTGTCGGCGAGCGGATCGCGAAGCTGGTGCGGGCGGACGCGGCGATGGTGACGGCCGGCGCCGCCTCGGCGTTGACGCTGGGGACCGCCGCGGTGCTGACCGGCACCGACCGGCAGAAAATCAGCGACCTGCCGGACCTTTCCGCCATGAAGAGCGAGGTCCTGATCCAGAAGGCGCATCGGTTCGGCTACGAGCGCGCCGTCCGCAACTGCGGCGTGCGCCTGGTCGAAGTCGAGACCCGGGCAGACCTCGAGCGCGCGGTCAGCGACAAGACCGCGATGATGTTGTTCTACAACAACAACAACAAGGACGGGCAGATCCAGCACGAGGAGTTCGTCGAACTCGGCCGCAAGCACGGCATCCCGACGCTGAACGACGCCGCCGCCGACGTACCGCCGGTCGAGAATCTCTGGAAGTACACCGGTCTCGGCTTCGACCTGGTGGCGTTCTCCGGCGGCAAGGGCATCCGCGGCCCGCAGAGCGCCGGCCTGCTCCTCGGCCGGGCGCCGCTCATCGCCGCGGCGCGCCTCAACTCGTCGCCGAACGGCAACGCGATCGGCCGCGGCATGAAAGTCAATAAGGAGGAGATCGTCGGCATGCTCGCGGCGATCGAGTTGTTCGTCAACAAGGATCACGCCGCCGAGGGGCGTGACTTCCAGCGCCGCGCCGAGATGATCCGCGATGCCGCGGCGTCCGTGCCAGGGGTCAGTGCCGAGATCTTCGTGCCGGACGTTGCCAATCACGTCCCGCACGTCCGGGTGAACTGGGACGCTGCCGCGCGTGGGCTCCAGCCGGCGGCGGTGGTGCACGCACTCCAGGCCGGCGAGCCGTCAATCGCGATCCGCGCCGAGAACGACGCGCTCGTGATTGGCGTCTGGATGATGGACCGCGGCGACGATCGGGTCGTCGCCCGCCGCCTGCGCGAGGAACTGGCGAAGAAAGGGCAGGGCTGATCGATGCCGATCCGCCGATGTCTGGTGGCGATGCTCTGCTGGTCCGTGCTCGCCGGTGCGACTCCGGCCGCGCAGGGACCCACGGTCGACCTGCTGATCCGCAACGGCCACGTCCTCGATCCACGACACGCCATCGACGAGGTCATGGACGTGGCGGTAGCCGGGGGGAAGATCGCGCGGGTGGCGGCCGGCATCGACCCGGCCTCGGCCCGCACCATCGTCGACGCCACCGGCCTGTACGTCGTGCCCGGACTGATCGACATGCACGCGCACGTCTTCTACGGCACGGAAAAGGACGCCTATCTCAGCAACAGCGATACCGCCGTTCCCCCCGACAGCCACTCGTTCCGCAGCGGCCAGACGACGCTGGTGGACGCGGGCGGCGCCGGGTGGCGCAACTTCCTGCAGTTCAAGGAGCAGGTCATCGACCGCTCGCGGACGCGGGTGCTCGCCTTTCTCAATATCGTCGGCTCCGGTATGAAGGGCGGCCCGGTCGAGCAGAATCTCGCCGACATGGACGCCAAGCTGACCGCGATGCGCATCAAGCAGCATCCGGGCGTGATCGTTGGCGTCAAGGTCGCGCACTACACCGGGCCGGAGTGGGATCCGGTCGTCCGCGGCGTCGCGGCCGGCCGCGAGGGCGACGTGCCGGTGATGGTCGACTTCGGCGGGCACACGCCGCCGCTGGCGCTCGAGGAACTCCTCCTGAAATACCTTCGCCCCGGCGACATCCTGACCCACATGTATGCGCGCGTCGCCGGCCGGATCCCGATTGTCGACGACAACGGCAAGGTCCGGCCGTTCGTGTTCGAGGCCCGCCGGCGCGGCATCATCTTCGATGTCGGCCACGGCGGCGGCAGTTTTCTCTTCAGCCAGGCCGTGCCGGCGATGGCGCAGGGCTTTCGCCCGGACGTCATCAGCACCGACCTGCACACCGGCAGCATGAACGGCGGGATGAAAGACATTCTCAATACGATGTCCAAGTTCCTGAACGTGGGCATGCCGCTCGAGGACGTCGTCCGCGCCGTCACGATGACGGCCGCCGACGTGATTCATCGTCCGGACCTCGGCCAGCTCGGGCCGGGGACGGAAGCCGACATCGCGGTGCTCAATCTCCGGCGAGGGCAGTTCGGCTTCATCGACAGCGGCGGCGGCCGGCTCGATGGCGATCGCCGGCTGGAGTGCGAACTGACGGTCCGGGCCGGCCAAGTGGTGTGGGATCTGAACGGCCGCTCCCGGCCGCTCTGGTCCGAGACGAAACGGGCGGAATGATCCGCCGCGACCAAGGAGGCCGAATGTTGCGCCGACTGCTTCCGCTCGTTACGTGCGGTGTCCTGCTGTTTGCCGCCATCGCGTCGGCGCAGCTCGCGTCCCAGACCGCGCTGGTCGGGACGGTCACCGACAGCGGCGATCTCGCCGTTCCCGGCGCGCAGGTGGTGGCCGTCAACACCGGCACCAAGAACACCTACGAGGCGACCACCAACGGCGAGGGCTACTACAACATTCAGTTCGTCCGCACCGGCACCTACGACATCACCGTGACGGTGCAGGGGTTCCAGACCTTCACCGCCTCGGGCGTCGAGGTCGCCAACAACCAGGTCGTTCGCACCAATGCGGTGCTCAAGGTCGGCGGCATCGCCGAGTCGGTGAATGTCGAGGCCAAAGCCCAGGTCCTCAAGACCGACAGCGCGGTCGTGTCGGAGACGATCGGTCAGCGCGCGATCATCGATCTACCGACCAACGGCCGCAACGTCTGGGGCCTTGCGAGTACCACGCCGGGAGTGCTCGGCGGCCTCAACAGCGACATCGGCCTGAGCTTCCGCGGCGCGGGCCAGCGCGAGATCCAGAACAGCCTGTCGCTCGACGGCATCAACTCATCGTCCAATCTGCTGGCGGCGACGAGCATGCGGCCGATCGCCGACGCCGTCGAGGAAATCGAGGTCCAGACCGGGAGCACGTCGGCCGAGTACGGCTCGTATCTCGGCGTCTACATCAACGTCGTCACCAAGAGCGGCGCCAACACGCTGCACGGCGCGGCCTCGACCTTCCATCAGGGGGACGCGCTCGACTCGCGCGGCTACTTCGACAATCCGCTGCTGCCGAAGAACCCGCGCAAGCGCAACCAGTTCGCGCTCGAGGCCGACGGGCCAGTGGTACTGCCGAAGCTCTATGACGGGCACAACCGGACGTTCTTCATGGGCGCCTACGAGGGCGTCCGCTCGACCGCGATCAGCAGTCCGTTCAACTCGGTGCCGACCGCGCTGATGCGGCAGGGGAATTTCTCGGAGGTCAGCACGGCGATCCGGAACCCGCTGACCGGCCAGCCCTATCCGGGCAACATCATCCCGTCGTCGCAGCTGTCGCCGGTCGCGCAGCAGCTCCTGCAGTACTACCCGTCGCCGAGCCGGTCGGGCAGCACGCCCGGCGTCAACAACCTGCAGAGCGCGAGCACGACGCGCGACGAGAACGACCAGATTCTCGCCCGAATCGACCAGAACGTCGGCAACAAGGTGCGGCTGTCGGTCCGCTACAACTGGTACGACACCTACAACAGCATCATCGGCGCGATTCCGGTCCAGGGCATCACCCAGCCGCGGGTCAACAAGAACACGCTGGTCTCCTACACCCACACGCTGCGCCCCGATCTGCACAACGACTTCCGGGTCGGCTACCACCGGATCGATTTCGACACCCTGAACCACTTCGCCGTCAATGCGATCCCCTCGGCGGGAGCCGATCTTGGCATTCCGGGCTTCAACGGCGACGTCAGGTTCAAGAATCCGGGCCTGCCGAGCATCAACATCAGCAACTTCAGCGGCCTCGGCGCCGGCGGCTCGAACTGGTACCAGTTCGACACCACATTCCAGATGTCGAACGTGCTGGCATATACGAAGGGGGCGCACAACCTTCGAACCGGCTTCGATCTGCGGCGGCTGGCCACCGGCCGGCGCGCCGCCAACGATCCTCGCGGGGCGTTCTCTTTCGACGGCTCGATGAGCGGCAACTCGATGGCCGACTTCATGCTCGGCCTGCCGCGTCAGGTGATCACGCCGGCCGATCAGATCCAGGGTCACGTCGGCGGCTGGCGCAACGGCGTCTTCGTCAATGACGTCTGGCAGGCGTCGCGGCACCTGACGCTCAGCGTCGGCCTGCGCTACGAGTTCAACACGCCGGTTCAGACTTATCCCGGCCTGGCGACGATGCTGGCCGAGGACTTCGAGACGATCATTCCGGCGACGCTGCCGAGCCCCGGGTTCCGGTTCCACGAACCGAACCGCAAGGACCTCGCGCCGCGGGTCGGCGCGACCTACCGGCTCGGCGACAAGACCGTGCTGCGCGGCGGCTACGGCATCTACTACAACCCGAACCAGATGAACACGTTCACTTTCCTCACGAACAACCCACCGCTCGCCGCGGCCTCGACGTTCACGTCGGACCCGGCCAACCCGACGCTGTCGTTCGCGGCGCCGACCGGCGGCCCGGCGGTGGTGGCGGTGCCGAACATCATCTCGCCGACGCGGCACCTGCCGAACGCGCGGAAGGACCAGTGGAGCTTCGACGTCCAGCGTGAGCTGGCCGCCGGAACGTCGCTCGATCTGCAGTATGTCGGCTCCCATACGCAGCATCTCGACCGCAGCTTCTTCAACAACACGCCGCAGCCCGGCCCGGGGGCGGTCGATCCGCGCCGGCCGAGCCAGAAGTTCCGCAGCCGCCGGATCATCCAGAACGATCTCATCGGCAATTACGACGCGGTCAGCCTGATCTTCCGCAAGCGCATGCGCCACGGGCTGCAGGGCAACGCGCACTACACCTGGTCGCGGACGCGCGACATGGCGACGCACTCGAACGGCGGCGGCCAGACGATGAACAACTACGACATCTGGGCCGACTACGGCAACTCGTCGTGGGACATCCCGCACCGGTTCGTCGCCAGCTACATCTACGACGTGCCGTTCCTCAAGAAGTCGTCGAACCCGCTGCTGCGCTACGTCGTCGCTGGCTGGCAGGTCGGCGGCGTGACGACGGTGCAGAGCGGCGCCCCGGTCAATGTCACGATCAGCACCGATCGCGCGAACATCGGCATCGGCGGACTTCAGCGGCCGAAGCTGGTCGGGCCGGTCCCGTCGCTGAGCTGCCAGCCGCTGGCCAATAGCCGCGAGCTCGTCAACTGTTATGCCGCGACGGCGTTCGAGCTGCCGGCCCTGTATACCTTCGGCAACGCGCCGCGCAACGTCCTGCGCGGACCGAAGTTCTCCTCGACCGATCTGTCGCTGATGAAGAACTTCCCGATTGGCGGCGACGTGCAGTTTCAGTTCCGCGCGGAGCTGTTCAACGCCTTCAACCAGGTCAACTACGGCAATCCCAACGGCGTCTTCACCTCGACGTCGTTCGGGCGGATCAGCTCCGCGGGAAACATGCGGCAAATTCAGCTGAGCGGCAAAGTCTTCTTCTAAGGGTGTGATGGCGAAAAACACACGACGGCAGTTTCTGGCCGCGGCGGCGCCGGCACTGGCGCTGACCGCTCCGGCGCAGGCGGCGCCGCAATCGTCCGGTGGGCCGCGCAAGAAGGCGTATCGGACGCTGACGCCGACCTCGAAGACGGTGGAGGGGAAGCCGCTCTACAGTCCCGAGCTATCGTTCGGCAGCCTGGTGTTCGTCTCCGGCAAGGGACCGGGCACCGGCTTCAAGGGGGACATTCAGGCGCAGACGAAGAACGTCCTCGATCAGATCGAAGAGTCGCTGAAGCTGGCCGGGTCCTCGATGGACAAGGTCCTCAAGGTCAACGTCTACCTGACCGACATGGCCAACTTCGCGGGGATGAACGAGATGTATATCGGGCGGTTCGGCGCGCCGCCGCCGGTGCGGACGACGGTCGCGGTGGTGTCGATTCCAGACGGCACGCTGGTCGAGATCGACTGCATCGCTTCGATCTGAGCGGCCCGGCCGCGCGTCGGCTATTCGAGATCGATCGCGGCATAGGTGACCAGCCGCGGCAGCGTGAATTCCGTCGCGTCGTCGCCCGTCGCCTGGTCCTCGATGGCGAGCGGGCCGGAGCCGGCGACGTACGCCTTTGCCGACCGGTAGCGCCCGCGCACGCGGACGCGCAGTCCTTCAATCTCCCGGCCGCCGTAGTTGAGCAGCTGCAACCGCGCGCGGCCGCCGGCGGCGGTCAGCCGGCCGACGACGACCTCGCTCCCGAAGATCCGTAGGGCGCGCCGCTCGTCTGTCACCTGACCGCGGATCTTGAGCGCAAAGGCGCTCGGCTCCGCGGCCTCCGCGGCCGGGTATTCCGGCGTCCCGAGACGGATCGTGATCGGTGCGTCCGGCACCGGGGCGCTGACGATCCGGAACAGCAGATTCCGCCGCGCCAGCAGGTTCAGCACTTCGCCGGTCACCGGCGACCCGTCATCCACCACTGCCACATCCGCCACCGGCGTCAGCTCGGCAGCCGGGATCGTCTCCAGGAATGCCGCCATCGCGCCCGCCGCCTGCAGATCGGCCGGATCGATGCGGACCACCGCGTCGGCGCCGTAGGTGAATGCCTCGGCGATCGCCAGCGCCGCTTTGCCGGCCGGCACCACGTAGGCGAAATGACCGGACGGCTGGCGCATCATCCGCCAGCCGCCGGCGACGACCCACGGCATGCGCGTCGGCGACGCCAGCCCGGAGCGCGCCGCGACGCCGGGGGAAGGGAGCAGCTCGCGCGCCTTCAGGTCGGCTTCCGACAGCGGCGATGGCGTGAGCGGGCCGGAAGCCCAGGCCGGCACCTGCTCGGGCGGGACGCACAGTCGGGTGATCGCGGCGGCTTCGATGGCCGGGCGGGTCTCGGCACCGCCCGTCCAGTAGATGCACGGCACCGCCGTCAGGAGGCTGAGCAGCAACGGCGTCATATTGCGATCTCCCGCACCCGGATGCGGTTGAGGTCGTAGACGCCGAGCCCCAGCGACGCCGCATACTCGACGTGGCCCGGCTCGCGGATCAGGATGTTGACGTTGGGATCCGCATCACGCGCCGCGCCGTCGTTCATTCTCAGCGACGCCGGCGAGCGATCCCAGATCGAGATCGCCCCTTCGGCGCGGCGCTTGTTGTCGATGATGTCGAGCAGCAGTCGGTCGATCGCCACCGGGTCGGTCCCGAACAGAATCCGCCGCGGGTAGAACACGTACTTCGTCGTCCGCGCGAACGGACCGCCGTGCCACACGCCGCGCAGGCCGTCCATGATCTGCAGGACCGTCCGCGAGCGCAGCGGCTCGATCGTCGCGAGCGTCCCGACGACTGAGTAGGTGTGCGACTTGCCGCGCTCGTGCGTCCGCGCGACGTTCGAGAAGCTGCCGTAGGCAATGTTCTTCAGGCACCCGGTCACGCCGGTCGCGCCGTGGTCCTTCATGTTCGGAATATTGATGATCTTGGTGAGGCGCTGCGACACCAGGCGCATCAGGTTCGAGCGGGTGTCTTCCTCGCCGAACAGGTTCGCCTCGAGGTAGGTCTCCGGATCGTAGTTGGCGTTGTCGGTGTAGCGGTTGGCGCGTTCGGCGGCGACGATCTGCACGCCGTCGGCGACCCGCGGCGCGTAGTTCGACTCGTCCATCTGATTCTGGAACCGCTCGTAGATATAGATCTGCGATGCCGGCACGCCGACGCCCTGCAGCTGGCGGATCGTCTCGGCGACGATTTCATAGGCCGAGATGGCGTGCGGATAGCCGCCGCAGTTGACCTTGATGCCGACGACGTCGGCAGGCGTGAAGAAGCGGCGCCACGCCTCGCCGGTCGAGGCCGCCCCGGTCAGCGCCCGCATTCCTTCGGCCATCATTTCCCGGACCACACCGTCGTCGGCCTGGCCGGTGGTGAGGTCGAGGCAACGGTCGGAGGTGACCGACGCGACCTCGCCGGGGAATGGCCCCGGCATGCCCGGGACGGCGGCGGCCGGATACCGCGACACGACTTTGAGCGGCGGCCGCGCGGCCGGCGTCTGAAGCGCCCGGACGAGCGGCGCCGCCGCCAGCAGCCTGACAAATGTCCTGCGATGCATTGGTATGCTCCTTGAGCGCCGGGCGGATTATAGTCCGTGTTCAGTCCTGTCGAAGATCCAGGCCGGCGCCCGCCGCCGGCCGGAACGCGGGACCGTAGAGGGGAGTCCGACGATGGGCAATCGGGGAGTGGGGGTGCTGGTGGCGGCGATGTTCGTCATCGGCGGCGCGAGTCGTTATGATGTCGCGGTGCACGCGCAGGGCGGCGAGCGGCCACAGGTGTCCGTACGGCCGGCGGATGATTTCGAGGTCAACGGCGCCGGCGACAACGCCGCGTGGCAGCGCGCGGCGTGGACGCCGCTCAACAAGCGCCAGCCCGACGGGCATCCGTACGAGGCGCGGTTCAAGGCGCTCTATTCGAAGACCGGTCTCTATTTCCTGATGGAGGGGACCGACCGCAAGCTGACCGCGACGATGGACCAGGACTTCCTGGACCTCTGGAATGAGGACGTCTTCGAGGTCTTCCTCTGGCCCGACGAACGCTATCCGGTCTATCTCGAATACGAGATCTCGCCGCTCAACCACGAGCTGCCGATCCTGATCCCGAACTTCGGCGGCCAGTTCCTCGGCTGGCGGCCGTGGCATTTCGAGAAGGATCGACTGACGCGCAAGGCGACGACGGTGATCGGCGGCAAGAAGGAGCCGCACGCCGACATCCAGGGCTGGCGGGCGGAGTTCTTCATCCCCTACGCGCTGCTCAAACCGCTGCAGAACGTGCCGCCGACCGCCGGCACGCGGTGGCGCGCCAATTTCTACCGTGTCGATTACGACGATGGCAAGACGACGCAGTGGGACTGGGCCCGGGTCGGGCCGAGCTTTCACGAGTTTCAGAAGTTCGGCGATCTGCTGTTTGTCGGCCCCTGACCGACCGGCAAACTCCCGGCTTGACTCGGCGGCGCGCTCGCGAGATGTTACGCACACAATCGTCGCCGGATCGTCCTCGATGATCAGTTGAATAGTGGCCGTGCGGGCGGCTGGAGGGCTGTCCGGCGTGTTCGTGCCGAGTCTCTTGCACGGGAGGCATCATGGGAATCCAACCGGGTCGCGTCATTGCCGGCGTCTTTGTTCTGATCGTCGGATTGTGGATTCCCGCGGCGGCGCATGCCCAGACCGGCGCCGCGTCGCTGACCGGTTTGGTGACCGACGCCAGCGGGGCGGCAGTGCCGGGCGCGACCGTCACCGCCACCGACCAGGCCACCAACGTCATCTACACCGGCACCTCCAACGAATCCGGCAGCTACACGGTGTCGTCGCTGCCGGTCGGCACCTACGTCGTCACCGCCGAGCTGCCGGGCTTTAAGAAGTCCTCGACGCGGCCGATCGCGTTCGAGGCCAAGCAGGTCGCGCGGCTGGACTTCAAGCTCGAAATGGGGGCGATCGCCGAGACGGTCGAGGTCACGACCGAGACGCCGGTCCTGCAGACCGAGACCGCCACGGTCGGCGAGGTCATTTCCGGGACGACGTTGAGCGCGCTGCCGCTGAACGGCCGCAACACCGGCCAGCTGTCGCTGCTCCTGCCCGGCACGGTGACCCCCAACCCGGGCGCTTTCACCGCGATTCGCAATTTCAGCGGCGGCCGGCCGTATGTGAACGGCAACCGCGAGCAGACCAACAACTACACGATCGACGGCGTCGACATGAACGAGTCGATCGACAACCTCGTCGCCTACCAGCCAAGCCCGGACGCGCTGGCGCAGATCAGCGTCGAGACCAACAACTACGCTGCCGACACCGGTAACGTCGCCG
>JANMWI010000094.1:0-7773 GCA_031393955.1 Acidobacteriota bacterium
CGATTGATTACTGCCTGAAGCCGCTCGTCGAGCATTTTGGCGATCGGTCTCTCGAATCCATCCGAACCGCCGATATCGAAGACTTCATCGCGGACCTCAGGAAGCCACGCATCGTCAATCGCCGAAAGGGCCTGCGGACGCTGGCACCGGCATCGATCAACCGGACGATCGAGCTGATGCGGCACATGCTGAACTGGGCGGTCGGTCGAGAGTACCTTGACCGCACGCCCTTCCGCCGCGGCACGGAAACGCTGATTCGAAAGCTGCAGGAGGACAACCGGCGACGCCGCCGGATCTCGGAGGACGAAGAGGCGCGCCTACTGGAAGTCGCGCCTCCGTTCCTGCGCTCGATGATCATCACGGCCCTGGATACCGGCACGCGTCAGGGCGAGATGCTCGCGCTTCGCTTCGGCGACATCGACTGGAAGCGGCAGCTGATTGTGCTCCGGGGCCAGACGACCAAGAGCCGGAAGACCCGCTCGGTGCCGATCGCGACAGCCAGGCTTCGGGCGGTCTTGGAGTGGCTGCGACTGGATGCTGACGGCGAGAAGAAGCCCGATGATGCCCTCGTCTTCAGCGACGAAGCCGGCGAGCCCATTGGCCGATTCAGAACCGCGTGGGTGACGGCCATTCTCAAGGCGCACGGTGTCAAGCCGGAGTGGAAGGCGTATGGGTGGACCGCACTGACGCCGGAATGCCAGGAGGAGGTGCGCCGCATCAACCTGCACTGGCACGACCTGCGCCACGAGTACGCGTCACGCCTGGTCGAAAAGGGCGTTCCCCTCGCACAGGTGCGCGACCTCCTCGGCCACGCGTCGATCACAACCACGGAGCGCTACGACAATCAGAAGCTCGAGAACCTGCAGGCCGCCGCCGCACGCCTCGAAAGCGGCAAGAGCTTCGACCCAGCGCCGCGCGCCAGCGCTCCGCGGACAAAGTGTCAAGTTTTTGTCAAGAGTTCGCTTGAAACGCCAGTGGACGACGCGTCACATCGACCCTCGACAACAGGAACTAAAGCGTTGGATGACGGGGAGTTAGAGGAGTGGCTGGGAGGCAGGGATTCGAACCCCGATACCATGGTTCAGAGCCATGTGTCCTACCGTTGGACGACCTCCCACCAGGAGGGGGAAACTCCAAGTATACCGGGCGGCAGCCGCGCCGGGCAAGTCCCGCGCTGGTCAGGCGCCGCCGAGCGCCGCCTCGACCGCCCCGACGATCTGGTTCAAATCGTAAGGCTTGCCGACAATCTCGAACGTTTCCGTCGGCCCGACCAGCTCCTCCAGCCGCGCCTTGTTGGTCGTCGTCAGCACCATCTTCCGGCCGCGCAGGGCGTCGGTGTCGAGCAGCAGCTTCAGAAACGTCCAGTTCCGGTCGTACGGCAGGCTGATGTCGTAGACCAGCACCGCCGGGTTGTACGCGGCGATGAAGGCCGGAAAGTCCGCCGCCCCGGTCTTGAAGTCGTGGACATGGCCGCCAACCACCGACGTGAAGCCGCGCTGCTGCAGGCAGGCGCGGAGCATCTCGACCGTATCCTCGCTGCTGTTGACGACCGCAATGACGGCGTCGTATATCGACTCTGACATGCCGCGTTCCCCCTGGCGGCGCCCCAGGCGCCGGTTCTGCAGACTCAGTCCCTACTCTTTATCGAACCACAGCGCCGGCCGCGGCTTCGGATGGTTGCCGACCTCGTTGAGCGTCTTCGCGTCGTAGAGCCGCCCGTTGACCATCACCAGCCCGACGCTCTCGCTGTTGCGGATGTTCTCGAGCGGGTTGCGGTCGAGCACAATCAGGTCGGCGAGCTTGCCCTTCTCGAGCGAGCCAATCTCGGCGTCGAGGCCGAGGTACTTCGCGCCGTTGATCGTCGCGCAGCGGAGCGCCTCGAGGTTGGTCATCCCCCCTGCTGCAGCATCCACAACTCCCAGTGCGCGCCGAGCCCCTGCAGCTGTCCGTGCGCGCCAAGCTGAACCAGCCCGCCGGCATCGAGAATCTGCTTCGCCCCCTTACCGATCAGCACGTGATTGAAGTCGTCCTCTGCCGCCATCTCGCGCCGCCGCGACCGCGCGTCGACGATCGCGCGCGGCGTGAACGTCAGCAGCTTCTCGTTCTCCCAGACGTTCGAGTGCTGATACCAGTAGTACTCCCCCGACAAACCGCCGTAGCCGACGATCATCGTCGGGGTGTAACCGACGCGGCTCTTGGCGAACAGCGTCACGACGTCCTTATAGAGGCGCGGCACCGGCAGCGCATGCTCGATGCCGGTGTGGCCGTCGAGCACCATCGTTTCGTTCATGTAGAGCAGCGAGCCCCCCTCGGGGACGACCAGCATCTGCAGCTCGCGCGCCGCCTTGATGATCATCTGCCGCGCGTCGCGGCGCTGCTGGTTGTAGCTCTTCACCGAGAACGCGCCGGCCGCCTTCTGCCGCCGCAGGTGCGACAGCGCATCGTCGTAGCTCTCGACGACGGCCTTGAAGGGGGTCTCGGCGCCGTAGAGAATGGTGCCGGTCGAGAACAGCCGCGGCCCGAGCTTGGCGCCGGTGCGGATCAGCTCGGCGTTCGAGAACACCGTCTCGGTGTTGTTGGACGGATCGTGCGAGGTGGTGACGCCGAAGGCGAGATTGGCAAGCAGCGGCCAGCTCGATTGCGCAAGAATGCCGTCCCCCTCGCCGCCGACGTGGGCGTGGACGTCGATGATCCCCGGCATGATGGTCTTGCCGGCCGCATCGACGCGCTTCGCGCCCGCGGGAATCGTCACCGCACCAGCAGGACCGATCGCGGTGATCCGGTTGCCGTCGACGACCAGCGTCCCGTTCTCGATGACCCCGTCAGCCCGGCCGGCGCCAGCCGCCGCCATCGTGATGATCCGCGCGCCGGTGAACGCGATCGCGCCGTCGGGCACGTCGGCCTTCGCGGTGAAGCCGATCGGCAGGCCCTTGGTCTCGGGCTCGTCCGGCTTGTCGAGGTTGCGGTCGAGGAACGTGAACGTCCGTGTCAGGTCGCGGGTGAAGAGCTCCGGCCCGAGCGTCCAGTAGACCTTGCGGCTGTCGCCGGACCAGTGGAGGTAGCTGCCGGCGTCGCGCGACACCCGCGCGGTCGGATACGCGCCCACCGACGGACCCAGATCCACCGGCCGTCCGGTGTGGGCGAACGGCGCGACGAAGGTATGGAACCGCTCCTCGAACGCGACCCAGCGGCCGTCAGGCGACGGCACGATCTGCGTCGCGTTGTCGGACTGGAAGTGGACGATCTCGTCCTTCGACGGCTGCCCGCCTGACGCGCCGGCCAGGCCGACGCTGAACAGCACGAACTTCTCGCCGCGGCGATCGAAGAGATAGACCCGCGACCCGGTGGGGTCGAACATCGGCTGCGACCCGGCCTCGCTGACCAGACGGGCCGCGCCGGAGCCGTCGGCCGGCGTCATATAAATGCCCGGGTCGACGCCGTAGAGATCGCCTCTGATGCGATCCGCTCCGGCATTCCGGAAGACGATCTGTTTGCCGTCCGGCGACCACGCCGGCTCGATGTAGTGCCCGGGCCTGGAGACGACGTCGCGGCCGGCGCTGCCGTCGGCGTTGATGACACGGACCCTGCCGTAGGCCGCATCGCTCCAACTCGCATAGACAAGCGAACGGCCGTCCGGCGACCACGCCGGGTCGAAGGCGAAGCCGTCGGTCCCGGCGACAACTTTCGGCGCCCCGGCCGGCAGCGGCCGGACGTAGATCCGGCCGAGCGCGCCGTAGGCAACCTGCGAGCCGTCCGGCGACACGGCGACGTCGCGCAGCATCTTCACCGGGAACTCGGGCGCGAACACCTGTTGCGGAAACCGCACCGCGTCGTTCAGCGTCTGCTCGACTTTCGCGGTGAACGGCACGACCGCCGCCGGCCCGCCGGCGACGTCGGCGCGCCAGATCTTGCCCTCGCCCCACACCACAATCGCTTTACCGTCAGGCGTCCACGCGTACTGCGGATAGAGGCCGTGCACCGCCCACGCCTCCTGAAGGTCTTTATCGAGATGCTCGAAGACGACGCGGTCGCGGCCGGTTGCCATATCACGAACGTAGAGCTTGCTCTGCAGGCGAACGCGGCGGATGAAGGCGAGCGACTTGCCGTCGGGCGACGGGCGCGGCGTGACCGATCCCCCCTGGAGGCTGACGACCCGTCGCTCCCGCCCGGTGATCAGATCGCGCTGGACGATGTCGTAGATTTCGCCGTTCGGGTCCTTGTTGTATTCGAACGTCTGCCCCGGCGTGACGTCCTTGCTGTAATAGAGATAGCGGCCGTCCGCCGACACTGCCGGCTCCCCGGCGTCCTTCTGGAAGCCGTTCTTCTCGGTGACCTGCAGGCCTTCCGCACCGCTGGCGTGGAACATCCAGATCTCGCCGGCGCCGAGCGACCGCTCCTTGACGAAGTGCCGACGAGCGAAGATGGAGCTGCCGTCAGCGCCCCAGGTCGGGCTGTTGACGAACCACTTCTTCTCCTTCGAGACCTGGTGGGCGTCCTTGCCGTCGGCACTCACCGTCCAGATGTTCCACAGGCCGTCGCGGTCCGACGAAAACGCGATCCGCGTGCCGTCGGGGCTGAAGCGCGGCTGCATGTCGAACGCCGGTCCGCTGGTGATCCGTTCCGCCGCCGAGGTGCCGCTGCCGCCAATCGGCATGACGTAGAGATCGCCGAGCAGGTCGAACACGATCCGTTTGCCGTCGGGGCTGACGTCGACGTTCATCCACGTCCCCTCGGACGTCTCGAACGCCAGCTTCGTCGTCGGGCCGAGATCGGTCGTGACGTCCCATTTGGGCTTGTCCTTGTCCTTGTCCGCATCGGCGGACTGCTGGGCGTGAAGGGGCGCCAGCGCGAGAAGCACACAGAGAACGCTGATTTTCTTCATGTCGATGTCAGGGCTCGTTGTCGAGGCTGCGCCACAGATACCAGGAGGCGACGGAGCGGTACGGCCGCCACGCTTCACCAATCTTGCGGATCCGCTGGGCGGTCGGGCGCTTGCGCAGCCGGTAGACCGCCTGGACGGCGTTGACGATACCGAGATCGCCAACCGGGAGAACGTCGGGCCGATGCAGCCGGAACATCAGGAACATTTCCGCCGACCAGCGGCCGATGCCCTTGACCCGGGTCATCGCCTCGATGACCTCTTCGTCTGTCATCGCGTCGAGGCTGTCGAGCGGCAGCGCACCGCTCGTGACCTTGTCAGCCAGGTCGCGAAAGTAGGCGACCTTCTGCCGGCTCATGCCCGCCGCACGGAGCGCCGTGTCGGGGACCGCCAGCAGCGACGCGGGCGTGACGCCGCCGGGCATCAGCGCCGCCAGCCGCGCGTAGATCGTCGCGGCCGCCTTGGTCGACAGCTGCTGGCCGGTAATGGCGCGGACGATGGCGGAGAAGTGATCGGAGCGCTGGGCGGCCGCGAGGCCGCAGGCGCCGTGTCGCCTGATGACGGCCGCGAGAATGGGATCGCGGCGGAGGAGATGCCGCCGCGCGCGTGCGTAGTCGTCCGGAGTCACGAGGCACGACGATCATACTGCGGCTGAAGGCGCCGCGGGGGCCGCCATGAGGGGTGGGCGCAGCGCTGCAAGGAGCATCTCGAGGCTCCGGAAGAAGCGGCGGGCGCCGCGCCTCTAGGCGACAACGCGAAGCCCGCCCGCCGTGCCCGACGACTACTCGTTCTGCTGCGCGGGGGGGAAGGCTGCCGGCTCGTTCATGGCAGTGCCGGTCTCGTCACCGGGCCCACCCTGCTCGCGGCGGCGCTGGTGGCTGGCGATTCCGCCCTTGCGGCCGGCGTCGCGCGCCTCTTCGCTGGTCCACTCGTGCGCCGTCCCCTTCTGATGTGCGGCCTTGCCGCCCTTGCTGGCAATCTCACGCTGTTTCGCGCGATCCATCGAAGCAAATCCACGATCTTCCTTGGCCACGTTGTCCTCCTGGTCCCCGGTTCGGTCCTGCCGACGCGACGCAGATCGCCTTCCGCGTGGCGACATCTCTTAGCCCCTGCCGTGCAACCAAGGTGCCACGCCAGAGCCGGTATCTGTCTGGAACTGATTGATCACGTGAGGTTTATCGCCGTGAACGCATTGGGGAAAAACGGGGAATGGATTGCCGTACCGCGGCAGTTCCGGCGCCGCCGAACCGCCGCCAGCCGTTCGGGGGCCGTATCGTCCGCATGACTCTGCCGCTCTTGGGAAAATTTCTGCTACCCGGTCGAGGTGGGGTAAAACGGTGACCGACGCGTCCGGATGTGTAGGCGGGGTTAACGCGGTGAGTAATTTTGAGCGGCCCTGAGCCGCTCCAGAGTGACATCGCGGCCAAGGAGTGCGATCACCTCGAACAGGCCGGGACTGGCGGCGCGGCCGGTCACCGCCACCCGGGTGGCGTGAATCAGCGCCGCCGGCTTGACGCCGTGGGCCTCCGCGAGGCCGCGAAGCGCGCTTTCGAGCGACTCCTTGTCGAACGGCTGCAGCGGCTCCAGCGTTTCGGCCAACGCACCAAGCAGCGAGCGGATTTCCGCTGTTCCGAGATGCTTCGCGGCGGCGGCCTGGTCGAGCTCGACCGTTCCCTGCAGGAACGGGCGCGCATCCTCCACCAGCTGGGTCATGCGCCTCGCTCTGGGCCTGATGAGCTCGAGCACGTCGCGCAGCCACGCCCGCCGCGCTCCCGCGAACCCCTCCGACCAGAGCCCCGCCTCGCGCAGCGCCGGCTCGAGCCGCCGCACCAGCTCCTCGAGATCGAGGCGCAGCAGGTACTGCTGGTTGTACCAGTCGAGCTTGTCCTGATTGAAGACCGCGTTGCCGCCGCTGATGCCGCCCAGCGAGAAGGCGGCAACCAGCTCGTCGCGCGTCATCAGCTCGCGATCGTCGCCCGGCGACCATCCGAGCAGCGCCAGGAAATTGACCATCGCCTCGGGCAGGTAGCCGAGACGGTCGTATTCCATCACCGACGTCGCGCCGTGGCGCTTGCTCAGCCGCTTCTTGTCGGGTCCGAGGATGAGCGGGACGTGCGCGAACGTCGGCGGCTGCGCGCCAAGAGCCCGATAGAGCAGGACGTGCTTGGGTGTGTTCGAGATGTGGTCGTCGCCGCGAATCACATGACTGATCGCCATATCGACATCGTCGGCCACCACCGAGAGGTGATAGGTGGGCTGGCGGTCGGAGCGCAGGATGACAAAGTCTTCGATGACGGCGTTGTCGAACGCGATCGGTCCGTGGACCGCATCCGCAAACGTCGTCTGGCCCGGCGGGACCTTGAAGCGGACGGCGCGCGCGACGCCGGCGCGCTCTCGTTCGTCCACCTCGGCGCCGGTCAGCGCACAGCAGGTACGGTCGTAAATCCACCCCGCTCCGGCCGCCTCCGCGGCCTGCCGCTTCTCCTGTAGCGCCGCCGGCGCGCAATAGCAGTAGTAGGCCGCGCCCGAGGCGACGAGCGATTCGACTGTCCGCCGGTAGCCGTCGACGCGCTGCGACTGGAAATACGGCGCATGGGGACCGCCGACATCCGGCCCTTCATCCCAGTCGAGCCCCAGCCAGCGCAGCCCGTCGACGATGCCGGCGACCATCTCCCAGGACGAGCGCTCGGTATCGGTGTCCTCGATGCGCAGAACGAACGTGCCCCCCTGCCGGCGGGCGTGCAGCCAGTTGAACAGCGCCGTGCGCGCACCGCCGATGTGCAGATAGCCGGTGGGCGACGGGGCAAAGCGGACGCGGATCATGAGGCTATTATCCCGCTTCCCGCTTCCTGCTTCCCGCTTCTGTTTCCCGCTGGGAGCGGGGAGCGGGGAAC
>JANMWI010000109.1:0-17914 GCA_031393955.1 Acidobacteriota bacterium
GCGGCGGCTTTGGCGCGGGCTTCGCCTGCGGCGGGGCCGGCGCCTGCGCGGCGACGATGGTCGCCGCCAGCGCCCACGCGAGCAGGGCGGCGGCGGAACGGGCGGCGAAGCCGGCAGCGGGCTGGCGGGAGTGGATCTGGCGCATGCTGGGTTCTCCTGCCCGGCGGCATGGCGGGCCGCCGGATGTCATTTCCGCCTGAACACCGCCGGCGCGCCGAACATCGGCCCGTCCGCGGGTTGGCGCCTGAGCCAGGCGCGAAGTCTGTCTGCCGGCGAGGCGATGAGGGCGTTGCCCTTCTGGTCGACCGTCAGCGCCAACCCCGGGACGGCAGCGGTGACGCTCGCCGTCGCCCTCTGGCGCGCCGTAAACCAGTCGTAGGACAGCGGCGTCAGCTCGAGACGATCCCCCTCGAGCGTGATCCGCAGCGGGATGTGGACCGGCACGAGGAACGAGCCGCGATCGACGCCGGCGGCCGGCATCACGTCCAGATACCGGACGTCGCCAATCGACGTCAGGTGGCCGGTCACGTCGCCGGTCTCGATCGGGTACACGTAGTGGATCCGATACGAGTTCCACTCGCCCCGATCGATCTGCAGGGAACAATTGTCCTCCGGGTCGAGCCAGCCGCCGATCAATCCGGGTTCAAAGCCGATCGATTCGTCGTCGTACGCCGGGTTGAGGCTGACGACCAGGCAGCCCTGGGTGCCGAGGAGCAGGCCGAGCATCGCGACGGCGGCAAGGGCGGATCTCACGGCGTGCATGCAATCTTAGCTCAGCCCGGTGCGGCTGCCGGCGAACGGCGCCACCGTCAGCCCGGCGGCCTCCAGGGCAGCCCTGACGGCACGTGCCATCGCGACCGCCCCCGGCGTGTCGCCATGGATGCAGATCGTGTCGGCGCGGATCGCGAGCTCGACGCCGCCCGAGGCGGCGACGACCCCGTCGACCACCATGCGGACCGCTCGGGCCGCCACGACGGCGGGGTCCTGGATGACGGCTCCTGGTCGTGACCGCGGCGTCAGCGAGCCGTCAGCCTCGTAAGCGCGATCGGCAAACGCCTCGGCGACGGTCACGAGACCTGCCGCGGCGCCGGCAGCGAGGATGGCCGATCGCGGAGGCCCGAACAGCGCGAGCGCCGGGTCCGCGTCGCACACCGCACGCGCCAGCGCATCCGCGACTCCGCGATCCCGCGCCGCCGTCGTATACAGGATGCCGTGCGCCTTGACGTGCCCCAGTCGGACGCGCTCGGCCGCGGCGATGGCGGTCAGCGCCGCGACCTGGGCCAGCACCATCTCGAAAACCTCATCGGGGTCCATCCGCATCGGGCGCCGGCCGAAGCCCTGACGATCCGGCCAGCCCGGATGCGCGCCGATCGCCACTCCACGGTCGCGCGCCAGCCGTACCGCCAGGCGCATGGTGCCGGTGTCGCCGGCGTGAACGCCGCAGGCGATGTTCGCCGACGTGATCACCGCCATCATCGCCGCGTCGACGGACGTCTCCGGCGGCAGTTCACCGAGGTCGGCGTTGAGGTCGATGCGCGTGGAAATCACGTCGGCGTCAGAACTCGACGAGCAGCCCGGCCGACGGGACGATCGGAATCATCGTCTCGAAAAGACCCGACACCTGGCCGGTCCTGGTGTTGATACCGGGCGGCGAGAACCGGACGTTGGCGCGGTTCAGCAGGTTCATGACTTCGGCGAACAGCGTCAGCCGGCGGCGCGACCAGTTATAGGTGCGGTTGGCGCGAAGGTCGAGGCGCGCATAGAACGGCACCCGCAGGTCGTTGCGGGTGGCGGCGACGTAATACGCGCCGTCCCGCTCCTGATAGTAGCCGGGCACCGGGACGTTGCTGCCGGCGCGCAGCTTCCCGCTGACGCTGGTGCGGGCCGACAGCCGGTCGAACAGATAGACATTGACGGTGTGGCGCTGGTCGAGGTTGCCTGGGAACGATTCGCCGGTGAAGCGATCCTCGTAGCGGAGCCGGCCGAACGAGTACGACGCCCAACCGGACAGCCCGGTCGTGCTGCGGCGCTGGACGAGCAGCTCGACGCCGCGCGCGCGGCCGTCGAGACTGGGGCGATAGACAGCGCCAATCGCGCCGCGGACGACGCGGCCGGCAACGAGCCTTGTGTCGGCCTCCGGGCGACGGAAGACGCCCGTCTCGTCTCGATCGAACAGCGACACCTGCCAGCGCACCGCGGAGCCGAAGCGCTGCTCGAACCCGACGTCGTACTGGCGCGCCCGCTCGGCGCGCGCCGTGCCGCTGCCGAGCGCGCCAAGCACCTGCTCGAACTCGGGGAACTGCCGGTAGACGCCCGCGCCGCCGCGCAGGCTCGTCGATGCGCCGGTTGCCAGCTCGACCTGCAGCCACGGCGAAGCTGTCGTCTCGCCGGTCAGGCTCCACCGGTCGATGCGGCCGCCGGCCGCGAGCGTCAGCGCCCCTCCGCTCCACCCCGTCTGCGCATAGCCGCCGTAGCGCGCCGCGTCGCCCGCGAAATCGTTGATCACGCGATACGCCCCTCCGGACGCGCGGCGCCGAATCCGCCCCTCGTCGGTCCGCTCGGCCTGGAGCCCGGCGCTGAACCGCACCCCGCCGCGGCCCGCCGACGCGGCGTCGACGCGCGCCGCGATCTGCGAGTCGTGTCCGCGGTCGTACTCGACGACGCCGCGCTTTTCGTTGCGGAAGTGATTCGTCGAGAGGAGCGCGCGTGACATGACCACGCCGCGGCGGCCGGCGACGCGCCAGCTGCCAATCGCCATCGCGGTCGCGTTCCGGCCGGTGACCAGCTGTCCGGTCTCGTCGTCTTCGCGTTTCTCCGCCATCCTGGACCGCCCCGCCAGCAGCGTCAGCTCGAAGCGATGCACGGCAGACGCGTCCCAGGCGAGCTTCGCCTGCGCGTCGGCGAACGCGAAGTCGAGCCCGCGGCTGGCCGAGAGCCGGTGCAGGAGATAGTCGAGATAGCTCTGGCGCGCCGAGACGAGCCACAAGCCGCGCCGCTCATGTCCGAGCGGACCTTCCGCGACCACCGAGGCGTTCGTGCCGCTGACGGCCGCGCGCGCCTGCGGGCGCTGGCGGGATCCCTCCCGCAGCCGGAAATGCACCTCCGCCCCGGTACGGTTGCCGTAGTGCTGGGGATAGCCGCCGCTGAACAGCGTCACGTCATCGAGGATGTCGCTGTTGATCATCGCGACCGATCCCGACGCCGAGGCGTCTTCAATCGCCCGGACGGTGTGCAGCACGAACGGCGTCGGAAAGCCGTCGACCGTCAGGTTCATGTGGGCGAAATCGCTGCCGCGGACGCTGAACTCGCTGCGCAGATCGTCGCCCGTCGACACGCCCGGCAGGACCTGGACCGCGCGCAGCGGATCGTCGGCGAGCACACCGCGGAGATTCTGGATGTCGGCGCTGCCGAGCCGCTGCTGGCTCGCCACGCCGGGCTCGATCGACCCGAACCCGTCGGACGCCACCGTGACGGTCTCGGTGTAGGTGCCGGTCCCTTCACTGAGCGGGATCGTGACCGTCACGGTCCCGCCGCCGATGACGCGCACGTCCCGCTTGACGAGCGCGTAGCCGACCACCGAAACGAACAGCCGGCGCGGCCCCGGCGCCACGCCGCCGAGGCTGAACGCGCCGTCCGCCCCGGTCTCCCCGGCAGGGCCGCCGTCTTCGACCATGACCACGACGTGCGCCAGGCCGGCGCCGGTCCGCGCATCGACGACGCGACCCGAAATGGTGCCGGGACTGTCGTACTGTGCCAGAAGCGTCACCTGACCGAGCCACGCGATCAGGCCGGCCAGCGCCAGACCATGGGAAGTGCGCATCCGCCTCCGGGGTCAGCGCGGAGCCGATTTCAGGATTGTAATTTCACGCACGTTTGTGTCACCTCAGCCGGCCAAACGCCCTGCAAAAGGCCAGCTTTTCGCGCGGTACGTCGCTTGCTCAAGAGGTGGGTGCAGGCGGCTTGAATATTTGCGGCAGGGAGCCGTGAGTTGCTGGGGAGCCAGGTCGCCCGCAAAATCGCAGGGCATCGTCTTCGGACGATGCCCTTTTTTTTGGCCACGATGCGCCCGATTGCGGCGGGCGCGCCCGGCTCAGAGCGCGGCACCCTCCGGATACTCGAGCGCCAGCCGCAGTTCCTTCGCCAGCGACTCGACCGTCGTCCCCGATCGTTTCCACGCCCCCTCGGACTCGAACCGCAGGTCGCCAATCCGCCGTCCCCACGGCGCGATGACGCGTCCGATCGCACGGAAGTCGGCGCGGTCAGCATGCTCCTGGTCCAGACGCCGCACGACGTCCGGCGCCACGCGGATGAAGGCGCGCAGCGCCGTGGCGCTCTTGATGCTGTACTTCCGCCCGTTCCAGGCGGCGTTGAAGACCTGCGCCACCTGCTTCATGTAGTTGACGAAGAATCGCCGCGACTCTTCCCTGAACGCTTCCCCCTTGCGGCCGGCCCCGAACGCCTCCGCGGCGAACAGCTTCTTCAGCTCCTGCGCGAGCGGCGCCTGCGCGACGCGCCCCTTGCCGACGCCGAGCAGCTTGATCTCGCCGTGGAGCGGCGAGTCCTCGCGCTCGTTCAGCGCCCGGACGATGTCGTGCGCGGCCGCGAGGCTCTCGTCGCTGTAGAGCTGCCGGCCCGAGAGCGACACCAGGTGCGACGGATTGAGGCGCGTGTGCTTGGCGTTGATCGTCACGAACATCTGGACGACGTGGTCGTCCGGCAGGCGGTCGAAGATCACCGCCGGGACGGTGAAGGGCTCGTCGCCGAAATGCTCGATGTCGGCATGGAGCGCGAGCAACCGGTGCTGGCCGTCAATCGCCCGCAGGATGCCTTCGCGTTCGGGCACCTTCAGGATGCCCACCGAGGCGTTCTCGGCCATCGGTTCGAACTTCAGGGCCTCGTCGCAGGAGATGATCACCGCGCCGGGGATCGACGGCAGGTCGCGCGCCTGGCGGCACTGTTCGTAGTACTGCACGAGCTCGTCGATTTTCTTGCGGATGATCTGCCGCTGGTAGGCCTTCTCGTCGGCGCCAATCCGGCGCTCGAGCAGGTCCCAGTTCACTTTCGACGGCTGGGCGGCCTTCTTCCGGTTGCCCCGCACCGGCTGAGCCTGCTCGCCGTAACTGAGGACCTCGAACCGGACCAGCTTGTCGATGTCGCTGGCGCTCAGCGACGCCTGGTAGAAATGAACGCCGAACTGCTGCATGCGAATCGCGGCAACGCTGATCATAGGCGTATGTGTGAAGCGGTTCCCGTGCCGAGCTCCGCTCGACACGTCATGGTGCGCGGCCAGCAGGCAACCTATCACCTGTGGCGACGGCACATCTTATATTGGGTTGGGCCGGGGAATGCGCGCCTTTCCGCAACCCTCGATGGAGGGCTGTAAGTGCTTACTCTGCAGTAGTTTGAGAAGGCAGACCGATGGAAGTGCGTGGACCGGCCGCTAGGGCGCCGGACAGGCGGAGGGTGCGGGCGGGGTCGGCGCGGCCGTACGCCGGGCCGAATAGCGCTCCCTGGCGGCTGCGCAGCCAAGCATGAACAGCGTGAAGAAGCCGAGCGCCACCCACACCGCGGGGAGGCTGAGGCCGCGGTGGATGCGCAGCGAAATCAGACCGTAGACCATCTCGACGTGGATCCAGTAGATGAGCAGCGAATGGCGTCCGAAGAGCTGCATCGGGCTCCAGCTGCCGAACATCCTCGGGCGGCTCTCCCAGCCGTAGGCGCACGCGGTCGCCGCCATCATGATGCCGGTGCGGAGCAGGAAGAACGCCGGCGACGCACCCCAGAAGTCCGAATGCGCATACGGGCTCCTTCCCCAGGACCCGGCGTACGCCGCCGCCGCGAGCGCTATGCCGGCAGCGAACAGCCGGAGGTTGAGCTTCCGCTCCGCCTCGCCGGGCCGCGCATCGTCGATGAGCACGCCGAGCGCTCCCCCGGCGAAGACAAACCCCGCCCAGGGAAAGAGGCTGAAATTGGAGAGCCCGCGCGTCGGCCGCAGGTACCCGGCGAATGCCTCCGGCCACCGGTCGAGCACGGCCGCGTCCCAGACCAGTGGCGCGAGCAGCGTGGTCGCCACCGCCGCTGCCGAGAGCCCGACGACCCGCCGGCGCGAGCTGCCGAGCAGCCCCCACAGCGCCGCGGCGGCGACGATCGCCGGCCCCATGATGTTGAGGATGTCGACCTTGAGGAGCGTCCACGGAGCGGCAAGGCCGAGGATCCATGCCTGGACGCGAAACACGAACGCCAGGAAGAATACCCAGCCGCCCCGCCGCATGACCGCGCGTGCGGCATCCGCCGCGCTGCCGGAGCGCCGGCACTTCGAGCCGGCCGACAGCGCGACCGAGGCGCCGGCGAGCAAGAGGAACAGCGGAGCGCCAAAGCCGCCGACGATAATCGACCACATGAACTGCCAGGAGCGGCGCGCCTCGGGGCGGGTCCAGCTGTCGATGACGTGCGCCTCGATCATTACGAGCACGGCAAGCCCGCGCATCCAGTCGAGATAGCCACGACGGCGGCGTGCGTCGATCATGCGGCGCCGATCAGACGCCGGCCGTGACGGTGAAGGAGGTCTTCAGGTCGATGTCCTCGCGCATCGAATGCCAGACCGAGCAGTACTTTTCCCGCGATAGGGCAATCGCCCGCTCGACCTTGTCATCCGGCACTTCGCCGGTGACGCTGAAGTGCAGCGCCACGGCGGTGAAACGGTGGGGATCCTCTGGCGCGCGCGTCCCGGAAAAGTCGGCCCGCAGGCCGCGCAGCGGAAACCGCCCCTTCTGGATGACGTGCAGCACGTCCATCGCCATGCAGCCGAGCAGCCCGAACGCGAGCGCCTGCATCGGCGAGGGGCCCTCGGCCGACTGGCTGTCGAGCGTCAGCGAGACGTCGCCGGAGGTTCCGGAGAAAACAAGGTCGTGGGCCCAGACGATCTGGACCGCCGGGGCAGGCTTCGGCTTCGTGATGGGTTCGCTCATCGCAGCATTCTATCGCCGCGGCGGCGGAGAGAAGGACGCCGCGCTCAGGCCGCCTGGGACCGCGACGGACCGCCGCGGTGGAGAAGACTCGAAATCGCCAGCCACCCCAGCGGCAGCGCGACGAGGAGGTAGCTCAGATACTGGCCGTAGATGCCGTCGGGACCGTAGGCCTCGGTGGCCTCGTGCAGCGGCTGGCTCCCCGGGAAGAGGTTCGCCTCGGTCAGCTCGTGGAACCCGTAGATCACGAGCTGGACGACGAACACGAGCAGGAAGATGGCGGTGACCTGGAAGAAGCGCCCGAGGTTGACGCGATATCCGTAGCGGGACCACAGCCAGCCGATGCAGGCGGCGCACAGCGTGCCGGCAACCGCGCCAATCGTCACCTGCGCCGACTTGACCGTGAAGATCAGCTGGGTCATGAGGAGCGCCGTCTCCATACCTTCCCTGGTAATCATCAGGACGGTGAACATGAAGACACCGGCAAAGGCCGAGCGGCCGACCTTGGCGGACGACGCCTCGAGCCGGCTTTCGATGTCGGCTTTCATGCGCCGGCCCGCCCGCCACATGTGAACGGTCAGCGACGCGACCAGCACGGCCGCGACCATCGCGAGGACCCCTTCCCAGAGCGCCTGGTTGTTGGCCTGCGCCAGCAGCACTCCGGCGGCGATGCTCATGACCACCGCCAGTGCGATGCCCCAGTGGACGGCCGGCAGCAACGCCCGCCGCCCGGTCTTCTTGAGATACGCCAGACTGATGGCGACGATCAGGAAGGCCTCAATCCCTTCCCGCAGCGTGATGACGAACGCCTGAATCATGCGAACCCCGGCAAGGCCACGTCGCGCGCGTTCCTGCGCAACGTCGCCTCGCGGAAACAGCTGTCTGAAAGGCGCATCCAGCGTATCGCCAGATATCCGACCGGTCAAGTCGGATATCGCACCTGGCCGCCGTGAGCGGTACTATGGGGTATGACCCGCCTTGCTGCCGCCGCCGGCGTCCTGCTCCTCGCCGCGTCGGCCGCCCAGCCGCCGGCTTCTGACGCGGCGCGCGTCGCGCATGCGCGCGAGCTGCTTCGCCAGTCGCCGCTCATCGACGGCCACAACGACTACCCGGAGGCGGTCCGCGAAAAAGCCGGACACGATATCGGCAAGCTCGACATCTCCAGACCGCAGCCGTCGATCATGACCGACATCGCCCGGCTCCGCGCCGGCGGCGTCGGCGGCCAGTTCTGGTCGGTGTACGTGTCGGCGGATCTCGCCGGGCAGTCGGCCGTGACCGCCACCCTCGAGCAGATCGACGTCGTCCATCAGATGATGCGCCGCTACCCCGATACCTTCGAGCTGGCGCTGACGGCGGACGACGTCGAGCGGATTTTCAAGAGCGGCAGGATTGCGTCGCTGATTGGCATGGAGGGCGGCCACTCGATCGACAATTCGCTCGGCGCGCTGCGGATGTTCTATCGCCTCGGTGCGCGCTACATGACGCTGACCCACTCGAAGAACACCGCCTGGGCGGACTCGTCCACCGACACGCCGCGGTCCGGCGGCCTGTCGCCGTTCGGGGAGACGGTCGTCCGCGAGATGAACCGGCTGGGCATGCTCGTCGATCTGAGCCACGTCTCGCCCGACACGATGGACGATGCGATCCGCGTCAGCCTGGCGCCGGTGATCTTCTCGCACTCGTCGGCGCGTGCGCTCAACGACGTGCCGCGGAACGTGCCCGACACGATTCTCCAACAGCTCCCGAAGAACGGCGGCGTCGTGATGGTGACGTTCGTCCCGGGTTTCCTGTCGCCGAAGGTCGCTGCCTGGAACCGCCTGCAGGACGCGGAGCAGGCGCGGCTGAAGGCGCTCCACCCCGACGATGCGGCAGCGGTGACCGCCGGCGTGGCGGCGTGGGCAACGGCCAACCCGGCGCCGCGCGCGACGCTGGCGGAAGCCGCCGATCACATCGACCACATCCGCCAGGTCGCGGGGATCGATCACGTCGGCTTCGGCGGCGACTTCGACGGCATCACCAGCGTCGTCTCCGGCCTCGAAGACGTCTCGACCTACCCGGTGCTCGTCGCCGAGCTGATCCGCCGCGGCTATTCCGACGACGACATCCGGAAGATCGCCGGGCGCAACGTCCTGCGCGTCATGCGGCACGTCGAGGCGGTCGCGAAGTCGCTCCAGTCCACCGAAGGCCCGTCGACCGTCCTGTTCGACCAGCCGTAGCCGGCGTATCCGCCACAGAGCCGAGAATGCATATCCGAACCGCCCTTGCCGCCGCCGTTGCCGTCGCCGCCTGCCTTGCCGCGGCTCCTGAAGCCGCGCAGCAGGGCAAGTTCAAGGTGTCGACGAACACGGTCGCCATCTACGCCACCGTCACCGACGCGGACAAGCGGCTGGTCCCGGATCTCGTCGAAGACGACTTCGAGGTCTACGACAACGGCAAGCTGCAGACGCTGACCTCGTTCGACAACAAGCCGCTGCCGATCACCGTCGTCGTCATGCTCGACAGCAGCGGCAGCATGACGCTGGCGCTCGACCTGGTGAAGGCGGCGGCGGAGCAGTTCCTGATGCGGATGCTGCCGGACGATCAGGGCCTGGTCGGCGCGTTCAACGACAAGATTCAGTTCCTGCCCGATGCCGTCACCGGCAGCCGCGACGAGCTGATCCGGTCGCTCAGGGATCTCGACTTCGGCTATCCGACGCGGCTCTACGATGCCATCGGCGAGAGCATGTCGCAGTTGAAGGGAATCCCCGGGCGCAAGGTGGTGCTGGTCTTCACCGACGGCGACGACAACGCCAGCAAGGTGGGGGCGGGCGAAATCACCGACCGGGCGCGCGCCGAGGATGTGATGATTTATTCGGTCGGCCTGGAGAACGAGTACTTCAACGGCCAGCGGCGCGTACGCTCGAGCCCGGATCGCGGGCTGCGCCGCCTTTCGGAGGAGACGGGCGGCGGATTCTTCCTGCTCAAGAAGACCACCGAGCTTGGCCCGACCTTCACGCGGGTGGCGCAGGAACTCCACAGCCAGTACGTGCTCGGCTTCACGCCGCAGGTCCTCGACGGCAAGATTCACAAGCTCGAGGTGCGGATCAAGCAGAAGCCGTCGATGGCCGCCCGGGCGCGCAAGAGTTACGTGGCGTCCGCCGAGTCCGTGACAGAACGGTGACCGGCTAAACTTTCCCGGGGTCGCCCCCGTCTAACGCTTTGAAAGGGGGCACATCATGTTCGACTTGAATTTTTCGAGCAATGCCGACGCGCTCGTCGCGATCCTGCTGACCATCACCATCCTCGTCATCACCCTGGCCTGAGCGCCCACCTCCTTCCTCCGGGATCGGCCGGTCACGACTGCGCGATTCGCGCCGCGAGGTGTAGAATCGCGCGTCGCGTTTTCACCGGAGGGGTTCTGATGAGACGTCTTGGAGTATTGGCGCTGGCCGGGCTGCTGGCCGCGGCCGGCTGCGGCAAGTCAAGCGAGGAAAAAAAGGAAGCGAAGCAGAACGAACAGGCGGCGCAGGCCGCGGAGACAGGCGCGGCCGCGGCGGCGAAGGGCCTCGAGCAGATGGCCAAGGGGCTCGAGTCGATGGCCGGCGGCGGCTCGGACGAGAAAGCCGTCGAGCCGGTCAGCTTCCACGACATGCAGGCGCTGTTCCCCGACTACGGCGGCTGGCAGAAGGGCAAGCCGACCGGCGAGAAGATGTCCTCACCCTTCAAGTATTCCCAGGCCGAAGTCGAGTACACCAAGGGGGAGTCGCGGATCGATCTCAAGATGATCGACTCGGGCTTCAACCAGCTCCTGCTGACCCCGTACGCGATGTTCCTGACCGCCGGCTACGAGAAGGAAACCTCCGACGGCTACGAAAAATCCACCAAGGTGAGCGGTCAGCCCGGCTGGGAGAAGTGGGACAGCGCCGGCAAGGACGGCGAGCTCAACGCGCTCGTCGGCAAGCGCTTCCTCGTCCAGCTCGAGGGGCATCAGATCGACGACACCAAGCCGCTCCACGACCTGGCGGGCAAGATCGACATGAACAAGCTCGCCGCGCTCAAGTAGACTCGTGGATCGGGCGTCCCGCCCGGTCCGCGCTCCCGCCTTTTCAGATCGGAGCTGTCATGCGGCGTCTCGTTTGCGCATTGGTGCTGCCGTGCCTGTGGCTTGCCGCCGCGGCGGCGCAGCAGGGCCCCGGAGATCGGCCGGCGGCGAACCCGCGCTCGACCCGCTCGGTGGTGATGGCCCGGAACGGTCTCATCGCCACCAGCCAGCCGCTCGCCTCGGCCGCCGGGCTGCGCGTCCTCCAGCAGGGGGGCAACGCCTTCGACGCCGCGGTCACCGCCGCCGCCGTGCTCGCGGTCGTCGAGCCGACGATGAACGGGGTCGGCGGCGATCTGTTCGCGCTCGTTTACGACGCCAAGACCAAGCAGGTCCGGGCGCTCAACGCCAGCGGCCGGGCGCCGGCGCGGGCGACGCCCGAGGAGTTCCGCCGCCGCGGTCTCGACGCGATTCCGTACCGCGGCGAGCTGTCGGTGAGCGTGCCCGGCGTGGTCGACGGCTGGAGCGAGCTGCTCGCTCGCTATGGGACGATCCCTCTGGCGCGCGCGCTCGAGCCGGCGATCGGCTATGCGCGCGACGGCTACCCGGTGAGCGAGATCATCGCCAACCAGTGGCAGGATGCCGCCCCGATGCTGGCGCGCGACTCGGCCGCCGCCGCGACCTTCCTGCCGGGCGGCCACGCGCCGGCCGCGGGCGACGTCTTCAAGAATCCTGATCTCGCCGCCACCCTCGAGCAGATCGCGCGCGGCGGCCGCGACGCCTTTTACAAGGGGCCGATCGCGAAAGCCATCGCCGACGACATGCGCCAGCGCAACGCGCTGCTCGGCGAAGCGGACTTCGCGGCCAATCATCCGGACTGGGTCGCGCCGATTTCCACCACCTACCGCGGCTACGACGTGCTCGAACTGCCCCCCAACACCCAGGGGGTCGTCGCGCTCGAGATGCTCAACATCCTCGAGGGCTACGATCTGCGGGCGATGGGCCAGAACTCGGCGGCTTACCTCCACCTGCTGGTCGAAGCGACGCGGATGGCCTTCGCCGATCGGGACGCCTGGCTGGCCGATGCGGGGGCGGTCCCCGGCGAGGCGTTGAAGCGGATGCTCTCGAAGGACTTCGCGGCCGAGCGGCGCCGTGAGTTCGACCCCGACCACGCCGCCGCCGCCTACACGCCGCTGGCGCTGCCCGGCTTCGCGCAGGCGCCCGAGGAGCATCCTCAGGCGCACGGCGACACCATCTACATGACGGTCGCGGATCGGGACGGCAACGTGGTGTCGCTGATCCAGTCGATCTTCGAGGCCTTCGGCTCGGGCATCGTCGCCGGCCGGACCGGCATCGTGCTGCACAACCGCGGCGCGCTCTTCACCCTCCAGCCTGGCCACCCGAACCTGATCGCCCCCGGCAAGCGGCCGTTCCACACGCTCGTGCCGGCAATGGTGCTCAAGGATCAGAAGCCGTGGCTGTCGTTCGGCGTGATGGGCGGCGACATGCAGCCGCAGGGGCACGTCCAGGTGCTGCTCAACCTGATCGATTTCGGCATGAACATCCAGGAGGCCGGCGAAGCGCCGCGCTTCCGCCACTCGGCCGCCGGGCTCGCCCTCGAGTCGGCGATTTCGCCGGAGGCACGGTTCGGCCTCAGCCGCCGCGGCCATTCGATCGTCACGCAAATCGGGATGTTCGGCGGGTTCCAGGGCATCCTGTTCGACCAGCGCAGCGGCGTGATGATGGGCGGCTCCGACCCCCGTAAAGACGGTCTCGCGATCGGCTACTGATCGCCGGCAGACAACGCTCCGGGATGATCCATGCCGCTATTGCTGTCTGAAGAAGACATCCGGATCGTGCTGTCGATGGACGACCTGATCGTCGCGATGCGAACTGCGCTCGAGCAGTTTTCCGCCGGCGCGGTCATCCAGCCGGTCAGGACCGTCGTCGAGGTCGGCCTCCAGCGCGCCGCCTTCGCGGTGATGCCGGCATTCATCGCCAATCCGCCCGCCCTCGGCGCGAAACTCGTCACTGTCTTCGCCAGCAACGCCGACGCCGGCCTGCCGACCCATCTCGCGACCATCCTCCTGCTCGATTCGATGACCGGCGAGCTGGTGGCGATCCTCGACGGACGGCTGATCACCGAGATGCGGACCGCCGCGGTGTCGGCGGTCTCGACCCAGGTGCTGGCGCGGCAGGACGCCGGCATCCTGGCGGTCATCGGCTCCGGGGTGCAGGCGCGCAGCCACGTCGAGGCGATCGGACGCGTCAGGGAGCTCCGCGAAATCCGCGCCTGGAGCCCGAACGCCGGACGGCTGGCGCAGTTCGTCGGCGAGATGACGCCCCGTTGCCGCACCGGCATCACCGGCTGCGGCTCGGCACGCGAGGCGGTCGAGGGGGCTGACATCATCGTCCTGGCGACGTCCTCGCGCGAGCCGGTCGTCCGGAGCGCGTGGATCGGGGACGGCGCTCACGTCTGCGCGGTCGGCGCGTGCCGCCCGCGCGAGCGCGAAATGGAGACGGCGCTGGTAGCGCGCGGCCGGGTCTTCGTCGATTCCAGGAACGGCGCCCTCGCCGAAGCCGGCGATCTGCTGATCCCGATCGCGGAAGCCGCGTTCGACGCATCGCACATCGCCGGCGAGCTTGGCGAAGCGGCCGCGGGGTCGGTACCGGGCCGGCGTACGGCCGCGGAGGTGACGATTTTCAAATCACTGGGGATGGGGGCGGAGGATCTGGCGGCCGCGCACCTGGCCTATGAGAAGGCGGCGGAGCGCGGCCTCGGGCGGGGGTTCGTGCTCTGAGCTACTTGTCTTTCCGGCGTTCGGCCCAGCGCTTCTTCATCATGTCGGAAATGCGCTTGCGCCCCTCCGGCGTCATCTTCCGGCGCTTCCGCTTGCGGGTCGCCTCGACGGCGCCGCCCCCGGCATCCGCGGCCCCAGCGGCCGTGGCACGACCCGGCTTCGATCCGGCGCGCGAGCGTAGCTTCGCGGCCTGCGCCGTCAGCGAGGCAAGGCGCTCGCGGGTGTGCGTGATTTCACGTTCGAGACCGCCAATCGCCCAGCCGATCAACTCGGCGGATTTCATGAGCGCGTCTTCCTGATTCTTCTTCGGTCGCCCTGCGGGCATGCCACACCCTCCTCGATAGCGACGACGCATGGTACAACGCCGCGCCGTGTTCGAACGGTATCATAGTCCTATGCCAGGACGGCGGCCAACGGCGGCGGTATTGCTGCTTGCGGCGCTCGTCGTCGCCGCTGCGCCGGCACCGATCCGGGCGGCGCAGCCCCCCGCGGCGGCAACCGAGCTGACCAATCAGGCGCTCGATCTCGCCTACAACCTCGATCACGATCAGGCGCTGGCGCTGCTGCATCGCGCCATCGCCATCGCCCCCGCGGAGCCCGGACCGTACCGGGCGCTGGCCAGCGTCCTGTGGCTGAATATCCTGTTCCGCCGCGGCGCCGTGACCGTCGATCACTACCTCGGGGCGTTCTCCCGCGACACCATCGCGCTGCCCCCGCCGCCGCCGGCCATCGCCGCCCAGTTCAAGGACGCCGCCAGCCGCGCCGCGACGCTCGCCAGCCAGCGGGTCGCCGCGCGGGACGCGGACCCGCAGGCGCACTTCGACCTCGGCGCCGCACTCGGCCTGGACGCGTCCTACACCGCCACCGTCGAGGGACGGATGCTCGCCGGCTTCAGGGCCGCGCGGCGCAGCTACAACGAGCACGAGCGGGTGCTCGCGCTCGACCCGGCGCGCGCCGACGCCGGCCTGATCGTCGGCACCTACCGCTATCTCGTCTCGACCTTGTCCCTGCCGATGCGGACGCTGGCCTACGTCGCCGGGTTCGGCGGCGGCCGCGAGCGAGGCATCCAGCTGATCGAACAGGCGGCTCGCGACACTCGCGCCAGCTCGGGGCCGCGCGCCAATTCACGCACCGAGGCGCTGTTCGCGCTGATCCTGATATACAACCGGGAGGCCCGCTACGACGACGCCATCGCCGTGCTCCGCCAACTGCGCGGCATGTACCCGCGCAACCGCCTGCTGGTGCTCGAAGAGGCGGCCACCGCGATCAGGGCCGGACGGGCGCAGCCGGCGCAGGATCTCCTGACCGAGGGGCTGGCGTCGGTCGGCGCCGAGCGGCGGCCGCTGATTCCAGGGGAAGAGGCGCTGTGGCGATACAAGCGCGGCCTGGCACGGGCCGCGCTCGCGCGGGCTGACGCGGACGCCGATCTGCGGCGGGCGATCGCACCCGACGCGGAGCTGTGGGTCCAGGGGCGCGCCCACGTCGCGCTCGGCCGGATGGCCCTGGCCCGCGGCGACCGCAAGTCCGCCGGCGTGGAGGCGCGGGAAGCAGACCGCCTGTGCCGCCGCGGCGGCGACCCGCTGTGCGTGGACAACGCGACGACCCTCTCGAGGAGCGCTGATGGCCGGTAAGGTGAAGACATGGGTATGGGTCGTGGCGGCGATCGTCATCGTCGGCATCCTCGGACTGATCGCGGTGGCGGGGGCGGGCATCTACTTCTTTTCCCGCCACGTCGAGACGCGCCGCGAGTCGCCGATCGGGGCGGCGCGCGCCTTCGATGACATCACCGCGCGCTTCGCGGCGGAACAGCCGCTGATCGAGCTCGACGATCGTGGCCGCTATCTCCGCTCGAATACCGACCGTCCGACGCCGGCCGGCGCCCGGACTCCCGAGACCCTCCGCGTGATGGCATTCGAGCCCGAGGACGGACGGGTCGTGCGGATCAGTATTCCGTTCTGGCTGCTGCGCCTGAAGACCCGCGGCGGCTCGATTGATTTCAACGGCAATCGCGTCCAGCTCGAGGATCTCAAGCTGACCGTCCAGGATCTCGAGCGCTACGGTCCGACGCTGGTCGTCGACCACCGCTCCCCGTCCGGCGAGCGCGTCATCGTGTGGACGGAGTAAGCCGGCTGCCCCGAGCCCGGAACTCCGTGTTGTCCTCTCCCCTCGCGCGACTGTCCTCCAGCCGCGACGTCAGCCGTGAGGCGCCGCTAATTTGCCTTCATTTCTCGTGAATTTGCAGCGCCGGCGCGGCCTGGATCTTGCGGTTTCCTCACGCAGGCGGCGATCGCGCCGCCGGACGGAGGCCGAACATGAAACGTTTCATCCTCGTACCGCTGATGGGCATTGCCGCGCTGGCGGCGTCGGGTCAGGCACGGGCGCAATCGGCGGACTGGCTCGGCCGGCCGCATGTGTCGTACGGCGCCGACGACCGCCGGTCGTACTACGACTCCCAGCGAGTGGCATACGACAACGGATATCGCGAAGGGTTGAAGGAAGGCCAGAAAGAGGGACGTAAGGGAGAAGCGTTCCGCTTCGAGGACGAGAAGACCTATCGTCAGGCTGACAAGGGCTACCACCGCGAGTTCGGCGATCCGGTCCGCTACCGGGAGTCGTTCCGCAGCGGCTACGCGGCCGGCTATTCGGAGGCGTATCGGCGCTACGACAATTCACGCGGCCGCTACGAGGACGGTCGGCCGGGATACGGCCGCGCCGTGCCGCGGCGCGATCCGCGCGGGCCGGTCTATTACCCCGACAACCGCGACAGCCGCGGTTATCCCGGCGGCGCTGACCGCTATCCGCAGTATCCGGGAACCTACCGCGGCAACGGCGTCGCCGTGCAGAACGGCGTCCAGGACGGCTACGAGAAGGGGCAGGAGGATGCGCGCAAGGGCCGCTCGTTCGACCCGCTGCGCCATGCCTGGTATCGCGCCGGCGACCGCCATTACGACAGCCGCGACGGTTCGCGCGACCAGTATCGCGATCTCTATCGCCGCGGCTTCCAGGACGGTTACGACCGCGGCTACCGCGAGGCACGCTACCGCTAGCGGCTAGGCGAGGCGCAGGAACTTCTTCATTCTCGCGATCAGCGTCGCAGGCGCCACGGCCA
Source organism: Acidobacteriota bacterium (assembly GCA_031393955.1). Taxonomy (GTDB): domain Bacteria; phylum Acidobacteriota; class Vicinamibacteria; order Vicinamibacterales; family 2-12-FULL-66-21; genus JALZOC01. The sequence continues at coordinate 16,894 of JANMWI010000109.1, forward strand.
CCGTGGTTTCCTGCGACGACGCGCGGATCTGCTCCAGCTCGGCGCGCCGGGTGGCCGCCGCCAGGCCAATCTGCTCGATCGCTTCCGGGTGCTCGGCGCCAAGGCGCCTGAAGGCATCGGCGTCAATCTGGATCACGCGCGTTTCACCGCGGGCCAGGACGGTCGAGGTCCGCGGGTCTCCCGTCAGGATCGACATCTCCCCGAAATAGCCGCCGACCGGGATGACCGCGACTTCGTGCCCCTGCGGCTCGAGCACCACCACCGCGCATCCGGCGCAGACGATGAACATCGAGTGCCCTTCCTGTCCCTGCCGGACGATCGCATCACCATGCCCGAACAGCTTGTCGGTGGTGGCGGCGGCGAGATCGCTGCGTTGCTCGTCGGTCAGCCCGGCGAACAGGTCGACCTTCCGCAGCAGCCGCTCGCGCTCGGAGCGGTGGACATCGGGCCCATCGTCGGGCCACGGCCGTTGATATTCCACCTGGATCGGCCAGGGAATCTCGATCCCGTGGCGGCCGAACGCGTAGTAGATCGCCGTCCGCACCTGGTCGCGGGCGTGTTCGTCCTGCTCGAAATCCTGGATCCAGAAGCGCGCCCGGTAGGTGATAGCCGAGGCGTCGAAGCCGGCGAGGACGACGTCGGGAGCCGGAATCTTCAGCGCTCGCGGCGCGTTGACGATCGCTTCGAAGATGGCCGCCTTCACCGTCGCCGGGGGAACCAGATAGCTCGCACCCACTTCGACTTCGATCCGGGTCGGCGCCGCCGGCTCCGAGTAATTGATGATCGGCTCCTTCGAGACGATGTTGTTCGGCAGCACGACGAAGTTGCCGGTCTTGGTGCGCAGCTTGGTCGCGCGCCACGTCACCTCTGCGACCCGCCCCTCGAACTCGCCGACGCGCACCCACTGACCGACGTGAAACGGCTTCTCGCTCTGAATCGCCAGGCCCGCGAAGGCGTTGCCGAGCGTGTCCTGGAGCGCGAAGCCGAGCACCACCGCGCTGACCGCCGAGGTCGCCAGCAG